>NZ_JBVJHB010000019.1:0-142387 GCF_055587045.1 Streptomyces sp. NPDC048671 | reverse complement strand
TCCAACGTCAGGTCATCGGCGAAATGCCGGTCACCGGTCGCGTCGGGCACGTACTTCACACAGACAACGATCCTCAAGCTCACGCCGGCTCTCCTACTGCATCGTCATTTCCGGGCTGCCTTGTTGCACGCAGCATAGGCGCCTGATGGGGCGATTTCCGGTCGGAGCGACCGACGCTCCGACCGGAATATTACTCGCCAGTACACCTAGTGCATGCCCTGTGGGCAAGCGCTTTGAACTGTGATCTGGACGACGCCCGGCGCCCACGTGCCACCAAGGGGCTCTCAGTCTCGCAGAGCAGTGAACCGGCCCTGGTGATAGACCAGCGGCCGCCCGGACCCGGCCGGGTCCCCGACCACCGCCTGGGCGATCACGATCCGGTGGTCCCCCGCCGGGATCCGCGCGACGACCCGGCAGACCAGCCACGCCAGCACGCCGTCGAGCACCGGGACGCCTTCCGGCCCACTGCGCCAATAGGTGGACGGACCGAACCGGTCGGCACCGCTGCGCGCGAAGGTGGCGGCCAGTTCCCGCTGGTGTTCGCCGAGTATGTGGACCCCGATGTGCTCCGCCTCCGCGACGACCGGCCAACTGGAGGACGAGGTGCCCACGCCGAAGGAGATGAGGGGCGGCTCGGCGGCCACGGAGTTGAGGGAGGTGGCCGTGAAGCCGACCGGCCGGTCACCGGCGGCGGTGATCACGGCGACTCCGGCCGCGTGCTGCCGGAACACGGAGCGGAGGAGGTCCGGGGATGCCGTCCGGGCGTTGCCGAGCTCGGGTGATGCCGTCATGGAGATGTCGTCCTTCTGCGCGTCGGGGGTACGGGGCCGTGGATGCTCAGGCATCCGGACAGCGCGCACTCGCACAGCGGGCGAGGTCGACATGGACCCGGCCGTAGAGAAGGAGTACTGGCGGCATAGCGTCAGAGTGACGATGCATGGTGGGTGCAGTCAAGACCGTCCCACAAGGTGGGAGATGCGTCACGGCCCGTCATATCGCCTGTCCCAGTGCGGCCACGACATCGACGGTGCGTGGCTGTCCGACCGCGCGTCGGACGATCCGGCCGGAGGCGTCGAGCACCAGAACGGTCGGGGTTCTGCTGATGTCGAGTGCCCGCACGAGAGTGAGATGCGCCTCGGCGTCGATCTCCACATGGACGACGCCGTCGACCATTCCCACCACCTCGACGAGCGTGCGCCGGGTGGCCCGGCAGGGCTGGCAGAACGCGCTGGAGAACTGGACGAGAGTCGCCCGCTCCCCCAGTTCAACGCCGAGTTGGGCGATATCCAGCCTGTTCACCTGTGCCTGCCCATCCATTTCCGGCCCCCTGTCAGAGCTCTGCCCAAAGAGTCAGCGCCCGCGTCCGCCGAGACATTCCCGGCTGTTCCACGTGACGAGAATCTCGCGCCCCGCGCCCGCCGAGACTGGCCACCGCGACGCGCATGGGGCACGATCGGCCCAATGCCGAAAACCTACGGCTGCGTAACTTCCGCCGGGAGAACCCTCCCCAGGCGCTGAAGAAGGGTCTCCCCCAGATGGCAGAACTCGTCTATCGGCCGGTCATCGGCGCCGCTCGTACGTTTTTCAAGGCGCTCGACCTGAAGATCGACACCCAGGGCTGGGAGCACATCCCGAAGACTGGTGGCGCGGTTCTGGTCAGCAATCACATCAGCTATCTGGACTTCATCTTCACTGGGCTCGCGACGCTGCCGCAGAAGCGGCTCGTCCGCTTCATGGCGAAGGAATCGGTGTTCCGGCACAGGGTCTCCGGACCGCTGATGCGCGGCATGAAGCACATCCCCGTCGACCGCAAGCAGGGCGAGGACGCGTATGCGCACGCCCTCGCCTCGCTGCGCTCGGGCGAGATCGTCGGCGTGTTCCCCGAGGCGACGATCTCGGAGTCCTTCACGCTGAAGAACTTCAAGTCGGGTGCCGCGCGGCTGGCCCAGGAGGCCGGGGTGCCGCTGATCCCGATGGCGCTGTGGGGAACCCAGCGGCTGTGGACCAAGGGCCGCCCGCGCAACTTCAGGCGCAGCCACATCCCGGTGACGATCCGCGTCGGCGAGCCGGTGGAGGCCCCCACCGACCAGTACGCGGGCGCGATCACCCGCCGGCTGCGCGAGCGCGTGCAGGAGCTCCTCGAAGCCGCTCAGCGCGCCTACCCGGTGCGCCCGAGGGACGCGAGCGACACCTGGTGGGTTCCCGCCCATCTCGGCGGTACGGCCCCGACCCCCGCCGAGGTCCGCGAGCGCGGCTGACTCCGACCGGGTCATGGCCACGGCTGAAACGTCACTCCGGCCGGGTGTTCCACGCCTGTGCGCCGCCCGCGAATCAGAGCGCCGTCGGAAGCGTGCCCCAGAGCTGGGCACGGTCGGACGCGGCCCGCAGGCCACGCAGGACCAGCGGGTGCGGTGCCGCATAGAGCCCCGGGTAGTCCATTTCATTGAACTCCGGCCGGATCGGCCAGGCCAGGTGTTCCTCATCCAGTGAGAACCGCGCGTCGACGCCCGGCCGGTTGCCCCGCGGGTCCTGGCGGTCCCAGCGGTCCCGGCCGGGGAGCCGCAGCGCGATCAGTCCGTGCACCGGCCCCGGGTCCCCGTTGTCGTCCGCGAGCCGCTGGTAGCAGAGGGCCGCCGGGATGCCCTCCGCGCGCAGCAGGGCGGCCAGGGCGTGGGACTTGGCGTGGCAGATGCCATTGCGGGTCGCCAGGACGTCCGAGGCGCGCCAGGTGACCCGCGTGTCCCCCGAGTCGGCGGAGTGCGTGATGCCGTCGCGTACGAAGTCGTAGGCGGCAGCCGCGTATGTATATGCGTCTTCGGTTACGGAACGCAGGTGCGCGGCCGTCTCCCGGACCAGCGGATGTCCGTGGTCGATCGCCTCGTCGGCCGCGAGGTAGGCAGAGGTTCCGGGGGCCTGCTGAATCAGCTCCATGGCCGCCGAGCGTAGGTATGCGGCCGACCGGAAGTCAATCATTTTCCGGTCGGCCGCATAATCATGCAGTGATTGCTACGCCGTCATCTCTTCCTTCAGCGCGAGGACGAACGTGTCGACGTCGTCCTCCGTGGTGTCGAAGGCGCACATCCAGCGCACGTCCCCGGCCTTCTCGTCCCAGAAGTAGAAGCGGAAGCGCTTCTGCAGCCGCTCGCTCACCGCGTGCGGGAGCCGCGCGAAGACGGCGTTGGCCTGGACGGCGTGGAGGATCTCCACTCCGTCCACCGCGCGGACCCCCTCGGCGAGCCGCTGGGCCATGGCGTTGGCGTGCCGGGCATTGCGCAGCCAGAGGTCGCCGGCGAGCAGCGCCTCCAGTTGCACGGAGACGAATCGCATCTTGGAGGCGAGCTGCATCGACAGCTTGCGCAGATGCTTCATGGCGCGGACGGCATCGGGGTTCAGGACCACGACGGCCTCGCCGAAGATCGCCCCGTTCTTCGTGCCGCCGAAGGAGAGCACATCGACGCCGACGGTGTTGGTGAAGGTGCGCATCGGTACGTCCAGGGAGGCCGCGGCATTGGCTATCCGTGCCCCGTCGAGGTGGACCTTCATGCCGTGCCCGTGGGCGTGCTCACAGATGGCGCGGATCTCGCCGGGTGTGTAGACCGTGCCGAGCTCGGTGTTCTGGGTGATCGAGACGACCTGCGGCATGGCACGGTGCTCGTCGTCCCATCCGTACGCCTGCCGGTCGATGAGCTCGGGCGTGAGTTTGCCGTCCTCGGTGGGCACCGTGAGCAGTTTGAGGCCGCCGACCCGCTCCGGGGCGCCGCCCTCGTCCACGTTGATGTGGGCGGATTCCGCGCAGATGACCGCGCCCCAGCGGTCGGTCATCGCCTGGAGCGAGACGACGTTGGCGCCGGTTCCGTTGAACACGGGAAAGGCTTCGGCGGTGGGGCCGAAGTGGCTGTGCATCACGCGCTGGAGATGACCGGTGTACTCGTCCTCGCCGTAGGCGATCTGATGTCCGCCGTTGGCGAGGGCGAGGGCCGCCAGGATCTCCGGGTGGGTTCCCGCGTAGTTGTCACTGGCGAAGCCGCGTACCTGCGGGTCGTGATGACGACGCGCGTCGGTCCTTACGGTTGCGGGGTCAGCCACAGGCGCTTTCCGTTCACTTCCGGGGCAGGCCGGTCCCAGACGCCGGCGATGGCATCGGCCAGCTCCTTGACGTCGGTGAAGCCCGCGAACTTCGCATTCGGGCGCTCGGCGCGCATCGCGTCGTGCACCAGTGCCTTCACGACCAGGATCGCAGCCGCGCTCCGGGACGCGTCCTCGCCCCCCGCCTTGCGGAAGGCGTCCGCGAGCGCGAGGGTCCAGGCCTCGGCCGCCGCCTTCGACGCGGCGTAGGCGGCGTTGCCCGCGGTGGGCTTGCTCGCACCGGCCGCGCTGATCAGCAGGTAGCGGCCGCGGTCACTGCGCTGCAGGCCGCTCTGGAAGGCCAGCGAGGTGTGCTGGACGGTCCGGATCAGCAGCTTCTCCAGCAGCGTCCAGTCGGCGAGGTCCGTCTCGGCGAAGCCGGCGCTTCCGCGCCAGCCGCCCACGAGGTGGACGAGCCCGTCGATCCGGCCGAACTCCTTCTCCGTCCTGTCGGCCCACTCACGGGCGGCGCCGAGGTCGAGCAGGTCCACGGTGTCCCCGGTGACGGTGGCGCCGCCGTGGGCGTAGCGGGCCGCGTCGACCGCCTCGGCGAGCCGGGTGGCGTTCGCGTCCGAGGCGACGACGATCGCGCCCGCCTCGGCGAGCCGGAGCAGCGTGGCCCGGCCGGCCGGTCCGGCCGCCCCCGCCACGGCGACCACGGCTCCTTCGAGCGCACCGCTCCCGCTGCTCTTGCCGTTTCCGTTCATGACCACCGTCTCCTCGCTCCGTGCGCTCACGCGGCCGCCTGCCCGGCGTCCGCGGCGGTGATCCCCTTGGTGGAGGCGATCACGTTCTTCAGTTTCTTGGAGAGCGCCTCATAGAACATGCTCAGGGGAAACTCGTCCGGAAGCACGTCGTCGACGAGTTTACGGGGCGGCTGGGAGAGGTCCAGGGCGTCGGGGCCCTTGGCCCAGCGGGAGCCGGGGTGCGGCGCCAGATAGCCGGCGACCAGGTCGTACGCGGCGAACCAGTGGACGAGCTTGGGGCGGTCGATGCCGTCGCGGTAGAGCTTCTCGATCTCGCCGCAGAGCTGGTTGGTGATCCGCGGGGCCAGCTCCCAGTCGATCTTCAGGGTGTTGTCGGTCCAGCGCACGACATCGTGCTTGTGGAGGTAGGCGAAGAGCAGCTGGCCGCCGAGTCCGTCGTAGTTGCGGACGCGCTCGCCGGTGACCGGGAAGCGGAACATCCGGTCGAACAGCACGGCGTACTGGACGTCGCGGCCCTGGCCGAAGCCGTCGGCCTCCAGCTTCACGGCCTCCCGGAAGGCGGTGAGGTCGCAGCGCAGCTCTTCGAGGCCGTACATCCAGAACGGCTGGCGCTGCTTGATCATGAACGGGTCGAACGGCAGGTCACCGTGGCTGTGGGTGCGGTCGTGGACCATGTCCCAGAGCACGAAGGCCTGCTCGCAGCGCTGCTGGTCGCCGATCATTTCGCGGATGTCATCGGGCAGCTCGACGCCGAGGAGCTCGACGGACGCCTCGGTGACCCGGCGGAAGCGGGCGGCCTCGCGGTCGCAGAAGATGCCGCCCCAGCTGAAGCGCTCGGGGGCCTCGCGCACGGCGATGGTCTCCGGGAAGAGCACCGCGGAGTTGGTGTCGTAACCGGAGGTGAAGTCCTCGAAGGTGATCCCGCAGAACAGCGGGTTGTCGTAACGGGTCGCCTCCAGATCGGCGAGCCACTCGGGCCAGACCATCCGGAGCACGACCGCTTCGAGGTTGCGGTCGGGGTTGCCGTTCTGCGTGTACATCGCGAAGACGACCAGGTGCTGCAGCCCGTCGGCGCGCTCCTTGGCCGGCTGGAAGGCGAGCAGCGAGTCGAGGAAGTCCGGGATGCCGAAGCCGTCGGCCGCCCAGCGGCGCAGGTCCGCGACGAGGGCTCGGTGGTACGCGGCGTCGTGCGGGAGCAGCGGGGAGAGCTGCTCGACCGCGGCGGTCACCCGGTCCAGCGTCGCCCCGGCGGTCGCCTGGGAGGGCGCACCCTCGGCGCCGAAGTCGATGGAGCCGTCCTTCGACTGCCAGGGGCGGATCTCCTCCACGGCGTCCTTGAGCGCGGGCCAGGCCGGGTGCTCGATCACCCGCTGGGCGGCGGTTATGCCGTCTGCTGCGGCGTCGTGCACAAGAATTTCCGTCATAACACTTCCTCCACAGGAGAACCTCGCGTCAAGCAACCGTATCCGTGTGCGGTTCCCTGAGACAAGTGGGGCCCTGGAAATTATCCTGCCCAACCCCATGGTCACCGCGTTTTTTCCTGTCACGCAACATTGCGACAGTCGCTTCTGGGTCGCCGGCCACGAGGGGCCCCAGGAAGGGGCCAGTGATCTCAGGGCTTCGCACGGCTGCCCGGCAACCCCGTGCGAGACACGCCCACACACGAGTGACACAGCTCGCGGGGCGCGCGCCGCGGCCGGTAGGACGGACCGCGTCAGCTCTTCCGTACCACTCCGGAGAACCGCCGCGTGAGCATCCGTGCCGTCCTGGTCGCAGCCGTCATCACCGGGTTCCTGCTCGGCGCGGCCGATGTCCAGGGGCACGGCGCCCCGCTCACCCGCCCGGCCGCCCCGCTCGCCGCGAAAGGACACCAGGGTGCCGGATCGCGGTCATGCCGTGGTGCCGCGTGGGTAGAAGCAGCACACGGGGAGACGCCGTCGACGGAAGCGAGAGTGCCTTGTCTTTTCTCACCATCGGTCACCGCGGGGTGATGGGTGTCGAACCGGAGAACACCCTGCGTTCGTTCGTCCACGCCGAGCAGGCCGGGATGGACCTCATCGAACTGGACCTTCACCTGAGCAAGGACGGCGCTCTCGCCGTCATGCACGACGCCGAAGTGGACCGTACGACCGACGGCAAGGGCCCGATCGCGGAGAAGACCCTGACCGAGCTGCGCGAACTCGACGCCGGCCGGGGCGAGCGGGTGCCGGTCTTCGAGGAGGTCCTCGACGCCGTGGCATCCCCGTTGCAGGCGGAGATCAAGGACGTGGCCGCCGCCCGCACGCTGGCGGAGGTGATGCGGCGGCGCGATCTCGTCGACCGGGTCGAGGTGATCTCGTTCCACGACGAGGCGATCGCCGAGATCGCGCAACTGGTGCCCGGGGTGCGCACGGCACTCGTCGCCAGCCGCTGGGGCGACGACCTGGTGAACCGCGCGAAGGCGGTGGGCGCCACCCGGCTGGTGCTCAACGTCCGGCGCATCACCCTGGAGCTGGTGGAGAAGGCGCACGCCGAGCGGCTGACGGTGGTCGGCTGGGTGGTCAACACGCAGGACCACCTGCGGCTCGCCCGCGGGCTCGGGCTCGACGGCGCGACCACCGACTTCCCGGAGATCCGCCGCGCGGGCCGGTTCACCGCATAGCCGCTTCTCAGTCCGTCGGCAGGTCCTTGACCAGCAGTTCGAAGGCGAGGTCGTCGCGCTGCGGGATACCGAAGCGCTCATCGCCGTACGGGAACGGGCTCATCTTTCCCGTACGGCGGTAGCCGCGGCGCTCGTACCAGGCGATCAGATCCTCCCGGACCGAGATCACTGTCATGTGCATCTCACGCACCCCCCAGCTCTCCCGGACGGTGCGCTCGGCCTCGGCGATGATCACCTTGCCGAGGCCCCCGCCCTGGAGCGAGGGGCGGACCGCGAACATTCCGAAGTAGGCGGCCTCACCCCGGTGCTCGAGCTGGCAGCAGGCGACCGGCCCGCCGTCGCGCTCCACCACGAGCATCCTGCTGCCGGGGGCCTCCACCACCGCGCGGACGCCCTGCGGGTCGGTCCGCCGGCCCTGCAGAATGTCCGCCTCGGTGGTCCATCCGGCGCGGCTGGAGTCGCCGCGGTACGCGGACTGGATGAGCTCCACGAGCGCGGGCACATCCGCGTCGGTCGCGTCGCGGAAGGTCAGCTCTGCCGAATCCCGGGGCGGGGCGGTGTCCATGAGGGGCTCTCCGTTTCTCTGCTGTGGCCGTGCCGCAGCAGCGTAGCTCTCCGGACACGGCCTACGCTCCGGACCATGGTTCATGTGCTGAGCAGCCGGATCCTGTTGCGCCCCACGAATCCCGAACGGTCACGTGCCTTCTACGGAGAGTCGCTCGGGCTGCCCGTCCACCGGGAGTTCGGCACCGGTCCCGAGCGGGGGACGGTCTACTTCCTGGGCGGCGGCTTCCTGGAAGTGTCCGGCCGCGGTGACGCGCCGCCGTCTCCCGGACTGCTGCTGTGGCTCCAGGTGGCCGATGTGCGGGCGGCGTACGAGGAGGTGTCGGCCCGCGGTGTGGAGGTGCTGCGGGCGCCGAGGCGTGAGCCCTGGGGGCTCGACGAGATGTGGATCTCCGATCCGGACGGGGTCCGCATCGCCGTCGTCGAGGTGCCCGAGCACCATCCGCTGCGCTTCCGGCCCTGACGTCCGGGCCGCTCGCACCAGGTCTGTCGCAATACACCCCCGCCGCGCGCTCCCCCAGTACTCCAGTGCGCCGCGTACAGGCGTCCGGCCCCGGGCATCGACTAGACGACGGCGATGTCGTTCGCCCGGGGGAGGTCTGCTGTGCATGGACCGGCGGTGTCCGGCTGGCTGCTGATGGCGTTGTGCGCGCTGACGGGCGCGTACTGCCTGCTGCGTACCCGCAGCGGGACCGGGGAGGAGCGCAGGACGGCGCGGGCGGAGGCGCTGATGGGCTTCGGCATGGCCGCCATGGCGGTGCCCGCGGCCGTCGTCGCCCCGCCCGCGTGGGGATGGGCCGTGTACGCGGCGCTGTTCGGCGTCGCCGCGTTGCGTGCCCTCTGGTTCTCCCGCCGCAGCGGTCACCATCTGCACCATCTGGTCGGCTCGTCGGCGATGGTCTACATGGCCGTCGTGATGGGTCCTGGCGGGTCGGCGCACGGTGGTCACGGATCGCACACCATGGCCGCGGCCGGGGGCGCACCGCTGCTGACCGGGCTGCTCCTCGCCTACTACGCCGCCTATGTACTGCGCTCGGGCGCCCGGCTGATCCCGGTGGCCGCGACGACGACCGGCGGCGGGACCGTGGTCGGCGGACCGCCGGCGGCAGGCTGGGCGAACCGGCCGGAGCTGGCGCTGGCCTGCCGTCTGACCATGGGGATATCGATGTTCGCGATGCTGCTCACCCTGTGAGACAGCGGGCCCGTCAAACCGTGGCGTACATCACTTGGCGAGCGCAGCCATACCCGTGTGTGCCGTGCCCCTCATAAGGTGACGCCATGTTGGTCTCTCTCGCGCTGCTGCTGCTCGGTGCACTGGCCGCCGTCGTGACCCCTCGGCTGATGGCGCGGGCCGAGTGGCCGGAGCGCGAGCCCGTCGTGGCGCTGTGGGTGTGGCAGTGCGTGGTGGCCGGCGTGCTGCTCTCCTTCGCCCTGTCCATGACGTTCAGCGCGGCGGCGGCCTGGCAGGCGGTGCGCGGCCATGTCTTCGCGCCCGCGCCGCACGCCGTGGTCGATGCCTACGCCCTTGCGGCGTACGGGCCCTGGTCGGCCGTGATGGCGGTGGTGCTGGCACTGGGCGGTGTGTGGACGGCCGCGATGCTGACCCGGGAGATCCGCCGGGCGCAGCTGCGGCGCAGGCGGCGGCGTGCCGAACTCCTGGTGCGTTCCCCGCTGATGCCCGGCGAGGAGCCCGGCGGCGAACGGCTGGTGGTGCTGGAGGGGGAACGCCCCGACGCCTGGTGGCTGCCGGGTGCGGCACCCCAACTGGTCATCACCACCGCGGCGCTGGGAAGGCTGAAGGGCCGTCAGCTGGATGCGGTGCTCGCGCATGAGCAGGGTCACGCGAAGGCGCGCCACGACTGGCTGCTGAACTGCTCCGCCGCGCTGGCGTCCGGGTTTCCGCAGGTGCCGGTGTTCGCGGCGTTCCGCGGCGAGATGCACCGGCTCGTCGAGCTGGCCGCCGACGATGTGGCTTCACGCCGCTTCGGCCGGCTGACGACCGCCCTGGCACTGGTCGAACTCAACGAGGACCGGGGAGTGTTCGGTCCGTCCCCGACACCGGACGCGCAGGTGCCGCTCCGGGTCGACCGGCTGCTGGCGCCTGCGGGGCGGCTCACCGCGGGCCGCCGGCTGCGGCTGACCGCGGCGGCGGCGCTCGTGCCGGCGATTCCCCTGCTGGTCGCGCTCGTTCCGGCGATCAGCGCGCTGGGTTAGCGGGGCAGCGCCCCGTCCCGGCGGGACACGCCCTCCGGGACCGGAGTACGGGGATGGCCCCACCTGGCTCGCGTCGGCGAGGATCCCTCCATGCACCACTCCCCGCGCCTCTCCCGCCCGGACCGTATCCGCGCCTCTCGGCAGGCCCTGTGGACCGGGACCGTCTGCGCGGCCCTCTTCCTGGTGGTGCTGGTCCTGGTCGCCGCGCGGTGGTCCCCGCTGATGGGCCTGGACCGTACGGTCGCCGACGCGCTGCACCGGCTGGCGGTGACCGAGCCCGGCCTCGTCCACGTCAACCGGGTGCTGACGGACTGGCTGTGGGATCCCTGGACGATGCGCGCGCTGACCGCCGTCGCCGTGGTGGCCCTGTGGTGGCACGGGGCCCGGCTGCTCGCGGGCTGGGTGGCGGCCACGAGTGTGCTCTCCGCTCTGTTGCAGCAGGGGATCAAGGCCGCCGTCGGCCGGGAGCGTCCCCGGTGGCCGGACCCGGTGGACTCCGCCCACTACGCGGCGTTCCCCTCCGGGCACGCGATGACGGCGGTGGTGAGCTGCGGACTGCTGTTGTGGCTGCTGCGCCGGCGGGGCGCCGGGCCCCGGATGTGGCGGGCGGCCCTGGTGGCGGCGTGGGTCTCGGTGCTCGGGGTCGGCGTCACCCGGCTGTACCTGGGCGTGCACTGGCCGTCCGATGTGCTGGGCGGGTGGCTGCTGGGGGCCGCGCTGGCCGCGTTCGCGGTGGCGGGGATTCGAACGGTACGAGTCGCGTGAGCGGCCTTCGCGGGGCGTCTGAACAGGCATCCTTGCGGCGTTGTCGGCGCATCGGCGAGGATCGGGGCCATGCCGATCAAGGGTGTGCTCTTCGGCTTCTCCGGGACGCTGTTCCGGATCGAGTCCGTCCGGTCCTGGCTCGCCGCGGCCCTCGCGGAGCGAGGGGTGAGCGTGGACGCGGCCGACTTCGACCGGTACGCACGGGAGCTGGAGGCCGCCCGCGCGCTGCCGGGCGGGCCCGCCCCGCAGCGGGTGCCGGAAGCCCTGGCGCAGGACTGGGCCTCCCGTGACGAGAGCCCGCAGCGGCACCGGGCCGCATACACCGGCCTGGCCCGCCAGGTCGCGCTGCCGGATCCGGGGCTGTACGACACGCTGTACGAACGGCACCGGACCCCGGAGGCCTGGCGCCCGTATCCGGACGCGGCCGAGGTGCTGGCCGCACTGGCCGGCAGCGGCGTCCGGATCGGTGTGGTCAGCAACATCGGATGGGATCTGCGGCCGGTCTTCCGGGCGCACGGCCTGGACGCCTTCGTGGACGCGTATGTGCTCTCCTTCGAGCACGGCACACAGAAGCCGGACGCACAGCTCTTCCACACGGCCTGCACACTTCTCGGACAGCATCCGACGGATGTGGTGATGGTCGGCGACGACCGGCACGCGGACGCCGGAGCCGCCGCACTGGGCTGCGAGGTGCGGTTCGTGGACCACGCACCGCTGGCCGAGCGGCCTTACGGACTGCGGGAGCTCGGATTGGTGCCCGAGGTTGCCTGAGGAACATGTGAGAGATGTCCCTTGCGCGCAATGGGTCTGATTGTCACATCGGGGCCTTAGCCTGGGAGGTATGTCCCCGACCCCGAGCCCGTCCGGTTCCGTGCGTTCCGCCGCAGTGGTGAATGAAGACATTCGCGAACTGTGGCAGCGCTCGGGCGGATGCCTGTCCCCGGAGGACGAGGAGCAGTACCAGCTGCTGCTGGTCGAGTGGGCCGCGGCTACGGGCGGCGGCACCCGGTCCGCGGCCTGAGCGCTGCCCGGTGAGGCGGCCCCGGTTCAATCCTCCGCGCGCCTCCCTGATCTGCCTGGAGCCGGGTTTCCGGTTCGCTGTGCGACGGCCTTCGGCGCGTCGCACCCTGGAGGCATGACTTCTCCCCCGATCGTGATCTTCCGTCCGTCCCCCTCAGGCGGGCGACGCGTCACCGTCCAGCGCGACGGGCGGGTCCAGATACTCGGCCTCGCGCACTCCGATCACGATGTGATCGTGTTCCTGGAGGGCGCGGGGCTCGACGACCCCGAGCGGATTCTGGACAGCCCCGAGTGGGTCGAATGGCGGGGCGGCCGGGCGCACCGGTACGAGGCGGCCTGAAACACCGCAGCGGGCCCGGCTCCACGGGGTGAGGAACCGCCTTGCCGCGGTCCCGCCGGGCGAGGAACCCCCGGCGGGACCATGTGGCGGTCAGGGCCGGCGGGCCGGCCCGCCCTGCGGCGGTCCGGCCGTCGGCTCAGCGGTCGAAGTAGTCCGGCTGCGTCTGGACGTTCAGCTCGTCCGTCCGCACCCGCTTCGCGGGGTCGGTGCGCCGGTCGTCGATCCTCAGGACGTCGAAGCCCTTCTCGATGTCGTTGGAGTAGATGTAGCCGTTGTAGTAGTACGCCGACCACGGGCCGGCCGTGGTGACCTCATCCATGGTGACGGGACCGCGCTCGAAGAAGCCGATCTCCTTCGGCTTCGACGAGTCGGTGAAGTCCCACACCGAGACTCCGCCCTGGTACCAGGCCTGGACCATCAGGTCACGGCCCTTGACCGGGATGATCGAACCGTTGTGGGCGACGCAGACCTCGGTGTCGGCCTGCGGGCGGTCGATCTTGAAGTAGCTGCGGAAGACCAGCTTGCGGTGGTCGCCCCTGCCGACGATGTCGTAGATGCCGTCGGCGCCGCGCTTCGGGCCGATCTCCTCGTTGCAGGTGGCCGCGCCACCGCCGCCGAGCTCATCGGTGAAGACGACCTTGTCGGCGCGCTGGTTGAACGTCGCCGAGTGCCAGAACGCGAAGTTCACGTTGTCCTGCACCCGGTCGATGATCTTCGGGTTCTCCGGGTCCTTGATGGAGAACAGCAGGCCGTCGCCCATGCACGCGCCGGCGGCCAGATCCTTGGAGGGCAGCACGGTGATGTCGTGGCAGCCGGTGGTCTTGGACACGCCCGGGTTCGTGGGCGCGCCCGGGTTCCCGCCGTCCGGGAAGAGCACCGGGAAGTTCACGACGCGGGACTTCTCCGGTGCCCGGCGCGGCACCTTGATGACGGAGATCCCGTCGTGCGGCGGCCGGCAGTCCGGGAACGTCTCGCTCGGCGAGTACGAGGAGACGTACACGTATACGTTCTTGCGCTCGGGGATGATCGTGTGGGTGTGCGATCCGCACGCGGTCTCGACGGCGGCGACGTACTTCGGATTGCGCTTGTCGCTGATGTCGAAGACCTTCATGCCCTCCCAGGAGGACTTCTCCGTGGCGGGCTGGGTGGTGCTCGCGCACGAGTTGTCGCTGCGCGAGGAGTCGGTCGACAGGAAGAGCAGGTTCCCGGACACGGAGATGTCGTTCTGCGATCCGGGGCACAGGACCTGGGCGACCGTCCTCGGCGACTTCGGGTTGCTGATGTCGAAGATCCTGAAGCCGTCGTAGTTCCCGGCGAAGGCGTACTTTCCCTGGAAGGCCAGGTCCGTGTTCAGTCCCTGGAGCGCGTCCTTGGGGACGTTGGCGAGATGGGTGATGTTGCGGCTGTGGACGATCTCGTCCACACCGGGTATCTCACCGCTCCTGATCGCGGCGGTCGCCTCCGCCTCCTGGCTCGTGGAGACTTCGGTTCGGGTCGCGGCCGAGTCATCTGGGTCGGGTGTCGCGGCCGCGGGTCCGGCCGTCAGCAGAGTGGCGAAGAGCCCGGCGGCGGCTGCCGCCACGCCCAGACGTCTGCGCCGCACCGGGGTGGTGTGCAACGAGGTCACTGCGTCCTCCCATGGATCCGAATGTGGTTGACCGGTTCACGGACTCCGGCAGTATCGTCCTTGCCATGGGCATCTCAACAGATGGCAACAGAGACGTAACGAGAGTTTCTGATCGCAGCTGTGCGTTGACGTGCTAGGACAGAGCGAAACCACCCATGTCTCAACGGAGGCGGCTTTGTTGATTCGTCGTCAGGTCCGCTGGTTCCGCGGATTCGCCCTCGCTGCCGCCGTCACCGCGGCCGTGCTCACCTCGGCCGGCTGTGACGGGAGCGGCGGCGACAACGGTTCGAAGGACCGGGCGGGCGGGGGCGGCTCGGTCGTGGCTCCCGGAAAACCGGGCGAGCCGGCACGTACGCTCTCGGCCTCGGAGGCCGCGAAGGCCGTCGCCGGGGCGGACACCCCCAACTCGGCCGACATCCGCTACGTCCGGATGATGATCCAGCACCATTCCCAGGCGCTGGTGCTGACCCGTCTGGTCCCCTCCCGCTCCGGCTCGGCCGCGGTCAAGCGGCTCGCCGAGCGCATCACCGCGGCCCAGCAGCCCGAGATCGGCGCGATGAAGGGCTGGCTCAGCCGCAACGGGCAGACGGAGCGGGCCGAGGGCCACGACCACGGCACGATGCCCGGCATGGCCACCGCCGGCCAGCTGGAACAGCTGCGGGCCGCGAAGGGCAAGGCCTTCGACCAGCTGTTCCTCAAGCGCATGATCACCCACCACCAGGGTGCGGTCACCATGGCGACCGAGGTGCTCTCGGAGGGGAACAACGTCCAGGTCGAGGAGATGGCGGACGACGTCGTCGCCCAGCAGACCACCGAGATCAGCCGGATGCGCGCTCTCTCCTCCTGACGAAACACCGGGCGCACCTCTCCCCCCGCCGGGCCCGCCGGTGCGATGCTGGAGGCACCCTCCGGGAAGAGGTGCGCCGTGCAACGCGTCGCCGTCGTCGGCTCCGGCCCCAGCGGGATCTACGCCGCCCAGGCCCTGGTGACCCACCCCCTGCTGCCCGATGTGCGGGTGCACGTCCTGGACCGGCTGCCCTGTCCGTACGGCCTGGTGCGGTACGGCGTCGCCCCGGACCACGAGAAGATCAAATCGCTCCAGCGGAGCCTGCGGGCCGTCCTGGAGCACGACCGGATCACCTTCGTCGGCAATGTCCCGGTGGGCGGGGACGGGGTGTCGCCGCACCAGCTCGGCGAGCTGTACCAGGCGGTCATCTACTGCGTCGGGGCGGCCACGGACCGCCCGCTGGGCATCCCCGGGGAGGACCTGCCCGGCAGCCACTCGGCGACCGACTTCGTCTCCTGGTACAGCGCCCACCCCGATGCCGCAGCCGGCGGCTTCGCACTCCGGGCGCGTTCGGCGGTGGTGATCGGGGTCGGCAATGTCGCCGTCGACGTGGCGCGGATCCTCGCGCGGGGTGCCGAGGAGCTGCGGCCGACCGATGTGCCGGAGCCCGCGCTCGGCGCCCTGGCCGGCAGCCGGGTGCGTGAGATCCACATGACGGGCAGACGGGGACCCTCGCAGGCGAGGTTCACCACCAAGGAGCTCCGCGAGCTCGGCGGGCTTCCCGGAGCACGGATCGCCGTGGACCCGGCGGAGCTCGTCCTGGACCCCGCGTACGCCGGTACGGCACCGGGCTCCCCGGCGCTCCCGGCGATGGTGCGGCGGAACCTCGACGTGCTGCGCGAGTGGGCCACGGACGCCCCCGCCGCCGGACGGACGCCGGCCCGGACCCTCGGGCTGCGGTTCTACCTGCGCCCGGTCGAACTCCTTGAGCGCCGGGGGCGGGTGGCCGGTGTGCGGTTCGCCCGTACGGCGCCGGACGGCAGCGGCGGCGTGCGGGACACCGGCACGTTCGAGGAGATCGAGGCCCAGCTCGTCCTGCGGGCGGTCGGCTACCGGGGGATGCCGCTGCCCGGCCTGCCCTTCGACCCGGTGCGCGGGACGGTGCCCCACCTGGCCGGACGGGTGCTGCGGGACGCGGTCCCGTCGCCCGGGGAGTACGTCGCGGGGTGGATCAAGCGCGGCCCGACCGGGGTCATCGGATCGAACCGGTCGTGCGCCAAGGAGACGGTCGCCTCCTTGGCCGAGGACGCCCCGCTGCTCGCCGGACGCCCCTGCGCGCCGGATCCGGTGGCCGCGTTGCGGGCGTACGGGCTGCGACCGGTGGAGTGGGACGGCTGGCTGTCGATCGAACGGGCGGAGGCGGCCCTGGGGCGGTCGCTCGGCCGCGGGCCGGTGAAGATCCCGGACTGGCCGGGACTGATGAACGCGGCACGGGGCGACGGCCTCGCGTAGGGGCCCACCCGGCGGTGGCGCGGGCGGCCGCCCCACGCGAACCGGACCGGCTCTGGCCCGTCAGCCTGCGCCCAGCCGGTTCGCCTGCCCGTTCGCGGCTTCGAGCACGCGGTCCAGCAGTCCGGGGAACAGCGCCTCCAGATCCTCGCGGCGCAGGACGTTCATCTTGGCGGTGCCCCGGTAGATCTGCTGGACGATGCCGCTCTCGCGCAGCACCCGGAAGTGGTGCGTGCTGGTGGACTTGGTCACCGGCAGATCGAACCGGGAGCAGGTGAGTTCCTCGTCGGCGGCGGCCAGTTCACGCACCACGCACAGCCGCACCGGGTCGGAGAGCGCGTGCAGCACCGACTCGATCCTGATCTCGTCACGTGCCGGGTGGGCCAGCGTACGGGCGCCGACGACCGGGGCGGTGGCACTGGCAGGGGTCACGGTGGCTCCGCATCGTCGTTTCGTCCGGGGTTCCCATAATACGAGATCCGTCGTAGCTTGACGCCCGTCACACGAGGTGACCGGGGGCGCCAAGAGGTGGCGAGGTCCCCTGGCCCCGGTGGTGAGGCGTCACGCGTAGTTGCGCAGCTCGGGCCACATCGCACCCCAGGGGCGGCGGGGTCCGGTGCAGATGTAGACGTGCCCTCCCGATTCGATGTTGTGCACGCCGCCGGGGCTGGAGAGGGTGGCGGCCACGCGGACGTGCCGGAAGTACCGGCGCAGGTGGGCGGTGTATCCGGGGGCGTGTTCGGGGCCGGGGGCGACGGCCACCACTGTCGTGGCGTCCGGGTTGCCGGCACCCCACCACCAGTTGGTGTTCTGGGCTCCCGCGGCGGTGGGCAGTCCGGCGCTCCGGCCCAGTTCGTTGATGGCGCCGGCCTCGCTGTAGTCCGCCGCGAAGATCACCGCGTTCGCACGCTGCCCGGCCGGCAGCCCGTTCCATACCTGCCCTACGGTGTCGACCAGTTGGGGCCAGCCCAGGGTCTCCCCGGACGTCGCGCTGATGCCGTACGTCCAGGCCACGCCGGAGGACGGCAGCACCGGCAGCACGATCACGGCGGAGAGCGTGGCCGAGACGGCCGTTCCGGCCAGCAGGGCGCGCAGCCGTTCGGGGCGGGAGTGCAGCCAGTCGTCGAGTCCCACCGCCCCGGCCGCCAGCAGGCACACGTACAGCCCGCCCAGGTAGTACACCTGGGCTCCGGTCGTCACGGCGAACAGCACGAACAGCACGGCGTACGTGGTCGCCAGGCACCGCCACAGCGGTCGGCCGGACCGCCACAGGAACCTCAGGCCTGCCACCCACAACAGCGTCATCACCAGACAGGACATGCTGAGCTGCCCCACGATCCAGGTGATGATGTTTCCCGGGCCGCCGTGCTCCGCGTTCAGTGCCCGCGTCATCTCGAACATGGCCCAGTCGTGCCGCGCCTGCCACCACAGATCGGGCAGCACGAGCAGCACGGCGATCGCCGCGCCCGCGAGCAGCCGGCGGTCGGCCACGGTCCGGCGGGCCGGACCGAGCAGCGCCACGGCCAGCAGAACGGCCCCGAAGATCGCCGCGAGGTGGTTGAATTCCGCGCCGATGCCGACCAGCGCCCCCGCGGCGAGCCACCACCGTGTGTCGCCGGTACGGCCGATCCGCGTGACCGTGAGCGCGATCGCCGCCCACGCCAGCACTTCGTACGACGTCGTGTTGGCGACATGCCCGCTGCTCAGCAGCACGGGCATGGTGCCCGTCGCGATCGCCGCGAGGAATTGCGCCCGCCGCGCGCCGCCGAACTCCCGCGCGGTCAGCCCGCCCACGACGACCGTGCCGGCGGCCGCCAGCGCGGGCCACAGCCGCAGGCCCGCCTCCGAGACGCCGAACAACGACAGCGAGAGCCGGGCCAGCAGCGGCGCCAGCACCGGCTGATCCACATAGCTGGCCTGGAGGTGCCGGGCGGAGTCGAGGAAGTACAGCTCGTCGCGGTGGAAGCCGTAGCGCGTGGACAGCGCCATCAGCACGGCGAAGACGACGCCCGCGACGGCGAACACCCGCCGGTCCAGCGGTGCGATCCCCCCGCCGTCCGCCCCGGTCCCGACACCCCCGGTCCCGACATCCCCGGTATCGACACCCTCGGTCCCGACATCCTCGGTCCCGACTTTCCCGGTCCCGTCCGCACGCCCTGCGTCCGTCATCCCCGCCACCCCCCGGTGTTCGACCCCTCGGTCGCGCAATCCGCGCGGCCGGGTCTGCCAGGCGCGCACGGCGCCGAAGCCGCTCGCACTTTACGCACCCGGGCCACACCCGGTGAAGAGATCCAGGCAAGTTGCGGGCCAAGAAATGGAGTTGAGGAAATGAGGCTCCGGGCAGGGCTCCCGGTCCCGAACCGCCGTCAGCCGCTCAGCAGCTCCGGGTCCTTGGCCAGCGAGGCGAGACGGCCGCCCGGATCGGGGACCAGCCTGCGGGTCGACAGGTCGAGGATGCCCGCGACACCGGTGATCTCCGCCGCCACCGTGCCGTCCTCCTTGAGGACCTGCTGCGCGACCGTGAAGGTCTTGCCCTTCCCGTAGTCGAACCGGCAGGACACCCGCACCCGCTCTCCGCCCCGCAGCTCCTTCAGGAACTTCACCGTGACCTCGAGTGCGACGGGCCCCACCCCGTCGGCCAGCAACTTCTCCTGGGGCAGTCCTGCGGCCCGCAGCAACTCCCAGCGCGCGTGCTCCGCGTACTGGAGATAGACGGCCTGGTTCAGATGGCCCTGCGTATCGAGTTCGTAGCCCCGCACGGTCACGTCCACAAAGAAGGTCATGAAGCCGGAACAGCCGGGCTCGGTCCGGCATTCCCGGACAGGTGCCGGCGATCGCCGCGGAGCACGGGACGACCGTCGCCGTCCGGGCCCTTTACGTACCTGTCATGCCCAGGTAACTTCCTGACCGCAAGAGATTGCAGCAAAATTCAGACAGCTTTTGCTGTCGGATGCACTGCTCGCCCGAACCCCGAGGCGCGTCCGGGTTCTCCGGCGGGACCCGCGGGTGCCGATGGGCACCCCGCTGTTGGCTGCGACGGCCCGGGAGGCCGTCGTACTCCCCTGGAGAGACACATGAAACGCTCCCCCCACCTGCGGCTCAGACGGCCCCTGGCAGCGGCGGCGGCCGCGGCCGGGCTGCTGAGCCTGCTCACCGCCGCACCGGACCCGGCGGGCTCCTCCTCCGCCGTACCCGTGGCGGCCGCCGAGAACACGGCGACGGTCTTCTACTACACCAAGACCCGTGACTGGTCCACGTACAACCTTCACTACGCGCCCGACGGCGGCGCCTGGACCGCCGTGCCCGGCGTGCGGATGGAGGCCGCGTGCACGGACTGGGTCAAGAAGACCGTTTCGCTGGGCAGTTCACAGGGACTGGCCGCCACCTTCACCAACGGATCGGGGGTCTGGGACAACAACTCAGGGAAGAACTACGCGCTGGGGACCGGCACCATCACCGTCAAGGACGGGGTGGTGGCGCACAGCGATCCGTGCGCCGGCACCGGGACCGATCCGGATCCCTCGCCCTCGGGGAACAGCGCATCGGTGTACTACTCGACCACGACCGTCGGCTGGAGCACCACCAACCTGCACTACCAGCCGGCGGGAGGCTCCTGGACCGCCGTGCCGGGTGTCGGCATGGAAGCGGCCTGCACCGGCTGGGTGAAGCGTTCGGTCGATCTCGGAACCGCGACGGAGATGCAGGCCGCGTTCAACAACGGGAACGGGGTCTGGGACAACAACAACGGCGGCAACTACACCCTCCCCGCCGGTGTTTCCACGGTCAAGGACAGGACCGTGACCGAGGACGCCGAGGATCCGTGCGCCGCCGAACCGGCGGACACCGAGGCACCCACCGTCCCGAAGGCGGTGAAGGCCGACGCGGACGGAGTGTCGGTCGTCCTCACCTGGGAACCGTCCACCGACAACCGGGGCGTGACGAAGTATCAGGTCACCCGTACCGGCGGCAGCAAGGGCGTGATGGTGAGCGATGTGGGCTCGACGGTCTTCTCCGACTCCGGTCTGGAGGAGAGGACGGCCTACAGCTATACCGTCAAGGCGGTCGACGCGGCCGGCAACACCTCGGCGGCCTCGGCCGCCGCGAAGGCGACCACGGGCACCAGACCGCCGGCGGCCGCACAGGGCACACCGCTGGGCACCGACCCGCGCAAGGACCCGATCTACTTCGTCCTGACCGCCCGCTTCAACGACGGGGACTCCAGTAACAACAGGGGCGGCAGCCAGGACGTGAAGTCCGGCAACGCGGCCAATGACGACCCCATGTTCCGGGGCGACTTCAAGGGCCTGGTCAACAAGCTCGACTACATCAAGGGGCTCGGGTTCTCGGCCGTCTGGATCACTCCGGTGGTGCTGAACCGGTCCGACTACGACTACCACGGGTATCACGGCTACGACTTCTACAAGGTCGACGGCCGCCTCGAATCGGCGGGCGCCTCGTACCAGGACCTGATCAACGCCGCGCACGCCAAGGGCATGAAGATCTACCAGGACGTCGTCTACAACCACTCCTCGCGCTGGGGCGCCAAGGGCCTGTACACCCCGACCGTCTACGGCGTCCGGGACGACCAGTGGAGCTGGTACTACGACGAGAAGAACGAGGGCTTCGAGTACGACGGCGTGAGCGTCGAGACGAAGTCCGGGAAGTCTTACTACAACGGCGACCTGTGGTCCACGGCGGAACCCTCTGGCAACACCTGCCTCAACTGGGGCACGCCCACCGGATCCACCTCGCCCGAAGGTTACAAGATCTACAACTGCCAGTGGCCCAACCCGACTTCGGGGATGTTCCCGAAGGAGTACTACCACAACTGCTGGCTCGGGAACTGGGAGGGCGAGGACTCGCGCTCCTGCTGGCTGCACGAGGACCTGGCCGACTTCAACACCGAGTCGGCGCCGGTCCAGAACTACCTGATCGGCGCGTACGACAAGTACATCGACATGGGCGTCGACGGCTTCCGCGTCGACACCGCCGTCCACATTCCGCGCACCACCTGGAACCGCCGCTTCCTGCCCGCGATCCAGGAGCGCGTCACGCAGCAGTTCGGCGCCGGGGCCGCGAAGAACTTCTTCGTCTTCGGTGAGGTGGGCGCGTTCGTCAATGACAAGTGGAACCGCGGTTCGGTCAACCACTCGGCGCAGTTCTTCACTTGGAAGGAACGCAAGGAGTACGACGCCGACGACACCAAGGCCGCACTGGAGATGTACGACTACGAGGAGAAGCTGGGCACCGGGGAGCAGCCGACGTCCAGCAACGCCTTCCTGGACGGGAACGCCTACCACACGCCGGACCACAGCGAGTTCTCCGGCATGAACGTCATCGACATGCGGATGCACATGAACTTCGGTGACGCCGACAACGCGTACAACAACGGCAAGGACTCGGACGACAGTTACAACGACGCCACGTACAACGTCGTCTACGTGGACAGTCACGACTACGGCCCCAACAAGAGCAGCGAACGCTATGCGGGCGGCACCGACGCCTGGGCCGAGAACATGGCCCTGATGTGGACCTTCCGCGGCATCCCGACGCTCTACTACGGATCGGAGATCGAGTTCCAGGCCGGAAAGCAGATCGACTGCGGGCCCAGCTGCCCGCTGGCGACCACCGGGCGCGCCTACTACGGCGACCACCTCGCCGGCACGGTCGAGGCGTCCGGCTTCGGCAAGGTCTCCTCCGCCACCGGCGAGGTCGCCGACACGCTGAGCAAGCCGCTGGTCAAGCACGTTCAGCGGCTCAACGAGATCCGCCGTGCGGTCCCTGCCCTGCAGATGGGCCAGTACTCCACCGAGGGCATCACCGGCCGGATGGCGTACAAGCGGCGCTACACGGACACGGCGAGCGGGGTGGACAGCTTCGCCCTGGTGACGGTCACCGGCGCGGCCACGTACAGCGGGATTCCCGACGGCACCTACAAGGACGCCGTCACCGGTGACACCCAGGTGGTGGCGGACGGCAAGCTGAGTGTGGCGGCCCCGGGCAAGGGCAACATGCGGGTCTACGTCCTGGACCTCGGCGGCAGCAACGCGGCTCCGGGCAAGGTCGGGGCGGCGGGTCCGTATCTGAAGTAGCGCGGCGCACCAGGGGGCCCGGCCGGCGGGGTGTGAGACCTCCGCGGGCCGGGCCGTTTCATGGGGGCGGCCGGGGGTTCAGGCCGTGGCGGCGGTGAGGTGCGGGAACCTGAACTCGGTCCGGCTGCGGAAGACTTCGTCCGGGCGCAGCACGGTGCCCGGGTGGTCCGGCCGGTTGGGTGAGTCGGGCAGGTGCTGGGTCTCCAGGCAGACGGCGCTGTGGCGGTCGTGGCGGCCGCCGCCGGGGGCGGCCAGGGTGCCGTCGAGCTGGTTGGCGGTGTAGACCTGGATGCCGGGTTCGGTGGTCCACACCTCCATGATCCGTCCGGCTCCGGGGGCGGTGAGGCGGGCGGCCCGGCGCAGACCCGTGCCGGGTCTCCGGAGGATCCAGCAGTGGTCGAAGCCGCCCGCTCTGCGCAGCTGTTCGTCGGGGAGTGCGATCCGTTCACCGACGGTGCACGGGGTGGTGAGGTCGAACGGGGTGGCGTGCACCGGCGCGGGCGGGCCCTCGGGAATGCCGTCCCCGTCGACGGGGAGATAGCTGTCGGCGTCCACCTGGAGGGTGTGGCCGAGGATGTCGCCCCGGGCGGCGAGGTCGAAGTAGGCGTGGTTGGTGAGGTTGAGGACGGTGGGGCGGTCCGTGGTCGCGGTGTAGTCGAGGGCGAGTGTGCCCGCCGTGTCGAGGGTGTAGGTGACGGTGACGTCCAGGGCTCCGGGGAATCCCATGTCGCCGTCGGGGCTGCGCAGGGTGAGACGGAGTGTCGCGGCCGTGTCGGTGGCCTCCCCGGCGGCCTGCCAGACCCGGGTGTGGAAGCCGCCGGGCCCGCCGTGCAGGGCGTGTCCCCGGTCGGTGGCGGGGACTTGGTGCTCCGCCTCGTCGAGGGTGAAGCGGCCGTGCGCGATGCGGTTGGCGAAGCGGCCGATGAGGGCGCCGAAGAACGGGTTGCCGCCCGTGTAGTCGTCCAGGCCCGCCAGCGACCGGACGACCGACGCGGGGGCTCCCCCGGTGTCCGGCACGGTGAGCCGGTGCAGGATTCCGCCGTAGGTGAGGATCTCGGCCCGGACTCCGGTGCCGGAGTCGAGCGTCCAGACATCGACGTCCGTGCTCCCATGGGCGCCGAACGGTTTGCGGTTCACGGTGGGGCGAGACATCAGAGATCCTTGCGACGAGCGGACGGCCGGGCAGGCGGGACTTTCGAAACACGGCCTACGGTGCGGCCTGCTCTGCAGGGGGCCGGGCGGTGGATTCCCGGACGATCAGCCGGTAGCCGGGCCGGGGCCGCCGGGGTGCGGGCACCGCGTCGCCGGAGAGGCGTTCGACGAGGCTGTCGACGGCGAGCCGGGCGATGGCTTCCTTGTCCGGGGCGACCGTGGTCAGCGTGGTGGCTCCGTAGAGGCTCTCCTCGATGTTGTCGAACCCGACGACGGCGACGTCCTCGGGGATGCGCAGTCCCCGTTCGGAGAGGGTGCGCATCGCCCCGATGGCGATGAGGTCGTTGTACGCGAACACGGCGTCGGGCTGCTCCCCGCGGTCCAGGAGGGCGGCCATGGCGGTGGCCCCGTCCTCGCGGCCGTAGCCGTCGGTGACCACGACCAGCGACTCGTCGGGGTCGATGCCCTCGGCGGCGAGCTCCTCCCGCCAGCCGCGCAGCCGGAGATGGGCCGGCTGCCGCTCACGGCCGGTGCGCGAGCCGAGGAAGGCGATCCGCCGGTTCCCCTGGTCGATGAGGTGGCGCACGGCCTCACGGGAGGCCGCCACGTTGTCGATGGCGATGTGGTCGTACGGTGCCTCGTACTCGCGCTCGCCCAGCAGCACCAGCGGTGCTGTCTCGGTGCGCGCCATCAGGTCCTCGGTCTCCAGATGGATGGGGCTGAGGATGAGGCCGTCGATCACATGGGACCGGAACCCCTGGCTGACCAGGAGTTCCTTCTCCCGCAGCCCGCCGGTGTGGTCGACCAGCACGGTGTAGTCGTGGCGGGCGGCCGCGTCGACGACCTCGCCGGCCAGCTCCGCGAAGTACGGGTTGCCGAACTCGGGGACGGCGAGGGCGATGATGCCCGTGCGGCCCTTGCGCAGATGCCGTGCGGTGAGGTTCGGCCGGTAGCCGAGCTCGTCGATGGCCTGCTGCACCTTGGCGCGCATCTTCGGTGTGACGTGCTGGTAGTTGTTCACCACGTTCGACACGGTCTTGATGGATACGCCCGCCCGTTGCGCAACGTCCTTGAGGCTGACGCCCACGGCACTCCCTGAATCGACTTGACGCGCGTTGAAGCGCAGTGGCCCGGCTCCGCCGGTTCGGCTCGACCTGCGCCGGGGCCGCGGCCCCGGCGCAGGTTCAGGTGGTTCTGCGGCTGCGCGCCAGATAGCGCTGGGCCACGACGACAACGATAAGGAACCCTCCGCTGACCACCGACTGGTACGAGGAGTTCAGCGAGCCGATCTGGTTGATCAGATTCTGGATGACGGCGAGCAGCAGTACGCCCCAGAGCGTTCCGCTGATCGACCCGGCGCCGCCGATCAGGAGTGTGCCGCCGATGACGACGGCGGAGATCGCGTCGAGCTCCATGCCCACGCCGACGATGGTGACCCCGGACGACAGCCTGGCCGCGTTGAGCGCGCCGGCGAGTCCGGCCAGCAGTCCGCTGAGCGTGTAGACCAGCATCTTGGTACGGACCACGGGCAGGCCCATCAGGGTGGCCGCGTCGCTGCTGCCGCCGACGGCGAAGAGGGTCTGTCCGAACGAGGTGCGCTGCAACAGCAGTCCGCCGATGCCGAACAGCGCGAGGGCGATCAGGATCGGGTAGCCGAAGCCCCACACGCTCCCTTGCCCGAGCTCGGCGAAGGCCGATCCCTTGGGGACCAGGTAGGTGGTGGCGCCCTCGTCGGTGAAGGCGAGGAGGATGCCGCGGGCCCCCAGCAGGGTGGCGAGCGTGACGATGAACGGTGCCATCCCGGCGCGGGCGACGAGGAAACCGTTGAGCAGTCCGATCGCACCGCACGCCACCAGTGGCACGAACAGCGCGGCCAGGAAGCCCCATTGGGAGGCCCAGGCGGCGAGTACACCGCCCAGCGCGAAGACGGATCCGACGGACAGGTCGATGCCGCCGGTGATGATGACCATGGTCATGCCGAGGGCCACCACGGCGAGGAACGACGCCTGTACGGTCACGCCGCGGGCGTTGTCCAGGGTGGCGAACGTCGGGTAGATGAACGACGCGACGATCACGACCGTGAGCAGGACCGCGAGCACGCCCTGGCGCTGGAGGAGCTCGGCGAGCCGTTGGCCGAGCGAGGGTGGTGCGCCGGTCACGGGGCGGGGCGCGCCGCCGCCTGCCGCTGCGGGGGACTTGCGCGGTGCCGGGGCCTGGGCCACCGGTGCGGGTGAGGTTTCGTTCATCGGGACCGACGCTCCCGGGCGACGTAGACGGCGGCGATGATGATGGCCGCCTGGGCGATCTGTGCGGTGGAGTCGGGCAGGTCGTGCTTGACGAGGGTGGCGCGCAGCAGCTGCATCAGCAGGGCGCCGGCGACCGTGCCGAGCACCCGGATGGAACCGCCGTTGAGCGGGGTGCCGCCGACCACGACCGCCGTGATGGCGGAGAGTTCCATGAGGGTGCCGAGCGAGGAGGGGTCGCTGGCGGTGAGCCTGGCGGTGGCGAGGATGCCGGCCAGTGCGGCGAAGACCCCGCAGAGCACGTACACGCCGATCAGTACGCGGCGCACGGGCAGTCCGGCGAGGGAGGCCGCTGACCGGTTGCCGCCGATGGCGACGACCTGGCGGCCGAAGGTGGTGCGCTGGACCAGGAAGGCGACGGCGACCGCGAGGGCCGCGGCGATGAGGACGACCAGGGGGATGCCGAGGAAGGATCCGGTGCCGAGCGAGAGCAGGTCGGGGTTGACGATCTGCTTGAGCTGACCGTCCGCCATGACGAGGGCCAGGCCGCGGCCGCCGACGAACAGGGCGAGTGTGGCGACGATCGGCTGGAGCCCGACGAGGGAGACCAGTGTGCCGTTGACCGCTCCGACGAGCGCACCGGCCAGCAGCGCCATGACGAGCGCGGGCACCAGCCCGTAGCCGAGGTAGAGCGGCAGGAGCGCGGCGGCCACCGCCATGGTCGAGCCGACGGAGAGGTCGATGCCCTCGGTGCCGATCACCAGGGCCATGCCCAGGGCGACGATGACGATGGGTGCGACCTGGACGAGCTGGGTGCGGAGGTTGTCCGCGGTCATGAAGTGCTCGGTGAACAGGGCGTTGAAGAGGAGCACCACCGCGACGGCGAGGTACACGCCGTACTCCTGGTACCAGGCGGGGTCGCGCAGCCGCGCCAGCGGACGGGCGGCGGGTGTGGAGAGCGTGGCCTGGGTCATCGGGGGTCCTCCTGAGCGGCCGGGGCCTTCCCTGCGGGCGCCGGTGAGTGGTCGGCGAGCACTTCGAGCAGATGGCTCTCGGCCACCTCGTCGCCCGCCAGTTCGCCCGCGACCGCGCCGCCGCGCAGGACGACGATGCGGTCGGCGCCCTCGATGAGTTCCTCGATGTCGGAGGAGATGAGCAGGACGGCGAGGCCCTCGCGGGCGAGGTCGTCGATGAGGCTCTGGACCTCGGCCTTGGCACCGACGTCGATGCCGCGGGTGGGCTCGTCGAGCAGCAGGACCTTGGGCTCCAGGCAGAGCCAGCGGGCCAGCAGGACCTTCTGCTGGTTGCCGCCGGAGAGCTCGCCGACCTTCTGCTCGGGGCTCGCCGCCTTGATCCGCAGCCGCTTCATGAAGATGTCGACGACGCGGTCCTGCTTGGCACGGGAGACGACACCGGCGCGGGAGAGGCGTGGCATCGCGGCCAGCACGATGTTCTCGCGCACCGAGAGGCCGGGGACGATGCCCTCGGCCTTGCGGTCCTCGGGCAGCAGGCTGATGCCGGCCCGGATGGCGCCGGCGGAGGTGAGCCCGCGCAGGGTGCGTCCGCCGATCCCGATCTCACCGGAGTCCAGGTTCAGCGCACCGGCCAGGGCCTTCGCGGTCTCGCTGCGGCCGGAGCCGAGGAGTCCACCGAGGCCGAGCACCTCACCGGCGTACAAGGACAGCGATATGTCGTGGAGCTGGTGGTTGCGGGAGAGGCCGGTCGCGGTGAGCACCGGGGTGCGCGAGGCGTCGTGGCCCTCGGAGCCGAAGCCGGTGAGTCCGGTGCGGCGGACCTCGGCCATGTCGCGGCCGAGCATCATCGAGACGAGCTGCATGCGGTCGAGGTCGGCGAGGTCGCCGGTGTGGATGTGGCGGCCGTCGCGCAGCACTGTGACGCGGTCGCAGATCCGGTAGAGCTCATCCATGCGGTGGCTGACGTAGAGCACCGCGATCCCGCGTGCGCGCAGGTCCTCGATGACCCGGAAGAGGGTCTCGACCTCGCGCGGCTCCAGCGATGAGGTGGGTTCGTCCATGATGACGACCTGGGCGTTGACCGAGACGGCGCGGGCGAGGGCGACCATCTGCTGGGTGCCGATGCCCAGGGTGTGCAGGGGCCGCTTCGGGTCGACGCGTACGCCGAAGCCGTCGAGCAGTTCGGTGGTCTCGCGGTGCATACGGCCGAAGTCGATCAGGCCGAAACGGTTCTTCGGCTCACGCCCGAGGAAGATGTTGCGCGCCACGCTCATCAGCGGGACGAGGTTCACCTCCTGGTAGATCGTGGAGATACCGGCCTGCTGCGCCTCGAACGGCCGGGCGAAGGCGATCGGTTCTCCGGTCAGCCGCAGCTCGCCCTCGTCGGGCTGGTACACCCCGGTCAGCACCTTGATCAGGGTGGACTTGCCGGCTCCGTTCTCCCCCACCAGTGCGTGGGTCTCCCCGGCGCGCAGGGAGAAGGAGACGTCGTCGAGGGCGACGACGCCCGGGAACCGCTTGCTCACCGAGCGCGCTTCGAGGACGGCCCCGGCCTGCGCTGGGGTCTTCTTCCCGTCGGCGGTCTCCTTCTCGGAGGTGGCCGGCGCGGTGGATTCCCCGGCGCCGGCGGCCGGTGCGGTTGCCTCCTTCGCGTCGGCGGCCGGCTCCGGCGGCTGCGGTACTGCTTCGGGTGGTGCCATGGCTGTTCTTGGCCTTCCGCTCTTCCAAGGGTGTGGGCCCGGTGGCCGCCGTGACGGGTGGAAGCGTCACGGCGGCGGTGCGCCGCCGGGGACCGGTGCGGGCCGGGCGGGGCGCGTACGGATCGGTACGCGCCCGGATCCCCGGCCCGGCGGCTCCCGCACGGGCGTTACGGGCAGGTGGGGCCGGTCGCGGTCAGAACGCGCCGCCGAGCGAGGCCTTGGCGTTGGACTCGTCGTAGGCGCGGTCGGAGATGATGACGTTCTCCGGGATCTCCTCGCCGCCGTAGAACTTCTGGGCGGTCGCGAAGGCCAGCGGGCCGAAGCGCGGGTTCGACTCGATGACGGCGTTGTAGTCGCCGTTGACCAGGGCCTGGACGGCGTTGCGGGTGCCGTCGACGGAGACGATCTTGACGTCCTTGCCGGGCTTCTTGCCGGCGGCCTTCAGCGCGGTGACGGCGCCGAGACCCATCTCGTCGTTCTCCGCGTAGACGGCGGTGATGTCGGGCTTGGACTGGATGAGCTGCTCCATGACCTGCTGGCCCTTGTCGCGGGCGAACTCGCCGGTCTGCTGGGCGACGATCTTCAGGCCGGGCGCCTTGGCCTTGAGCTGGTCGACGAAGCCCTTGGTGCGGTCGGTGGTGACGTTGTTGCCCGAGGAGCCGAGGAGGATGGCGACCTTGCCCTTGCCGCCGGTCGACTTGATCATCGCGTCCGCCGCGCGCTTGCCCTGCTCGACGAAGTCGGAGCCGAGGAAGGCGACGTAGTCCTTGCACGCGGTGGAGTTGAGCTTGCGGTCGACGGTGAGGACCGGGACCTTCTTGGCGGCGGCCGCCTTCAGTGCCGGCTCCAGGCCGTCGGAGTTCAGCGGGGCGACGATGAGGAACTGGGCGCCCTGGGACAGCATGTCCTGGATGTCGCTGATCTGCTTGGACAGCTGCGACTGGGCGTTGGTGGTGAGCAGCTTCTTGACGCCGACCTTCTTGGCCTCGTCCTTGATGGACTGGGTCTCGGCGATCCGGAACGGGTTGGCCTCCTTCTCCGACTGGGAGAAGCCGACCACCGCGTCCTTCAGGTCCAGCTTCGGCGACCCATAGGTCTGCAGCGAGCAGCCGGAACCGGACGAGGTCTCGGGGGACTTGGCCGCCTGGGCGCCCTGACTGCTGTCAGCGCTCGCGTTGTCCGAGCCCTCCGACTTGGAGCAGCCGGAGGCGGCCAGCGTGGCGGTGGCGGCGAGGAGGCAGGCCACGGCGAGGGTACGGGTTCGGCGCTGGATCATCATGCGCGGGAGCTCCTTGGCGGGTTGACGGCACACCGGCGGGCGTGCGGTCGGTCATGGCTGGACGATGCATCGGCCGCTCGGCGGCTGATGCCACTGCATTCCTCACGAACCCCGCCAATGCTTCACGGGGGTGGGCCCCAGCTGCACGAACTGTGGTCGTGAGAGTCTGCGCGGCCTCTCGGCGGCTCGGTTTACAACGTTATATAGGCGACGTGGCACGGGCGGCAAGAGCGTTGTCGATGCGTTTCCAAAACGTGTCGGAGTCGGCCGTGACCGAACGGCGGCCCCGGCCCGCCGGATACCGCCGCACCCCTGGACAGCCGCCTGACGCCGTGCTGTCATACCGCCGGCAGTAATTTTTCCAACGTTGCAAGAACCTTGCCGCGCAGCCCCTCCGGCCGCGACGGCGCTCCTTGCCGTGCGCACCCCCGGCGTGCCCCGGACCGGTGCGTCACGGCAGCCCATGTCATGCGCCTTCCCCGAGCCGGATCCCCGCACGGCCGGCAGAGAGCAGGAGACCCCTCCATGCCCCTGAACCGCAGACAACTCATGGCAGGCGCGCTGGCCACGGCTGCCGCCACCACGGCGGCGACCGGCCGCTGGGCCACCACCGCGACCGCGGCCGAGCACCGGGCGAAACCGGCTCATGGCGGTCACTACTCCCCCAACGCCGCGCCCCTGCACCCGACGGCGTTCCTGAAACTGCCGCCGGGCGGGGTCACCGCACACGGCTGGCTGGCCGGACAGCTGAAACTCCAGCTGGACGGCCTCTGCGGGCGGTACGAGGAGTTCTCGCACTTCCTCGACTTCGGCGCCACCGGCTGGGTCCGCCCCGAACTGGGCGGCTGGGAGGAGGTCCCGTACTGGCTGCGCGGATACACCGACCTGGCGATCGTCACCGGTGACGCCAAGGCGCTGGCGACCGTCCGCCGCTGGTTCGACGCGATTCTCGCCACCCAGCAGTCCGACGGCTTCTTCGGCCCGAAGTCGCTGCGGACGTCGCTGAACGGCGGCCCGGACTTCTGGCCCTTCCTGCCACTGGTCCAGGCGCTGCGCTCCTGGCAGGAATACTCCGGCGACACGCGCGTCATCCCGTTCCTCAGCAAGTTCTTCCGCTACATGAACGCCCAGGGGCCGGGCGCCTTCAACACCAGCTGGATCGCGCTGCGCTGGGGCGACGGCCTGGACAGCGCGTTCTGGCTCTTCAACCGCACCGGTGACACCTTCCTGCTGGACCTCGCCGACAAGATCCACGCGAACGGCGCCGACTGGGGCGACAACCTGGTCGACCCGCACAACGTCAACATCGCGCAGGGCTTCCGCGAGCCCGCCCAGTACGCGCTGCGCAGCGGTTCGGCCCAGGACACCCGCAACACCTACGGGACGTACGGCAAGGCCATGGACCAGTACGGCCAGTTCCCGGGCGGCGGCTTCGCCGGGGACGAGAACGCGCGCCCCGGGCACGGCGACCCCCGGCAGGGCTTCGAGACCTGCGGGATCGTCGAGTTCATGGCCAGTCACCAGCTGCTCACCCGGATCACCGGCGATCCGCTGTGGGCCGACCGCTGTGAGGAGCTGGCGTTCAACTCGCTGCCGGCCTCGCTCGACCCCTCGGGCAGAGCGGTCCACTACATCACCAGCGCCAACAGCGTCGATCTGGACAACGTTGCCAAGAAGGACCGGCAGTTCCAGAACGGCTTCGCCATGCAGGCGTTCCTGCCCGGCGTCGACCAGTACCGCTGCTGCCCGCACAACTACGGCATGGGCTGGCCCTACTTCACCGAGGAGCTCTGGCTCGCCACCCCCGACGGGGGGCTCGTCGCCGCGATGTACGCCGCCTGCGAGGTCACCGCGAAGGTCGCCGACGGCACCGAGGTCACCTTCACCGAGGAGACCGGCTATCCGTTCACGGACACGGTCACGCTGCGCCTGAAGGCGCCCGAACGGCTGCGGTTCCCGCTGGTGCTGCGGGTGCCCGCCTGGTGCGACGCCCCGGAGATCGAGGTGAACGGGCACCGCGTGGACGCCCCCGCCGGTCCTGCCTTCACCCGCGTCGAGCGCACCTGGTCCGACGGCGACAAGGTGACCCTGCGCTTCCCGCAGACGACCACCGTCCGCACCTGGGGACAGAACCACGGCTCCGTCAGCGTGGACCGCGGCCCGCTCACGTACTCCCTGCGGATCGGTGAGGAGTACCGGCGCATCGGCGGCACCGACCGGTTCCCGGAGTACGAGGTGCATGCCACCGGTCCGTGGAACTACGGGCTCGTCCTGGACGGGAGGAAGCCGGCCGCCTCGCTGCGCCCCCACACGGTCCGCCGCCTCAAGGACGCCAACCCGTTCACCCTCGACGGCACCCCGCTGACCATGACCGCGCGGGCCCGCCGGATCCCGGAGTGGACCGCGGACGGCGAGCACGTCGTCGCCCCGCTCCAGGACAGTCCGGCCCGGAGCACGGAGCCGGTGGAGGAGGTCACGCTCGTCCCCATGGGGGCGGCACGGCTGCGCATCACCTCGTTCCCGACGGCCGGTCCCGGTGGCTCGCGCTGGCTGACCGACGGCTGGTACCACGTCCGCAACCGGCATTCCGGCAAGGTGCTGGGCGTGGACAACATGTCCACCGCCGACAGCGCCCACATCGTCCAGTTCGACGACAACGGCACCGACGACCACCTCTGGCAGCTCGTCTGACCGGCGGCGTTCCACGCACTCCTGTACCGCTCCCCGCGCACTACACCCGGCGGCCCGGACGCGACGCGAAGGCGTCACGTCCGGGCCGTCGGTCCGTCACGGCCGGTGCGCTACCGCGCCGCACCGGCCGGTGCGGCGTACGTGTGCAGCAGGGCGGGGCGCCCCTCGGCCGTCGTCCAGTCGCCGGAGCGGCTGGAGACGAGGCGCCATCCGGGTGGTCGTCGCGGCGGCGACGGATCTCGGGCTCTTCCGTCCCTCGATCCTCACACGACGCCCGGACCGGACGGGCTGCCGGGGCATGGCGCTGCCTGCCGCCACAGCTGTGGCGGCAAGCAGCGGGTCACCGTGCCGGAGGGTCTACGGCTGTTCGGCGCCGTGCAGCTTGCTCACCTCGTCCGCGGTGAGGGCCTTGTCGTACACCCTGACCTGGTCGACGGAGCCGTTCCAGAAGTCGCCCTTCTCGCCCGCGTACTGCGCACGGCCCACGGAGAGCGGGCCGGTGCTGACGTCCGCGGAGCCGGCCGGAGCGGTGGCGGCGAGGCTGCCGTCGACGTACAGCTTCAGCTCGTCGCCGTCGCGCACGCCCACCAGGTGGTACCACGTGCCGGTCTCGGGCGTCATCTCCGCCCGCGCCCGCTTCCCGCCCGGCGTGCTGAACGCGAACGCGCCCTGTCCGTACTGGAGATAGAACGGGTTCTCCGTGCGGCGGCCGTCCTGGCTGACCACCGTCGCGTAGTTGCCGGGCAGCGCGTCGAGCGAGGCCCAGGCCGAGACGGTGTAGTCGCCGGTGGTGTCGACGACCGGACCCGCCGTCTGGGCGTACTGTCCCTCGCCGTTGAACTTCAGCGCGGAGCCGTGGACGCCGGGCGTCCAGGTGGTGCCGGCGGAGAGGGTGAGCGGGAGGCGGTTGGGTCCCTGGTCGCTCGCCTTGGTGCCCTTGCCCTCGTCGAGGTTCCAGGCGGCGCCGCCCTTCACCTCGTCGCGGTGGCCGGCGGCCGCGCCGGCCGCGATGACCTGCTCGTTGATCTTCCGGACCTTCTTGGCATCGACCTTGATCTCGCGCCGGTCGTAGGTGTAAAGGCCGTTCAGCTCGTTCTCCAGGTCGCTGACCTGGGTGTACACCGAGCCGGACAGTTCGGCGCCGGCGGCCGCCAGGTAGTACGTACGCGTGTTGTCGACGTACTTGGCCGTGAGGGCGTCCTTGTCGGCGACCCCGCTGTAGATCGCCGCGGGGGCACCCGGCCACATGTGGCCGGCGGTACGGAGCGTGAAGCCGCCGTGCTCACCGTCCATCGCCGCCCGGTCGTCCGGGAACGGTGCGTCGTTGTTGACGTAGTCGTGGTGGTCGATGATGTCGCCCTTGCCCGAGTCACCCTTGGAAGAGCAGCAGTTGACACCGCTGTGCGCGTTGACGACGCGGGAGGGGTCGGCGGCCTTGACCGCGTCGGTGATCTTGCCGGTCTCGGTGCGGTCCCACTCGCCCCAGCCCTCGTTGAAGACGATCCAGCCGCCGATCGAGGGCGAGTTGTGGAGCTGCTCCATCATCTGCTCGCCCTGCGAGAGGAAGGCCTGCTGCCCCTTCTCGCCGGTGATGTCGGCGGAGACGAAGTCCTGCCAGACCAGCAGGCCGAGCTGGTCCGCGTGGTAGTACCAGCGCGCCGACTCCACCTTGATGTGCTTGCGCACCGCGTTGAAGCCGAGCTTCTTCTGCGCCTTCAGGTCGAAGGTCAGCGCGGCGTCGCTCGGCTGGGTGTAGAGACCGTCGGGCCAGAAGCCCTGGTCCAGCATGGCGAGGGAGAAGAACGGCTTCCCGTTGAGCACCAGCTTCTGGTAGCCGCCGACCTTCTGGATGCCGAGGGAGCGCATGCCGAAGTAGCTGTCGACGGTGTCCTTGGAACGGCCGTCGGTGAGGGTGACCTCAAGGTCGTACAGGTAGGGGTCGTCCGGGGTCCAGAGGTGCTGCTTCTTGACGGGCAGGCTCAGCGCGTGGTTCGCCGGGCCGGTGACCGTGCCGACGACCTTGCCCTTCTTGTCCCGGGCGACGGCCTTGATCCGCGCACCGGCCGAGGCGTCGGCGGAGTTGACCGTCAGGGCCAGGCGGCCCTTGTCGATGTCGGGGGTGGTCGTCAGGGTGTCCACCGAGGCGGGGGCGACCGGCTCCATCCAGACGGTCTGCCAGATACCGGAGGACGGTGTGTAGACGATGCCGCCGGGGTTGCGGGACTGCTTGCCCTTCGGCTGGTCGTCACCGGTGGTGTCGGTGACCGCGACGACGATCTCCTGCGGGCCGCTGCCCTTGACCGCGTCGGTGATGTCGGCGCTGAAGGAGGTGTAGCCGCCGGTGTGCTCGGCGACCTGCTTGCCGTTGACCCAGACGCGGGCCTGGTAGTCGACGGCGCCGAAGTTGAGCTTCAGCCGGTTGCCGTCCTTGCCCTGCTTGCCCTTGCTCCCGCCCTGGTCCACGGACCACTTCTTCGGCACGGTGACGAGCTTGCGGTAGAACATGTGGTCTTCGTGGCGTTCGAGACCGGAGAGCTGCGACTCGACGGGGAACGGCACGGTGATCCGCTCACCGAGCTTCTTCCCGAACACGGGCTGCTCGCCCGCCGCGGCTCCGGCGAACTCCCACGGGCCGTTGAGGTTCTGCCACTGGTCGCGGACCTGCTGCGGCCGGGGGTACTCGGGCAGCGGGTGGTTGCGGTCGAGCTTGTCGCCCCAGGTCGTGGTCAGCCGGTGCGTGGACAGGTTCCTGGCCGTCCGGCTGATCTCGGGGACGGCCTTGCCGCCTGCTGTCAGGCCGCCCTTGCCGTCGTACGCGACGCGGACCTGCTGGCCCTTCTGGACGGGCGCGGCCAGGGTGACGGTCAGCGTCTTGGAGTTGCCGGACGCGCGGGCGACGGACTTCACCGGGATCGGCGAGGTGTCCGCCTCGATCCTGAGGTGGTCCTTCACCTTGGAGAGCGTGCCGACCTTGTCGTCGAACACCGCCTGGAGCCGCTTTCCGTCGCCCGCGACGCTCAGCGCGACCGGGTAGACCTCGAAGCCGGCCGGCGGGGTGAAGGCCGACTCGGGCACTATCTGCTTCGGGAGCTTCGCGCTGGACCAGCGCAGGAACATGTTGGCGCCGCCGGTGTCCTGGAACATCTCCAGCTTGAACTCGTGCGGCTCGCCGGCCTTCAGCGCGACCGGCTCGCTGGTCTGCTCGTTGTCCCAGTCGGGCTCCCAGTGGTCGATGACCACCTTGCCGTCGATGAAGAGCCGGAAGCCGTTGTCGCCGCTCGCGGAGAAGGTGTAGTCGCCGGTCTCGGGCGCCTGGATGCTGCCGGTCCAGCGTGCGGTGGTGTTCTCCGTCCGGCCGGTCGTGGACTCGAACGTGCCCGTGAGGCCCGGGAAGTTGATCTCCGGGTCGAGGGCGACTCCGCCGAGCTTGTCGAAGTCCCTCGCGCCGGGCGCGGACATGCTGAAGTACTCGCCCTTCAGCCCGTGCACGGCGGTGGCCGGATTGTCGGCCCCCGTCACGGAGGCGGCAGCGGCGGCAGGAGCCGGGGCGGCAGCGGCGGCGGGGACCAGGGTGGCCCCGACGGGTATCAGCAGCGCGGCGGCGCAGGCCACCGTTCTGAACAGAGCGCGGGATCGGGGCGTTTGTCGTCTCAAGGCGTCGTCCTGTCGAGAGAGCTGAAGTGCCTCAAACCTGTGAGGCACAGCACATAATCGAACATTGAGCCACAGCACCAAACGCAAAACAACAGTCGTGCACAGAGAATTTTCAACGATAGAAAAATTGGGCGGCCCAGGGCCGCCCAACATGGCGGCGGGCCCCCGCGATCGGTCGCGGGGGCCCGCCGTCCGGTGACCGCGCGCTACCGCGGCAGCCCCGAGGGGCTCGTGGCCCAGGAAGTGTTCGCCTTCGCGGAGAGGCGGAAGGCCAGCGTGCCGCCCCTCGCGAGCAGGCTCGCGTCCGTCCACGAGCGGTCGCTCCGCCTGCCGTTGACCGTCACCGCGTCGATGTACGCGTGCGTGGCCTCGGCGGCCGGGGCGGTGATCGTGATGTCCCTGCCGTGCGGGCGGTCGATGACGGCCCTCGGGAACAGCGGGGCACCCAGCAGCATGGCGCCGCCGCCCGGGGACTGCGGGTACAGTCCCAGCGCGGAGAAGACGTACCAGGCGGACATGGTGCCCAGGTCGTCGTTACCGGGCAGACCGCTCGGGCCCGTGCCGTAGACCGTGTTCAGGATCTCGCGGACGGTCGCCTGGGTCTTCCACGGCTGCCCGAGCGCGTTGTAGAGCCAAGGGGCGTGGATTCCAGGCTCGTTGGTCGGGTCGTAGCGCACGGAGTCGCCGCCCTTCACCGACCAGGAGCCGTCCGCCTTGTGGAAGAAGCCGTCGAGGCGCTGCGCCGCGACGTCCCGGCCGCCCATCGCATCGGCCAGCCCCTGGACGTCCTGCGGAACCATCCAGGTGTACGTGGCGCTGGTGCCCTGCGCGAAGCCGAGTTCGCTGCCCGGAGCGAACGGGGAGACCCAGGAGCCGTCGAGGTCGCGCGCCTGGATGTAGCCGTTGGTCCCGGCCCCGTCGGTGGCCGCCGCGTTGAACACGTTGCGCCACCAGCCGCCGCGCTCCTTGAACGCCTCGGCCTCCTTGTCGCGGCCGAGCAGTGCGGCCCAGCGGCCGAGCGCGTCGTCGGCGACCGCGTCCTCCAGGGTCTCGGCGGCGCCGCCCCAGCAGTGGCAGACGTCCTGCGGGGCGTAGTGGGACTCCAGGTACTGGGCCAGATTGGGCCGCTGGCCGGTGCACTGGCCCGGACAGCCGGCGTCCGAGAGACCGTCGTCGACGGGGACGGTCGCCTGGCGTGCCAGCGACTCGTAGGCGCCCTCGTAGTCGAAGTTCCGTACCCCCATGGCGTAGAACGTGGCGAGGGTGGCCGCGGTGGGGTCACCGGTCATGACGTGGGTGGCGCCGTTGATGTGCACCCAGCGGTCCCACACGCCGCCGTTCTGCCGGGCGAAGTTGTAGAGCGACTGGGCGAAGTCCCCGGCGATCTCCGGTTTGAGCAGGGCCAGCAGCTGTATCTGCGCCCGGTACTGGTCCCAGCCGGAGAAGTTGCTGTACTGCGCGCCCTGTCCACGCTCCACCCGGTGCGGTGCGCCGTCCATGCCCGGGTAGCGGCCGTCGGTGTCGCTGATCACGTTGGGCTGCATCAGGGAGTGGTACAGCGCGGTGTAGAAGGTGGTGCGCTGCGCCTCGGTGCCGCCGCCCGTGCGTACGGAGTTCAGCTCCCGGTCCCAGGTCCGGCTCGCGGCGGCCGCCACGTCGTCCACCCCGGCGTGCGGGGCGATCTCGGTGCGCAGGTTGGCCTCGGCGCCGGCCTGGCTGACGTAGGAGATGCCGATCCGCATGTGGACATCGTTGTCGGAGGCGGTGTCGAAGCCGACCCAGCCACCCGATCCGCGGCCGGCCCGGTCCGCTCCGGTGGCGTAGCCCTCGCCGCCGCTGCCGGTGGTCGAGCCCGGAGCGAGTGTGCCGTCCTTCCAGGTGCCGGTGGTGGAGAAGGCGCGGTCGAAGGAGGCGGTGAAGTAGAGCCGGTAGTAGCTCTTGCGGTTGTTGGTACCGCCGTTGGCCCGCCGTCCGCAGAACGCGCCGGTGAGGACCGAGCCGGTGACCTTGCGGTGCGCGGGGTCGATCTCGACCTGGGCGTCCTCGCTGCCGTTGAGCGAGTTCGAGACCCGGAAGAGGAGATTGGCGGGTTTCCCGGCCGGGAAGGCGAAGTCGGCCACACCCGCGCGACGGCTCACGGCGAGGTCGGCCTTGGCTCCGGAGTCCAGGCCGACGGTGTAGCGGCCCGGGACGGCGCGCTCGTCGTCGTGCGAGAAGTCCGCGGCGTAGACGGCGTCCTTGGTGTCGGCCGACGGAGACGAGGTGACGTCCCCGACGAACGGCATGATCGGGATGTCACCGGCCGCGCCCGGGTCGCACCCGGCGCCGTTGACGTGGGTGAGGCTCAGCCCGCGCAGCCGGGTGGTGTCGTACTGGTACCCGTTCGCGGCGCCGGTGCCCGTCTGGTCGCCCTTGGTGCTCGTGGGCGACCAGGCGATCATGCCGTTAGGGAGGGTGGCGCCGGGAAAGGTGTTGCCGCCGTTGGCGCTGCCGATCAGCGGGTCCACATAGGCGGTGGGGCGGGCGGTGGGGGTCGCGGCCTCGGCGGCCGGGGGCAGGACTGCGGCGGCGAGCGCGCCGGTGACGAGCACGGCGGCTGTTCGCGCGGCGAGGCGCCGGGCCGCGGGCAACGGTCTGGTGGGCATGTCGCGGTACCTTCCAGGGAGTTCGGACAACGTTGTCTTCGTCCGGGGTCCGGCCGTGGACAACGTTGATCGATTCGCGGCCGAGCGTAGATCCCCCCGGCGCCGGGGGGAATGCCTCGGCCGTCATCCCTGGTGAATGTGCGGTGAACGGACGCCGCGGCCACCCCTCCCCGTACGTGCCCGACGCGCGCCGGGAACACGGAGAGGGCGGATGGCCGCGGGTGCGGTCAGATCGCGTAGCCGTACTGCTCGGGGGCGCCCACCGTGCCGCTCAGCTCGCGCGCCGCGTACCGCGCCCACGACGGGCTGCGCAGCAGTTCGCGGCCGAGGAGGACGGCGTCCGCGCGGCCCTCGGTGAGGATCTTCTCGGCCTGCTGGGGATCGGTGATCAGGCCCACGGCCGCGACGGGCAGACCGGTCTCCCGCTTCACGCGCTCGGCGAAGGGGACCTGGTAGCCGGGCCCGGTCGCGATGCGGGCGCGGGGGGCGTTCCCGCCGGTGGAGACGTCCAGCAGGTCCACTCCGTGGTCCCGGAGTTCGCCGGCCAGCCGCACGGTCTCGTCGGCGGTCCAGCCCTCGCGCTCGTCCTCGGCGTTCTCGGTGAGCCAGTCCGTCGCGGAGACGCGGAAGAGGACGGGCAGATCCTCGGGCCACACCTCCCGTACGGCGTCGACGACCTGGAGTGCGAACCGGACGCGGTTCTCGTAGCTGCCGCCGTACGCGTCGGTGCGCTTGTTGCTGTGCGGGGAGAGGAACTGCCCGATGAGGTAGCCGTGCGCACCGTGCACCTCCGCCACCTCGAAGCCCGCGTCGAGCGCGCGGCGCGCGGCCTCGCGGAAGTCGGCGACGACGCCCTGGATCTCGTCGGCGGTCAGCTCGTGCGGCACGGGGTGGCCGGTGTCGAACGGCAGCGGGCTGGGCGCGACGGGGGTCCAGCCGTACGCGTCGGGGCCGACCGGGCCGCCGCCGGTCCAGGGGGCGGCGGTCGATCCTTTGCGCCCGGCGTGCGCCAGCTGGATTCCGACGGCCGAGCCCTGCGCCTTGACGAAGTCGGTGATCCGGCGGAACGCCGCGACCTGCGTGTCGTTCCAGATGCCGAGGTCGGCCGGGCTGATCCGGCCCTCGGGGCTGACGGCCGTCGCCTCGGTGAGGATGAGCCCGGTGCCACCGGTGGCGCGGGCCGCGAGATGGGCGAAGTGCCAGTCGGTGGGCACGCCCGCTTCGGGCCCCACCGGCTGGGCGCTGTACTGGCACATCGGTGCCATCCACACCCGGTTGGGCACGACAAGCGACCTCAGGGTGATGGGCTCGAAAAGGGCACTCACGACGGACTCCGTTTCGCCGGGTACGGAAGGATCGCTAGTACGATACCTCCCGTACTACGACGCCCGTCAAATTACGATGCCTCCCGTACAAGAGCCACGGACCCCGCCCCGTCCCCGTCCCCTCAGGTCAGCGGGTGGGACGTCCGGCCGGACTCCTCGTCGATCTCGTCGTGGGCCTTGGTCAGCAGCTTCATCGCCAGTTCGTTCAGCGCGCGGGCACCCGCGATCTCCTCGCCCACCCGGGGCTGTCCGGAGTCCGAGGGGTGCCGGCTGGCATAGCCGTGCGCGCGTACCTCGCTCCCGTCGGAGAGCCGCACCAGAGCGGCGGCGCGGGTGCGGTGGGTGTCCTCCTCGAATTCCAGCTCGATGTGCCATCCGACAACGGTCTGCGTCATGCTGCTCACCTCCGGAGCCTCTGCCTCCAGGGTGCGCCCCTTCGGCCGGCGATGCGCGGCGGATCAGTGCGCCTGACGCCCGCGGCGGCGCAGTGTGATGCGGGCGTCCGCGTCGTACAGCTGGTTCCAGCTGCGTCCGGCGCCCGACTTCCAGGTGACGTGGACGGTGGCCCCGTCCGTCCTGACCCCGTCCACCGTCATCGCACGGTCGCCGTCGCGTACGTCTCCGCGGCGCAGCTCGTCCGCCCTGACCGTGACGGGGTCCGCCGAGCGCGCGCTCTCGACCTCGTCCGCCGCGAGGCCGAGTGCGGCGGCCAGTTCGCGGGCCCGGTCGGGGGTGCAGATCAGCGAGAGCTCTCCCGACGGTGTGCCGAGCCTGATCTCGACCCCCGCGCCGACCGGGGTCACCTCCAGGTGTCCGGCCGGCGCACCGCTGTCCTCGTTCGCGCTGTTCATTCGCTCTGGCCCTCCAGAATTTGAGCACACGCACACCGGCGGCGGCGATGTGGTGCACCGTACTGGTGATGTCGACGTTGCCCGAGGTGTGACGGGCCCACCGCCGGAGAGCTGTCGAAAGTTTCGTGGACCTCCCCGCACGTCCAGCGGGGAGGTCCACGAACAGGGGGTACGGGCCCGCGGGCGAGGCCGGTCAGTACGCGGCGGGCTCGACCGAGGTGCCGCAGACGAGCCGCCGCCGATGGTCGACGGTCCGCTCGGGCCCGGTGAGCCGCAGCCGCACCGTCCGGCGCACGCCGGTGGCCGCACTGGACGTGGCGAGCCGCAGTTCGAGCTCGCCGGGCTCGACGACGCGGCGGCCGCCGATGCCGGTGAAAGACGCCAGGTCCGCGTGGAAGCGGAACCGGACCCTGGCTGCCGCCCCGGCGGCGAGCGGCACCCGTGCGTAGCCGATCAGCCGGGCCTGGGGGCGCGTCGTCTGGGCGACCGGGTCGTGGACGTACAGCTGCACCACCTCGGCGCCCTCGCGGTCACCGGTGTTGCGGACCGTGAGTTCGATGTCGGCCGAGCCGTCGGTGGGGATCTCGGCCGGGGCCGGACCGCCCGGCTCCCAGTCGAAGGAGGTGTAGGACATGCCGTGCCCGAAGGGGTAGAGCGGCGTCGGGTCCAGATTGCTGACCCCGCTCGCCAGCCCCAGCGGCGGCTGCAGATACGTCCACGGCTGACCGCCCGGACCCTTCGGTACGCCGACCGGCAGCCGGCCGGAGGGATTGACCCGGCCGGAGAGCACCCCGGCCAGCGCCGGACCGCCCTCCTCGCCGGGGAAGAAGGCCTGCACGACGGCGGCCGCCCGGTCCGCCCATCGCCCCAGCGCGTACGGGCGGCCGGTCAGCAGCACCAGGATCACCGGGGTGCCGCCGGCCAGCAGGGCGTCCAGCAGCTCGCCCTGGACACCGGGCAGCGAGAGGTCGGCCGCGTCGCAGCCCTCACCGGAGGTGCCGCGGCCGAAGAGACCGGCCCGGTCACCGAGGACGGCGACACACACATCGGCGTTCCCGGCCAGCCGGACGGCATCCGCAAACCCGGACGTGTCCGTACCGTCCACCTCGCAGCCCGCGGCGAATTCGACGCCCGCGCCCGGGAATTCACCGCGCAGCGACTCCAGCACGGTCGGCACGTCGATCCCCATCGCGGTCTCGGGGTGCGAGACGCCGACATGGCTGGGGAAGGAGTAGCAGCCGAGCATGGCCAGCGCGTCGTCGGCGCGCGGTCCGACCACCGCGATCCGGCCGGTGCCGCGCAGCGGCAGCGCGCCACCGGGGTTGGCGAGCAGCACACAGGCCTGCTCGGCCAGTTCCCGGGCCACTGCCCGGTTCTCCGGCGGGTCGAGGTCGACGGTGTCCCGGGCCCGCTCGGGGTCCGCGCCGCGCAGGGCGGTGGGAAGCGGCGACCAGTCGGGGTCGAGCAGGCCGAGTTCGCACTTCTGCAGCAGTACGCGGTGCAGGGCCCGGTCGACGAGTTCCTCGGCCACGGTTCCGTCCCGTACGGCGGCGACGAGGGCGTCGCCGTAGCTGCGGACGGTGGGCAGTTCCACGTCGACCCCGGCGCCCAGGGCGAGCCGGGCGGCGTCCGCGCGGTCGGCGGCGACCTTGTGGAGGGTCTCCAGGAAGCCGATGCCGAAGTAGTCGGCGACTACGGTCCCGGTGAACCCCCAGGTGTCCCGGAGCAGTTCGGTGAGCAGGACGGGGTCGGCCGCCGAGGGCACTCCGTCGACCTCCGCGTAGGAGGACATCACCGAGCGGGCACCGCCCTCGCGCAGCGCCATCTCGAAGGGCGGGAGGGTCACATCGGCCATTTCGCGGGCCCCGGCCCTGACCGGCGCGAGATTGCGGGCTCCGGCGGATGCCGCGTACCCGGCGAAGTGCTTGAGGGTGGCGACGATGCCGGCGGACTCCAGTCCGCGGACGTACGCCGCGCCGATGGTCCCGACGAGGTAGGGGTCCTCGCCGATGGTCTCCTCGACGCGGCCCCAGCGCAGGTCGCGCGCCACGTCCAGGACGGGCGCCAGCCCCTGGTGGACACCGACGGAGCGCATGTCGCGGCCGATCCGGTGGGCCATCTCGGTGACCAGTTCCGGGTTCCAGGCCGCGCCCCACGACAGCGGCACGGGGTAGGCGGTGGCGCCCCAGGCGGTGAAGCCGGCCAGGCACTCCTCGTGCGCGAGGGCCGGGATGCCGAACCGTCCGGCCCCGGCGATCCGGCGCTGGGCGCGGGCCAGGGCGAGCGCCCCGACCCCGGCGTCCACGGGGGCGGTGCCGAAGGGCCGGGTGAGCTGGCCGAGGCCGCGGGTGGTGAGCTCGTCCCAGTCGACCGGGTCGACCATGTCGTTCTGGTGCGGTGCGACCCCGTCGCCGTCGGCGTCGGCGCCCACCCAGATTCCGTACAGCTGGGCGGCCTTCTCCTCCAGGGTCATCCGGGGGACCAGGTCGGCCACCCGTGCCTGCGGGGTGAGCGAGGGGTCGCGCCAGGGACCGTCGGCGGCCGGGGCCGCCTCGGTGCGGCGGGCGTGCGGGACAGCGGGGATTGCCATGGGGGCAGGGGTTCCTCTCTTGAGTGCGGTGGTGCGGGGCGGCGTGGGTGCGTTACTTGCCGCCCACCCCCATCAGTCCGTTGACCAGCGCCCTGCGCGCCACGAGGTACACGGCGAAGATGGGCACGACGGAGAGCACGATCGCCGCCAGTACGGCGGGGATGTTCACTCCGAACTGGGACATGAAGTTGAAGAGACCGAGCGTCAGGACGCGCTGCTCCTCCGACTGGGTGAGGATCAGCGGGAAGAGGAATCCGTTCCAGGCCTGCAGCGCCGAGAAGATCGCCACGGTGCTGATGCCGGCCTTGGACATCGGGATGGCGAGCTGCCACAGCATGCGCAGGGGTGTGGCGCCGTCGAGCGCCATCGCCTCGTACATCTCCTCGGAGACGTCCCGCATGGTGCCGCTCAGGACCAGCACGGCCACCGGCATCGCGAAGGCCGCGGTCGGCAGGATGATCGCGGGCAGGGTGTCGTAGAGGCCCATCTTGCCGATCAGCAGGTACAGCGGCACGATCACGGCCTGCGCCGGGATGGCCACGCCGAGCAGGAAGGTCCGGAAGGCGAGCGAGGAGAGCCGGCTGCGGGTGCGCACCGCGACATAGGCGACGGGCACCGAGAGGACCAGCACGATCGCCACGGTGGAGGCGGCGACGATCGCGGTGTTGCCCAGCAGTGTGAAGAAGCCGCTGTGCAGCACGGTGTTGTAGTTGTCCAGCGTCGGGTCGGCCGGGAACGCCAGCGGATCGCCGCTCAGCGCCTCGTCCTGGTGCATCAGCGACGAGGAGACCAGCGTGTACAGCGGTACGACGACGATGACGAGCCAGACCAGCGAGCCGAGGCCGGCCAGCGGGTTACCCCACTTCCTGCGCCGGCGGGCGGCCCTGCCCCCGGCCCGGAACGCGGGCGCCGTGGGCGGCGCCGCCCGACGAGTGTCGACTGACATGGCGTCACATACCTTCCCGCGTCGACCGCATGGTGCCGAAGCCGCTGAAGCGCACCAGAATCAGTGACAGACCGGTGGCGACGACCACCAGGGCCGTGGCGATGGCCGCGGCGTAGCCGAGGTCGTAGGTCTGGAAGCCGGTGCGGTACATCAGGTAGGGCAGGATCGTGGTGTCCGTGCCCGGACCGCCCTTGGTCATGATCAGCACGGTGTCGAAGTACGTCAGCGAGCCGACGATCATCAGGACCGACGAGGTCGTGATGGTGTTGCGCAGCTGCGGCAGGGTGATGTGGAAGAACTGCCGCAGCATCCCGGCGCCGTCGATGGCGGCCGCCTGGTAGAGCACCTCCGGGATCTGCCGGGCGCCGCCCTGGTAGATCAGGGTGTGGAACGGCATGAACTGCCAGCCGCCGACGAAGGCCACGGTGAGCAGGGCGCCGGTGGACGTGCCCATGATGTTGGGGTCGATGCCGAACCAGGGGCCGATCTGCTTGATCACACCGAAGTTGGGGTCGAGCAGCGCGTGGAAGAGCATGGCGATGGCGGTGGTGGAGAGCAGCAGCGGGATGAAGAAGATCGCGGAGAGGAACGTCCGGCTGCGCTGCCTGCCGGCCGCCCAGACGCCCAGCAGCAGCGCCACCGGGGTCTGGAAGGCCCAGCTGACGGTGGTGAGCACCAGGCTCAGCCAGGCGGCCTGACGGAACTCGTGGTCCTTGAACAGCCGGGTCCAGTTGTCCATGCCGACCGGGGCCGGGGAGTTCAGCCCGTCCCAGTTGCAGAAGGACAGGTAGACGGCGATCGCCAGCGGGACGATCGCGAAGACGCCGAAGAAGAGGATGCCGGGCAGGGCCCAGCCGACCGGCGGGCGGCCGACGTTGCCGGCGGCCGCCTTCCTTCCTCCACGCACCTTGGTGTACGGAGAGACGTGGGACATCGTTACTTGACGGCCTTCATCGCGGCGACGAACTGCTCGGGGGTCGACTTTCCGGCGAACAGCTTGCTGATCTCGGTGAGCAGCGGGTTGGCTATCCGCGACTCCAGTGCCTGGTCCCAGGAGAGCGTGAAGCTCGGTGCCTTCTGGACCATCGTGTACTGGTCGTGCGCGAACTGCGGGTTGGGCGAGGAGTCCAGCATCGAGGCGGCGTTCGACGTGGTCGGGATGTCGCCGTTGTCGACCAGGGCCTTGCTGTAGGACTTGGCGGACATGGTCTTCAGGAACGCTATGGCCGCGTCCTTGTGCTTGGTCCGGGTGTTGACGGACCAGTAGTTGGTGGGGTTGCCGACCACGTCCGCGGCGTCACCCACGCCGCCGGCCACGGTCGGGAAGGTGCTCCAGCCGAGGTCCTTCTTCGCGAACGCGGGTGCCTTGCCGAGCTGGGTCGAGTACTCCCACGAACCCATCAGGTGCATGGCGGCCTTGCCCTTGTTGAGCAGGGTGGGGGCGCCCCCGTAGCCGTAGTCGACGGAGTTGAAGTTCTTGCCGAACGCGCCGCCGTCGACGAGTTCCTTGACCGTCTTCGCCGCCTTGAGGACGGCGGGGTCGCCCCAGCCGGAGCTGTCGCCTGCCTGGATCCCGCGGAAGACCTCGGGGCCGCCGATCCGGTCGAGGAGGTACTCCATCCACATCAGCTCGGGCCATTTGTCGGAGCCGCCGAGGGCGAACGGTGTGATGCCCTTGCCCTTGAAGGTGGTGATGGCCTTCTGCATGTCCTCCCAGGTCCTGGGGGGCTGGAGCTTGTTCCGCGCGAAGAGGGTCTTGTTGTAGAAGAGCATCACGGGCTGCATGCCGCGCATCGGGATGCCGTACATCTTCCCGTCGAGGCTGCCCGCGGCGAGGATCGACGGAAGGAAGCCGTCCTTGAGCGTGGTGTCGTTCTTGATCGTCGACGTGAGGTCGACCACCTGGCCGGCCTCCACGTACGGCTTGATGGAGCCGCCGCCCCAGTTGTAGAAGATGTCGGGGGCGCTCGGGGAGCCCATGGCGCTGCGGAGCTTGTTGACGTATTCGGTGCCGGGTACGGAGACGAGCTTGACCTTGACGTCGGAGGTCTTGTTGAACTCCTTGACCGCCGCTTCCTGGATCTTCGCGGCGTCGTCCCCGTAGACGTAGGCGGTGAGGGTTCCGCCGCCGCCCCCGCCGCCCCCGCCGGCGCCGTCCGATCCGCATCCGGCCAGCAGGCCGGCCATGACCATGGCGGCACCGGCCGCGGTCCATCTCGCCGTACGTGTGCACTGAGTGAAAATACCCGACCGCATGACCGCACCTCTGTCGAATGTTTCGGTGAGACTTACGAATGTTGCCGGAACGGTACGGTCGGGTTTCGGGTGCGTCAAGGGGCCGGGGAGCGGTATTTACTCCCTCCTGACCCAGCCGCCCGCCGGGGCCGCAGGGAGCTACGATCCCCTTATGAGCCCCGCAAACGTCCAGTCACATCAGGAGAATGCGCCTGCCGGCGAATCGTCGGAAGGCACCGCCACGCTGGCGGAAATCGCCCGAGCGGCCGGAGTCTCGGCTCCGACAGTTTCGAAGGTGCTGAACGGGCGCGCCGATGTCGCCCCGGGTACCCGCACCAAGGTGGAGGAGCTGCTGCTGCTGCACGGCTACCGCCGCAGACGCGGCTCCACCACCCAGTCCCGGCTAATCGATCTGGTCTTCCACGAGCTGGACAGCGCCTGGGCCATGGAGGTCGTGCGCGGGGTGGAGAACGTCGCCAGGGAGGAAGGGCTGAGCCTGGTCCTCTCGGAGAGCGCGGGCCGGCTCACCCCTGGGCAGACCTGGGTGGACGGGGTGCTGGCCCGCCGGCCGGTCGGGGTGATCCTGGTGCTCTCGGACCTCAGCGCCGCCCAGCGCGCCCAGCTGACCAGCCGCAGCATCCCCTACGCGGTCGTCGACCCGGCGGGCGATCCCGGCGACGACGTGCCCTCGGTCGGGACGACGAACTGGCAGGGCGGGCTGGCCGCCACCCGCCATCTCACCGCGCTCGGGCACCGGCGGATCGGGGTCATCAGCGGCCCGTCCCGGATGATGTGCAGCCGGGCCCGGGTGGACGGCTACCGCGCCGCCCTGGAGACCGCAGGCCTGCCGATCGATCCCGCGCTGATCCGCGAGGGCGAGTTCCAGCACGAGGCGGGATACACCGCGGGCCTCGATCTGCTGCGGCAGGCCGACCGGCCGACCGCGGTCTTCGCCGGGAACGACCTACAGGCGCTCGGCGTGTACGAGGCGGCGCGGGAGCTGGGCCTGCGCATCCCCGAGGACCTCAGCGTCGTCGGCTTCGACGACCTGCCGCTCACCCGGTGGATCGGACCGCCGCTGACCACGGTGCGCCAGCCGCTCATAGAGATGGCCGAGACCGCGGCCCGCCTGGTGATCGACCTGGGCCGGGGCCGGCAGCCGGCGACGACCCGGGTCGACCTGGCCACCAATCTGGTGGTGCGCAGCAGCACGGCCGCGCCCCGCCGCTGACGGAGGCCGTCGCGGGGCGGGGGCCGTCGCTTCGGCCCGGCCGGGGGCACGCCACCGTCACCGTCACCGTCACCGTCACCGTCACCGTCACCGACGGCAACGACGCGTCGGCTCACACTTCCCCTCGCACACCGCACCGCACCGCACCGGGCACGGCAGCGGAAGCGGCGGTGTCCCGCGCTCTCCTGCGCGCCGCTGTCAGTGGCCGGGTGCAGACTGACCGGTATCCGGCACAACGGCGTTTCGGGAGGTTCGGTCATGACCGATGTTCTGCTCACCGTGGGTACCCGCAAGGGACTCTTCATCGGCCGCAGGCACGATGGTGCGTGGAAGTTCGACGGTCCGCATTTCAATGCGCAGGCGATCTACTCGGTCGCCATCGACACCCGCGCGGAGGTCCCCCGGCTGCTGGTCGGCGGCGACAGCGCGCACTGGGGGCCTTCCGTCTTCCACTCCGACGACCTGGGCGCCACCTGGGTCGAGCCCAGACGGCCGGCCGTGAAGTTCCCGGAGTTCACCGGAGCGTCGCTGGAGCGGGTCTGGCAGTTGCACCCGGCGGGCCCGGAGGCCCCCGACGTGGTGTACGCGGGCACCGAGCCGGCCGCGCTGTTCCGGTCACGGGACAACGGCGAGTCGTTCGAGCTGGTCCGCCCGCTCTGGGAGCATCCGACGCGTTCGAAATGGGTGCCGGGCGGGGGCGGCGAGGGGCTGCACACGGTCCTGACCGACGAACGGGACGCGCGGGCGGTGACGGTCGCGGTCTCCACCGCCGGGGTGTTCAGGACCGCGGACGGCGGTGAGAGCTGGACCCCGGCCAACAAGGGGGTGTCGGCCGTCTTCCTGCCGGACCCGAACCCGGAGTTCGGCCAGTGCGTGCACAAGGTCAGCCGGGACGCGGTCGATCCCGACCGGCTCTACCTCCAGAACCACTGGGGCGTCTTCCGCAGCGACGACGCCGGGAGCAACTGGACGGACATCGGCGAGGGGCTGCCCTCCGACTTCGGCTTCGCCGTGGCCGCGCATCCGCACCGGGCGGACACGGCGTACGTCTTCCCCATCAACGCCGACGCCGACCGGGTACCGGCCGAGCACCGCTGCCGGGTCTTCCGGACCCGCGACGCCGGCGACAGCTGGGAGCCCCTGTCCGCGGGACTCCCAGAGGGGGCTCATTACGGCACGGTGCTGCGCGACGCGCTCTGTACGGACGACGCCGATCCGGCGGGGGTCTACTTCGGCAACCGCAACGGCGAGGTCTACGCGAGCGCGGACGACGGCGACAGCTGGCAGCAGCTCATCTCGCACCTGCCGGATGTCCTGTGCGTCCGGGCGGCGGCCACGGGCGGTTGATCCATACCGTCGTATCAGCAGTAGAGTGCCGCCCGTGGCAGCACGACCTCTGAAAGAAATCATCGAGCCCGGCTGGGCGCAGGCCCTTGAGCCCGTGGCCGAACGCATCGCGGCGATGGGCGGCTTCCTGCGCGAGGAGATCGCCGCGGGACGCACCTATCTGCCCTCGGGCGCGAACGTCCTGCGGGCGTTCCAGCAACCCTTCGACCAGGTACGGGTCCTGATCGTCGGTCAGGACCCCTACCCGACACCGGGGCACGCGGTGGGGCTGAGCTTCTCCGTCGCGCCCGACGTCCAACCGGTGCCCGGCAGCCTGGAGAACATCTTCCGGGAACTCCACTCGGACCTGGGGCTTCCACGCCCCTCCAACGGTGATCTGACGCCGTGGGCCGAGCAGGGTGTACTGCTGCTCAACAGGGCCCTGACCACCGCGCCCCGCCGGCCCGCCGCGCATCGCGGCAAGGGCTGGGAGGAGGTGACCCAGCAGGCGATCTCGGCGCTGGTCGCGCGGGGCACCCCGCTGGTGTCGGTCCTGTGGGGCCGCGACGCCCGCAATCTGCGCCCGTCGCTGGGGGATTTCCCGGCGATCGAGTCCTCGCACCCCTCCCCCATGTCGGCGGACCGCGGGTTCTTCGGTTCCCGGCCGTTCAGCCGGACCAACGAGCTGCTGGAGCGTCAGGGCGCCCAGCCGGTCGACTGGCGACTGCCGTGACGGCTGAACCCGACGGGGACGGCCCGGCGGCGGCCGGCGCCCCCGGACGGCCGGACCACGCCGGGGAGTACGTCCGCGGCGAGTATGTCCTCGGGGTGGACTCGGGTGGTTCCGGACTGCGGGTGGCCCTGGGCGCCGTGGGCTCGGACGCCCCCCTGGCCACGGCGGCCTGTGCCGGACCGGTGCGGACCGGGCCCTCCGGTATCGACGCCGCTCACCTGCTGGAGCAACTGCTGCCCACCGCCGGGGAACTGCTCGCGCGGCACGGCGACGGAGGCCGGATCGCCGCCGCGGCGATCGGCGCTGCCGGTATGGCCACCCTCGGCGACCAGCTGCGGTCCGAACTGCCCGCCGCCCTGGCGGACGCGCTCGGTGTGCGACGGCTGGCGCTCGCCGCCGACGCCGTGACCGCGTACGCCGGAGCGGTCGGCCAGCGGCCCGGCGCGGTGGTCGCGGGCGGCACCGGCCTGATCGCCCTCGGCACGGATCTGACGCGGTGGCGGCGGGCCGACGGCTGGGGCCATCTGCTGGGCGACAGCGGTGGCGGTGCCTGGATCGGCCGGGCCGGTCTCGATGCGGCGATGCGCGCCCACGACGGGCGGCGCGGCGGATCCCCGGCACTGCTCGCCCGGCTGGAGGCGGTGTTCGGCCCGGCGCCCGAACTGCCCGGCCTGCTCTATCCGCGTACCGACCGGCCCGCGGTCCTGGCCTCGTTCGCTCCCGAGGTGGCCGCCTGCGCGGCACACGACCCCGTCGCCGAAGGCATTCTCCGCGACGCCGCCGGACATATCGCGCAGGCGGCCGCCGCCGTGTGCCCGAAGGCCGGAGCGGACGGCGAGGAGTACGAAGTGGCGCTGACGGGTGGCTTGTTCCGGATGGGCGACCCGTTGCTCGTACCGCTGCGCGAGGAGCTGTCCCGGCAGCTGCCGCAGGCACGGGCGGTCCCCGGTTCGGGTGATCCGCTGATCGGCTCCCTGCGCATCGCGCAGGCGCTGGCCACCGGCGGTCTGCTCCTGCCGCACCATCCGACACTGCTCTGCATTCCGTTGTCCGGACCGGATTGACGGCCCGACGGAGGGGTGACAGAGCAGGGCAGTTGACCGGTAAGCGACTCATCGGATAAATGCGGACAGACAACGCTCGACCGGACCCTCCCCGCGCAGCGGGGTACCCAAAACCAGTAGCATGCGGCGCCATGAGCACCCCCACTGGGCCCGCTTCCGGCCTGCCTGTACGAATGCCGCGACCTCGCCAGTCCGGACGGCACCGCCGCCCGGAGCCCGTGGTCGCACCTGAGGGCGCTGCCGCGCTCGTTCTCGCCGTTCCCGGTACCCCCTCTTCGGCCAGCCGCAGTCTGGCCGAAGAGGTGATCAGTATTGCCCGCTCCGAGCTGCCCGGTCTGAACGCCCTGATCGGTTACCTCGACGGTGACGATGCCGAGTACCCGACTCTTGCCTCCGCGCTCGCGCACTCCGCCGCCGAGCGCATCGCGCGCTTCGAACAGGCGACGGCCGCCGGTCGTGAGGTCACTGCGCCCGAGGGTCCGGCCGCCGTCGTGGTGCCGCTGCTCGCGGGACCGGACAACGCCCTTGTGCAGCGGATACGCCAATCGATCACGGAGAGCCAGGCACCGGCCGAGCTGACCGATGTCCTCGGCCCGCACCCGCTCCTCGCCGAGGCGCTGCACGTCCGCCTCTCCGAGGCCGGTCTCGCCCGTGCGGACCGGGCGAGGCTCTTCACGGTGGCCACGGCCGCCGACGGAATCGTGCTGGCCACGGTGGGCGGCGAGGAGGCCGTGCAGGCCGCCGGGATCACCGGCATGCTGCTGGCCGCGCGGCTCGCGGTGCCGGTGATGGCCGCCGCACTCGATGTCGAGGGTTCGGTCGCGTCGATCGCCGCGCAGCTCAAGGACTCCGGCTCGCTCCAGCTGGCGGTCGCGCCGTACCTGGTGGGTCCCGAGGTGGCCGAGGGGCTGCTGGACTCCGCCGTCAAGGAGGCGGGCTGCGCGGCGGCCGAGCCGCTCGGCGCCTACCCGGCGATCGGCAAGCTGGTGATGTCGATGTACACCTCGGCGCTCGGCATCGCTCCCCCGGTGGCGCAGGGGGCACAGGCGCTCTGAATCCGTTCCGGGTGCGTTCTGCGTCGTGGGGGGGGGGGGGGGGGGGGGGGGGGGGGGGGGGGCGGGCCGCCCCGGGGGGCGGGGGGGCCGGGGGGGGGGGGGGGGGGGGGGGGGGGGGGGGGCCGGGGGGCCGCCCCCCCCCCCCCCCCCGGGGCCCCGCCCCGTGACGGACGCGGGTGGCGCCCCGTTCGGTTCGCCACCTGCGCGTACGGACCCCTCAGGCTCGGTTCGCCATCCGCGCGTACGAACCCCTCAGGCGAAGATCACGCAGGAGGCCGCAGGAGCCTCCAGGGAGCCTTCCTGGGCCGGGATACCGGTCTCCGGGTCCACGGCGAACCAGGCGACGTTCCCGGACCGCTCATTGGCCGCGTAGAGCCGTCGCCCGGCCGGGTCGAGGGCGAGGTCGCGCGGCCAGTGCCCGCCGCAGCCCACCGTGGTGACCAGGGACGCCTTCTCGCCCGTGGCGTCGAGGCCGATCACCGAGATGCTGTCGTGCCCCCGGTTGGCCACCCAGAGGAACCGGCCGTCGTGCGAGACGACGACCTCGGACGCGTAGCTCGCCGCGGCGGTGTCCCCGGTCGCCTCCGCGGGCAGTACCGACGTCTCGTCGACCGTTTCGAGCACCCCTGCCACGGCGTCCCACCGGCACACGGTGACCGTGGGTTCGAGCTCGTTCAGCACATAGGCGTGCGCGCCGTCGGGGTGGAAGGCGAGATGGCGCGGACCGGTGCCGGGCCGCAGCACCGTCTCACCGTGCGGACGCAGCTCCCCGGTGTCCGGGTCGAGTGCGCAGACCCGTACCGAGTCGGTTCCGAGGTCGACGCTCAGCACCCAGTTCCCCGAGGGGTCGGGGAGGACCTGGTGGGCGTGCGGGCCTTCCTGGCGGCCGGCGTCCGGCCCGCTTCCCTCGTGCTTGAGCACGCTGACGACGGGGCCGAGTGAGCCGTCCGCACGGACGGGCAGCACGGTGACGCTGCCGGAGCCGTAGTTGGCGGTGAGCAGCCGGCCTCCCGCGAGTGCGAGGTGCGTGGGGCTGTCGCCGTCCACCGGCCGCATTTCGCCGAGCGGCCGCGGCACGTCGTGGGTGATGTCGAGGGCCGCGGCCGCGCCCGGCTCGGTCTCGCTGACCGCGTACAGGACCGCGCCGCCGGGGCCGCTGCCCCGGCCCAGCACCAGGTACGAGGGGTCGGGAACGGCATCCGTCGCGCCGAGGACGGTGAGCGCCCCGGTGTCCTGGTCCACGGCGGCGGCGGTGACTCCCCGCCCGCCCGCCGAGGTGAACGACCCGATGAATGCCCGTCCGGCACCGTTGCTGCTGACCACCGCACTGCCTTTCTCCGCCGAGTGACCACGACAGTGGGGACCGTCGCGATCTTCCGCGGCGACCGTAGCAGTGCGCCAGTTGGTCCGGACCAAAGGGTGCGGGGTCAGACCGCGGCGAGCGGGGCCCCGGGCGGGCCGTGCAGCGGCGTGGCCAGTTCGGCGAGCGCGCGCTCCAGGCCGTGCAGATGGGCGAGGGCGGGTTCCGCCGCGGTGGCGTGCGCCGGGAGTCCGGCGGCGAGCGGGGCACGGGCCTGCCGCCCGGGAGCCGTCAGCGCTTCCACCGCACTCTCGACACGCCAGCAGGCCGCGGCGAGCCGGGCGTCGTGCGAGGCCTCCGGGTCGGCGGCGACGGACGCCAGACCGCGCACCTCGCGTGCGCAGTCGTCGAGCAACGCGAGCACATGCCGCGCCCGCCGCTTGCGGTCCTTCATCGGGTTGAGCGGATGCACCAGCGGCGCCAGCGACAAACGCACCCGGCCGAGGATCGCCTCCAGTTCGGCAACGCTCCGGGGCGGGTCGGCGTCCTCGCTCCCTGCGAGCCGGGCGGCGGCCTCCGCCGTACACGTGCGCACGCACCGCAGCGCCCGCTCCACCCACGCCTCGGTCACCGAGTGCGTGGTCACCGGCAGCACGAACAGCACCGCCAGTACGGCACCGAGCGCCCCGACCGTCGTCTCAGTCACCCGCAGCATCAGCAGACCCGCGTCAAGCACGCCGAGCAGCCCGTACAGCATGCTCGCCATCACGGTCACGGCCAGCATCATCCAGGTGTAGGAGACAGCAGCGGTATAGAAGATTCCGAAGACGCTCAGCGCCACGACCACCGCGGCCGCGACCGGCTCGTGGTGCAGCGGCACGGCCACGGCGAAGCCCAGGGCGATCCCGAGGACCGTCCCCAGGGATCGCCGGAACCCGCGCACGACGGTCTCGCCCCGCGAGGTCGTGGCCACGAACACCCACCAGGTGGCGCCGACCGCCCAGTACCAACGCTGATCGGAGAGCACCTGCCCCACCGCGAGCGCGAGCCCTGCCCCCAACGTCGCCTGCACGGCCTGCCGCGTCGTGATCCGCCCGAGCCCCGATGCCCCGGCAGGGAGGGTGACAGCCACGGGTACCGCGAGCCGCCGCTCGTAACACCACGCCCCGAACCGCACCACCGACGACGCGATGAGCGACAGCAGCACGGCCGCGTACAGCTCGGGCAGTTGGCCGGGCACGGTGTGCAGGAACTGGGCCGAGAAATAGGCCATGAAGCCGAACACGCCCAGCGAGTGCCCGCGAGGCCCCCACCGCCGCGCGTACACCCCCGCCCCCACAACGGCGAGAAACGCCAGGTCCCGCGCGACGGGCACATCGTGCAGCACGGCGGCGAGCGTGAGCACCGGGAGACCGACGGCGGGGAGGAGGGCGGTCGTGATCGCCTGCCCACGCACCGTCGGATCGGTCACCGTGAACAGCGCGAGCAGCGCGGCCAGGCCACCGGTGATGGACGCCGCCAGCGACTGCCCGGCCGCTCCGCACAGCACGACGGCGAGCCCGATGCCGAGCACAGCCCGGGACGCGAACCGCAGCCGGATCCGTCCCGGATCGCGTGCGACGAACGCCCTCTTCAGCAAGTCGCCCCGCCCCTTTCGCGCATGGAACCAGCGCAGACATGAGAAAGGCGCCGCAGAGATCCCCGGGGGACCCGCAGCGCCATTGATAGATCCATCTCAGCACCTGGAGGGCTAATGGTTCAACTCAGACCCAACCCTATGGACCAATGGCACAGGATCATTTCACCTTGCCCGGCCACAGCCGAGCCAACGGACCAACCCGCCCTGGCACCGGCGTCGGTCACCCGGTCGGCAGCCAGTCGCCGAGGGCTGCTGCCAGCTCCTCGCATCGGATGAAGACGTGTCCGTCCATGCCGATGGCCTGCGCTGCGCGCACGTTCTCGTCGCGGTCGTCGATGAAGAGGAAGTCGGCGGGGGTGGCGTGCGGGGCGTCGAACAACACGATGGGGCGGTCTGTGGACATGGCGATGGTTCCTTGTCGCGGCGACGGGTTCTTCCTCCCCGGCTCCGGCGGCCGGGGAGGTGGGGGCCCGTGCGGCACGGGGTCGAGGCGCCTCGCACCAGAGACGCGGGCAGGGCGGCCGGTCGCTCGGCCGCTCCGCGCGGATCCCGTGCCGCACAGGCGGTCACTGGCCGCTGGGTGCCATCTCGCTTCGGCGGGTGCGGTCGGATCCGGTGCGCAGGACTCCGGCGGCCACAGCGGTGGTCACACACAGCAGGGTCAGCAGGAGGAAGGCGTGGTTCAGGGCGGCGATGTGGGACAGCCAGCCGATGACGGCGGGGCCGGCGAGCATGCCGACATAGCCGAGCCCGGCGACGCGGGAGACATTGGCGCCGGCGGCGGCGGGGTCGGCGTGCCCGGCCGCACTGAACAGTTGAGGGACAGAGCCCGACAGACCCAGGCCGAACAGTGCCCAGCCGGCGAACGCGGTCCACATCCACGGGCCGAGGGCCACGAGCGTGATGCCGACGGCGGCCATGGCGGCGCCGTAGCGCAGGATCGCCATCGAGCCGAACCGGGAGACGAGGCGGTCGGCGAGCAGCCGGCCGACGGTCATCGCCGCCGCGAAGGTGCCGTAAGCGAAGGCGGCCGTGCTGGCGGACGCGCCGAGGACGTCCTTCAGGTGCAGGGCGCTCCAGTCGTTGGCGGCGCCCTCGCACAGCATGACCATCAGCGCCAGGACGGCGAGGAGCCGGATGCTCCCTGTGGCGCTGCGGCGCGTGTCGGCCGGTGATGCCCCGGTCTCCTGCGGGGAGCCGATGTCGGCAGCGGCGGGGGCGGTCGGCAACAGGGCGCGTGCCGACGCCAGGGCGATCACGACGCCCACGGCTCCTGTGGCGGCCATGCCCGTGGCCGGGTTCAGGCCGGCGCTCGCGGCACCCGCTCCGAGGAGCGCGGCCAGGACGCCGCCGACTGAGAACGTGGCGTGGAAGCCCGACATGACGGGTCGGCCGTAGGCCTTCTCCACGTACACGGCGTGGGCGTTCATGCTCACGTCCAGGCAGCCGTTGCAGAAGCCGAAGACCAGCAGGGCGCCCGCCAGCGTCCAGGGATCCCGGGCGAGGCCGGGCAGCACCAGCGCCGCGCCGCACAGCGCGCCACCGGCTGGGATCACGACGCGTGCGCCGAGGCGGTCGGTCAGACGCCCGGCCACGTGCATCCCGGTGAAGGCCCCGAGCCCGAGCAGCACCAGCAGACCGCCCAGCGCCGCGTGGCTGATGCCCACGCGCTCCTCGATGGCGGGAATGTGCACCACCCAGGCGCCCATCAGCGTGCCGCACAGCACGAAGTAGACATAGGTCGCCACGCGGGCGGTTCGAAGTGAATGCTCCATGCCGCCCACGATAACGAACATTATCTATGTGCGTAACCAACATTAATGACCATCTGGAATGTTCGTTTTTCGGTGGTGTTCAATCGCGGTATGAGCAACGCACACAGGCACGGGCTGATCGGGAAGGCCGTCAGGGACTCGGGCGGCGCCACGGTCCAAGAGCTCGCGGAGCTGACCGGGGCCTCGGAGATGACCATCCGGCGCGACCTCGACACCCTGGCCGCCCAGGGCGTACTCGAACGGGTCCGCGGCGGGGCACGCACCCTGCTGCTGCGGGGCGAGGAACCGCCCTTCGCCCTGCGCGTTCACGAGTCGGTCGACGCCAAGCGCCGGATCGCAGCCGAGATCTCCGCGCTCGTCGCCGACGGCGAGAGCGTCCTGCTGGACAGCGGGACCACCTGCCTGGAGGTCGCCCGCCTGCTGCGCGAGCGGCCCGTCACCGTGATGCCCCTGTCCCTTCAGGCCATCCATCTGTTCAGCGAGAAACCCGGCCCGGCCACGCTGGTGGTGCCCGGCGGCCAGCCCCGCGCCGCCGAGGGAGCCCTCACCGGCCCCCTCACGCTCGCCTCTCTGGCAGCCCTGCGCTTCGACACCGCCGTCATCGGCTGCTGCGGGCTGAGCGCGGCCGACGGCCTGACCGCGTACAACCTCGACGACGCCGCGGTGAAGAAGGCGGGCATCGCCGCGGCCCGTCGCACCATCGTCGCCGCGGACGGCGGCAAGCTCGGCCGCGCCGCCTACGCCTGCGTCGGCCCCTCCACTCTCCTGCACACCCTCGTCACCGACACCACCGCACCCGCCGACGAGGTGACCGCACTGGAAGGCGCCGGCACCATCGTCAAAACCGCCTGAACAGCCCGCTGCGAGGAGCTCGTACCCGCAGCGCACTGTCCATACCGGCTCTCCCGTGTAGACGAACACGTACAGGCAGGTGAAGGCGAGCAGGGGCAACATGCCCCGCACCCCCACGCGCCGCTCGGCCGGCACCCCGGCCGCCTTCTCGACCTGCGCTCCGGACGGGGCCGAGCGGGCGCGCACGAAGCCCATCGGGAGGATCTGTGCCAGGGTGCACACCCCGGTGGCCACGAACATCGCGCGCGGTCCGGCGGCGGTGGCCAGCAGCGAGCCCCCCACCGGGCCCACGATCCACCCGGCCGTCAGCGCCATGCGCACGACCGAGACGACCCCGTCGCCCACCGGGCTGGCGGTTGCCCGCAGGTCGTCGTGGACCGCGGCGAACAGCTGCGACCCGGCGCCGCCGGCGAAGGCCAGGATCACGGCACTGATCACGAACGGCATCCGCACCCGGTCGGCCGCAGCCATGGCGCACCAGCCGAGGGACCCGGCCACGGCGCACAGCCGGAACAGCCCGAGCCGTCTGCCGGTGCGGTCCGACCGGGCGCCGACGAGATACCCGGCGACCGGGGCGGTGATACTCGTGAGGGGCCGGTACTGATCCGGCCGCGAACCCGCAAGTGAGAGCGTCAGCGTTCGGCTTTCCTCAGGGCTGCCGCGAGTGAGGCAATGGCCGCGGGGTTACGCGGGCTCTCGACGAGGTCCACGTAGTCGAGGACGACGATCCGGTCGTTCTTGATGGCCGAGACGTTGGCCAGCGGAGGATACGACTTGAGGAACTTCCGCTTCTGCTCCGCGCTGGTGTCTCCGTAGTTGTTGATGACGATCACCTCGGGGTCCCGCTCGACGACCGTTTCCCAGCCCACCGTCGTCCAGGTGTCCTTGAGGTCCTTCATGACGTGGTCGCCGCCGGCCCTGGTGATGATGTCGTGCGGTCCGGCGTAGGCACCCGAGGTCAGGGGCTTGTCACGGCCGTCGTCGTAGAGGAACACCCTCGGCCGGTCGGTGCCCTTCAGGGCAGTCGCCTGTGCTTGGGCCACTTGCTTCTCGAACCGTGTGATGAGGGCGCCGGCGCGCTTTTCGACGTCGAAGATCTTCCCCAGGTTCCGGAGATCGGTGTAGAGCGCTTCGAGCGGCGGCATCACCCCGCGCGCCTTCGCTTGCCCGTTGCGGCACGACTCGCTCAACAGGTACGAGTCGATGCCCACCTTCTTCAGGGCTGCCGGGGTGAATCCGTCTCCCTCGTTGAAGCCGTAGCTCCAGCCCGCGAAGACGAGATCGGCGCGTGCGTCGAGGACGAGTTCCTTGTTGATCGTCTCCTTGGACAGCCAGGTGGTCTTCTTGTAGCCGCCCTTCCAGGGGACGGACGTCAGATCGCCCTTGTCGTCGGGCATCACATAGCCCGCCATGTGGTCCTCCAGTCCGAGGGCGAACATGATCTCGGTGATGCCGACGTCGTTGGTCACCACGCGTTGCGGTGCTTTGCCGTAGGTCTTCTTCTCACCGCAGTTCTCGACGGTCACCGGGTAGTGGCCCCCGGCCGCATGTGCGTTCTCTCCGTCTTTTCCGTCCTGCGGGGCGATCTCCGCGCCGCAGCCGCTGAGGGCCATGGCGGCAGTGAGTACGAGGCCGAGTGCGGCGGGGCGTATCAGGTTGGGCATGGTGGCAGTGGTTCCTTAGGAGGGGGAACGGACGGAGTGGAGACGGTCGAAGATCAGCTGTACCGCGCCGGTCTCCGGGTGGGGCACTCGGTGCGCCCGTACTCCGAAGACCTCAGCCAGCAGCTCGGGGGTCAGTACGTCGTGCGGAGCGCCTGACGCGACGATCCGGCCGCTGTCGATGACATGGAGGAGGTCGCAGTGGAGTGCGGCGAGGTTGAGGTCGTGCAACGCGGTGAGCACGGTCAGCCCGCTGGCGCGAACCAGGGCCAGCACCTCCAACTGCTGCGCGATGTCAAGGTGGTTGGTGGGCTCGTCAAGCACGAGCACGCGTGGCTGCTGGGTCATGGCGCGGGCGATCAGGACCCGTTGCTTCTCGCCGCCGGACAGGGTCAGGAAGCCGCGGTCGGCCAGGTGGCCGGCCCCGACCTCCGCCAGCGCCGCCTCGCAGATCTGCCGGTCCTCCTCGGACGCCCGTGCTGCCGGCCCCTGGTGCGGCATCCTTCCCATCGCCACGGTCTCGGCGACGGTGAAGTCGAACTCGTACGTCGCCTCCTGGGGAAGCGCGGCCAGTCGGCGGGCACCTTCCCGCGGGCTCATGGCGTACAGGTCCTCGCCACCGATCCGAACCGTTCCGGCGGACGGGCGCAGAGCCCGGTAGACGCAGCGCAACAGGGTGGACTTCCCGCTGCCGTTGGGCCCCACCAGGCCGACGAGCTGAGCGTCGCCCGCTCGCAGCGTGATCTCCTCCACCAGGCGCGCACCGGCGATCTCGACCGTGAGCTCATCGATGTCGATCTGCATCATGCGCCCCCGAAGGTGTAGGAGCGGCGGCGCATCAGCAGGACGAAGCACGGCACGCCGATCATCGCGGTCAGCACGCCGACCGGCAGTTCGGCCGGCGCGAGCAGCACGCGCGAGAGGATGTCCACCCAGATCAGCAGGACGGCCCCCGCGAGCGGTGCGACGGCCAGCAGCCGGCGGTGATCCGCGCCGACCACCATCCTCGCGGCGTGCGGGATCATCAGGCCGACGAACCCGATCGCGCCGCTCACCGCGACCAGCGCCCCCGTGACCGCTGCGGAGACCAGGAACAGCTCCTTGCGCAGTCTCCCGGCGTCCACGCCCAGAGCGGCCGCGGTCTCGTCGCCCATGGCAAGGGCGTTGAGGCGGCGGGCCGACCACGCGAGGTGGGCGAGACCACCGATCGTGGCGCCTGCGGCGATCGGTACGGAGGACCAGGTGGCACCCCCGAGGCTGCCGAGCATCCACATCATGGCGGAGCGGGCAGCCTCGCCCCGCTCGGCGGCGAACACCATGAATGTCGTGATGGCCGAGAAGCCGTAGTACATCGCTGTGCCGGTCAGGACCAGTCGCAGGGGGGTCAGGCCGCGTGCGGTGCGGGCTATCGCGTACACGAGCATCATCGCGAGGAGTGCGGAGAGGAAGGCTGCCGTGGACAGGGCCCAGATGCCGAGCGCGCTGAAGACTCCGAAGATGAGTACGGCGTTGGCACCGACGGCCGCGCCGGAGGAGATGCCGAGGACGAACGGGTCGGCCAGGGCGTTGCGGACCATGGCCTGCACGGCGACACCGATGGCCGACAGGCCGGCCCCGACGACCGCGGCCAGCACGGCTCGCGGAAAGCGCAGCTCCCACACGATGGTGTACCCGGGGACTCGGTCAGGAGCGATGGACCCTCCGGTCAGGCCGGCCCACAGGTCGCGCAGCACCTCTCCCCAGGAGATCCCTGAGGCCCCGATTCCCGCACCGCAGACGACGGAGAGCAGCAGCAGGACGGACAGAGTCGTCAGCAGGAGGGGCAGGGAGACCCGCCGGGGAGGGGCGGGCCCGCCACCGGCCCGGGACGTGCGCGAGGGCGGGACAGGTATGCGTTCGAGGGAGGTGACCACGGGCGGATCGCTTTCGCCTCAGGCCGTGCACCTACGCAACCGAAGGAGCAGCCCGGACGCGAAGCGCCCAACGCAACGCCTCTCGCAGTCCACGGCGAATTGACAGGAGCTATCACCGCCGCGGGTAATCGGGCTTGCGGAGCACAGGACGGGCTCCACCTACCGTTGCGGGTCAGCGCCGGAATTCGACCGGACTTCCCCCGCGGGGCGTTTGCAGCTTAGCCGGTACGGGATGACGCCCTCCACGGAGGAACCCACCGGGCATACCGGCGCGCAGTCGCCCCAATCGGGGCAGTCGAGGGATTTGGTCCGGTTGGCCGCCGGGCCGTCGTCGTCCTCGATGGGGTCCTCGTCCCCGAAGAAGCTGACGGCGGTCCGCAGTACGTCCATGGGGTGGCAGGTCTCGGGCAGGCGGGTCAGGAGTTCCCCGGTGGTGCGGTCCAAGGGCCGAAGGGCGCGTTCGCGGGCCCGGAATTCGGCGAGCTGTGCGGCATCGGGGAGTTCCCCGTACCAGAGCAGGTAGGCGACCTCCTCGAAGGAACGGCGGGCGGCGAGGGCCTGGACCGGGTAGCCGCGACAGGTGAGGGAGTTGGTCTCCTGAATGACGGTGGAGATCACGGTGGTGTCGACGACGGCGAGGCCGCGGTGTATGTCCGGGAGGACCGAACAGCCTTGCCGGGCAGCCGATTTCCGCGCGACACCCCCCTCGGCGGGGCCCGGCAGCGGCCCGCTCGGGACGGTATGGACACGACTGGTTGACATGGCTACGCTCACCCTTGGTCTAGACCGCAGAACTCTCCGGACATCACCCCACATCTCCAGGAGCTACGTATGCGCAGAAGGATCACCTCCTTACTGGCCGGGCTCGGCCTGGCCGGCGCGGCGCTGTTCGCCACCTCCGGCAGCGCCCAGAGCCACGGCTACACCGACTCCCCCATCAGCCGCCAGCAGCTCTGCGGGATCGGCACCGTCAAGCACTGCGGGCAGATCCAGTGGGAGCCCCCGAGCGTCGAGGGCCCCAAGGGCTTCCCCACCCGCGGACCGGCCGACGGCCACATCTGCTCGGGCGGCATCGGCCGGTTCTCCGAACTCGACGACCCGCGCGGCGGCGCCTGGCCCGCCACCCAGGTCACCGCCGGTCAGAACTACACCTTCAACTGGCGGATCGAGGCACGGCACGCCACGACCGACTTCCGCTACTACATCACCAAGGACGGCTACGACCCGACCCAGCCGCTCACCCGTGCCGACCTGGAACCGCAGCCGTTCCTCACCGTCCCCTTCGGCGGCCGGCTGCCCGGCTCGACCGTGAGCCACTCGGGCGTGCTGCCGCAGAAGTCCGGCAAGCACCTGATCCTCGGCGTCTGGACGATCTCTGACACCGAGAACGCCTTCTACGCCTGCTCCGACGTGCAGTTCTGACGTCCTGCCGCCGCTCCTGACCGACCCGCCCCGCCCTGGGCCGGTACGGGGCGGCGGCTCCGGAGGTTCGCCGGTGCGCCATTGGTACAGTCGCTGCCCCGACCGACGTACCAGGAAGAGGCCGGCCGACCCATGGCGGTGGACGCGCTCGACACCCGCATTCTGCGGCTGCTCATCGAACAGCCGCACACCAGCGTGCGCGAGTACGCACGGATCCTCTCGATCGCGCGAGGCACCCTCCAGGCCCGCATCGACCGGCTGGAACGGGACGGTGTGATCACCGGCAGCGGACCGTTCCTCTCACCCGCCGCGCTCGGCCACCCGGTACTCGCCTTTGTGCACCTGGAGGTCACGCAGGGGCATCTCGACGATGTGGGCGAGGCGCTCGCCGCCGTGCCGGAGATCGTCGAGGCCTTCTCGACCACGGGCGACGGCGACCTGCTGACCCGGGTGGTGGCCCGGAACAACGGGCATCTGGAGGATGTGATCCAGCGGCTGATCCAGCTGCCGGGCGTGGTCAGGACCCGGACCGAGGTGGCCCTGCGCGAGCGGGTGCCGCACCGGCTGCTGCCCCTGGTGGAATCGGTGGGCCGGGCGGCGGCGGGCGGCCCGGGGTGAACAGCGGCTGAGAGCACGCTCGCCATGGACTCATCACGTGCACAGGCCCCTTGCCGCGCCGGGCGCCTCCGCCGCTCGGGCGGCGGGCATGCGCTGTATCGCGGTCCCCTACGTCCCGGCGACGGTGGCGATCCGGTGTTCGCGGCGGCGGATCTGCTCTTCCCCGGCGGTCAGGGCGAGTTCAGCGCGCAGTCCGCTTGCGCGTGGCTGTTCCCCTGATCCGTGCCGACGCCGCCCGACGGTCGTCCGGAGGCCGTGCGCCGGATATCCTGATCTTGCTGCGTGTCCCCCACCCCGTCAGTTCCCGATGAGGTCGCAGTCGAAGCGGTCCTCGGCCCGAGACATTGGATAGGTGTGCGCAGGTGCTGGTTGCTGGTCGGTACCGATTGATATCCGCCATCGGTCGTGGCGGGATGGGTGAGGTCTGGCGGGCCGCGGACGAGGTCCTCGGCCGGTCCGTCGCCGTGAAGCTGCTGCTGGGGGAGCACGCCGACGAGTCGGCCACCGCGCGCTTCCGGCTGGAGGCCCAGACCGCCGCCCGGCTGAGCCATCCGCATCTGGTGGCCGTGTTCGACTTCGGGTCCTGGGAGGACCGGCTCTTCCTCGTGATGGAGCTCGTCGAGGGCAGGAGCCTCGCCGATCTGCTGCTGGCTCAGGAACGGCTGGACCCGGAACAGGTCGCCCGCATCGCGGGCCAGGCCGCCGCCGGACTGGCCGCGGCCCACCGCCAGGGCATAGTCCACCGGGACATCAAGCCCGGAAACCTGATGCTGGACGCGGAGGGTGCCGTCAAGATCGGCGACTTCGGCATCGCCCAGTTCGTCGACGACCCCTCCGCCGCGCTCACCACCACGGGCCATATCGTCGGCACCAGCCTCTACCTCGCACCGGAGCGGGCCCTGGGCCGGACGGCCGACGCCGCGTCCGACATGTACTCCCTCGGCTGCGTGATCTACCAACTGCTGCTGGGCCAGCCGCCGTTCCGCTCGGACACCCCGACCGCCACCCTCTACCAGCACGTGGACACGCCTCCCGTGCCGCTGCGGCAGCGCGGGGTGGAGATGTCCGCCGCCTTCGACTCGTATCTGCTGGGGCTGCTCGCGAAGCAGCCCGAGGACCGGCCGACGGCCCAGCAGGTCGCCGACTGGTTCAACAGCGAGGCCTGGCGGGGGCAGGCGGAGCCGCTGCCGATGTACCGGCCCGCTCCCCCGCGCGCACCGGCCGCGCCCTACGCGCCGGTGTCCGCACCGCCCTCCCCGACCCAGCACCGGTCGGGGGCCGGGTCCGGTGAGGACTCCGGTGCTCCGACGACCTACCGGCTGCCCCAGGCGGCCGGCGGCCACGGGCGGCGCGCGGCGGGCCGGTCCAGGAACGCCCGGCGGCGCACCACGCGCGAGGCGATAAGACGCCGCCCGAGAGTGGCCAGCGCCATCGCGGGCACCGTCGCCTTCCTCGCCGCCGTGTACCTGGGGATGAGCCTGTTCTCCCCCGACTCCAGTTCGGCCACCACCCCGGACGACCTCACTTCGACGAGCGGTGCGGAATCACCGGCCCCCGACGGGGGCCGGTAGCCCCGTCCGTTACCAGCGGCCGTGAACCGCCGCGCGGATCCTGCGGTCGTAGAGGTCGCGTACCGCGTCGAGCGTCTTCTGCGGCAGCGGCGCCAACGCGGCCGCGGACGCGTTGGCGCGGGCCTGCTCCACCGAACGCGCGCCGGGGATCACACTGGTGACGCCCGGCTGCTGAATGATCCAGCGCAGAGCGGTCTGCGCCGGAGTCGCCCCCTGGGGAGCGAGTGCGGCGAATTCGGCCGCCGCGGCGACCCCGGTCGCGTAATCGACTCCGGAGAAGGTCTCGCCCTGGTCGAACGCCTCTCCGTGCCGGTTGTACGTGCGGTGGTCCTCCGGGGCGAAGACGGTGTTCTCGGTGTACTTGCCGGAGAGCAGCCCGGAGGCGAGCGGCACACGCGCGATGATGCCGACCCCGGCGGCGCGCGCCGCCTCAAGCACCTCGTCCAGCGGCTTGAGGCGGAAGGGGTTGAGGATGATCTGGACGCTCGCGACGCCGGGGCGGGCGATGGCCGTCAGGGCCTCGGCGCACGTCTCGACACTCACCCCGTAGGCGGCGATCCGCTCCTCGGCGACCAGTGTGTCGAGGGCGTCGTAGACCGCGTCCGAGGAGTAGACGGCGGTGGGCGGGCAGTGCAGCTGTACGAGGTCGAGGGTGTCGACACCGAGGTTGGACCGCGAGCGGTCGTTCCAGGTGCGGAAGTTGTCCAGGACGTAGTTCTCCGGCACCTGTTCGACGCGCCGGCCCATCTTCGTCGCGACGAGGACCCGTGCGTCCGGGCGCTCCTTCAGATAGCGGCCGATGAGTTGTTCGCTGCGGCCGTCCCCGTACACGTCCGCGGTGTCGAAGAAGGTGACGCCGGACTCGACGGCCGCGTCGAGCACGCCGAAGGCATCCGCCTCCCGCACCTCGCCCCAGTCCCCGCCGAGCTGCCATGTGCCCTGTCCGACGACCGATACGTCCCGTCCGGTCCTGCCCAGTTCGCGCTGCTCCATGAGGATCATGCTACGTCGGTACGGAGTCCGGCGGGATCCCCGCGGCCGCACCGGCCTCCGCCGGTGCGGCCGCGGGGACGTGGACGGCCTCCGGGAGCCGGTCACGACCTGGTGGCTTCCGTCCGTCCGCCATGGCGGCCGCCGACTTGGATCAGCCGGCGTCCGGGCCGAGTTCCGTGAGCTGCCGCAGCTCGTCCCCGGTGAGCCGCAGGGCGGCCGCCGCCACGTTCTCGGCGAGGTGACCGGGGTCGCCGGTGCCCGGGATGGCCAGTACGTGCGGGCCGCGCTGGAGCGTCCAGGCCAGCCGGACCTGGGCCGACGAGGCGTCATGGGCGTGGGCGACGGCCGACACCGCCTCGCTCTCGGCGGCCGCGGCCGCCCCGGACTCGCGGCCCTCACCGGCGATGGCGTAGAACGGCACGAACGCGATGCCCTGCTCCCCGCAGATCCGGAGCACTTCGTCGGAGTCCGGACGGCGGGTGGCTATGCCGTACGGGTTCTGCACACAGACGACCGGCGCGATGGGCAGGGCCTCGGCGATCTGGTCGGCTCCGACGTTGGAGAGCCCGAGGTGACGGATGAGCCCCTCCTTCCGCAGCTCGGCCAGCGCGCCGAACCTGTCGGCGATCGGGACGGGCCCGTTCACGCGCAGGTTCACCACGTCGAGATGGTCGCGGCCGAGCTGGCGGAGGTTCTCCTCGACCTGGCCGCGCAGATCCTCGGGCCGGGCCCACTCCAGCCAGTCGCCCGACGGCCCCCGGTGGGGGCCGACCTTGGTGGTGATGACCAGGTCGTCCGGGTAGGGGCCGAGCGCCCGGTTGATCAGCTCGTTGGCCGAGCGCATCGGTGAGAAGTAGAAGGCCGCCGTGTCGATGTGGTTCACACCGAGGTCAATGGCGCGGCGCAGCACGGCGATGGCCCGGTCCCGGTCGTGCGGGGTGCGGTCGGTGGTGAGCGCCGCGCCGTTCTGGGTCAGACGCATGGCGCCGAAGCCCATGCGGTTGACGGTCAGGTCGCCCAGCCGCCAGGTACCGGCGGCGGCTGCGGTGGTTGTTCCCGAAGTCATGGCTGTCGTCTTCCTCGTTGGTGGCGGACCGGAGTCGGCCACGTGATGGAGCATCAGAGGGGCTTGCGTAATTGGCCGACAGGTGATACAGTTACGGTGGATATTTTGGTTGCCTGATCTTGTAATGCGGGTGCATATTAGACCCCGCTCCGCGGATCTGTCCACTCTCTCTCGCGACCCTCCGGCGCCCGATACCTCCGTGCCGTCGACGCTCGCGAGCCGCCCAGCCACCACACCATCCCCGCCGCACACCCCTCACCGTTCCCGTGTGCCCGCTGTGCGATCCCACCGGGGCGACTTGACCAGACTTGCCAACTCCCTCCGGAGCGAACCCAGTTCGTTGACGAGGCCAGGGCGACGTGTGAGTGTTCGGTCGCTCGATCACGGACACCACCTGGGCGGACGGCCGAAGGCAGCCGCGTGGGCGGGTGCGTCTCCCCACGCCGCTGCCCGTGATCGAGGTCCCCACGAACCGAGGAGCCTCGATGAAACGCAGACCGATGACGGCCGGGACAACCCTGGCCGTCCTCGCCGGAATGCTGGTCGCCACGAGCGGCCAGTCAGCTTCCGCGGAACCGTCTCCCCCCACTCCCACCCCTCTCGCGGCTGCCGTGTCGGCCGCCGACCGGGCGGCGGCCAGCGGCCTCGACGCCCTGGCGAAGGGGCCCGAGGAGCGCTACGAACGGCAGAACGTGACCCCCTGGGTCAACGGGCTCTACTCGATCGCGTACCAGCGCACCTACCGCGGGCTGCCGGTGGTCGGCGGCGACGCCGTCGTGGTGGCGGACTCCAAGGGGCGGGTCCGCGGCGCGCAGTCGGCGGTCTCCCGGCGCATCAACGTGCCGACCACCGTGACCGTCTCGGCCGAAAAGGCCGAAGCCGCCGCGCGCAAGAAGCTCACCTCGGTGAAGCGGGTGGACAGTCACCGGCTGGTCGTCCGGGCCACCGGCAAGAAGTCCCGGCTGGCCTGGGAGACGGTGCTGACCGGCCGTACCGCGAAGGCCCCCAGCCATCTGCATGTCTTCGTCGACGCGGGCACCGGCACGGTGCTCGACAGCTATGACGACGTCAAGGCCGGCACCGGCAACAGCCAGTGGAACGGGCCCTCCCCGCTGTCCATCAACACCACTTCATCGGGTGGCAGTTACTCCCTTCGCGACCCCGGCAGGCCGGGGCTGAGCTGCGCCGACTACAGCACGGGCGGGGTCTTCACCAAGTCCTCCGACTCCTGGGGCACCGGCAGCGCCTCCAGCAAGGAGACCGGCTGCGTCGACGTCATGTGGGCGGCCCAGCACGAGTGGGACATGCTGCGTGACTGGCTGGGGCGCAACGGTCACGACGGCAACGGCCGCAGCTGGCCGGTCAAGGTCGGGCTGAACGACGTGAACGCCTACTGGGACGGTTCCACCGTCTCCATCGGCCACAACAACGCCAACCAGTGGATCGGGGCCATGGACGTCGTGGGCCACGAGTTCGGCCACGGCATCGACCAGTACACGCCCGGCGGCGCCAACAACGAGTCCGGTCTCGGCGAGGCCACCGGCGACATCATGGGGGCGCTCACCGAGGCGTACACCAACGAGCCGGCCCCGTACGACGACCCGGACTACACCGTCGGCGAGAAGATCAACCTCGTGGGCAGCGGGCCGATCCGGATCATGTACAACCCGGGACAGATCGGCGACCCGAACTGCTACAGCTCCTCCATACCCAGCACCGAGGAGCACGCGGCGGCCGGTCCGCTCAACCACTGGTTCTACCTGCTGGCCGAGGGATCGAGCCCCGGCGGCGGCAAGCCGTCCAGCCCGACGTGCAACAGCTCCTCGGTCACCGGCGTGGGCATCCAGAGCGCCGGCAAGGTCTTCTACGGCGGCATGCTGCTCAAGACCAGCGGCATGACGTACAAGCGCTACCGCACGGCCACGCTCACCTCGGCCAAGACGCTCGACGCCACCTGCGTGCTGTTCAACCGGACGAAGGCGGCCTGGGACGCCGTCAGCGTCCCCGCCCAGAGCGGCGACCCGAGCTGCACCCCGAGCGGCAACAACGACTTCTCGATGTCCCTGGACCCGTCCGCCGGCTCGGTGAAGCCGGGCAACTCGGTGACGGCCACGGTCAGGACGACCGTCAGCTCCGGCAGCGCGCAGACGGTGAACCTGTCCGCGAGCGGTCAGCCGAGCGGTGTGAGCGTCTCCTTCAGCCCGTCCGCCGTGCAGTCCGGTGCGACCTCGGCCATGACCGTCTCGACGACGTCGGCCGCGGCGCCCGGGACCTACACGCTCACCGTGAAGGGCGCCGGCACCCAGGACCACACCGCCCAGTACACACTGACCGTCAATGACGGCGGCGGCACTCCGGGCGGCACGCCCCCGGACATCAGCATCGCCAATGTGCAGTCCCATCTGTCGCAGCTCAGCACCATCGCCTCGCAGAACGGCGGCAGCCGCCGGGCCGGCAGCGCCGGCCACACCGCCTCGCTCGCCTATGTGAAGGGCAAGCTCCAGGCCGCCGGTTACACCGTCAGCGAGCAGACCTGCGGCAGCTGCACCTACGCGGGCAAGAACCTGATCGCGGACTGGCCGGGCGGCCCGACGGACCGGACCGTGATGTTCGGAGCCCACCTGGACAGCGTCAGCGCCGGCCCCGGCATCAATGACAACGGCTCCGGCTCGGCCACCCTGCTGGAGAACGCCCTCGCGCTGGCCCAGCAGAACCCGACGATGACCAAGCACGTGCGCTTCGCCTGGTGGAACGGCGAGGAGCAGGGCCTTCAGGGCTCCGCGTACTACGTCGGGCAGCTCACCTCCGCCCAGCGCGCCGCCATCACCGCGTACTACAACTTCGACATGGTCGCCTCCACCAACGGCGGCTACTTCATCAACAACCTCAACTCGGCCGCCTCGGCCCCGATGAAGGAGTACTGGGCCTCACTCGGCCTCGCTCCGGAGGAGAACGTGGAGGGCCAGGGCCGCTCCGACGACTACTCCTTCCAGCAGGGCGGTATCGCCACCTCGGGTTACGCGACCGGCGCGAGCGACACCAAGACCTCCGCCCAGGCCGCCAAGTGGGGTGGTACGGCGGGCCGTTCGTACGACCCGTGCTACCACCAGTCGTGCGACACCACCAGCAACATCAACGCGACCGCCCTCGACCGCAGCGCCGACGGAGTCGCCTACACGCTGTGGAAGACGGCCGTCGGCACTACGGCACCGGCCGATGACTTCTCCGTCTCGGTGAACCCGGTCTCCGGCAACGTCCAGCCGGGTGCCTCCGCCACCGCGACCGTGTCCACGGCCACCACCAGCGGTTCCGGACAGAGTGTCCGGCTGACGGCCTCCGGTGCGCCGAGCGGGGTCACCGTCTCCTTCGCACCGGCGACCGTGCAGTCGGGGTCCTCCTCGACGATGACCGTCTCGGCGGGGGCGCAGGCCACCGCGGGCACCTACACGCTCACGGTGACCGGAACGGGCACCGCCACCCACACCACCACCTACTCGCTGGTCGTCGGTGGCGGCGGCAACTGCCAGGCGCGGCAGGTCGTCGCCAACGGCGGCTTCGAGAACGGCACGGCGCCGTGGACCCAGACGAACGGGGTCATCAACAACCGGACCTCGGAGAAGCCCGCGCACACCGGCTCCTACCAGGCCTGGTTCGGCGGCTGGGGCAGCACCCACAGCGACAGCGCCTCGCAGTCACTGACCGTTCCGGCGGGCTGCTCGACGTACAAGCTGTCGTTCTTCCTGCGCACCGACACCGCCGAATCGGCGGGAGGCGCGAGCGCCTACGACACGTTCACCGTCAAACTGGGGTCTCGGACGCTGGCCACGTACTCGAATCTCGACGCGAGCAGCGGTTACGTCCAGCAGAGCTTCGACGTCGGGTCCGCCGCGGGGCAGACGGTGACGCTGGGGTTCACCAGTAAGGAGGACGCTTACCTCCAGACCAGCTTCGTCGTGGACGATGTGGCGCTCGACGTGAGCTGATCCGGCATCACGGGGGGGGCAGGGGCGGGGCGTGGTCCACACGCCCCGCCCCTGGCGTTTCAGCGGACCGCCGCGGCCAGCCTGCGGACGAAGTCCTCGGTCTCGGGCCGGCCGCCGCCGCGGGCGGCCAGTCTGCCGTGCAGCCCGCGCAGTTCCTGGCCGAGCAGGGTCGACGGGTTCACCTCGGTGGTGTCGAGCACCGGAGCGGCCACGGCCTGCGCCGCCGACAGGTCGCCCGCGCAGGCGTGGGCGTCGGCCATCCGGGCCAGGAACAGCCTCCGGGCCGAGTGCATCCCGGGAGGCAGCAGTCCGAGCGCGGTGCGGGCCGCATCGACCGCGCGCAGGGCGAGCCGGCGGTCGCCGGTGGCCGCCGCGAGATCGCGCAGCGCGCCCGCCGCGCCCGACTCCACCCGCAGGCGCACCGAGGCCACGGAGAGCCAGGGCGCCTCCGTCTCGTCCCGCTCCTCGACCCGGTCCAGCTGGGACCGGGCGCGGTCGATGTGCCTCAGGGTCTGCGGGACGTCCCCCCGGACCGCGTGGCCGCGCGCCTGGTACAGATCGCTCATGGCGCCCGCCCAGGGCCGGCCCGCCGCGGCCTGCCGGATGGCCCCGCCGTACGCCAGCGCGGACGGCCCGTCGCCCTCCAGCCGGGCCAGGGTGCTCATATCGCTCAGTGCCGCGACCTCGGTCCCCACGTGACCGGCCATGGCGGACCAGAGCAGCGACCGGTCGAGCCAGGCCATCGCGGTGCCGTTGCGGCCCCACAGCAGCCGCAGGCAGCCGGCCGACTGCGCGTACTCGGCCGCCAGCGGGGCCAGTTGGCGCTGGTAGGGGGCGGCGGGCAGCGCCATCCACCGGAGCATGGCGTGCAAGGTGCGCTCGACGACCGCGGTCGCTCCCGGCCAGGCGCGTTCCTCGTCGGCGCGCAGGCAGGCGGCGAGCAGGGCGGTGAGCGCGTGCACGGTCTCGGTGTCCAGCGCGGGGTGGGACGAGGTGTCCGGGCCCAGGGCGCAGAAGGCGGCGTGCAGTTCGACGACATCGGCCAGCGCGGGTACGGCGCAGCCGTCCCGGCCGTGCGCCGGGCAGGCGAGCCCGTACGCGGGAAGGCCGGCGGGCAGTACCGTTCCGGGCGGCAGCATCGCGAGGAGGGCGCCGCCCGCGGGCTCGCCGGGCAGCGGGCCGCGGCGGGCCGGGGTGTCCGCGGGAGGCGGGCCGCCGTCCGCACGGCCGGTGGTCAGCGCGGCCTCCCGCGCCTCGGCCGCCTCGCAGGCCGCCAGCAGGTCGCCGCCCGCCGTCAGCAGGTCGTCCAGCCTGCGGGCCAGGGGCAGCGGCGTCCGGCGGCTGCCGTGTTCGAGTTTGCTGATGGCGGTGTGGTCGTAGCCGACCCGGGCCCCCACCTGGGCCTGCGTCAGCCCCGCCCGTCTGCGCCACCGGCGCAACCGGACCCCGAAGGATCTCCATGCCTCCGCGCCACCGGGGCCGGACGGCGCGGGGCCCACGTCCCCGGTCACCGGAACCACCGTCGCGCCTGGTCAAGGGCGCCGCGCGTGCCACGCTCACGGCTCATGTCCCGGAGGATAGCGAGCACTCGTACCCGCTGTCCCCGGGACGGCGGCAAGATGTCCGGTAACAGGCGCGGTGGCCTCCGGTGCCCAGATCCTCCGGCCCGCAGCCGGTGCCTCCGGACGGCGTCAGGTTGCGGGGGCAACGGCACGTTCCGCCTCCGTCACTCCATGCGTACGCACCATCATCACCTGAATCGACGCCGCGTCAAGCCTGTGGCCACGGAGGTTTGAAGGCGTACGGAACTCGGTCAATCGTGAGTTGTCCGGCATCAACTCTTGTTCTCAACGGCGCCCGACCAAGCGGGTGTTGCACACCTATTGACGTGTAGGGAACCAAGGGAGAAGTATCCCCATCGGTCGGAGAGAGCGCTCTCCGACTGCGTGTCGTGTACCCGTACCGCGACTCAGGAGACTTCCCCATGTATGCACCCCCCGTGTTCCACAGACCCGCGGCCTCGACCGGAAGAAGACGCACCGGCGTGCTGGCCGCCGTCGCCGGTCTCGTCGTCTCGCTCCTGGCCTTCGTCCCGTCCGCCCCGGCGAGCGCCGCACCCTCGCTGCTCTCCCAGGGCAAGACGGTCACCGCCTCCAGCCAGGAGAACTACGGCACCCCCGCCACCTCCGCCGTGGACGGCGACAACGGCACCCGCTGGTCGAGCGCCGCCTCCGACCCCCAGTGGATCGAGGTCGACCTGGGCTCCGCCGCCTCGGTCAGCCAGATCGCGCTGAGGTGGGAGACCGCCTACGCCAAGAGCTACAGGATCGAGTTCTCCACGGACGACAGCACCTGGAGCACCGCCTACTCGACCACCACCGGCCCCGGCGGGAACGAGACCCTGAACGTCTCCGGCACCGCCCGCTACGTCCGGCTGACCGGCACCGCGCGAGCCACCCAGTACGGCTACTCGCTCTGGGAGTTCCAGGTCTTCGGCACCACCGGCGGCGACCCGGGCGGCCCGCAGGTCCCCGGCGGCGGTGACCTCGGCCCCAACGTCCTGGTCTTCGACCCCTCGACGCCCAACATCCAGGCCAAGGTCGACGAGATCTTCAAGCAGCAGGAGTCGGCGCAGTTCGGCACCGGCCGCTACGCGCTGATGTTCAAGCCGGGCACGTACAACAACCTCAACGCGCAGATCGGGTTCTACACCTCGATCGCCGGTCTCGGCCTCAAGCCGGACGACACCACGTTCAACGGTGATGTGACCGTCGACGCGGGCTGGTTCGACGGGAACGCCACGCAGAACTTCTGGCGCTCGGCGGAGAACCTGGCGCTCAACCCGGTGAACGGCACCGACCGCTGGGCCGTCTCGCAGGCCGCCCCGTTCCGCCGGATGCACGTCAAGGGCGGACTCAACCTCGCGCCGAACGGCTACGGCTGGGCGAGCGGCGGGTACATCGCCGACAGCAAGATCGACGGCCAGGTCGGCCCGTACTCGCAGCAGCAGTGGTACACCCGCGACAGCTCGGTCGGCAGCTGGGGCAACGGCGTCTGGAACATGACGTTCTCCGGCGTCGAGGGCGCCCCCGCCCAGAGCTTCCCGGAACCGCCGTACACCACCCTCGACAACACCCCGGTCTCCCGCGAGAAGCCGTTCCTGTACCTGGACGGCAACGACTACAAGGTGTTCGTCCCCGCCAAGCGCACCAACGCACGCGGTGTCTCGTGGAACGGCACCCCGCAGGGCGAGTCCATCCCGCTGAGCCAGTTCTACGTGGTCAAGCCGGGCGCCTCGGCCGAGACCATCAACGCGGCGGTGCAGCAGGGTCTGCACCTGCTGTTCACGCCCGGCATCTACCACGTGAACCAGACCATCAACATCGACCGCGCCAACACGGTCGTGCTGGGCCTGGGCCTCGCCACGATCATCCCGGACAACGGAGTCACGGCGATCAAGGTCGGTGACGTGGACGGCGTGAAGCTCGCCGGCCTGCTCGTCGACGCCGGTCCGCAGAACTCCCAGGTCCTGGTCCAGGTCGGCCCCGACGGCGCCTCGGCCGACCACTCGGCGAACCCGACCACCGTCCAGGACGTGTTCGTCCGGGTCGGCGGCGCGGGAGCCGGCAAGGCCACCACCGCCATGGTGATCAACAACGACGACACGATCATCGACCACACCTGGCTGTGGCGCGCGGACCACGGCGAGGGGATCGGCTGGGAGACCAACCGTTCCGACTACGGCCTCCAGGTCAACGGCGACGATGTCCTGGCGACCGGACTGTTCGTCGAGCACTTCAACAAGTACGACGTGCGCTGGTCGGGCGAGAGGGGCAAGACGATCTTCTTCCAGAACGAGAAGGCGTACGACGCCCCCAACCAGGCCGCCATCCAGAACGGTGACACCAAGGGGTACGCGGCCTACAAGGTCGACGACTCCGTGACCACCCACGAAGGGTGGGGTCTTGGCAGCTACTGCTACTTCAACGTGGACCCGACGATCCGCCAGGACCACGGCTTCGAGGCACCGGTGAAGCCCGGAGTGAAGTTCCACGACCTGCTCGTCGTCTCCCTCGGCGGCCAGGGCCAGTACGAACACGTCATCAACAACACCGGATCACCCACGTCGGGGACGGACACCATCCCGTCCCAGGTGGTCTCCTTCCCGTGACACCTCTCATGAGATGAGCGAACGGCGCGGGGTCCGGCAGCCACTGCCGGACCCCGCGTCGCCGCCGTTACGGCCCTATCCGGGTGGCGGCTCCGGCTCGTCGAGCGCCTGTTCGGACCAGATCACCTTGCCGCGTTCGGTGTAGCGGGTGCCCCAGCGCTCGGCGAACTGGGCGACCAGGAACAGCCCCCGCCCGCCCTCGTCGGTCGTCGCCGCGTAACGCAGATGCGGCGAGGTGCTGCTGCAGTCCGACACCTCGCAGATCAGGGCCCGGTCGTACAGCAGCCGCACGGTGATCGGCTCGGTGCCGTAGCGGATGGCGTTGGTGACCAGCTCGCTGAGGATCAGCTCGGTGACGAACCCCTCCTCGTCGAGACCGTGGTCGGCGAGCCACCGGGTGGCCTCCTTGCGGACACCCGAGACGGCCGAGGCGTCGGGGGCCACCTCCCACTGCACGCGCCGGGCCGGGTCCAGGGTGCGGGTGCGGGCCACCAGCAGGGCGACGTCGTCGCCCGGACGGTTGGGCAGCATGGCCTCCAGCACGTCGTCGCAGGTCTCCTCGGGCGTCCGGTCGCGGTCGGCCAGGGCCCGGCGCAGCTGCTCCAGGCCGTCGTCGATGTCCCGGTCGCGGCGCTCGATCAGCCCGTCCGTGTACATGACCAGACGGCTCCCCTCCGGCACCTCCAGCTCGACCGTCTCGAAGGGCATCCCGCCGATCCCGAGGGGCAGACCGGCCGGAATCTCGGGGAACTCGACGGTGCCGTCGGGCAGCACGAGGGCGGGCCCGGGGTGGCCGGCCCGAGCCACCGAGCAGCGCCCGGTGACCGCGTCGTAGATCGCGTACAGGCAGGTGGCCCCGGTGACCGCCACGCCGCCGTCGGTCTGCTCGTCCTGGTCGATCCGGACGACGAGTTCGTCGAGGTGGCCGAGGAGTTCGTCGGGCGGCAGGTCCAGCGTGGAGAAGTTGTGCACCGTGGTGCGCAGCCGGCCCATGGTGGCCGCGGCGTGCAGACCGTGTCCGACCACATCGCCGACGACCAGGGCGACGCGTGCGCCGGACAGCGGGATGACATCGAACCAGTCCCCGCCCACCCCGGCCTGCGCCGGCAGATAGCGGAAGGCGACGTCCAGGGCGTTCTGCTCGGGCACACCGCGCGGGAGCAGGCTGCGCTGCAGGGTCACGGCCATCTCGTGCTCGCGGGTGTAGCGGCGGGCGTTGTCGACGCTGACGGCCGCGCGGGCCACCAGTTCCTCCGCGAAGGACAGGTCATCGGCGCCGAAGGGTTCCTCGTTCTCCGCACGCCAGAAGTTGGCGATGCCGAGGATGACACCGCGCGCGTGCAGCGGTACGGAGAGCAGCGAGTGGAATCCGTGCTCCAGGATTCTCGCGGACTGCTCGGGGTCGGCCTGCCGCCACTGCTCGGACGTGGTCAGGTCGGGCACCATCCAGGTGTGGCCGGCGCTGCTGCCGATGGACTCGGGGCCGGTGGGCACGAACCCGATGACGCGGCCGAGCGGGTAGAGGGGGTGGTCCGTGCCGGTGCCGGAGACGGCGGTGCGGCGTACACGTATCACGTCGCCGGAGGGCGTCTCCGGTTCCGCTCCGCGCAGCACCGCGTCGGCGACGTCGACCGTCGCGCAGTCGGCGAATCCGGGGGCGGCGACCTCGGCGAGCTCCCGTGCGGTCGTCGCGACGTCGAGGGTGGTGCCGATCCGGGCTCCGGCGCGGTACAGGAGCGTCAGACGCTCCCGTACGGTCTCCGCCCGGCCGGTGACGGCGCGCAGCTCCGTGGTGTCCCGCAGGGTCGCCACGACGCCGGGTGGCCCGCCGCGGTCCCCCGTGGGACGGAGGTTGACTGCCAGCAGCCGGTTCCCGGCCGGCCGCACCTCGTCCGTGGCGACCCGGCCGGAGGCCAGCAGTTCGGCGGTACGCGGCTCCAGCCCCAGGTCCGTCACGGAACGGCCCTCCGCGTCGGCGGGCAGCCCGAGGAGTCTTCGGGCCTCGTCGTTGGCCAGCAGCAGCCGGTGTTCGGGGCCGATGATGAGGACCCCTTCGCGGACCGCGTGCAACACCGCGTCGTGGTGCTCGTACATCCGGGTCATCTCGGCCGGACCGAGGCCGCGCGTCTGACGTCCCAGCCGTCGGCTCACCAGGGCCGCACCGCCCGTCGTGAGGGCGAGAGCGGCCACCGCGGCGCCGATGGCGAACGGGACACTGGGGTTGGCCAGCTTGTTGACGGTCTCGACCTTGATGGACACGGACACCAGTCCGGCGGGCATGCCGTCGGGCCGTGGCACGGGCACCACCGAGACGACGGCGCGGCCGCGGCTGCCCGTGTAGGTCCGGGTGAACCCCTTCCCGTTCAGGGCCTCCCTGTACCGCGGATCGACCTTTGTCCCGATCCGCTGCAGGTCGGGGTCGGTGTAGCGGATTCCGTCGGTCCCGGTCACGACGATGGACTCGACTCCGGTCTCCATCCGGGTCTGTTCCGCGTACGGCTGGAGCACCGAGGTGGGCTCCGGGCCGTCCAGTGCGGCGACGATCCCCGGGGCGTGGGCGAACGCCTCCGCGACGCTCAGCGAGCGGGCTCGGGCCTCGTTCATGCTGTCGCGCCTGCCCTGCAACACCAGCGAGACGATCGCGGCGGCGATGAGCAGCACGACGATGCCAAGCATCAGGAAGAAGACCTGGCCGGCCACGGTGCGAAGGCTGAAAAGGGCGCGCAGCCGGTTCCCCGGTGAGGACTGTTTCACGTCCGAGCCGGAGGGCGCGGGCCGGTCACCACCCGGGCGTCCGCCATCGTGCCGATGCGGCCGCCGGGCGGAGCGGTGAAACCACGCCCGGAACCGACCTGTACCACACACATCTCTAGGTTTAACACGAATTGCCGGGGCCGGAATGCGGAGCGGGGCCTCCTGTGCGGGACCGGGCTGCCCGGTGGGGCCGGGTGGAGCCGTTCCGATCGGGTGACGCGGCTCCCGCCGGTGCGCGCCCGTGCCCCGGTGCCGGCGGCCGCCGGGCATGATCCGGAGATGGTGCCTGTGTTCCTGACCAAGGCGGTCGAGCTGCTGCTCGGCCGGGAGGGCCGTTCACTCCACCTCAAGGCGGTGGGCTGGGCGACGGTGCTCCTCGGTCTGACCCTGCTCGTCGGCTCCTGGGCGGTGCTCGTGGCGGAACAGCACGCCGGCCACGCCACCATCACCAGCTATCCCCGGGCGCTGTGGTGGTCGGCGGAGACCGCGACGACCGTCGGGTACGGCGACTTCTACCCGGTGACCCTGTGGGGCCGGATCGTCGCCGTCGTGGTGATGGGGGTGGGCATCACCACGTACGGAATGGTCACGGCGGCCCTCGCCACCTGGTTCGTGGGGCACGAGCAGAAACGCCGTCACCGGCTCGCCGCCGAGGCGGAGCGGACCGCGCGCCATGTCCGGGAGGAGACCGCCCAGGTCCTGCACGAGCGCTTCGACCGGATCGAGCGGCTGCTCGCCGACGCGGGCCACGGACCGCCGCGGTAGGCCGGGAGCGGTGGGCCGGGAGCGGTCACGGAACGCGATCACCGGCCCGCGGGGGTGTGAACGGCGTGGGTCCGGGCATAGGTCGGGTGACCGACAGGAGGTGGTGGCAGTGGGCCGCATCAGGGTTGTCAGACGTCCCCAGCTTCCGTCCCGGCCGCCGCCGCTCGATCTGCGCACTCCGTCGGGGCGTCCGCTGCCGTACTGACTCCGTCTTCGCCTCCGTCGCCATCGGGGCCGCACTCCGTGCGGCCCCGATCCGCGTTGCGGCGGCCGCGCCCGAGGAACCGAAAGCCCACACCTCGCACTCATGATCACCCTGCCGCCGAGCGTCGCGAACCGGCAGGATGTCGGTGCACACGGCCGCCTTCCCCGGGCGGCTCCGGCCGTCCCAGGAAAGGGCTCCCGATGCGGGAAGCGCACGCAGAACAGTCCCCGCCGGACGAGGAGCCCCACGGCCGCTCCGAGGAGGCCCAGGTGATCGTGGTGGGAGCGGGGCCGGCCGGCTCGTCCGCGGCCTTCCACCTCGCCCGAGCAGGCGTTGACGTGCTGCTTCTGGAGAAGTCGGACTTCCCCCGGGAGAAGGTGTGCGGGGACGGCCTCACGCCGCGTGCGGTGCACCAGCTCATCCGGATGGGCGTCGACATCGACGCACCGGGCTGGACGCGGTCGCGCGGGATGCGCTGGGTGACGGGCGACCGGCAGGTGCAGATCGACTGGCCCGCGCTGGGCGGCTACCCCGACTTCGGGCTCACCCGCAGCCGCCACGACTTCGACGACATCCTGGCCCGCCACGCCGTTGCCGCCGGGGCCCGGCTGCGCACCGGCGTCAAGGTGACGGAACCGGTGACCGACCGGGCCGGACGGATCACCGGCGTGAGCGCGGTGTCCGGGACGGCGGATCCGGTGGTGCACCGGGCGCCGGTCGTCATCGCCGCCGACGGCGCCTCCGCCCGGCTGGCTCTCGCGATGGGGCTGCAGCGGGACACGAAGCGCCAGATCGCGACGGCGGCCCGCCGCTACTACCGCAGCCCCGAGCGCTCCCGGGAGGAGTTCCTGGAGCTCTGGGCCGACCTCCGCTTCCCCAGGAGCGACCGCTTCCTGCCGGGGTACGGCTGGATCTTCCCGATGGGGGACGGCCGCGTCAACGTCGGGCTCGGCGCGATTCCCCACCGCCGCCACGGCAAGCCCGATCTGCGGGCCACCCTGGACCAGTGGCTGGCCCGCACACCGCCCGAGTGGGGGCTCCGTGAGGAGAACGCCGAGGGGCCCGTCCGCAGCGCCGCGCTGCCGCTGGGCCTCAACCGTCATCCGCTGTACACCCGGGGCCTCCTCCTGGTCGGCGACTCCGGAGGCATGATCAGCCCGTGGAACGGTGAGGGCATCGGCCAGGCGCTGGAGGCCGGGGAGGTCGCGGCCGAGAGTGCCGCGCTGGCCCTGGCCATGCCTTCGGGCCCGCGGCGGGAGCGGGCGCTGCACCATTACCCGGTCGAGATGAACCGGCGCTGGGGGCGCTACTACCGGCTCGGCAACACGGCCGCCGATCTCGTCTTCAGTCGGTCGGGGTTCCAGCCCGTCCTGAACCGGTACGTGATGGGCTCGCCGTTCCTGCTCAACACGCTGGCCCGGCTGCTCAGCAATCTGACGGACAACCCCTCGCGCGATGTGATCGACCATGTCCTCAACACCGCGGTACGCCTCGTTCCGGCGCCGAACGCCCGCCGGCGCTGAGAGGGCCGCCGGGCAGGCCCAGGCCCGAACCGGCCGGGACGCGGCCGGTCACCGACCGCGCCCGAGCCGTTCACGGGGTGCGAGCCGCCTCGCCGTCCGCGTCGTTCCAGCGGGCGGCGAGCAGCAGGGCGATGTCGTCGGGCCGGTCCGGTGCCTGTCTGGCCCGCCCGATCACGTGGTCCGCCGTATCGGCCAGCGGGGCCGGGCCGAATTCGGCGATCGTACGGCGCAGCCGCTCGATGCCCACGTCGATGTCCGTGCCCGACTGCTCGACCATGCCGTCGGTGTACAGGGCGAGCGCCGCGCCGGGGGCCAGGTGCAGTTCGCTGACGGGGTAGGACGCTTCGGGGTCGACACCGAGCACGACTCCGCCCGACAGGTCCAGGACCTCGGCCGTGCCGTCCGGGTGGCGCAGTACGGGCTGGGGGTGTCCGGCCCGCACGGCGTGCGCGATACCGGTGGCCGGGTCCAGGACGATGTAGCAGCAGCTGGCGAACTGGCCGGGGTCGAGGTCGATCAGGAGCCGGTTGGTACCACTCATCACCTCCTGCGGGTCGTGTCCGCTGAGCGCGAAGGCCCGTACCGCACTGCGCAGTTGGCCCATGGTCGCGGCGGCCGCGACACCGTGTCCCTGGACGTCCCCGATGACCAGGGCCAGCCGCTCGCCCGTCTCGATGACGTCGTACCAGTCGCCGCCGACGTCCATGCCCTGGGTGCCCGCGAGGTAGCGGCCGGCGGTGTCGACACCGTCGATGACGGGCAGCCGGTGCGGCAGCAGGACGTCCTGGAGTCCGCGGGCGAGGGCGGCCTCCGCGTCGTACCGCTGGGCCCGTTGCAGTGCCTGGGCGATGAGGCCGGCCAGCGCGGTCAGGATCGTGCGCTCCTCGGGGCTGAAGCCGCGCGGCTTGTCGAAGCCGAGGATGCACGAGCCGACGTGCTGCCCGGAGGCGATCAGCGGCAGGAAGGCTCGGGCGCCGACATCGGCGTCCATGGGGATGCCGGGGTAGGCGGCGCCCAGATGCTGCATGGACTCGAAGAAGATGGGGCGGCCCGAGGTGAGTGTCTCCACGCCGGGGATGCGGGCGTCCAGGCCGACGCCGTCGAACCCGTCCAGGAAGCCCTTGGGGAAGCCGGTCTCCCACTCCAGGTAGAGGCGGCCCTCCTTGAGCAGGTAGATCGCGAGCTGTCTGCCGCCGAAGGCGGGCAGCAGTTCCTCGGTGACCACGGCGGACACCTGCCGGGCCGTGACGGCCTCGGTCAGCGCGATCGCCAGCGCGACCGGCCGGTAGAGCGCGGCGGAGCGGTCCGCGGGGGAACCGAGGCCCAGTCCGGGTGAGGCCACGGACCCCGGCGTGTAGGAGGGCTCCTCGGTGGGGGTGAGTACGGCCGTCAGCCCTTCGTGGCCCGGGTACAGGGAGATCGCGAGCCAGGGGGGAGGGTTGCGCCGGGCGAGGAAGTGGACCGGGTCGTCGGAGATCATCGCGGCCCGGTAGTGGTCCTCGTAGGCCGCGTTCGCGGACCACGGGAGGACCTCCCAGAGCACCCGCCCGACCAGCTCGGACCTGGCATGGCCGAGGAGCTGCTCGGCCAGGTCGTTGAGGTAGGTGATCCGGCCGAAGCGGTCCAGCGAGAAGATCCCCCGCGGCAGCCGGTCGGCCGCCTCGGGGACGACCGGGCCGATGCCGAGGTCCACCAGGAAGCCGGTCAGATGGCTCGCCGCACCGACCTCGGGCCCGGCCCCGCTGTCCCGGCGGCCCGAGACCTCCAGCAGGTGCGAGCGGCCGTCGGGTCCGCGCAGCCGCATCCTGCGCACGACTGGCCCGCCCGAACCTGCCGCCTGGCGGGCCAGGGCCCACAGTCCGTAGACGTCCTCCGGAGCCAGTTGCGCGGCCAGCGAGCCGATCGTGCCCGGGAACTCGGCGGGTCCGGTGCCGAGGATCGCGCACAGCTCGTCGTCGGCGCCGACGACGCCGGTGGCCAGGTCCCAGTCGAAGCGGCCGATCCGTACGGGCGGCGAGCTGCCGGCGGGCAGTTGCACGGGGAGCGGTTCCTCGTCCCAGCTCGGTTTCGTGCCACCGGACTCCAGTTCCGTCAGTGCGGTGCCGAGCCGTTCGGCGACGCCCCGCAGCCTGCGCAGTTCGGCGGTTCCCACCGGCTTGCCGGGGGTCGCCGGGCACAGCACCGTCAGGACCCCGACCGGTTCGCCGCCGCTGAGGACCGGCATGTACAGGGAGCCGAACGGGAACGGCAGGCCCGCCATCAGCTGCGGGTAGCGGCGCATGGCCTCCTCGGCGTCGGAGAGGTGCACCGCCTGGCCCGTACGGAAGGCGTGGGCCACCGGGAACGGGCGGTTCACATGCATCCGCCACCAGGGACAGAAGAGCGGTCCGGGCAGCCCCGCCAGTACCGCCAGCCGCAGCAGCCCCGGCGTGAGGGAGCGCAGATAGACGCCGCCCGCCTGTCCGCCCGCGGCCTCGACCCCGCTCACGACGGCCTGGGCGAGCACCAGGGACAGTTCGTCCGGCGCCCGGCCGCCCTTGAGCCTCTCGGGCACACTGCCGCCCTCGCTGAGCGGAGTACCCCGGGCCGCGCCGTACCAGGTCACTCACCCAGCATGCTCCCGCCCAGCCGTGCTCCGCACGTCAGACGGAGAGACGCTTACGACCAGAAATGCACCCTTTACACTTGTATGCGAGTCTGAAAGGCGGCCCATCGTCCGACATCCGCACAGGAGGCACGATCATGGGCAAGAAGCAGAGCCGGCACAACCGTGGCGCCCGCAGCGGCGGCCATGAGCACCCCGCGGCCACCGCGGAGCCCAAGGAACAGACGAGCACAGCGCCCGAACCCGAAGGGGTGAAGGCGATCTCGGAGCAGGTCTCGCACAGGCGGGAGCGGAAGTTCGGCCACAACTGACCTCCGGCACCACCGCCGCCGCGATCGCAAGGGAGCGGCAGCCGCCATCGATGGCGGCTGCCGCTCCCGTGTGATCGCACGAAGGCCGGGCGATCACACGAAGGCCGGGGGCCGTCGGAACTTCCGGAGCACGCCCTACCGGTCGTCGGCAGGCGGTCGGTGGTCACCGAGCTGGTCATTGAGCTTCTGCTGGGCGGAGTCGACCTGGCCGCTGTACTTGCCGTGCGTCTTCTTGTCGACGAAGTCGCCACCCTTCTCGACTCCCTGACGGGCCTGGTCCGAGTGCCCCTTGATCAGGTCCTTGATCTTGTCGAGCATGCTCATGACTGTCCTCCTCATGGAACGCTGGCCTTCCCAGCATCCATGCGATGCCCCGGTGGCGCACCCCGGGGCGGAGAGGGCCGCGACGGGCGGCGAGCGGCCGGGATCCAGGGAAGTTACTCACAAGTATGTAGTGACTTCTTGCGCGAGCGCCAGTAGAACTCGTTCCCATTCGATCGAGAGTGAGGGACGTCACATGACGGACTCAAGCTTACCCGACAAGGGATCGAGCAGTGTCTCGCGTCGCAGATTCATCGCTAGAACAAGTTTCATTCTGGGGGCCGCAGCCCTCTCCGGTCAGGCCACCGCCGCCCGAGCGGCGAGCCGCACCGCGGCCACGGTGATCGGCAGCGGGGAGCACGTCCCGGTCCTGGTGATCGGCACCGGGTACGGCGGTTCCGTGGCCGCCCTGCGACTCGCCCGCGCGGGTGTCCACGTCCACATGGTCGAGATGGGCATGTCCTGGGACACTCCCGGGTCGGACGGCAAGATCTTCGCCAACACGACGAGCCCCGACGGCCGCTCGTACTGGCTCCGCACCAAGACCAAGCAGCCCCTCAGCAACTTCCTCGGCTTCCCCATCGACAGGTCGATCCCCCGCTACACCGGAATCCTGGACGCCGAGGACTTCAGCGGCATCACGGTCTACCAGGGGCGCGGCGTCGGCGGTGGCTCACTGGTCAACGGGGGTATGGCGGTCACCCCCAGGCGGGAGAACTTCGGCACCATCCTCCCCACGGTCAACACCGACGAGATGTACTCCACCTACTACCCGCGCGCCAACGCGGGCCTCGGCGTCGGCACCGTCGACCCGGCCTGGTTCGACAGCGTCGACTGCTACCAGTACGCCAGGGTCGGCCGTAAGCAGGCCCAGCGCTCCGGCTTCCCGTTCGTCTTCGTGCCGGACGTGTACGACTGGGACTACATGGAGAAGGAGGCCGCCGGCACCGTACCCAAGTCGGCACTGGACGGCGAGATCCTCTACGGCAACAACTACGGCAAGAAGTCGCTGCAGAAGACCTACCTCGCCCAGGGCATGGCGACCGGCAACGTCACCGTCTCGCCTCTGCACAAGGTGACTTCGGTGGCCCCGGCGTCGGCCGGGGGCTACACGGTCGTCATCGACCAGCTCCGCACCGACGGGAGCACCGAGGCCACCAAGACGGTGACCGCGGACAAGGTGTTCTTCGCGGCCGGCAGCGTCGGCACGAGCAAACTGCTGACCGAGCTCAAGGCCACCGGCAGGCTCCCCGGCCTCAACGAGGAGATCGGCAAGGGCTGGGGCGACAACGGCAACGTCATGTGCGGGCGTGCCAACCACCTGTGGGACCCGACCGGCGCGGTCCAGTCGAGCATCCCCTGCGGCGGCATCGACAACTGGGACGCCGGTGGCGCCTTCGCCGAAGTCGCTCCACTGCCGACCGGGATCGAGACGTTCGCCTCGTTCTATCTGTCGATCACGAAGAACCCGAACCGCGCCCAGTTCTCCTGGAACGCCGCGACGGGCAAGGTCGACCTGAACTGGCAGGCCGCGTGGAAGCAGCCCTCCATCGACATGGCCAAAACGATCTTCGACAAGATCAACGCGAAGGAGGGGACGATCTACCGCACCGACCTCTTCGGTGTGTACAAGATCTGGGGCGACCATCTCACCTACCACCCGCTCGGCGGTGCGGTGCTGGACCGGGCCACCGACAACTACGGTCGCCTGCACGGGTATTCGGGCCTATACGTGATCGACGGCTCGCTGATCCCCGGCAACACCAGCGTCAACCCGTTCGTCACCATCACGGCACTCGCCGAACGGAACATCGAGAAGATCATCGCCACCGATCTGTGACAACGGCCCGAGCGGCAGGCCGGCCGGCAGGAGGCGGCGCACCAGCCTCCTACCGGGTGCGCCCCGGGCGCGGGCGGATGCGGACGGGCCCGGGGCATCCGGCAGCTCAGTGGCCGGGCAGCACGCACACGGCGTCGAGACCGAGTACGTGGTTGAGCCGGCCGAACGCCAGCCAGGAGCCGATGCTCATGCTCAGCTCGACGATCTCGCGCTGGCTGTAGTGCGCGGTCATCCGGGTCCAGAACTCCTCGTCCAGACCGTGGTGGTCCAGGGCGTACCGCTCGGCGTACTCCGCGGCCAGCCGGGTCCGGTCGTCGAAGGCCCCCGCGGTACGCCACTCGTTCACCGCGTCGGCGAACTCCTCCTCGACCTTTTCGCCGTCCCGTTCGGTGCGCCAGTCGAGGCAGAACAGACACCCGTTGATCTGCGCGATCCGCAGCCGGGCGGCCTCGAACTCACGCAGGCCCAGCGAGGTGTGCTGGTACACCGACAGGGAGAAGTTCGCGGCGGCCATCCCGATGCCCGGGACCATGTCGCCCCATACGTAGCCGATCGGTTCCTGGCCCTCGGGGATGTCGATGATCATGGCTGCTTCCTTCCGAGTCTGCCGGCTGCGGGGCGCAGGGGGACGTCGAGTGCGTCGTAGAGTCCGGGTTCCGCGTCCACCAGCCAGTCGATGGCGTTCACCAGCCGGCCGACCGCGGTGGCGTTGCCGCCCGCCGAGCGGTTCTCGCCCTCGTCGGTGGCCTCTACCGTGACCTCGATGCGCGGACGGCCCTCGATGATCACGCGGTGGGCACCGGCGCCGTCGGGCGGCGACGGCCAGTCCGGGGCGCAGGACGGGTGGATGCGGGTGATGTGCTCGATGACGATGCGGGGCTCACCCTCGACGATGCCCTGTACCTCGAAGCGGACCGCGCCCTGGGTGCCCGCCTCGAACTCGCCCATCGTCCGGGTGGTCACCGTCGTCTCCAGCGGCCGCCGGGCCATGGTCTCGCGGATGTCGTCGAGTTCCACGCCCAGGGCCCTGGCCATCAGCCGTATCTGTCCGCCCCACACCATCGTCGGGACGGAGGCCGCGAGCATCAGCGGCTCGTACTCCATGGGGTGTCCCATGCCGATCAGGTGGCGGACCGAGTCGGGCTGGTCGTAGGTGGAGTAGTCGAAGATCTCCTGGCAGCGGATCACGTCGACCGTGGTCCCGAGTCCGCTGATCAGCAGGGGCAGTACGTCGTTGCCCCAGCCGGGGTCGACGCCGGAGACGAACAGCGAGCCGCCGCCGTCGGCGACGGCGGCCAGGACCGGTTCGCGCAGCTCCGGCGGGGCGCCCCGCTGGTCGTAGAGCGCGTACAGGGCGGGCGTGACGACCACCGCGCCCGTCCGGACGGCCCTGGTGATGTCGGCCAGCGCCTCGTCGGGGCGGATGTCCCCGGAGGCCGCGTACACCACCGCGCCGGGAGCGGTGGCCAGCACCGCGTCGATGTCGTCGGTCGCCGCGACGCCCAGATCGCGGCCGGTCCCGGCGAGGTCGCCCGCGTCGCGGCCCACCTTGCCGGGATCATGAACAAGTACGTGCGCCAGCTTCAGGGCCGGATGGGCCTCGACGGCGCGGATGGCCGCGCGGCCGACATTGCCGGTACCCCAGACCACCGTGGAAATCATGCGGCGGAGGGTAGCGCGCGGGATGAAAGGTTCATAGTGCCATCGCCCACCCGGTTGGCGAGGGCGGCCGGGGCAGGCGCAAAGGGGTGGGAAGGAGCCGCTCGGCTCCTTCCCACCCCTGCGCCCGGCTCCTCCCGAGGGCGGAGGCGCGGTATGTCAGCAGGCCCGTCAGTAGGCCCCGAAGACGTTGTCGATCGAGCCGTACGTGGCCGCGGCGTAGTTGCACGCCGCGGTGATGTTGGCGACGGGGTCGAGGATGTCCATCGAGGTACCGGCCACGTGGTAGGCGTCGAAGGTGGGCTGGATCACCTGGAGGAGACCCTTGGACGGGGTGCCGGCGGCGGCGTTCGAGTCCCAGTTGTTGACGATCTGCGGGTTGCCCGAGGACTCGCGGATGACGTTGCGGTAGATGCCGTCGTAGCTCCCGGGGATGCCGTTCTGGGCCATCACGGCCAGCGACTCCTTGATCCAGCCGTCGAGGTCGGCGGTGTACGCCGTCGCGGCCTGTGCCGGGGCGGTGGCGGCGGTCTCCTCCGCGATGGGCGTGGCCGTCCGCTGGGAACGGTCGGCACGGTCGGTCCCCTCGGCCCGGTCGGACGACTGCGAGGCGTCGGCCGCGGACTCGGCCGAAGGCTCGGCTGCGGGCTTGGACTCAGCTGCGGGCTCGGACTCGGTCGCGGGCTTTGCCTTCGATTCGGCGGTGGGGGCCGCCTTGGGCGCGACGGCCGCGGACTTGGCGCCGATGGTCAGCTTGAGGCCCGGGTGAATCAGATCGGGGTTTCCACCGACCGCACTCCGGTTGTCCTTGTAGAGCTGCTCCCAGCCGCCGCTGAGCGAATACCCACGGGCGATCTTGGAAAGCGAATCACCGGAGATCACGGAATAGACGGTGGACTCCGCCTTGCTGACGGCAATTCCCTTGGCAGCAAGGGAAGTCGGGGCCGCCGCCTTTTCTGCGACGACAGCGTGTGCCGGTGCGGCAGAAGCCGATCCGGCCCCGATCAGGGGGAGCGCGAGAACGGCTCCGCCCGTGCTCACGGCGATGAAACCGCGGGTCAGGGAGGTGGACTTGGAACGACGGTGCTTACCCATGATGGGCATGGCTCTTTTCCTCTCCGCCGCCTGCGAGGTGAGCTGTCGGGTTCGGACTGGAGATGTCCGGCCGCACGTGATGGCGACTTCACCCCTAGCCGCTCCGGATACCGGACCGGCGGCAAACCTGGGTCCCCCGCTCCTGCCGTACGTGAGTGGGTCGGGTTACCGGACGGCGGCAGGATTCGGCGTTCCATCCGGATTGACGGTGACCGTAAGCGAGAAACACCGAGCGAAACAAGCCCTGAATTCGAGATCCCAATTGATTCGCAAGATCAATTAAAGGAAATGCTCACCATCAGACCTTCACGAGGAAGTCAACTTTCTTGGCACAACAGGGAACCGAAGCCGGACGCCCCGCGTCCGAGGCCGGAAGAGTGACGCTGACCACTGAGCCCGAAAAGGGTGATTTGCTCAACATTCATCACCTTTGGGCGACAAAAAAGGGACCCTTGATAGTAATTAGTAGCGAATCAGATTAATGGTTCAATCAGGACATCTTGACGACCTCCGCCAGGGCCCACCCCCGGCAGGAAGGTCGGATCGGTTCATCATTAATGATGGATCTAAATAGATGAACTATGGCGTGATGCGCCCGAGGACGCTCACGGCCCGGTTGCGGGACGTCCCGACACGGGCCGGCGGACACGGCCTAACTTCCGCCCTCGCGTCGGAGCCGCGCCGAAAGGTGGTGCTGGAGCGGCTGGCCGACGGCCGCGAGGTCATGGACGAATTCGAGCGTGCCGTCGTCCGTCAGGGTGTAGCGGCGACGGGTGGCGCTGACCTCCTTGGCGGTGGGAGCGAGAGCGACCTGATGAGTGGCGAGGTCGGCCGCGCCGTCGGCCGCACGGCCGGTCAGGATCTCGGCGATACCGGTGGGCTGGGTGATCAGCGCCTCGACGCGCCCGTCCGGCTGCATCCGCCACCAGCCGCTCTCCCGGGCCGACGGCCGCAGCGGGGCGCCTTCCGCGTCGATCAGCCAGGCGCGCGCCTCGTAGTGGAGGAAGGGCCGCCCGTCGTGACTGAAGGTCACCTCCTGCGCGTACCGGAACTCCTCGGCGAGCGTCGGATACTCACCGCGGCCCTGCCCGGTCCAGGTGCCCAGGAACCCGGTCAGCGGTGCGAGCAGCGCGTGCGGGGCAGGCGCTTCGTCCGGCCCATTCGCGTCGGGATACGGGTGCTTCCGGAGGGGGTCGAACATCTTGCGCGCTCCTGAGTCGGGGATGGTGCCGGTGATGGCGGCGGTGGCGATGGTGTCGGCTCGCAGCCTAGGGCCACGGGATGCGAGTGCGCCGCTTCCACGCCTTCACTCCATCTCGGATGCCCTGCGGGAGTGCGGGTCAGTTCCAGCGGTCCTGGTTGATGAAGTGGCTGAAGCCGCGCCAGGAGTTGGGTCCCATCTCGCCGTCGATGGGGCCGGTGTAGCCGTTCTGGGCGGCGAGTCGTTGGAGAGCGGCCCAGGTGTTCGTGCCGGGGACCCCGTCGATGGGTCCGGTGTAGCCCCAGTTCCGCAGGTTCCGCTGGAGCGCGGCATAGGTATTGGCTCCGGGGACCCCGTCGATCGGGCCGGTGTAACCCGACTCGATCCGCAGCCAGTTCTGCGTCCGCTGCCACATCACCGGACCGGGGACACCATCCTGCTCCGTCGACGACTTCGGCAGCCCACCACCGGACGGCGGCGGGCCGGTCGGCTCGGTGAGGTCGAACGCCCAGGAGCGGGCGCGGCTGAGGTCGACGGGGGACGCGCCGCCGGTGGAGCCCACGGACGTGTACTGATGGGCGGCCCAGTCGGGGTAGTGGCCGCCGAGGTCAGGTGCGCCGGGCCAGGTGCCGTCGTTGGCCCCCCAGGAGGCCGCCCACAGGTGGGCGCCGGCGGCGACGGTGGCGGTCCAGGTGCCCGCGCGCAGTGCGCCTGTGCTGATGTAGAACCAGGGCACGTAGCTTCCGACGCGTTCGCGTACCCGGTTGAACCAGGCGGACACATCGGCGTCGTTCCACAGACGGGTGGAGTCGTCGAGCACCTCGACGTCCAGCGCGAGCACGTCACCGACGCGGTAGTCGTGGAGGTGGTCCACGAAGTAGTCGGCCGCGGCGGTGGGGCTGAGGAAGTCTCCCGACATCCAGTAGTGGCCCACCCGCAGTCCCGCGGCGCGGGCGCCGTCGATGTGGCCGGGATACGAGGACGAGGTGTAGGGGCCCTCGGTGAGCTGGCATCCGCCGGCCTTGACGATGACGAACTGCCGTCCCTCCGCGGCGGCGCGGGCGTAGTCGATGCCGAGCTGGTTGTTCGAGACGTCCAGGCCCTCCAGGTCGGCCGCCTGGGCGCGGGGCGGGCCGGCGGCGGTCGCGGCACCGGCGGCCGTGAGTATCCCGGCCGGGGTCAGGGCCGTCGCCACGGCGGCGCGAATCAGGTCTCTCCTGCGCATGTTTCCTCCGGTTAGGGGGTGGGGCCCCAGCAGTGGACGTGCCGTGTGCCCGTCGGGGTGTGTCATGTGCTTATCAAAATCTATGCGCGTAGGTTACCGTGGCTCCGCCTCGCTCTGGCAAGTCAAGTCGTAGTAACGACAAGGGAGTTGACGTGCACAAGAACCAAGGGACCGATGACGGCCAGGGGGTTCGGCCGCGGATCGAGATGAGCCGGCGCACATTACTGCGGGGCTCGGTCACCACGCTGGGCCTGGCGGCCGGCGGCGTGCTGTTCTCGGGGAACGCCGCACAAGCGCTGGACATCTACAACCCGTTCAGCGGTTACCGGATCACGGGTACCTGGCAGGACCACCTCAACGACGGCTCGCTGGGCGGACTCGACTACGGGATGGGCGTCGGCACCGCGCTGCCGGCGGCGGGCGCCGGTGTCATCACGAACATCCCGGACAACGGTACCGGTGGGCACACGGTGACCATCACTCACAGCGACGGGTACCGGACGCAGTACATGCACCTGTCCCAGTTCTTGCTGGCCAACGGCACCTCGGTCGGCAAGGGAGGGATCGTCGGGTACTCCGGGGGCGCGGTCGGAGCCCCCGGCTCGGGAAGCTCCACCGGACCGCACGTGCACTGGCATCTGATCACGCCGGGCGGCACCCGGGTCAACCCGCTGGACTACCTGGGAGGAGGAGGCGGTGGTGGGCTGCCGAAGACGTCGACGGAACAGGATGGTGTCCCCGGTCCGGTGATGTGGCAGCGGACGCAGAACTGGCTGCGGATCGAGTCGGGTTACACCGGCCCGATCGACGGGGTCCCCGGAGCCAATACCTATGCCGCGCTCCAGCGGAACCTGCGGAACTGGGGCTACACCGGACCCATCGACGGGGTCCCCGGCACGAACACCTGGGCCGCTCTCCAACGACTCGCCGCCCAGAACGGCTACACCGGCCCCATCGACGGCGAGATGGGACCCAACTCCTGGCGCGGCTTCAGCCACTTCATCAACCAGGACCGCTGGAACTGACCCACGCCACAACCCGCGCGGAGCCGTCCGGAGCAGGGGGAACGGCCGTCCGGCGACACAAGAAATCCCCGGTCCGCAATTGCGGACCGGGGATTCTCCCGAGTATATTGAGTGTTTCTGTGCGCCCACAGAAAAGGCCCCTCACCGGGGGCCACTAAGCAAAACCATATCCGGCAGGAGCCATTTTGTCAACTCGGGAAAGCTCCGAATTGCAGAGGGAGCAGGAATTCATCGACCGGCTCTACGACCGTGTCGATGCGCTGCGCGGAGTAGCCGCCCAGCACGTCAAGGACGCGCTGACGCCGGTCGGAACCGGTCTGCAGGCCCGTCTCGAACGCGATGTGCTCGTCGCTGAACGCTCTGGACTGCTGGCTGCCCTGAATGCCGTGGACGGCTCGCTGTGTTTCGGCCGGATCGACCTCTCCAGCGGCACGGCGCACCATATCGGCCGGGTCGGAATCCGCGAGGACGACACCGCGCACACACCTCTGCTGATCGACTGGCGCGCACCGGTGGCCCGCCCCTTCTATCTCGCCACCGGTCACACGACCATGGGCCTGCGCCGGCGCCGGCACATCACCACCGAGGGCCGCGTCGTCACCGAGCTGCACGACGAGATCCTCGACCTCGGGGACCGGGAGCGCACCGGCTTCGAGGACCCGAGCGGCGACGCCGTGCTGCTCGCCGCCGTGAACTCCGCCCGCACCGGCCGCATGGGCGACATCGTGCGGACCATCCAGGCCGAGCAGGACCGCATCATCCGCGCCCCGCACCGCGGTGTTCTCGTCGTCGAGGGCGGGCCCGGCACCGGCAAGACAGCGGTGGCGCTGCACCGGGCGGCCTTCCTGCTGTACGAGCACCGCGAGCTGCTCGCCAAGCGCGCCGTCCTGATCGTGGGCCCCAACCCGGCCTTCCTGCGCTACATCGGCGAGGTGCTGCCCGCGCTCGGTGAGACCGGTGTCCTGCTCGCCACCCAGGCCGAGCTCTTCCCCGGGGTCCACGCCGACGGCACAGACACGGGCCGCGCCGCCGCCGTCAAGGGTGGTGAGGGGATGGCGGAGGCGCTCGCCCTCGCCGTCCGCGACCGGCAGCAGCTGCCCGAGCCCGGCGCCCCGCTGGTCATTCCGCACGACGACGGCGATCTCGTCGTCGACTGGGAGATCGCGTACGAGGCCCGGCAGGCGGCCCGCGACACCCGGCTCCCCCACAACCTCGCCCGCCCGCACTTCGCGTTCCGGATCATCGACGCCCTCACCTCGCAGCTCACCGAGCGCATCGGCGCCGACCCGCACGGCGGTCCCAACTTCCTAGGGCCCGACGACGTCGCCCAGCTCGGGCGGAACGTCGCCCTCAGCAAGGAGGTGCACGCCGCCGTCGACGAGCTGTGGCCGCCCCTCACCCCGGAGCGGTTCCTCACCGACTATCTGGCCGGCCCCGTGTACGTACCGGCCGAGGACGCCGAAGCCATCCGGCGTACGCCCGGCGAAGGGGCCTGGACGCCGGCCGACGTCCCGCTGCTCGACGAGGTGGCCGAACTCCTCGGGGTCGACGACAGCGCCGAGCGGGCCGCCGCCGAGGCCGAGCGCCAGGAGCGGATCGCGTACGCGCAGGGCGTTCTGGAGCTGTCGAGGGGTTCGGAGTCCTACGAGTTCGAGGACGAGGAGTCCGAGACGCTCGCCGCGCACGACATCATCGACGCCGAACGCATGGCGGAGCGGCAGGAGGAGGCCGATCACCGCAGCGCGGCGGAGCGCGCCGCCGCCGACCGGACCTGGGCGTTCGGCCACATCATCGTCGACGAGGCGCAGGAGTTGTCGCCGATGGCGTGGCGGCTGCTGATGCGCCGTTCGCCGACTCGCGCGATGACCCTGGTCGGGGACCCCGCGCAGACCTCCGAGGAGGCCGGCGTCGGCTCGTGGGAGAAGATCCTCGCGCCGTACGTCGGTGACCGCTTCGAACACACCACGCTCAAGGTCAACTACCGCACGCCTGCCGAGATCATGGAGCTGGCCGCCGGGGTCGTACGGGCCGTGGACCCCTCGTTCGAGCCGCCGGGCTCGGTGCGGTCCACCGGCGAGGTGCCGTGGACACGGGAGGCCGGGGAGGATCTGGCCGGTGCGGTGGCGCTGGCCGTCTCGGAGCTGACGCCCGACGAGGGGCGCCTCGCGGTGATCGCTCCGGCGGCGCTCCACGAGGAGATCGCGGCTCCGCTGGACGGAGTCACGGCCGGCGCCGAGCCCGATCTGGCCCGCCCGGTGGTACTGCTCGACCCGCGACAGGCCAAGGGGCTCGAATTCGACCATGTGCTGGTCGTGGAGCCCGCCCGGTTCGGGACCAGCGATCTGTACGTGGCGCTGACCCGTGCCACGCAGCGCCTGGGCATCGTCCACCGGGAGAAGCTGCCCGAGTCGCTGCGCTGACGGCATGCCGGGGAGGAGCGGACCGGCCTCCGGCGGGGTGCCGGTCGGCTTCGCGGTCGCCCACGTCCCGCGGCGGGTACCGGGGCTCCGCCGGGTCCTGTGGTCCGGGCGGAACCCCGGTCCACTACAGCGGCGTCGCCGCCGCTTCGAGTGCGACGAAGAGCGCGAAGGCCGCGTTCAGCGAGGACAGCGTGGACAGGGCTGTTCCCGCCGCCGCGACGAACGCCGCGATCCCCGTCGGGGTGTGAACCGGCGGCCAGCCCCGCTCCGGCGGCACAGGGCCCAGCAGCGCGGCGACCCGCCGGGGGACGGGGCCGGCCGCCGCGAAGGCCGGGACGGTCTCGGTGGCGGCCCGGTGCGAGATGATCGCCGCCTTGCCGACCGCACGGGCCGTGAGCCGCCGGTCCCCGGTGGTGACGGCCGCCTCCTCGTCGGCCCAGCGCTCCGTGCTGTAGGTGATGGCCGCGCGCAGCGGACGCAGCAGCGGGTTCGCGCACCCGGCCAGCTGAACGGCGAGCAGCAGCCGGTGGTGCCGGCCGGCGAGATGGGCCCGCTCGTGCGCGAGGAGCGCCCGCTGCTCGGCCGCCGTCAGACAGTCGAGCATCGCGGAGGAGACCATGATCCTGCCGGGCGAGCCCGGCAGGGCGTACGCGTACGGCACACCGTCGGGCAGCACGGCGACCTCGGCCGTCGTCGACAGCCCGGCCAGTGTCCGGTGCGCACGGGAACGGAAACGGCAGTGGCGCCATACGGTGGCCGCGCAGGCCACGGCCACGGCCGTGAGCGCGGCGATCGCCGTCTTGCCGGCGAACCTGTCGTGCGGAACGGCCTTCCTGACCTCGTCGTCCGACCAGCCGTCAGGGAGCGGGTTGCCGGGCAGCTGGGCGGTGCCGACCACCACCAGCAGACCGAGGCAGAGGGTGCTGCACGACGCCAGGATCACGGCGATGGTCGCGAGCAGACGGGCGGCGCTTCGCGGGTGCAGGTGCTGCTCCGCCAGGCGTGCGATGGGCAGCGCCGTGAGTGGCAGGACCAGGGGCAGACAGACGAAGACACCCATCGGTCAGCTCTCCGATTCGTCCGTGGGCCGGCCGGCCTGGCCGGGGCCGCTCTCGCTGAGCAGCGACCGCAGCAGATCCTCGTCGTCCGGCGACAGCGCGGAGACGAAGCTGGAGAGCACGGCGTCCCGGTCGTCCCGCTGGTCGAGGAGCCGGCGCATCCGAAAGGCGGTGAGACCCGCCCCGTTCGCCGTCGACTGCCACAGCACCGGGCGTCCCGAACCCGTACGGGTGACTGCCTGCTTGTCGAGCAGCCGGGTCAGGATCGTGATGACCGTGCTGTACGACAGACCACCGTCGAGACGCTCCTGCACCCAGGCCGCGGTGACGGGCTCGCTCGCCCCGCCCAGCACGGTCAGCACCTGGGTCTCCAGTTCGCCCTGCCCGCGCCTGCGGGCCCGCGGCTCCCCCGGCCGGCCGTCCTTCTCTCCACCCACGACGCGGCCCCTTTCACGCGGCTGCCCGGTCACTCGTTCACGTGCCGGGCGCCGGGGCATATTACCGGCGGCTCGGACGCCTCGTGAGCCCGTCGAAGCCCGGGGCCGCACCCCCGCACGCAAACTCTACAGTGCTGTAGATTTCAGGTGTTGTCATTCGGTGCCCGCACGGTCCCGCGTGGGCGCAACGATGCGTAGAGGGAGAAGACATGGGTGTGAGCCTCGCCAAGGGCGGAAACGTCTCACTGACCAAGGAGGCCCCCGGACTTACGGCGGTCCTCGTCGGACTGGGCTGGGACGTCCGCACGACCACCGGCACGGACTACGACCTGGACGCCAGTGCCCTGCTGTGCGACGAGGCCGGGAAGGTCCCCTCGAACGACCAGTTCGTCTTCTACAACAACCTGAAGAGCCCCGACGGTTCGGTCGAGCACACCGGCGACAACCTCACGGGCGAGGGCGAGGGGGACGACGAGATCGTCAAGGTCGATCTCGCCGCCGTGCCGGCCGAGGTCGCCAAGATCGTGTTCCCCGTCTCGATCCATGACGCGGAGAGCCGGGGCCAGAGCTTCGGGCAGGTCCGCAACGCCTACATCCGCGTGGTCAACCAGGCGGGCGGGGCCGAGATCGCCCGCTACGACCTCAGCGAGGACGCCTCCACCGAGACCGCCATGGTCTTCGGCGAGTTGTACCGCAACGGCGCCGAGTGGAAGTTCCGCGCCGTCGGACAGGGCTACGCCGCCGGACTCAGCGGTATCGTCGCCGACTTCGGCGTCAGCCTCTGACCCGGTCCGGGTCACCGTCGTACCGCACCCTGCCGAGAGTGGAGCCATGACCGTCAATCTGACCAAGGGCCAGCAGATCAGCCTCACCAAGACCGGCGGCGGGGAACTCACCGTCGTGCGCATGGGTCTGGGCTGGAAGTCCGCGCCCCGCAGGGGGTTCCTCGCCCGGCTGACCGCCCGTGAGATCGACCTCGACGCCTCCGCCGTCCTCTTCGCCGGCCAGGCCCCGCAGGACGTCGTCTTCTTCCAGCACCTGACCAGCGACGACGGATCGGTGCGGCACACCGGCGACAACCGGGTCGGCGGCGCGGGCGAGGGCGGCGACGACGAGTCGATCGTCGTCGACCTGCAGCGCGTCCCGGCGCACGTCGATCAGATCGTCTTCACCGTGAACTCGTTCACCGGCCAGACCTTCGAGGAGGTCGACAACGCCTTCTGCCGTCTGGTCGACGAGACGACCGGGCAGGAACTGGCGCGGTACACGCTGACCGGCGGCGGGCGCCACACCGCGCAGATCATGGCCAAGGTCCAGCGGTCCGGTGCGGGATGGCAGATGACGGCCATCGGCAGCCCGGCCGAGGGGCGCACCTTCCAGGACCTGATGCCGGCCGTCGCCGCGCATCTGTAGGCCTTCCCGCCAGCCCCTCTCTTCCGCACACCCGCCGGCACTCACCACTACGACCGACCCTGGAGTATTTCGCATGGCACTGTGGGACCGCATCAAGGAATCGGCCTCGACGATGCAGACGCAGCTCAACGCCAAGAAGAACGACCTCAAGAGCGGTGGCTTCCGCGACGCGAGCATGGCCATGTGCGCCCTTGTGGCCGCCGCCGACGGCTCCATCGACCCTGTCGAGCGGCAGCGGGTGGCCTCCCTGATCGCGGGGAACGAAGTCCTCCAGAACTTCCCCGCCGAGGATCTGCAGCGCCGGTTCAACGACTACTGCCAGCAGCTGACCTCCGACTTCGAGATCGGGAAGGTCAGCCTCCTCCAGACCGTCGGCAAGGTCGGCAAGAAGCCGACCGAGGCCCGCGCGGTCATCCAGATCGGCATCGTCATCGGCGGCGCCGACGGCAACTTCGACAACAGCGAGCGCGCCGTGGTCCGCGAAGCCTGCTTCGCGGCCGGCATCGCGCCGAACGAATTCGACCTGTAGGCCGTCGGGGGTTCCGGGCGTGCCGCGGTCAGTACGCGGCACGCCCACTCCGCTCCCGCCCCGATCCCGCGGAACGCGGCCGAGCCCTACCGTCCGCTCCCCCGTGACGACCCGGCGCGCGGCACCTCGGCGTCCGGCCGTGGCGCCTTGAAGGCCCACGCCATCTCCGGCTCCATCGCGAACCGGAAGATCCGCCGCACTGGTGGCGTACAGAGCACGGTGATCACCGCGGCGCCGGTCCAGCGCGGCGGCGAAGACCGGCACCGCCAGGATCCGGGCCTCCCGGCGTCGTACGAGCTGGAAGTGCTCGGGCCCGAGGACCAGGCCGAGTACGAAGAACGGCAGGAACTGCAGCACGCGTTGCGGGTCGCGGTCGTCCCCGATGTCACACGGCAGTCACTGATCCCCCGTCCCGTAAACCGGCGCCGTCCGCGAGACCGCCCAGCTCGCGGCGGCCGCGCGTGGGGTATGCGCCGTTCGTCCGAGTACCCCCTCCCCCACGGCCCGACCGGTGCGGACGGCGGGATTCCGGGAATCCTTGACACCCCGGAGCGGCAGGAGGAGCATCCTCACGTCGTTGACAACGTTGTCGGGGCGACGCCGTTCCGGAGTGGTCACGGCGGGCCCGCTCCCACCGCGTTGACCGTTCGTCATACACGAAGGGCAGGAACGGTGTCAGACACGCACAACCATCGGACGCACACCGGGCTCAGGGTCATCAGCTCCGTCGCGGTCGCCGCCATGGCCGCGCTGGGAACGGCCACCACAGCCGCCCCCGCCTCGGCGGCATCCCCGCACGGCACCGTCAAGAACCCCGTGTCGTACGTCGATCCGCTGATCGGCACGTCCAACGCGGGCAACACCTATCCGGGCGCGGTGCAGCCGTTCGGCATGCTGGCCTGGAGTCCGCAGAACTCGAAGGGGAAGCAGGTCTCGACGCCCGCTCCCGGCGGCTACCAGTACGACGCGACGAGGATCCGCGGCTTCAGCCTCACCCATCTCAACGGCGTCGGATGCTCCGGCGCCAACGGTGACATCCCGATCATGCCGTACGTGGGTGACGTCGACTCCTCGCCGAGCGCGGACACCACCGACGCGAAGTACGCCACCTCCTTCTCGCACGACGACGAGACCGCCTCGCCCGGCTACTACAAGGTCGGCCTGGCAAGCGGCGCGTCCGCGGCGCTCACCACCACCGCCCGCACCGGCTCGGGGAAGTTCGGCTTCCCGGCGGGCAAGCCGGCGAGCATGCTCTTCCGCACCTCGAACTCCGAGAGCGGCAGCACCGGCGCCACCGTGCGCATCGACAAGGCGGCCCGGACCGTGACGGGCTCCGTCACGGCGGGCAACTTCTGCGGTCCGCAGAGCGCGAACAACCGCAAGGACCTCTACACGCTCTACTTCACCGCACACTTCGACAAGGCGTTCGCGAAGACCGGCACCTGGACGGACGGCACGGTCAGGTCCGGCTCCACCACGGCCTCCGGCGGTACGGGGTACAGCTCGTCCGGCAACGCCGTGGAGGGCAAGGGCTCGGGCGCGTACATCACCTTCGCCGACGGGACCACCGAGGCCGGGGCCAAGGTCGCCGTCTCCTACGTCAGCCCGCAGAACGCCGAGGCCAACCTCCGGGCAGAGAACGGGCCCCGCGAGACCTTCGACTCCGTCAGGAACCGGGCCGCCCATGTCTGGAACAGGACGCTGAGGTCGGTCGAGGTGGGCGGCGGCACCGACGCCCAGCGCGCCACCTTCTACACCGCGCTCTACCACTCCATGCTGGAGCCCACCCTGACCAGCGACGTGGACGGCCGCTATCTCGGCGCCGACCGCGAGCCGCACCGGCTCGCCAAGGGCCAGAAGGCCCAGTACGGCACCTTCTCCGGATGGGACCAGTACCGCGCGCAGGTGCAGCTCATGACGCTGCTCAATCCGAGGGCGGGCAGCGACTACGCGCAGTCGCTGTACAACTATGCGGGGCAGCGCGGCGGCGAGTGGGACCGCTGGCTGCTGGAGAACGGCAAGACGAGCGTGATGTCGGGTGATCCGTCGGATGCGGCTCTCGCCGGGATCTACGCCTTCGGCGGCCATGACTTCGACGTCAAGGGCGCCCTGAAGTCACTCGTCAGGGCGGCCACCGTACCCACGGCGAACGACTCGGACAGCTCCGGCTGCAACGTCGAGTGCGTGGGCCAGCGGCCCGCGCTCGACAAGTATCTGGAGCTCGGGTACGTGCCGGCCGACAACTGCCACTGCTGGGGAGGCGCGGCCGAGACCCTGGAGGACGCGGCGGCCGACTACGGACTGTCCGAGCTGTCCCGGCAGACCGGGAGGACCGCCGACGCGAAGAGGTTCCTGGACCGCTCGGGCAACTGGACGAACGTCTTCGACGCCAACGCCACCCCGCAGGGCGGCTACATACGCGACCGCAAGGCCGACGGCACCTGGGCGGGCACCTTCACGCCGGGTACCGGCAGCGGTTTCGTCGAGGGGTCCAGCGCCCGGTACACCTGGATGGTGTACTCGGACGTGGCGGGCCTGGCCGGTGCGATGGGCGGTGACGACCGGGCGGTGGAGCGGCTGGACGCCTTCTTCCGCACGCCGGACGGGAAGTTCGACTTCTCGGCGAAGGACGACACGCGCTACGACGCGACCAACGAGCCGGACATCAACGCCCCTTACCTGTACGACTACCTGGGGGCTCCGTACAAGACGCAGGAGACGGTCCGCGCGGAGCTGGACCAGCTGTGGACCGACACCCCGGGCGGCATCCCCGGCAACGACGACGCGGGGACCATGTCGTCCTGGTACGTCTTCTCGGCGCTGGGCATGTACCCGCAGAACCCGAGCCGGGCCGATCTCACCCTCTCCGCTCCCCTGTTCCCGCACGCCGTGGTGCACACCGGGCACGGGAAGACGATCACGGTCGACGCACCCGCCGCTTCGGCGGACAACTCCTACATCCACGGTCTGAAGGTCAACGGCCGGACGTCCACGAAACCGTGGGTCCCCGCCTCGCTCGTCACCCGTGGCGGCACGCTGGACTACACCCTCGGCTCGACGGCGGACACCTCCTGGGGCACCGCGAAGGCCGACGCACCGCCGTCCTTCCCCGGCGGCGGCCTGAAGTACTTCACCGGGGCGACCCCGGATCAGCTGAAGGTCGAGCCGGGGTCCGGCAGCGCCGGGACGACCGTCAAGGTGCAGAGCCTCCAGACGGAGGCCACCACCGTTCACTGGACGGCGAAGGCGCCGGCCGGCGTCACCGTGAGTCCCGCGCAGGGCGACTTCACGGTCCCGGCACGCGGTTCGGCGAGCGCGAAGCTCACCGTGTCGGCCGCCGCGGACACGGCCGAGGGCCACTACACGGTCCCGGTGACACTGAGGTCGTCCACGGGAGAGGAGCTGCCGAAGACATCGGCCGCGGTGACCGTCGCCGAGCGGAACAGCATGCTGTGGAACCGCAACAGCACCGGCGTCTCCACCGACGACGACAATCCGCAGGCCGACTTCGACGGTGAGGGCTGGAGCTACTCGGCCAAGGCGCTCGCCGCGGCGGGCGCGGCACCGGGCGCAACGGTCTCCTCCGGCGGCTTCGACTTCGGCTGGCCCGAGGTGGGAGCGGGCGCCCCGGACAACATCGAGGTGGCCGGGACCGAACCACAGGTACTGGCGGTTCCGTCCGCATCCGGCGACACCGAGCTGAGCCTGCTGGGCAGTGCGGCCGAGGGCGAGGCCTCCGGTCGGGCCACCCTGACGTACACCGACGGCACCACGCAGCAGGCGGAGATCGGCTTCAGCGACTGGACGCTGGGCGGCGGCGCGCAGAAGCCGTCGTTCGGCAACACGGTCGCCGTCCACACCACGTACCGCGACGTCCAGGGCGGCGGTACGGACCCGGTGGGCACCGAGGTCTTCGCCACCGCCCCGACCGCGCTCCAGGCGGGGAAGCAGCTCGCGAGCGTGACCCTGCCGTCCACCACGGACGGCGGTGTGATCCACGTCTTCGCGGTGGCCACGGCCTGAGCCACCCGAGCGGAACGGGCCGTCGCGGCAAGGCGATCCCCTTGCCGCGGCGGCCCGTTCGTGGTGGTCAGACGAGGTCGAACCGGTCCAGGTTCATGACCTTGTCCCACGCCGCGACGAAGTCCTTCACGAACTTCTCCTTGGCGTCATCGCTCGCGTAGACCTCGGCGATCGCACGCAGCTCCGAGTTCGACCCGAAGACGAGGTCGGCGCGGCTGCCGGTCCACTTCACCGTGCCGGAGGCGTCGCGGCCCTCGAAGGTGGTGGCGTCCTCGGAGGCCGCCTTCCACGTCGTGCCCAGGTCGAGCAGGTTGACGAAGAAGTCGTTGGTCAGCACCCCGGGGGTGTCGGTGAGGACACCGAGCGAGGACTGCTGGTGGTTCGCGCCGAGCACCCGGAGCCCGCCGACGAGAACCGCCAGCTCGGGGGCGCTCAGGGTCAGCAGGTTCGCCCGGTCGAGCAGCAGGTACTCGGCCGGCAGCCGGTTGGCCTTGCCGAGGTAGTTGCGGAACCCGTCGGCGGCCGGCTCCAGCTCGACGAACGACTCCACATCGGTCTGTTCCTGCGACGCGTCGACACGTCCCGCCGCGAAGGGGACCTCCACGTCGAAGCCGGCGTCCTTGGCCGCCTTCTCGACACCTGCGGCACCGGCGATCACGATGAGGTCGGCGAGCGAGACCTGCTTGCCGCCGGACCCGGCCGAGTTGAAGGACTCCTGGATCCCCTGGAGGGTGCGCAGCGCCGCCGCCAGCCGGTCCGGGTCGTTGACCTCCCACGCGTTCTGCGGCTCCAGGCGGATGCGGGCGCCGTTGGCACCGCCGCGCTTGTCACTGCCGCGGAAGGAGGAGGCCGCCGCCCACGCGGTGGAGACGAGCTCGGAGACCGACAGGTCCGATTCGAGGATCCGGGTCTTGAGGGAGGCGACGTCCGCGGCGTCGACCGTCTCGTACGTCCGCTCCGGGAGCGGGTCCTGCCACACCAGCGTCTCGGCCGGGACCTCGGGACCGAGGTAGCGCACGGCGGGTCCCATGTCGCGGTGGGTCAGCTTGAACCAGGCGCGGGCGAAGGCGTCCGCGAACGCGTCGGGGTTCTGGTGGAAGCGCCGCGAGATCTCCTCGTACGCCGGGTCGAACCGGAGCGAGAGATCGGTCGTCAGCATGGTCGGGGCGTGGGTCTTCGACGCGTCGAACGCGTCGGGGACGGTGTTCGCACCGGCGCCGTCCTTCGGCCGCCACTGCTGTGCGCCCGCGGGGCTCCTGAACAGCTCCCACTCGTACCCGAAGAGGATGTCGAAGAAGCTGTTGTCCCAGGTGGTCGGGGTGTCGGTCCAGATGCCCTCAAGTCCGCTGGTGATCGCGTCGGCGCCCTTGCCGGTGCCGTGCGTGCTCTGCCAGCCGAGGCCCTGCCGCTCAAGCGGGGCGGCCTCCGGGTCCGGGCCGACGTTGTCCGCCGGGCCGGCGCCGTGGGTCTTGCCGAAGGTGTGGCCGCCGGCGATCAGGGCGACCGTCTCCTCGTCGTTCATCGCCATGCGGCGGAACGTCTCACGGATGTCGCGGGCCGCGGCGATCGGGTCCGGAGTGCCGTTGGGGCCTTCGGGGTTGACGTAGATGAGGCCCATCTGGACCGCGCCGAGCGGGTTCTCCAGCTCTCGGTCACCGGTGTAGCGGTCATCACCGAGCCAGGTGGTCTCGGGGCCCCAGTAGACGTCCTCGTCGGGCTCCCACACGTCCGCGCGGCCGCCGCCGAAGCCGAAGGTCTTGAAGCCCATCGACTCCAGGGCGACGTTGCCGGTGAGGACGATGAGGTCGGCCCACGAGAGGTTCTTGCCGTACTTCTTCTTGACGGGCCACAGCAGCCGGCGGGCCTTGTCGAGGCTCGCGTTGTCGGGCCAGCTGTTGAGCGGGGCGAAGCGCTGCTGGCCGGCTCCGGCGCCGCCGCGGCCGTCGCTGATCCGGTAGGTGCCGGCGCTGTGCCAGGCCATCCGGACCATGAAGGGGCCGTAGTTGCCGAAGTCGGCGGGCCACCAGTCCTGCGAGGTGGTGAGCACCTCGGCGATGTCCCGCTTCACGGCCGGCAGGTCGAGGGTCTTGAAGGCCTCGGCATAGTCGAACTCCTCGCCGAGGGGGTTGGCCACGGCGGGGTTCTTGGCGAGGATCTTCAGGTTGAGCCGCTCCGGCCACCACTGGCGGTTTCCGCCGCCCTGGGTCGGATGCGGGGCACGACCGTGCGCGACCGGGCAGCCGGAGGCCTCCTCCGTCTTCGGGTCGGTGACGATCGCGTCGTGGTTCTCAGTCATGGAAATCCTTCCGGACGGGGCGGATCACATTGCTTTGGAACTGAGGGTGGTGGAACTGAGGGTGGTGGAACTGAGGGTGAGGGGACCGAGGGTGACTGAACTGAAGATGGTGAAACTCGGGGGACGCAGCTCAGGGGATGCGGCTCGGGGCGGTGTCGTCACGGTCCGGGTGCCGGCGTGAGCGCACCCGTCTCCTGAAGCCACTCAATTTCCCCTGCTGTTGACCTGTCCCTTGGCTGCCAGCCGGAACCGATCCTACGATGGACCTAGTCCAAGTCAATACGGTAGACGGTTCTGCGCACATCATTCGTCGGACAACGCACAGTTAGGCTGGTGGGCATGAGTGACCTGCTGGAACGGCTTCGTGGACGTGGCTGGCGAATGACCGCACAGCGCCGGGTGGTTGCCGAGGTTCTCGCCGGCGAGCACGTCCACTTCACGGCGGACGAGGTACTCGAACGCGCCGCCGTCCTGCTGCCGGAGATCTCTCGCGCCACCGTCTACAACACCCTCGGCGAGCTGGTCTCGCTCGGCGAGGTGATCGAGGTGGGCACCGACGGCCGGGCCAGGCGCTACGACCCGAACGCACACCACCCGCACCAGCACCTGGTGTGCTCCGCATGCGGCACGATCCGGGACGTCCACCCCGACGCCGACCCGCTGGCCGGACTACCGCTCTCCGAGCGGTTCGGCTTCACCGTCTCCGAGGTCGAGGTGACCTACTGGGGCCTGTGCCCCGACTGCGCCGGCGGCTGATCCGGACAGCCCGGACAGCCCGGGACCTCCGAGGCGTTCGTGCCCCGGAGGTCCCTCGACGCGTTCACCGGCGCCGCGTCGGTGCGGAGCCGCTCAGGAGAGCGAGATCTCCGGCTTGTAGAGGTCGAGCCACAGCGCCAGGTCCAGCGTGCGCTCCAGGCCGCGCCGGGACGCCTGGGTGATCTGGGGTGCGTCGTGCCGGGCCGCGCGCGCGACCCGGTCGCGGTCGACGAGGTCGAAGACCGGATGTGAGGGCCGCGCCAGCAGGTCCTTGGCGTGACCCTGCAGCGCGAGCGCGTACTTGGGGTCCTGGGTGGAGGGATAGGGGCTCTTGACCCGGTCGTAGACCGACTTCGGCAGCACGTCCGCCGTCGCCTCGCGCAGCAGGGACTTCTCCCGGCCGTCGAAGGACTTGAGCGACCAGGGCGTGTTGTACACGTACTCGACGAGGCGGTGGTCGCAGAAGGGCACGCGCACTTCGAGGCCGACCGCCATGCTCGCCCGGTCCTTGCGGTCGAGCAGGACGCGCACGAAGCGCGTCAGGTGCAGATTGCAGATCTTGCGCATCCTGAACTCGAAATCGCTCTCGCCGTCCAGGCGTTGGACCCCGGCGACCGCGGTGTCGTAGCTGTCCTGGATGTACGACGGAAGATCGAGGGCGGCCGTCAGATCCGGCCTCAGCACATCGGAGTCGTCCCCGAAGTGCTGAGCGAAGCGCACAAGCCAGGGGAACGTGTTGGCGCGCCGCGCCTCCTCGTCGAAGAACTGCAGATACCCGCCGAAGACCTCGTCGGCCGACTCCCCCGAGAGCGCGACGGTCGAGTGCTCGCGGATGGACCGGAACAGGAGGTACAGCGAGGCGTCCATGTCTCCGAAGCCCATCGGGATGTCCCGGGCCCGGATCACCTGGGCCCGCACCTCGGGGTCGGCCAGCGCGTTCGAATCCAGCACGATGTCACGGTGGTCGGTGCCCGATGCCCGTGCGACGTCGTGCACGTACGGCGTGTCCGGGGTGGTGCGCAGCTCGTCGGCGACGAAGTTGTCCGCCTGGCCCAGGAAGTCGACCGCGAAGCTGCGCACCGTCTCGCCGTTCTCGGCCAGCTGGCGGGCGGCGATCGCCGTCATGGCGGAGGAGTCGAGACCGCCGGAGAGCAGTGTGCAGCGCGGTACGTCCGCGACCAGCTGGCGCCGGACGATGTCGTCGAGGAGTGACCGCACATGGGCGATGGAGTCGTCCTTGCTGTCCGTGTGCGGGCGGGTCTCCAGCTGCCAGTAGACGTGCCGGCGCAGTCCGTTGCGGTCGACCGTGACGACCGTGCCGGGCTCGACCTCGCGCATCCCCTCCCACACGGCGTGGCCGGGCGTCTTGACGAACGCGAAGAGTTCGCGCAGCCCGTCGAGACCGACGCGGGCGCGGGCCAGCGGGTTGGCCAGGATCGCCTTGGGCTCGGAGCCGAACAGGACGCCGTCCGGGGTCTCGTAGTAGTAGAAGGGCTTGATGCCCATCCGGTCGCGGATCATCACGAGCTTGTCGTGGCGCCCGTCCCACAGGGCGAACGCGTACATGCCGTTGAGCCGCTCGGCAACCGCTTCACCCCACTCCAGATACCCGCGAAGCACCACCTCGGTGTCGGAGTCGGTGGTGAACCGGTGACCACGACCGGTCAGTTCACGGCGCAGCTCGGTGAAGTTGTACGTCTCGCCCGAGTAGACGAGAGCGACCGGGCCCTGCGGTGTGTCGGCCGTCATCGGCTGGCGCCCGCCGGGCAGGTCGATGATCGCCAGCCGACGGTGCCCGAGGGCGGCCGGACCGTTGATCCATGTGCCGCGGTCGTCGGGGCCGCGGCAGGACATCGTCTCCGTCATCGCGTCCACGGTCGCGGACGCACTGTGCAAGTCGCGTTCGAAGGAGACCCAGCCGGTGATGCCACACATGCGCTACCTCCTGCGTGCTGTCGTCGGCCAGGGCCCGGGAACCACAGCTGAACAGCGGATTCGAGGTCTGCGCCACTCCTGGCCGAACTAGATGTACGGCGCAGTTACGTACCGAGAGTGCGTCCTGTCATTGCATACGGTCAATGTGGCCGTAACACCGCGAGGTCCGCCACCCACAGGCTTTCGGCCGCCCGCCGCACCGCGTGGGACCACGTCGGTACGGGCCGGGCCGCGCCCCGCCCGCTCGGGCGGGAGCCCGGGGCCGGCGGAGCGACACGTTCCGGCCACGGGCAAAGACTTACTCAATGTTGCGCATCACTCCAGGGACGCGGTGACGGGCCGCTCAGCGACGGGGCTGGGGCCTCGGGCCTGGCACGGGTACCCCACAACTCCCGCCTCCTGGGTATGGCCCGCCTCACCTGCGGAAAAGGAAACGGGAAACAGCACCGATCGCCTTGTCCGCCCGGCAGGGGTTGCCGCACTCTTCTGTGCGGGGCGCTTCGCCTGGACGGATGGTTATGGAGGTTCCCGTGCCCCAGCCGTCCCCCGAGTTCGGCGAGGACCTGAGGAGGCGTCGCCTGGACGCCGGACTCAGCCTCACAGCGCTATCTGCCGCCGTGCACTACAGCAAGGCGCAACTGAGCAAGGTCGAACGAGGTATCAAGGCGCCCAGCCGCGATCTCGTCCGGCTGTGCGACGCCGTCCTCCAGGCCGACGGTGCACTGAACGCTCTGGTCAGCACAGCCGGTGCCGGCACACCGATCGAACCGGCGCCGGGTGAAATCGATGAGGAGGAGTGGATGATGCAACTGTCACCGGACGGCCGGGGCTGGTTCCAGCCCGTTGGGCGGCGACAAGCGGTGAGCGCCGGCACCGCCTCGTTGATGAGACTCGGGATGGGCGGTCGGGGCCCGGTCGGACTGGCTTCGGGTGCGGGCATGCTCGATGCGTCCCGCTCCCTGTTCACTCACTACCGGCGGCTCGGCCAGAGCGTCGAACCCGGATTCCTGCTGCCTGGCCTGATCGCGCAGACGCACACGTTGCGGGAACTGTCCGCGCATTCCAACGGCAAGCCCCGTCTTGCGTTCCTGGAGCTCGCCTCCCGGTACGCCGAGTACGTCGGTTGGCTGGTGCAGGAGTCCGGGGACGAACAGGCCGCGCTGTGGTGGACTCAGCGCGCGGTGGACCTCGCGGCCGCGGGCGGTGACCCGGCACTGGCCGGCTACGCCCTGGTCCGCAGGGCGTTGATCACGCTCTACCAGGGTGACGCCGAGCAGACGGTGGCACTGGCCCAGCGGGCGCAGAACGGCACGCTTCCGCCGCGGATCCGCGGGCTGGCGGCGCAACGTGAAGCGCAAGGGCACGCGCTTGCGGGTAACCACCGTGCCTGCCTGCGTGCTCTGGACCGCGCCCGCGCCCTCCTCGCCCGCCAGGAGGGCGGCCCTGACGCAACCGTGATCGGCAGCATGCATCTGCCCGACTCGGTCGGCATGGTCACCGGCTGGTGCCTGGTCGATCTCGGCCGGCCTCGGGAGGCGGCCGAGGAACTGGACCGGCAGCTTTCCCTGGTCTCCGACGACGCGCTGCGAACGCAGGTGCGGTACGGCATTCGCCGGGCGCTCGCCTACGCGTCGGACGGGGAGATCGACCATGCCTGTGCGTTGACGGCACCCCTGCTCGACGGCGTGGCGGCAATCCGCTCCGCGACCATCACGATCGATCTCCATCGCCTCGCCCGCATCCTGGCCCGCCACCCCGATCACGACTCGGTACGCCGGCTGGGACCGCGGCTCGGCACGTTATCGCGCCTTCCCACTTCCTGAAGAGAGGCATCGTCATGACCGACGTTTTCATCAACTATCGCACAGGTGACGGCGAGAAGACCGCCACCCTGATCGACCAGGAACTCTCGCGCCGCTTCGGCAGTAGCCGGATCTTCAGAGCCTCGAAATCCATCGCGCCCGGCCAGGCCTACCCCGAGACCCTGTTGACCAAGCTGAGGCGCAGCACCGTACTCCTGGCCGTCATCGGCCCGGACTGGACGAATTTCCGGGACCGGCTGCGTGATCCGGAGGACTGGGTACGCAAAGAGCTCCTTGAGGCATTCGCATGCGAACTTCCGGTCGTCCCCGTACTGGAGGGCCGGAAGACCGGCCGACTGAACAAGAACGACCTGCCGGAGGAACTCGCCCGGCTCGTCGACCTCCAGTCCATCCCGTTCAGCACACACGACGCCGAGGCGGGGCTGAAGAAGCTGGGTGACGTGGTGGCCGACATGGTCCCCGGGCTGCGCGGCCTGGACCGGGACGCGGCCCCGTCGCTCGTGCCGGACTCCGTGGTCAATTCGATCGGGGATGTGAGCGGAACAGCCGTACAGAGCCGCGACTTCACCGGAGACGTCGGCGGCACCGTCATCAAGGGTGCCGGCGGACCCGTCCACACGGGCCAGGGTGACATCTACCAGAATTCCCGCCATGTGTCGGGCGGCCGGCAGTTCTCCGGTAACGGGATGACGTACTTCGAGGGCGACCACCACGGCGACATCCAGCACCGCTTCGGTGAACCGGACCGGCACGAGGACGACGGCCGGTGAGCGGGAGCGGCAGCACACGGGTCGAGGACGCCCGCGGCCCCATGCACACCGGCAGCGGCAACATGTACGTCACTGTCGGCTCTGACGTTCAGGGCTCGGACCGGCCCTCCTTCCGCCGGATCGCCGACGACCAGCTCGCGTGGCTGCGACGTGTGCTGGTCGACCCGGTCGGCATGGGAAGGGCCCGCGCCCGACTCGCCGACACCGGCACCGTGATCCTGGACGGCACGCCCGGGGCCGGCCGGACCTCCGCGGCCCGTGTGCTCCTGCGCGAATACCACCAGGACGCCGGTGTCTTCCACGAACTCCTGCCGGGCGAGGAGGGCGAGCTGTCCCTCAAGGACCCGGATCTGGTCGGGGCCGGTGACCGACTGCTGCTGGACCTGTCGGCGGATGCCGTTCGGTGGGCCACGGCCCAGGCCGATCTCTCCGCCCTCCGCAAGGCTGTGCACGAACAACACGCGCATCTCGTGGTCGTCATGTCCAACGGGGGCGTCCTCGACTCCGATCTTCAGCCCTACCGGGTCGAGATCGAGAGCCCGCCGGGCTCAAGTGTCTTCCGGCGGCATCTTCGTATGCATGGTGTGCCGAGCGAGCAGTATCTCCAACCCGATCCCACCGTGGATGAGTTCCTGGATGGCGAGCGACCGATGCGGGAGGTCGCGGACTTCGCGGACCTCGTACGCCGGGCCCGCGAAGCCGGCCGGCCGGGCGACAAGTTCGCGCAATGGTGCGCAACGGCCCGAAGGGCACGGGCCGACCGGCGGAAGGATGTCGCCACCCTCGTCGCCCGCTTGCGTGAGAGTCCTCAACGGGCCCTGTTGATCACCGTGGCCATGCTCCACGGCGCTCACGCCGATGTCATCCACCACACGGCCCAGCTCCTGCTGCGCACCACCGGGGCACCACTCGACGAAATGCCGCTGCTCCAGCGCAAGGACCTCGCCGAACGCCTGTCGGAGATCTCCGCGGATACGGGACCGGGCGGCCACGTGCGTTTCACGGAGCTGGACTACGACTCAGCCGTCCGCACCCACATCTGGGACCACATGCCGGATCTGCGGCAGCGTATGGGAACCTGGGCGGCTCGCAGCGTGGACGCGAACGGCCCGCACGTCACCCGGGAACTCCGCGACGGGCTGGTGACACAGCTGGCCGGCCAGTACCTGCGGACCGGCCACGGGGAAGGCCTGGCATCACTCGCCGAGGACTGGAGCTCCAGCACTGCGAGCCGGGCCGGGCTGGAGGCCGCCGTCCAGGCTCTCACCTGTGGCCTGGAAGATCCCGTACAGGGAAGGAACTTCCGCGAAAGGATCTATCAGTGGTGTGCCCACAGACGGCTCCAGGGGAATTTCGCCCAGGTCCTCGTCCAGGTCTGCGCCGATGTCATCGCATCGAGCCATCCCGATCAGGCCATGCTCCGGCTGTACTACCTGGCCTGTCGCGAGCACGACACGGGCCCCGCCCTCCAAGCACTGTGTGACCTGGTGGGGACCAGCCGCCGACTGCGCCGACGGCTACTGAACCGGCTCGCGCGCCATGAACTCTCGCCGGCGGAACTCGGGATCTTCCTGCGCGTCTGTGACCCGGAGCCGCTGACCGACCCGTACGGCAACGCGCGCGCACTCGTGGACGAGAGCGCCGTACAGAATTCCTTGACGGCTTGTTGGCAGGCCGTACTGAGCGGACAGCCACGGACCGCATGGCAGCCGCACGCGGAACGCTGGCTGCACAGGGCGGCCGTCACCGACCTCCGTGGCGGCATCCTGCTCGACGTCCTCGTCGGAGCCGCCGGCAGGTGCGACGACCGCCGAGGCGCGGTCTTCGCGGCGCTGTACGCGAGCGCCCGTGACGCCGAGCGCACCGCCCCGTTCCGGTCCGCATACGCCGCGGTAACCACCGACCTCCTTCTCCAGAAGATCTGCGCAGCTCAGGGCCTCGGTCCGCCGACCACACCGCCGCGGGCGGAATCATCAGCCAGGAGAACCGAAACGTGACGACCGGATGCAAGGCGACCACCGTCTTCCTCACCATCCTGAGCGGACTGCTGCTGACCATCGTGGGCCTGACACGGCAGTGGCCGACGCCGGTGTGGGCGACGCTTGTGCCCGTCCTCGTCGCCGCCCCGTTCGTGGCCTTCAGCCTCGCCGCACGGCGCCGCGGTCCCGCGCGGATCGCCTTCGAGGAACAGCTCACAGCGGCTCCCGTCGAGCGCACGGAACACCACGTCAGCCGCGTCGCGCTGCCCAGCAACTGGGCCGATTACGACTTCCTGATCTCCGCGACCGTCCGCTGGTACTCCCTCTACCCGTCCGACGGCGACCCTGTACTCAACCCGGCGGGCCTGGCCGTCGAAGCGGTGCTGGACCGTGCCCGTGCGATCACCGAGTTGCGTGAGCCGGGCAGGGCATCACTCGTCCAGCACGAGCTGAGCGGTGCGCTCAGCCGGATGCGTCCGGACAGCACCGGGCACCTCCAGGCGATGGCGGAGAACGTCACGCTCACCCTGAGGGAGAACGACCAGGAGCGCCTGGACAGACTCGCCGGGGTACGCAAGGACAAGGCGGTCTGGGAGCACCAGCGGAAGTACGAGCAGAGCAAGCGCAAGTACCTGGGCGAGGACGTACTCAAGGACACCGGCAGTGCGGTGGTCTGGTGGCTCGCCAAGAACGACGATCACGTGGAGAAGACCGTGGCCGACCTGGGCCTCCTTGCCCGGCTTGCGTCCGCGGCCAACGACACCGAAGTACCTGAACTCCTCCGCGACCTCATCCCAGCTCCGCGGGGAGAACAGGGCTCCTGGGAGCCGCCGCAGGGGCGGTACGCCCCCTTCGAGCCCGGACCGACGGCCGCGGACCACCTGTCCGACGCGCTGAACGCGCTGGACTTCCCCGAAGGGGACCCGCGGCGGGGAATGCTCGCCAAGCAACTGGCCGACGTCATCCGGACACAGGACCAGCACGAGACGGCCGATGACGTACTGCGCCGGTTCGACCCGCCGGCGACCTTCACCCCGGACGGCGCGGAGCCTGCGGACTCCCCCGACGCCGGGGCCGGCACGACGCCCGGGACCCCGCCCCGAGAGGAAGACGATGGACACTGAACTTGCCGCCCTCGCCGCGTCCGGAGCAACCACCTTGGTTTCGCTCATGGTCACCGACTCCTGGGCTCAAGTGCGTGAGCTCGTCGGACGGCTCGTCGCCCGTACCGCTTCGGGCAGCGAGACGGTCACCGTACTGGACACCGCACGGGCAAGACTGCTCGCAAGCCGCGCCGACGACGACGGCGGCGCGCGAACCACGCGGGAAGTCACGGACCAGTGGCACGTCCGCCTGCACCACCTCCTGCGGACCGGCGCCGTCACCGGCGACGGCGTGCGTGACCTGCTGGCCTCCCTTCAGCGGATCGCGGGCGCCTCGGAAGCCGGCCAGGTCACCGTGCACAACGACATCAGCGGCGTAGTTCACCACGGCCCGGTGATCCAGTCGGGCCGGATCACCGGGCTCACCTTCCACCACCACGATCGGACCGCGCCAGGGCAGGCCTGAAGCGTCATGCCCCCCTGGTCCGGGTCCGCGGCAGTCTCGTCGCCCCCGCGGCGGCGAACAGGCAGAAGCCGAGGACCCACCAGAAGGTGTCGCCGAAGGCCGCGGAGATGTCCGGGCCGCGGGCGGACAGCCGGTTCTGCAGGACCACGGCGAGGGCAGCGGTGCCGACCGAGCCGCCCACGGTGTTGAGCAGGTTGAGCGCCCCGGACGCACGCGGGAGTTGCTCGGGCTCGATGCGGCTGTAGACGATGTTCATCACGGGTGCGCCGACCATGGCCATCCCGACGCCGCGGAGCGCGAGCGACGCGGCGATCACGGTGTCCGGGAGATCGTGGCCGAGCTGGGTGAACGGGGCCGTGCCGAGGAGGATCAGCACGATGCCGGTGACCACCAGGGTTCTCGGCGCGACCTTGTTGATGGTGCGGTTGACCAGCACCGACCCGGCCGCCGCGCCGATCCCCTGGGGGGCGAGCAGCAGCCCCGCCTCCCAGGCCGACATCCCGCGGCCGGTCTGGAAGTACAGCGGCAGCAGGAACATCGTGCCGAACACCGACGCGCCCAGGACGAGCAGGGCGACGGCGGCGGCGCCGAAGGGGGGCCGGGCGAACAGCCGGGGGTCGACCAGCGGGGTGCCGCGGGTCCGCAGGCCGTGGACGGTGAAGGCGGCGAGCATCGCCAGCCCCACGGACACCCCGGCGGTGGCCGGGACCGTGCGGCCGTGGGCGACCTCGGTCAGGCCGAACACCAGCACGGCCAGGCCGGGTGAGAGCAGCAGGGCTCCGCGCAGGTCGAACGGCGTCCGCCGGTTCGACGGGGGTATCGCCGGCACGTAGCGGCGGGCGAGGAGTGCGGCGACCACCCCGATCGGCAGGTTGACCAGGAACAGCCACGGCCAGGGCGCCACCGAGAGGATGGAGCCGCCGGCGAGTGGGCCGAACACCGGTGACAGCAGCGGGACGACCGCGACGACGCTGATCACCCGACCGGTGCGCCCGGGGCCCGCGACGCGGGCCAGCAACGCCTGCCCGGTCGCGGGCAGCAGCCCGCCGCCGAGGCCCTGGATCACCCGGAACACGATGAGGCTGGTCACCGACCAGGCCGACGCGCACAGCACCGAGCCGAGCAGGAACACGCCCACGGCGGCGAGCCACGTCCGCCGGCCGCCGAAGCGGTCGGCCAGCCAGCCGGACGCGGGCACGGCGGCGACCACGGCCAGCAGGTAGGCGGTGGTGACCCACTGGATCTCGGCGACGGAGACGCCGAACTCGTCGGTCAGTCTCTCGATTCCGACGCTGACGATCGTGGCGTCCAGGGTGGCCATGAAGGTGCCGAGCACCAGGATGAACGCGATCCGCAGCAGGTGTCGGTCGACCCGCTCGTCCGGCGGCGCGGTGTTCGCGCTCATCGGCCCTCCAGGAGGTCGAGCACGTCGTTGTCGAGGTGCTTGTCCAGGGTGCGGAGCAGGTCGAGCAGCTCCTCGGCGAGTCCGTCGGCGGCTGTGCCGATCCGGTGGGCGAGCACACCTGTCCAGCCGTCGCCGTCCGGCATGACGGTCAGGGTCACCGGGTGGTGGGTGGCCTCGCGGAAGCGGGTTGCGACGACCGTGAGCCCGGGGGCGGGTTCACGGAGCCGGTCCGGGTCGACCGGGTAGTTCTCGAACACCACCAGGCTGTCGAAGAGCAGGCGCCGCCCGGTCAGCCGTTCCAGGTCGGACAGGGGGACGTGGTGGTGCTCGATCAACGCCCGCTGCCCGGACTGGAGTCGGGCGAGGGTGTCGGCGAGCGTGCCCTTGAGGCGTGCGCGTACGGGCACGGTGTTGGCCAGCAGGCCGATGATCTCCTCGACGCCCTCCAGCTCCGGGGGACGGCAGGACACCATGGCGCCGAAGCAGACGTCCGCCTGGCCGGACCGCCGCGCCAGCAGCACCGACCAGGCGCCCTGCACCAGCGTGTTCAGGGTCAGACCGCGCCGGGCGGCGAGGCGGGTGAGGTCCGCCACCAGTGCCGTGTCGAACGCGATGACCTCGGGCTCCTGCCAGGCCGGGCCGGGCCGGCCGCCTCCCAGGTAGTCGCCCTCGGGCAGACCGTCCAGTTCGGCCGCCCAGGCGCCGAGGTCGGGCTCGTGCTCGGCGCACCAGGTCAGGTAGCCGGCGAACGGAACCGGGTCGGGCAGCTCCGGGGCCTCGCCGCGCACCCTCGCCGTGTACAGCGCGAACAGTTCGGTGAGGATACGCGGGGCCGACCAGCCGTCGGACAGTACGTGATGGCTGGTCAGGACCAGGTCGGCGCGTTCGGGGCCGCACCGGATCACGGTCAGCCGCAGGAGCGGGCCGCGGGCGAGGTCGAACGGCTCGGCCAGGTCGGCCGCGAGCACCTCATCGGCCGGTCCCTCGCTCACGCGGAAGTCCGGCCGGGGCGATACGGGGATCACGGCCAGGCCGGCGGGGAACACGGCGCCCAGGTTCGGGTGGCGGGTCAGCAGGTCGGTGCCGGCGGCGCGCAGGGCGTCGATGTCGAGCGGGCCGGCGAGGGAGAACGCCGACTGCACGGTGTACGGGTCGGGGCGTTCGGTGCGCGAGTGCCGCAGCATCACCTCCTGCAACGGGGTCAACGGCCGCACGTCCGCGGCCGGGCTGTCGTGGTCGAGCCCGCTGATCTCCGGGGCGGCGGCGACGCGCAGGAGCGCGGTCCGCAGGCTCTCCCCCAGCTCCTCGGCCTCGGTGGCGGTGAACAGCGCGGACGGCCAGGTGATCCGGACCCCGAGCGCGTCGTCGCGTACCAGGGCGTTGACCATCAGGCTGTACGGCAGCGGCATGGCGTCGGAGCCGTTCGAGCCGAGCGGGTCGGCGTCCGGGGGTGCCTGCCACGGTGTCTCCCGGTCCGGGGCGCCCGGGTACCGGCCGAGGTAGTTCCAGGCGATCTCCGGTTCCACGGGGTCCAGCAGACCTGCCGTGGTGAGGATGCCGTGGCCGAGGCCGTCGCCCTGTGCGCGCAGCCGCTCCCCGACCGCCCTCACGTCGTCGCCCGCGTCGAGCCTGACGGGGTGGACGGCGGTGAACCAGCCGACGGTCTGGGACAGGTCGACCTGCCGCGGGCGGCCGTGGCTCTCCAGCGCGACCAGTACCTCCGGTGTCCCGCGCCAGTCGCGTACCGCCTGGGCGAGCGCCGTCAGCAGCACGGCGTCCGGTGTGGTGCGGTGGGCGGCCGGCAGGGTCGTGATCAGGGCTCGGGTCGATCCGGTGTCGAGCCGGATCTCGTGGTGCTTCGCGGTGGCCACGGTGTCGCGGGCGGGGTCGAGCGGCGGGGCGAGCGCCGGGGTGGCGTTCATCCGCTGCCAGTGCGGGAGTTCGGCCCGCCGGTCGGCCTCGCGCAGCGAACGCGCCCAGCCGAGGAACGACTGGCCGTGCCGGGTCAGCGACCCGCCGGAGTGGGCGTGCTCCAGGTCGTCCAGCAGGACGCGCCAGGACACCCCGTCGACGACCAGGTGGTGGGCGATCAGGACGAGCCGGCCCGGCCGGTCCGGCCCGGCGTCCACCCACACCGCGCGCAGCAGCGGGCCGGTGCGCGGGTCCATCGACTCCAGGGCCCCGGCGATCGCGGAGTCGACCGGGGCCCGCAGGTCGCCGGAGGCCCGTACGCGGGTCAGGACGTCGGCGGCGGTCACCGTGCCGGCCGGCGGGATGTGCAGCGTGTCGCCGGTCAAGTGGGCCCGCAGTACGTCGTGACGGGCCAGCAGCGCGTCGAGGACGGACCGCCAGGCCGTCTCGTCGCCGCCCGGCGGGACGCAGATCTCCACCCACTGGCAGAATCCGTCCGCGGCCGTCCCCGCGCGGCGCAGCAGGTCCCGCATGACGGGGGTCAGGGGGGCGTCCCCGGTCGCGGGTGCGTCACCGTCGTCGAGGGTGCGGGCCCGTGCGGCGATACCGGCGACCGTCTCTCCCTCGAACACGTCCTTCGCGGTCAGGCCGAGTCCCTGGCGCCGGGCCCGCGACACCACTTGCAGCGACACGATGCTGTCCCCGCCGATGGCGAAGAAGTTGTCGTCGGGGCCCATGTCGTCGGTGCCGAGGACGTCCCGGAACACGCCGAGCAGGACGGCTTCGGCGCCGGTGACGGGTTCGCGCCGGGCGGCGGTGGCGGTCCCGGGTGCCGGCAGGGCGGCGGAGTCGAGCTTGCCGCTGGGGCTCAGCGGCAGCCGGTCGATCGGCACGAGCGCCGTCGGCACCATGTGGTCGGGCAGTACCCCGGCCAGGTAGGCGCGGACCCGTGCGGTGTCGAGGTCGGCGTCGTCGGTCGGGATGACGTAGCCGATGAGCCTGCCCTCCCGCACGACGACGGCGCAGGCGCGCACGTCGGGGTGGCCGGTCAGGGTGGACTCGATCTCGCCCAGCTCGACGCGGAAGCCGCGGATCTTGATCTGGTGGTCGGCGCGGCCGAGGAACACCAGTTGTCCGTCGGGCCGCCACCGCACCAGGTCGCCGGTGCGGTACATCCGCTCGCCGGGCGGACCGAACGGGTCGGCCACGAACGTGGCGGCGGTCAGGCCGGGCCTGCCGAGGTAGCCGCGGGCCAGGCTCGGCCCGGCGAGGTACAGCTCGCCCGTCACACCGGTGCCGGCCGGCTGGAGTCCGCCGTCGAGAACGTAGGCGCGGACGTTGGGGTCGGGGCGGCCGATGGGCAGCGGTCCGGTGTCGTCCGGGTCGTACTGCCACGTGACGGAGTTGATGGTGACCTCGGTCGGACCGTAGGCGTTGAACAGTGCCCTGCGGCCCTGGCCCCAGCGCCGCGCCAGTTCGGGGTCGAGGCGCTCGGCGCCGACGACGAAGAACACGTCGGGGCCGACCGTACGGTCGTCGGGCATCGCGGCGAGGAACGACGGCAGCAGGTTCACGCCGGTCACCCGGTGCTCGGTGATGTAGTCGAGCAGTTCGTCGCCGGGGACGCGCACCTCGTCGGGGGCGATCACGGACGTGCCGCCGGAGAGCAGCGGCACCATGGTCTGCCAGAACGCGACGTCGAAGCTCGTCGAGGCGAAGTGCAGGTAGCGGTCGTGCTCGGTGACGCCGACGACCTCCTCCTGGAGCGCGATCAGGTCGGGCACGCCTCGGTGGGTCACCCCGACGCCCTTGGGCCGCCCGGTGGTTCCGGAGGTGTAGATGACGTAGGCGAGCGCGTCCTCGGTGAGCCGGGCGCGTGCCTCGGCCGGGTCGGTGTCCGGTACGGACGCGAGCGCGGCCGGGTCGTCCAGCCGCAGTACCGGGATGTCGCGGTCGACGGGCAGTTCGGCGCCGGTGGTCACGACCGCTGCCGGGGCGATGTCGTCGAACATGTAGGCGAGCCGCTCGCGCGGGTAGCTCGCGTCCATCGGTACGTACACCGCGCCGGCCTTGGCCACGCCGAAGAGCGCCACGGTCATCTCGATGTCGCGTCCGAGCAGAACGGCGACCGGGTCCTGGGGCCGTACCCCGCGCGCGATCAGCGCGTGGGCGAGGCGGTTGGCCTGCCGGTCCAGTTCGTCATAACTGAGGCTGCGGTCGCGGCAGACCAGGGCCTCGGCGCCGGGCTTGCGGCGCACCCGGGCGGCGAACTCGTCCAGCCAGTGGCCGCGGGCCCTGGCGGCTACGGTCTCGGTGCCGGTACGCAGCATCAGCGCCCGCTCGTCGGCATCGAGTGCGGGCAGCCGGAGCGCGGGCCGTGCCGGGTCGTCGACGATCTCCCGCAGGAGGTTGTGCAGCCAGCGGCCGTAGTCGCGCACGGTCTCCCCGGCGAAGGCGCGCGGCTGGTAGCCGAGGCCGATCGTGATCTCCTCGTCCGGGATCACGATGACGGTCAGGGCGTAGTGCGTGGCGTCGGTGATGTCCACCCCGGCCAGGTCGAGGCCGGGGGCGAGCGGGGTCCGCTTCCGGCTGGAGAGCGGGAAGTTCTCCATGACCAGCATCGTGTCGAACAGTTCGCCGACGCCCACGGCACGCTGGATGGCGGGCAGGCCGACGTGGTGGTGCTCGGCCAGTACGACGCTGTCGGCGTGCACCTGTGCCATGAGGTCCGCCGCGGTCCGGTCCTGGGTGTGCCGGACGCGTACCGGGATCGTGGTGCCGAGCTGGCCGATCATCGACTCGACGCCGTCGACCTCGGCGGGCCGCCCGGACACCGGGCAGCCGAACACGACGTCGCGGCGGCCGGTGAGCCTGCCCAGCAGCAGGCCCCACGCCGTCTGGAGCACGGTCGTCAGGGTGACGCCCTGTTCGCGGGCGAACGCGCGCAGCCGGTCGCTGAATTCGGGGCCCAGCGCGATGGTCTCGCGGCCGGGCCGCTCGACCCCGGTCTCGATGCTCGCGGGTGCCAGCCGTGTCGCGTCGTCGACGCCGGCGAGCGCGTCCCGCCACGCGTCAAGGGACGCCTCCCGGTCCCGGCCGGCCAGCCAGCGGAAGTACTCCGAGAGCGGTGGGGCGGCGGGTGCGGCGGGTCCGCCGCTCAGTTCGGCGTAGAGGGCGAGCAGGGTGCGGCCGACCAGCGGCATCGACCAGCCGTCGAGCAGGGCGTGGTGGTTGGTGATCACCAGCTTGTGCTCGGCGGGCCCGACACGGGACAGCAGGAAGCGGATCAGCGGCGGCCTGGACGGGTCGAAAGGCCGCTCCAGATCGGCGCGGGCCGCCTCGGTGAACCGGTCGTCCTGCCGCCATTCCAGGGCGGCTTCGGCGGGGATCACCTGGACCACGTCGTCCCCGGCGGTGCCCAGGTACACGCGCAGGGCGGGGTGGCGGCGCAGCAGTTCGCGGGCGGCCTCGGCCATCCGGTCCGGCTCCAGTTCACCGGCCAGGGTGGTCACGGCCTGGACGACGTAGACATCGGTGTCCTGGTCGTCGCGGACCAGGGTGTGGAAGGAGAGCCCGACCTGAAGGGGTGTGGCGGGCAGGATGTCGGTGATGGGGCCGGTGCGTTCGAACGCGTCGATGGCGGGCTGGTCGAGGTCGACCAGCGGCAGGTCCGACGGGGTGAGCCCGCCCGCCGTGTGGAGCGCGTGCGCGGTCAGCGCGTCCAGGGCGGCGGCCCAGGACTGCTGGAGGGCTGTCACGGCGTCGGCGCCGAGTACGCCGGTCGCGGCGGTCCACTCGACGGCGAGCCGGGGTGCGCCCTCCTCGTGGACGAAGCAGTTGAGGGCCAGGATCTGTTCCAGGGCCTTGGCACCGGGCTCGGTCACCGAGAAGGCGTCGCGCTCCGGCAGGCGCCAGCCGGTCGCGGACAACGGGGCGAACCGGCCCAGGTAGTTCAGCAGCACGTCCGGCGGCGGGGTGGCGGCGAGTCCGGGGCCGGCCACCGGGTCGAGGTGGCGCAGGACGCCGTAGCCGATCCCGTTGTCGGGGACGCCGCGCCGGGCCTCCTTGGCGGCGCGCAGCGCCTGCCCCACGTCGTCGGAGGCGGGAACACGTACCGGGTACTCGCTGGTGAACCAGCCGACGGTGCGGGCCAGGTCGAGGTGTTCGCGGCCGTGGCCCTCCATCGAGACGGTCAGCGCGTCGCCCGTCAGGCCCCAGCCGCGCAGGGCGAGCACGAGTGCGGCGAGCAGCACCTCGTCGGCACCGGCGCGGTACGCCGCGGGCAGGGTGGTCAGCAGCGCCTCGGTGGCCTCGGCGGAGGCCACGGTGACGGACCGGTGGGCGGTGGAGACGGTGTCCCGTGCCGGGTCCAGTGGCCGGGCGCCGAGCCGGGTCGCGGAGCCGAGCGCGGTCCGCCAGTGGTCGAGTTCGCCGCGCCGCTCGCCGGATTCCCCCTGGCCGGCGAGGAGCAGCGCGTGCCGTCGCCAGGACGAGCCGACCGGTTCGAGAGTGCCGCCCGTGCACGCCGTGTGGAGGTCGGGGAGCAGGATGCGCCAGGACACACCGTCCATGGCGAGGTGGTGCACGACGACGACCAGCCGGTCCGGCGTGTCGTCGCCGGTACGGAGCAGGGCCGTCCGCAACAGGTCGCCCGAGCCCGGGTCGAGTTCGCCGGCCAGCCGCCGGGCCAGGGCGCTCACGTCCTCGCCGCCGGCCTCGACGGCGACGGCCCGCACCGTGCCGCGGGGCAGGATCTCCAGGCCGTCGGCCACCCGCAGGCGCAGTGCGTCGTGGTGGTCGAGCACGGTCTGTACGCCTGTGACCAGGTCGCCGTGGTCGAGTTCACCGACGCTCAGGGCGGTCCACTGCGCGTATCCGGCGACGCCGCCGACGTCCGAATGCGGGTCGAGCAGGCCTCGGACGATCGGCGGCGCGGGTACCGGCCCGACCGGGTCGTCCGCCGCCTCGGGCGCCCTGGCCGGCAGTTCGGCGGCGGCCGCCAGCGCGGCGAAGCCGCGGCGTGCCAGCAGGTCCCGGGGGCGCAGCGCGAGGCCCGCCGCGCGCAGTCTGCTGCTGACGGTGATGGCGGTGATGCTGTCCCCGCCGAGGGCGAAGAAGTCGTCGTCCACGCCGACCCGTTCGACCTCCAGCACCTCGGCGAGGACCGCGCACAGCAGCCGCTCCCGCTCGGTGCCCGGCTCCCGGCCCCCGCCGCCGGGCAGGACCGGTGCGGGCAGTGCGGCGCGGTCGAGCTTGCCGTTGGGTGTGACCGGCAGCCGGTCCAGCACCACCACCGCCGCGGGCACCATGTGCTCGGGGAGCCGTCCGGCCAGCAGGGCACGTGCCCGGTCGCCGGTGAGGGAGGTGGAGACGATGTAGCCGACCAGCCGGGACGACCGCACCGCGGCGGCCGCCGCGGTGACCCCGGGCAGCGCGGCGAGCGCCGCCTCCACCTCGCCGGTCTCCACCCGGTGGCCGCGGATCTTGACCTGGCCGTCGCCCCGTCCGCGGTACTCCAGCCCGCGGCCGGGCACCCACCGGGCCAGGTCGCCGGTGCGGTACATGCGCTCGCCCGGCGCGCCGAACGGGTCGGCGACGAAGCGTTCGGCGGTCGCCCCGGGCATGCCGTGGTAGCCGCGGGCCAGGTGCGGGCCGGCCAGGTACAGTTCGCCCGCCGTGCCGTGCGCCGCCGGTTGCAGCGCGCTGTCCAGCACGTAGATCCGGGTGCCCGCGAGCGGGTGGCCGATCGTCGGCTCGTCGCCCTCGATCCGTGCGGTGGTGCTGTCGACGGTCGCCTCGGTCGGGCCGTAGATATTACGTGCGGTGACGCCCGACTCGGCGACCCGCCGCCACAGCGCGGGCGGGGTGGCCTCGCCGCCGAGGACCAGCAGCGTGGGCCGCCGGTCCAGGAGGCCCGCGTCGACCAGCGGCGCCGCCATCGACGGGGTGGTGTCCACGATGTCGATGCCGTCGCGGGCGTACGCGGTGAGCAGTGCGTCGGCGTCGCGGGCGGTCTCGGTGTCGTAGACGTGCAGTTCGTGCCCGCACAGCAGCCACACCAGGTGGTCGAACGCGGAGTCGAAGGCGAACGAGTAGGTGTGCGCGACGCGCAACCGCCTGCCCGAGGACCGTTCGGCCTCCGCGACGACCGTCGACCGCTGGTGGTGCAGGAGTGCGGCCAGGCCGCCGGCCCGGCCGAGGACGCCCTTGGGGCGGCCTGTCGACCCGGAGGTGTGGATGACGTAGGCGAGGTGCTCGGGGTGCCGGGGGCCGGCCAGTTCATCGGCTGTCAGGGGCGCGCCGGACAGTGGGGCGGCCTCGTCGAGCAGGGTGTTCCACGGCAGTCCGTCGGTCGCGCCGGCGGTCAGTACCAGCGCGGGGCGGGTGTCGTCGATCAGTTCGCGCAGCCGCTCGGGCGGGTGCGCGGCGTCCAGGGGCAGGAACGCGGCGCCCGCGTCCAGGACGGCCAGCAGGGCGACCACCGAGTCGGCGGAGCGCGGCAGCGCGAGCGCCACGACGTCGTCGGGTCCGATGCCGCGGGCCCGCAGCGCACGGGCCAGCCGGTGCACCCGGTCCGCCAGTTCCGCCGCGGTCAGCCGGTCGTCACCGCAGACCAGGGCGGTACGCCCGGGTTCGGCGGCGGTCATCGTGCCGAACGCGGCCGGTATGTCCACCGGGGTGCCGGGCAGGGCGGGCGGGGACCACTGGGCCAACAGCCGGTCCAGGTCGCCGGTCAGGGCGATCCGGCCGACGGGGTGGCCGTCGGTCAGTCCGGACAGCAGGGCCAGGAGCCCGGACAGCAGACTGTCGACCGCGGCCTGGTCCTTGGACCGGGCGTCGACCTCGAAGCCGAGCAGCAGTCCGCCGTCACGGGTGGGCAGGACGCTCAGGCCCATGTCCTCCGGCGGTCCGCCCGCGACGTTGCGCATCACGCCGGCGGCCCCGGCGAAGTCGATCGCCAGGTCGAACGCCTTGAGGTTGATCCCGCGTCCGTGCAGCAGCGCACCGGCGCCGGGCGCTGCGAGGTCCCGGGGGAGGTCCTCGCCCCGGTAGCGCTGGTGGTCGCGCATCTCGCGCATGGCGGAGGCGACCCGCCGGCTCAGCTCCCCGAGCCCGTCCCCGCCGCGCACGGTCACCCGCAGCGGCAGCACGTTGACGGCCATGGCGGGGGTGCGCAGCTCGGCCGAGCCCGCCCGGCACATCAGCGGCAGCGCGAACACCACGTCGGTGGAGCCCAGCATGCGGTGCAGGAAGGCGGCGTAGCAGGCGATCAGCGCCTCGCCCCAGGCGACGCCCTCCCGGCCGGCGAACGCGCGCAGCCTGGCCGTCTCCTCGGGTGTGACGACGGCGCGGGCGGTCAGGGTTCGGTCTGGGGCGCCGGTGGCGGTGCCGGGGTCGTCGAGGTGGCCGAGTTCGGGCAGCGGGGTGAACCGCTCGACCCAGTAGGCGCGGTCCTCGGCGAACCGGTCGCTCTCCCGGTAGGCCCGGTCGGCGGCGACGAGGTCCGCGAACCCGCCGAAGGCCGGCCGCGGCAGCTCGGTCCCGCGCACCAGGGCGGTGTAGCGGGCGGCCGTACGGCGGGCGAGCATCGCGGCGGTGTAGCCGTCGAAGACCAGGTGGTGGCCGAGCTGGGTGTACCAGACCTCGCGGTCGGACAGCCTGATGACGGTACGTGCGTACAGGACCCGGTCCACCATCCCCCGGCAGGTTTCGCCCGCCCGCGCCCGCTCGGCGTCGACGAGTGCCTGGGCCGCGGCCGCGGGGTCGGCCGCGCCGCTGACGTCGACGATCTCGGGCAGATCGACCGGCTCCTCGCTCACCGCCTGGCGTGGCCCGTCCGGGGTGTCGTACACCCGCAGCCGCAGGGTCTCGGCCTCCTCGGTGGTCGCCCGGACCGCCTCGGCCAGCGCGTCCGCGTCGACCGGCTCGGTGCCGGATATCTCCACCACGTCGCCGACCACGTAGTACGGCGAGCCGGGCTCCAGGCGTTGCGCGTTCCAGATTCCCAACTGGGCACTGGTCAGGGCGAGAAGGCCGTCCGGGGGCGCGCTTGCGGTGCTCAACTTACTCTCCTTGAAGTGTGGGTACGACCATCGGCGTGCCGGTCACGGGGTCGGGGATGATGACGCTCGGCAGGTCGAACACGTCCTTGATCAGCGCGGCGTCCACGATGTCCCCGGGGACGCCCTCCGCGACCACCCGGCCGTCCTTCATGGCGACCAGGTGGTCGGCGAACCGGCAGGCCTGGTTGATGTCGTGCAGGACGGCGACCACCGTGCGGCCCTCGTTGCGCAGCCGGGCCAGCAGGGCGAGCAACTGGTACTGGTGGGTGATGTCGAGGAACGACGTCGGCTCGTCGAGCAGCAGACAGGACGTCTGCTGGGCGAGCACCATGGCCATCCAGACCCGTTGCCGCTGTCCGCCGGACAGCTCCTGCACCGGCCGGCCGGCCAGGTCCGCGACGCCGGCGGCGGCCATCGCCACGTTGACGGCCTCCTCGTCGTCCGCGGACCACAGGGCCAGCATCGACTGGTGCGGGAACCTTCCCCGCCCCACGAGCTGGCGGACCTTGATGTCGTCGGGTGCCAGCGGGTCCTGCGGCAGGAAGCCGAGCTGTCTGGCCAGTGCCTTGGTCGCGTAGCCGCCGATGTCGCGGCCGTCGAGTTCCACCTGGCCCGAGTCCGGGCGCAGCAGCCGGACCAGTGCGCTCAACAGGGTTGATTTTCCACAGGCGTTGGGGCCCACGATGGCGGTGAACGCGCCGTCGGGGATGTCGAGGCTCAGCCGTGTGGACACGACGCGGTCTCCGTAGCGCAGGGTGATCTCCCGCGCCGTCAGGCGTGCGGTCACGCGCGCCTCACCTCCTTGGTCAGCAGCCAGATCAGATAGCAGCCGCCGATCGCGGTGCTCACCACGCCGACGGGCAGCGCGACGGGCGCCAGCAGCATCTGGGCGATCAGGTCGGCGCCCTGGAGGAGCACCGCCCCGGCGAGCGCGGCCGGGAGCAGCGGTACTCCGGCGGCGCCCGCGAGCCTGCGGCCGATCTGCGGGGCGGCCAGGGCGATGAACGCGATGGGCCCGGCCACCGCGGTCACGGTGGCGGTGCAGCCGACGCCGACCAGCACCATCAGCAGGCGGAGCCGGCCGAGCCCGACCCCGGTGGTCACCGCGATCGCGTCGCCGAGCGAGGCCTGGTGCATGGCGTGCGACCGTGCGGTCATCAGGGCCAGCAGCACGGCGATCAGCGTGAACGGGATCCCCAGGTCGGACCAGCCGACGCCGTTGAGCGAGCCCGCGCTCCAGCCGACGGCGGCGATCGCCACCTCCAGCTCGGCGCGCAGCACGATCCAGGAGTTGATCGCGGTCACCATCGCGTTGAACGCGATTCCGATGACCACCAACCGCAGCCCGGAGAAGCCGCTCCGGAACGACAGCAGGTAGATGGCCGCCGCGACGAGCAGCCCGCCGAGCACCGAGCCGGTGGCCAGTTGCGCGGACGTGCCCGACAGTACGGTCATGGCGACCAGGGCACCGGTGTAGGCGCCCGCGTCGAGGCCGATGACGTCCGGACTGCCCATCGGATTGCGGGTGAGGTTCTGGAAGATCGCCCCCGCCACACCGAGCGCGGCGCCGAAGACCAGCCCGGCCAGTACCCGCGGCAGCCGCCAGTCCCGGATCACCACGGAGTGGTCCGCCCCGGTCAGCACGGCGAACACCTTGCCCGGGGAGGACCATGACGCCCCGTAGCACAGTCCGAGCAGGCCCAGGGCGAGCATCAGGGTCACCATCACGGCGACGAGCACCACCGTGCGGCGTTCGGCCCTCAGTCCGAGCGCGTTCACAGCGACCCCGCCCCGTGGCGGCGCACGGCCCAGATCAGCATGGGGCCGCCGAGGAAGGCGGTCACGATGGCCACCGGCACCTCGCCGGTGGGCAGGAGCACCCGCGAGCAGATGTCGGCGACCAGCAGCAGGACCGGGCCCAGCACCATCGTGTAGAGAATCAGCCATGGCACCGAGCCCGCCGCCGGCCTGCGGACCAGGTGCGGAATGATCAGCCCGACGAACAGGATCGGCCCGGCCACCGCCGTCGCCGCCCCGCTGAGCACGGTGATCAGCACCAGGGCCACGGCCCGTACCCGGCCCACGCCGGCGCCCAGCGTGTGCGCCACGCTCTCGCCGAGCATCAGGGCGTTGAGCGCCCGGCTCAGCAGCAGCGCGCCGAGCAGGGACACTCCAATCGCGGTCAACGGCAGTGCCAGGGGCGCCTGTTCGCGGCCCGCCAGCGATCCGACCGACCAGAACCGGTAGCTGTCGAAGGTGTTCGGGAGCATCAGCCGCATGCCCAGCGCGACACCGCCCAGTACCGCGGTCAGAGCCACTCCGGTGAGCACCAGGCGCAGTGGTGAGCGCTGCCCGACCGCGGCGACCAGCAGCGCCGCGAGCACGGAGCCGGTGATCGCGAAGCCGAGTTCGCCGGCCTGGCCGGTGGCCAGGCCGAGCGCCGAGCCGACGGTGACGGCGAACCCGGCGCCCGCGGTGACCCCGAGGATGCCGGGCTCGGCCAACGGGTTGCGGGCCAGCGTCTGGATCAGCGCGCCGGACACCGCGAGCGCGGCGCCCACCGCGACGGCCAGCAGCGCGCGCGGCGCCCGGATGTCCCGCACGATCACGTGGTCGTCGTCGGTGCCCCGGAAGTCGAGCAGGGCCCGCACTGCTTCGCCGGGCGGAACGTGGCGGGCCCCGACGCCCATACTGAGTACGGCGACCACTGCCAGCAGCACCAGTGCGCCGACGAGCAGACCGATCTGCGGCACGGCCCGCCCGGATCTCGCCGCCCCGGACGCGCGGCCCGCGACGGTCACCGGTTCAGCAGCGGAGCGAGCGACGTGTCGATCGCATCCAGGGTCTTCACGGCCTCCCCGTAGGTCGCGGCCTCGGTGTAGCGGAACGGGAAGGCCTTCTTGGCCTTGACGGCGGGCAGGTTCTTCCAGAGCTTCGAGTCCAGGACGTACTGGACGGGCTTGGGGATGCTGCCGTCGGCGTTGACCGAATAGGTCATGACGTCGGCCTCGCGGAACGCGGCCGGGAGCTCCTCGATGGACGGGTACTCGCTGACCGACTGCGAGCCGGGGCCGGACTTCTTGACCTTGCCGTAGTACTTCGCGCCGATGTCGACGGCGATGTTGGTGCCCCACGAACCGTCGAACTCGCGCTGGAAGGTGCCCTTGGCGGCGTCACCGTACGCGCCGACGTGGCCCAGCTTGAGCTGGGGCAGCACGTCCTTGTACTTCTTGGCGAGCGCGGCGGCCTTCTCCTCGTACGTGTTCTTCGCGACGTCGAACTGCTTGAGGGCGCCCGCGGCGTCGGACTGCTTGCGGGACAGCTCGCGCCAGGCGGACGGCACGGTCGGGCCGATCGCCACGACCGGGGCGATGGACTCCAGGCGCTTGATGTCGATGTCGCCCAGCACCGGGGCGGGGACCCCGATGATGATCAGATCGGGCTCGGCCTCGGCGACGGCCTCGTAGTTGGTCTCGGCCGCCTGCTCGCCCGCCACCTTGGGGAGCTTCTTGTACGTGGCCAGGTCGTCCTTGGTCATCATCGGCTCGCCGCGCTGCCACGACGAGATCCCGACCAGCGGTGCGTCGGCCTCGATCATGGCGGGCACGGCATAGCCGGTGGCGACGACCCGCTTCGGGTCGGCCGGGATGGTGATCTTGCCGTTGTCCGCGGCGAACACCCGGGTCCTCCCCTCCTTCGAGGTGTCCGACCCGCCCTCGGAGGACGATCCGCACGCGGCCAGGAGGAGGGTCAGCGACACTGCGCCGACGAGGCCGGACGATCTGCGTATGGACATGCGATGCTCCTTGTTACTTAGGTAAGGCTTACCTTAGTTGATGATCTTCCGGCAGGACAACCAGGCCGGCCGCCGTCACGCCCGCCCCCGTCCGGCCGATCGGTCAGTGCTCGTCCTCGTCGAAGTCGGCGACGCCGCACTTCCAGTAGCCGGTGATGTCGTGGTCGGCCTTCTCCAGCCGCAGCTCGTCACGGACCCAGCGGCGCAGTGGCTTGATCTGGCCCGCCTCCCCCGCGACCCACACGTACACCCGCTCGCCATCGGGTACGGTCACCGCGGTCACGGCCCGCGCCAGCGCGTCGCCGGCTCCCGCCGGCAGCTCGCCGCGGTGCAGCCAGCGCACCTCGAAGCCCTCGGGCGCCGACAGCTCGATCTCCTGTGCGGCGTCGGCGACTTCGATGAACGCCCACCCCTTCGCACTCCTCGGGAACTCCTCCAGCCGGCGCGCGATCGCGGGGAGGGCCGTGATGTCACCGGCGAGCAGGTACCGGTCGTAGGAGTCCGGGACGATCAGCCCGCCGGGCGGCCCCGCGACATGTATGAGGTCGCCCGGCCGGGCCGCATGTGCCCAGTCCGAGGCGAGGCCGCCGTCGTGGGGGGCGATGTCGATGTCGATCTCGCCCGCGACCGGGTCGTAGCGGCGCACGGTGTACTCGCGCGAGACGAGCGCCGGGCGCGGCCAGCGCAACATCGTCCCGTTCGGCTCGGGCAGCCGCAGCGTGCCGTCGGGATCCGGGAAGATCAGTTTCACGTGCTCGTCCGGCGAGTGGGCCTCGAACCCCTCGGCACCCGGCCCGCCCAGGGTCACCCGCAGCAGGCCGGTACCGACCATGGCGGTGCGTACGACCTCGGTCACTCGGATGCCGATCGGGTATCCCACCTTCTCGGCGTGCGGGCCCGTCCGGACCTCCGCGATCCGGTCCAGGTGCCGGTGGCGGTGGTCGACCCTGCTCATGCGTCACGGCCCGTCAGCAGCGTGGTCCAGTGGGCAAGTTCGGGCTGCTCGGCGAGGTCGGGAAACTCCAGCGCGGCCGCTCCCGCGGCCCGCCAGCGCTCGACCAGGGCCATGATCCGCATGGAGTCCAGGCCGAGGTCGACCAGATTCTCCCCGGGCGCGATCTCGGCGGGGTCGCAGTCGAGCATTTCCGCGACATCGGCGCGGACCCGTTCGGGCGACATGGTCTGGTTCATCGGACGACTCCTGCGGGACGGGCGCCGACAGCGCGGTGAGCGCGTCGGCGGCGGTGGTTACGACGCGACGGGCGGCGTACACGTACACCCGGTCATGGCGTTCACGGGGGAATTCAGCGGCCCCGTCGACCTTAAGGTCAGGCAAGGCTAACCTAACCCTTGAGCGCCGGACACGGAAACGCGGCCTCGACCCCACGCGCCACCCGAACCCACCCCCTCACCCGTGACGGTCCGTCACATCGCCGCACACCCACACGCGTCGGCCCCTCGCGCCGATCGACCGCATAAGTTAGGTTACCCTTACCTAACCAACTCGTAGGAGGCGGCTCATGCATGAGCACATACCGGGCAGAAGTGGTGAGTTCGACGGCCGCACCGCCCTGGTTACCGGTGCCGCACAGGGCATCGGGGCGGCCGTCGCCGAACTGCTCGCCGGCCTCGGCGCCCGGGTGGCCGCCACCGACCGTGCACAGGACGGCGTGGACGCCCTGGCCGCGCGGTGGAATCGACGGCAGACGGAGAACCCGGAGAGCGAGCGTTCGGCGGGCCGTCTGGAGCCGTACGTCATGGACGTCACCCAACGGCCCTCGGTGCAGCGCACCGTGGCGCGCGTCGAGCGCGAACTCGGCCCCGTGGACGTGCTCGTGAACGTCGCCGGCATCCTGCGTACCGGCCCCGCCACCGAACTCTCTTCCGAGGACTGGGCGGAGACCTTCGCGGTGAACACGGACGGTGTCTTCCATGTCTCGCGGACCGTCGCACCGCTGATGGCCCAAAGGGGCAACGGCTGTGTCATCACCGTCGGTTCCAACGCCGCCGGCATCCCCCGCACCGGCATGGCCGCCTACGCGGCGTCGAAGGCGGCTGCCGCCATGTTCACCCGATGCCTGGGCCTCGAACTCGCCCGCAGCGGCGTCCGCTGCAATGTCGTCGCACCCGGGTCCACCGACACGGCGATGCAACGCGCCCTGTGGACCGACTCCGGCGCCGAACAGCGTGTCATCGACGGGGACCCGGCGACCTACCGCACCGGCATACCGCTGGGCCGGATCGCCGCCCCCGAGGACATCGCGGACGCCGTCGCGTTCCTCGCCTCCGACCGGGCCCGCCACATCACCATGCAGGAGCTGTACGTCGACGGCGGCGCGACCCCGCGCTGAACCGCGCTCAGCTCTTCCGTACACCCCCACTGACGGAACACCGAGAATGGAGTCCCTGTGCCGACGGCATCCCAGGTCGCCACGCACGTACCCGCGGCCGGTCCGGCCCACCCGGCCGTAGGCGCGGCCACCTCGCTGCTGGACGGCTACAGACCCGGCGACCGCTTCCTCGCCACTCCTGGCCGCACCCTGCTGGCACACGGCGCGGCACGCCCCGTACCGCACGACGCGCGGCCCCTGGACGAGCGGGTGACCGCCACCCTGGCCGAGGCCCGCACGGCCGGGCAGGAAACGCCCGTGGTCATCGGCGCCATCCCGTTCGACCACGAGGCACCGGCCGCCCTGAGTGTGCCGGCGGCGCTGCGCATCGCGCCACCGCTCGCCTCCGATCCGCTGATCGCGCTGCCCGTCGGCGTGTCCGGCTCCGCGGACTGGCGGATACGCCCGGTGCCCGGACCCGAGGTCTACGGAGCGGGCGTCGCCTCGGCGGTGGAGCGCATGTGGCGCGGGGAGTTCAGCAAGGTGGTGCTCGCCCGCACCCTCGAACTCACCTCCTCCGACCCGCTGGACCTGCCCGCGATGCTCCAGCGCCTGGCCCGCCGCGACCCCGTCGGCTACACCTTCGCGGTGCCGGCCGGGGCCGGCCGCACCCTCATCGGCGCCAGTCCCGAACTGCTGGTCTCCCGGCAGGGGCAGCAGGTCGTCGCCAATCCGCTCGCCGGGTCCACCCCGCGCAGCGGCGACCTCGCCGAGGACGTCCGCCGTGCCGCCACGCTGCTGGAGTCCGTGAAGGACCTGCACGAGCACGCCGTCGTCGTGGACGCCGTCCACCAGGCCCTGGCCCCGCACTGCACCGAACTGACCGTCCCCGCCCGGCCCACGCTGATCCGCACCGCCACCATGTGGCACCTGTCAACCACGGTGACCGGCACGCTCGCCTCCCCCGACATCTCGGCACTGGCCCTCGCCTGCGCCCTGCATCCGACCCCCGCCGTGTGCGGCACCCCCACCACGACGGCACGTCAGGTGATCGCGGAGACCGAGCCGTTCGACCGCGGCTTCTTCACCGGAGTGGTGGGCTGGGGCGACGCCCGGGGCGACGGCGAGTGGGTCGTCACGATCCGCTGCGCCGAGGCCGAGGAGCGCACACTGCGCCTCTACGCGGGCGCCGGCATCGTGGCGGCGTCCGAGCCCGAGGCGGAGACCGCCGAGACGGCGGCCAAGTTCCGTACCTTCCTCAGCGCCGTGGGGGCCGAGCTGTGAGCCCGGCCGACGCACCCACCTGGCCGTCCGATTTCGCCGAACGGTACCGGCGTGCGGGCTGGTGGCGCGGAGAGACGTTCGGCTCGATGCTCCGCGAGCGCGCCGAGGCGCACCCGGACCGGATCGCCGTGGTCGATCCGGTCGCGGGAACGCGGTGGAGCTACGCGGAGCTGGACCGGCGCGCCGACCGGCTCGCCGCGGGTCTCCTTGCCCGGAACATCACCAAGGGCGACCGGGTGGTGGTGCAACTGCCCAATACCGCCGAGTTCTTCGAGGTCGTCTTCGCACTGTTCCGGATCGGCGCACTGCCCGTCTTCGCGCTGCCGGCCCACCGCGAGACGGAGATCTCGTACTTCTGCGAGTTCACCGAGGCGGTCGCGTACGTCATCGCGGCGGAACACGACGGCTACGACTACCGCGCGCTGGCGGCGAAGGCCCGAGCCGGTGCGGGCACACTGCGGCACGTGTTCGTCGCGGCCGGGCACCCGGGCGAGTTCGAGGCGCTGCGCGACGTGGCGCAGGACCCGGTCGGCCACGACGCGCCGTGCCCGGACGACCTGGCCTTCCTCCAGCTCTCCGGCGGCAGCACCGGCGTACCGAAGCTGATCCCCCGCACCCACGACGACTACATCTACTCGCTGCGCGGCTCCAACGAGATCTGCGGGGTCGACGAGGAGAGCGTCTACCTCTGCGCACTGCCCGCAGCCCACAACTTCCCGCTCTCCTCCCCCGGTTCGCTCGGCACGCTCTACGCCGGCGGGCGCGTGGTGCTGTGCCCCCACCCCTCCCCCGAGGCCGCCTTCCCGCTGATCGAGCGGGAGGGGGTCACCCTCACCGGGCTCGTCCCGCCGCTGGCCCTGCTGTGGACCCGGGCGGCCACCACCACCGTGCACGACCTCAGCAGCCTGGACGTCCTGCTGGTGGGTGGCGCCAAGTTCAGCGAGGAGGCGGCGCGGCGGGTCCGGCCGGCGCTCGGCTGCACCCTGCAACAGGTCTTCGGGATGGCCGAGGGGCTGGTCAACTACACCCGGCTGGACGACCCCGTCGAGACGATCGTCACCACCCAGGGGCGGCCCATCTCGCCGGACGACGAGATCCTGGTCGTCGACGACGAGGACCGCGAGGTCGCACCGGGCGGGACGGGCCACCTGCTGACGCGGGGGCCCTACACGATCCGCGGCTACTGGCGGGCCCCGGAGCACAACGTCCGCGCATTCACCGAGGACGGCTTCTACCGCACGGGCGACGTCGTCCGCGTCACCGGGAGCGGGCATATCGTCGTCGAGGGGCGCGCCAAGGACCAGATCAACCGGGGCGGCGAGAAGATCGCCGCCGAGGAGGTGGAGAACCACATCCTCGCCCACCCGTCCGTGCACGACGCCAACGTGGTGGCCGAGCCAGACCCGTATCTGGGCGAACGCGTCTGCGCCTACGTGATCCCGCACCCGGGCGCGGGTCCGCTGAAGCCGGTGGACATCAAGCGGTTCGTACGGGAACGGGGCCTGGCCGCGTACAAGGTGCCGGACCGGGTCGAATTCGTGGAGACCTTCCCGCAGACCGGCGTCGGGAAGATCTCCAAGAAGGACCTGCGGACCGCCGCGGCCGCCTCCCCGACCGTCTGAACCCTGCCGGGCCCGCCGCCGCACCGGCCGGCTCTCCCTCAACCCTGAACGGAACTCCAGCACCATGGCCCTGCCCGCCATTGCCCCGTACCCCATGCCGACCGCCGGCGAACTGCCCGCCAACCGGGTCGAGTGGACCGTCGACCCCGCGCGTGCGGTACTCCTCGTCCACGATCTGCAGAACTACTTCCTCTCGGCCTACGACCGCCGTTCCGCACCGATTCCCGAACTGCTGTCGCATGTGGCCGAGTTGAAGAAGGAAGCGGCACGCATGGGCGTGCCGGTGCTCTATACCGCGCAGCCCGGCGGCCAGAGTCCCGGTGAGCGCGGCCTGCAGCAGGACTTCTGGGGTCCGGGCCTGCCGGACGACCCGCACGCCGCCGCCATCGCGGACGAGGTCGCGCCCGACGGGGCCGACACGGTGCTCACCAAGTGGAAGTACAGCGGCTTCGTGCGCACCGATCTCCTGGAGCGGCTGCGCGAACAGGGCCGGGACCAGATCGTCATCACCGGTGTCTACGCCCACATCGGCGTCCTCATGACCGCGTGCGACGCCTGGATGCAGGACATCCAGGCGTTCGTGGTGGCCGACGCGGTGGCCGACTTCTCCGCCGAGGACCATGCGATGGCACTGCGCTGGGCGGCCGGCAAGTGCGCCGTCGTCACCAGCACCCGAGCCGTCTTCGATGGGAGCTGACCGGGCGGCTCCGGGGCCTCTCGTGCGGATCAGGCCGGAGCGCCGACCACCAGCACGAGCTTCCCGCGCACCTGACCGTCCTCGCCGGCCCGGTGCGCCGCCGCGACCTCGGTGAGCGGGAAGGTCCGCGCGACCGGGAGCGAGAAGCGCCCGGACTCGATCAACTCCCCGATCCCGCCGAGCGCGTGGACCGCACGGCCGGCGTCCCCGCTGCTGAACCGCACCCCGTGCTCCCGCGCGCCGGCGAAGTCCGCGATCGTCACGACCTGTCCGGGGCCGCCGGCGAGCTCGATGAGCTCGGGCAGGACGCCGCGCCCGGCGACGTCGAGCGCGAGGCCGACGCCGCCGGGCGCGAGGGCGCGAACCCGCTCGACGAGCCCCTCGCCGTACGCGACGGGCTCGGCCCCCAGCGAGCGGAGGTACGCGTGGTTCGCCGGACCGGCGGTGCCGATCACGCGCGCACCGCGCACCACGGCGAGCTGCACCGCAGCGCTGCCGACGCTTCCGGAGGCGCCGCTGATGAGCAGCGTGCCGCTGCTCCCGACGCCGAGCTGGTCGAGCGCGCGCGTGGCCGTCTCGACGGCGGCCGGCAGCGCGGCAGCGCCGGGGAAGCCGAGCGACGGCGGGACCGGCGCGTAGGTGGACAGCACCGCCAGCTCGGCCTGGGCCATTCCCTCGGCCGAGAAGCCGAACACGCGATCGCCGACGGCCACGTCCGCGACGCCCTCGCCGAGCTCGTCGACGTGGCCCGCCGCCTCGTAGCCCATGGTCTGCGGGAGTTCCGGGTCCATCAGGCCCTGGCGCTTCTTCCAGTCGCTCGGGTTGACGCCGGCCGCGCGCACCGCGATCCGGACCTGGCCGGGACCCGGATGCGGATCGGGGAGATCGACGAGCTCAAGGACCTCCGGGCCTCCGAACCGGCTGAAACGGACTGCCTTCATCATGCTCCGATCTCGGCTCAGCGGGTGTCGCGGCTTCCTCGGCCGGACCCCCGCGGCCGGGACTGCTCCTGCCGGAGTCCGCCCGTCTCCGCGAGGGCAACCGTCAACGTACCCGATCACGCCCCGCGGTCAGTGAACCGTCAGAACCGCGCCGGGGCCGGCCGGCGCCAGGGCGGCACGGAAGTGGTAAATGAAAATGATTATCGATACCGTATGCGGTGTGCAGCGTCCGGCATTCCCTTCCGAGGGTGCTCCGGGCTGCCGCCATGCCGTCTGAACCAAGCGCGTGAAAAGGGGAGTTGTGGGTCATCTGCTGATGGTCGAGAGCTGGGTCGGGTCAATGAGCAGGCTGCTGCCGCGGGCGATCCGGCAGGGCGGGCACGAGTTCACATTCCTCACCAGGGACCTGCGCCACTACCTCCGCTCGGCACCCGAGGGTGCGGCGCACCCGCTGCTCGGCGCCCGCCATGTCATCACCGCCGACACGAACGACGCGGACGCCCTGCTCCCGCTGATCGAGCGGCTGCACGAGGTGCTGCGCTTCGACGGTGTACTCACGTCCTGCGACTACTACCTGCCGACGGCGGCCCGGATCGCCGGGCGTCTGGGCCTGCCGGGCCCGGCCCCGGACGCGGTCGCGAACGCCTGCCGCAAGGACGCCACCCGCCGGGTCCTCGCCGCCGCCGGAGTTCCCGGGCCGCGCTTCGCCGTGCACGAGGAGGGGGCCGCCCTCGCGCGGGCCGCGCGGGAGATCGGCTACCCGCTGGTGGTCAAGCCCGTCGACCTGTGCGCGGGGATGTACGTGCGACGCGTGGACGACGAGGCCCAACTGGCTTCCGCCGTAGAGGCGTTGACCTCGTTCCCGGTCAACGCCCGCGGGCAGCGGCGGGATCCCGCCGTCCTGCTGGAGGAGCTGCTGGACGGCCCCGAGGTGAGCGTCGAGACGGTGTCGCACCGAGGCGCGGTCCAGGTGGTGGGGGTGACCGACAAGAGCATCGGCGGGTCGCCCGCGTTCATCGAGACCGGGCACATGTTCCCGGCCGCCCTGCCGGCCGCGGACACCGAGGCCGCCGAGCAGACCGCCCTCGCCGCGCTCAAGGCCCTCGGCCTCACCGACGGCGTCGTGGCGCACACCGAGGTCAAGCTGACCTCCGCCGGTCCGCGCGTGGTCGAGGTGAACCCCCGGCCCGCCGGGAACCGCATCACCGAGCTGGTCCGCCACGTGACCGGCATCGACCTGGCCGCGTGCTTCGTGGAGGTGTCCCTCGGCCGTGAGCCCGATGTACGGGGCTGCCGCACCGGGCTGCGCAGCGCGGCCATCGGCTTCCTCGTGCCGGAGACCTCGGGCACGCTCTCGTCGCTGGACGGTGACGGACTCCGGGACGCGCCGGGTGTCCTGGAGGTGCGGCTCGCCGAGCCGGGCGCACAGGTGAGGGCGGCGGGCAGCAACAACGAGTACCTCGGGCACATCATGACGGGCGACGCCGAGGGACCGGGCGCTCGCGGCCGTGCCGAGGCACTGCTCGATGAGCTGCGCTCCGCGATGGTGATCCGATGACCGCCGCGACCCGCACGGCGGCGTCCGCGACATACGCGTCGTACGAGGAGCTCGTGGCGCACGCCCGCGCAGGCGGGCTGGGGCCGGATCCGGCCTCGGAACGCATCTCCGTCGCCTTCACCACGCGGCAGGCCGTACGGCACGCCGGCCGGGGCACCGGATACCGCAATGAGGTGCTCAGCCTCCGGCTGGCCGGGGCCGTCGGATCGTGCGCGGTCGAGCCCGGGGCACTGCCCGACGGCGCGGTCGAGGACTGCGTGGGCACCGACGTGGCCCGGCTGCTGGAGCATCCCCTGCTCCCGGTGCGCGTGGCCGCGCTGGACGCCTATCTGATGCACCTCACCCCGCACACTCCGGAGAACGGGGCGCGGCCCGTACCGCTGCCCGCCGGGACGTCGCTGGAGAAGTCCCGGCGCCGGGCGAACGCCGTCGTCGAGCTGCTCGATCTGCCGCCGGGGGCGACCGTGCTGGTGGTCGGGGTCGTCAACTCGCTTCTGGAGGGGCTGCGTTCGCGCGGACTGCGCTACGTGCCCTGCGACCTCAAGGGCGGACTGACCGAGTGGGGCGATGCCGTCGTCACCGACGCGCTCGCCGCGGCCGGCCGCTGTGACGCCCTGCTCGTGTCCGGGATGACGCTGGGCAACGGGGCTTTCGAGCCGCTGCGGCAGCACGCTTCTTCGCACGGCGTGCAGTTGGTGATGTTCGCCCAGACCGGCAGCGCCGTCCTGCCCCGGTTCCTGGGCCACGGGGTGAGCGCGGTGTGCGCCGAGCCGTACCCCTTCTTCTGGCTCGACGGCGGTCCCGGCACCGTGCACCGCTACGGTCCGTATCCGCGAGACGGCCGATGACCACGACAGCGGTACGCCGCACGGCCAGCCCGGAGCTGCTCACCCTGCTCGGCCGCACCCCTCTGGTCCGTGTCACCACCGACCTGCCCGGCCCGCACCCCGGTTTCTGGGCCAAGCTCGAAGGCCTCGCGGCGGGCGGCATGAAGGCGCGGGCCGCCGTGTCGATGCTGTTGGGCGCCCACGAACGCGGCGAACTGATGCCCGGCGCACCGGTGGTGGAGTCCACCTCCGGGACGCTCGGCATCGGACTCGCCTTCGCGGGACAGGCCCTCGGCCACCCCGTCGTGCTGGTCGGCGACGCCGAACTGGAGCCTTCTATACGGCAGTTGCTGCTCGCTCATGGCGTGCGGCTGGAGATCGTGGACCGCCCGGTGGCCCGGGGCGGCTGGCAGGCCGCGCGGCTGGACCGGGTACGGGAGCTGCTCGCCGTCCTGCCCGGAGCGTACTGGCCGGACCAGTACAACAACCCCGACAACAAGGCCGGTTACGCCGCGCTGGCCGCCGAACTCATCGCCCGTCTCGACCACCTGGACGTCCTGGTGTGCAGCGTCGGCACCGGCGGCCACAGCGCCGGCATCATCGGTCCGCTGCGCCGGCGCTGGCCCGCGCTGCGGCTGATCGGGGTCGACGCGACCGGTTCGACCATCTTCGGCCAGCCCGCCCGGCCGAGGCTGATGCGCGGACTGGGCAGCAGCGTCCACCCGCGCAACGTCGCCTACGACGCCTTCGACGAGGTCCACTGGGTCGGCCCGGCCGAGGCCGTGGACAGCTGCCGCCGGCTGGCCCGCGGCAGCTTCGTCAGCGGCGGCTGGAGCACCGGGGCCGCCGCCCGCGTCGCCGCGTGGGCCGCCCGCGTCCACCCCGGCGCGGTCGTCGCCACCGTCTTCCCGGACGGCCCGCACCGCTACCTCGGCACGGTCTACGACGACGATTTCACCACGGCCCACGGCCTCGACCCCGCCACGGCGGCCACCCGCCCCGTCCGGATCCCGCACGCCCGAGCGGCCGAGGCGAGGGGCTGGGTGCGCTGCACCCGCGTCCGCGACCCGCTGAAGGCCGCACCCCACCCGGAAAGGAACCCGTGAAGACCGGCCTGCGCACCGTGCGGCTCGAACTCGCCGAGCCGCTGCGCATCTCCCGCTCCACCATGTCCGCCCGTGACGCCCTGTGGCTGGCCGTCGAACACGACGGCGCCGTCGGCCACGGCGAGGCTGTCACCAGCGTCTTCTACCGGCTCGACACCAAGACGCTGGAACGGCTCCTCACCGCCGTCGGCAGAGACCTGGTCCGCTTCACCGATCCCGAGAGCGCCCTGGAGGCGCTGTGGGCGGGTGAGCTGGCCGGCCCCGGCACTCCCCCGGCCGTGACCGCCGCCGCCGAGGCCGCGCTGCTCGATCTCGTCGGCAAACGGGCGGGCAGCCCCGTCCACCGTCTGCTCGGCGCCGGGGGTCCTCCGATCGCGGCCACCGCCCGCACCATCGGCATCACCTCTCTCACGGACGCGGCGGCTCAGGCCCGTCGTCTCGCGGCGAGCGGCTTCGAGGTCATCAAGGTCAAGGCGGGCAGCACCGACCCCGAGGACGATGTGGAACGGGTCCGCGTCATCCGCGACATCGCTCCCCGGGCCCGCATCCTGCTGGACCCCAACGGCGCCTGGACGCGGGCGCGGGCCGAGGCCCTGCTGCCCCGGTACGCCGACCTCGGCGTCGAGGCCGTGGAACAACCCCTCGCCCCCGGCGACCCCGAGGCCCTGGGCGCGCTGGCGGAGCGCTCGCCGCTGCCGGTCATCGCGGACGAGGACGCCGTCGGCCTGGAGGACGTACGCCGTCTGGCCGGACGCGTCCAGGGCGTCAACGTCAAGCTCGCCAAGTGCGGCGGGGTGCGTGCCGCTCTGCGCATCGCGGAGGCGATCGACGGCAGTGGCACGGAGCTGATGCTGGGCTGCCTCACCGCCAGCAGCCTCGGCCTCGCACCGGCCGTGCACCTGGCCGGCCGGGCCCGCTGGACCGACCTCGACGGACATCTGCTGCTCGCCCGCGACCCGTGGACCGGCATCGGCGGCGAGAACGGCGTCGTACACGCAAGTGGCCTGCCAGGTCTGGGCGTTCAGGAGGTGGGGGCGTATGAGGACGTGGCGTGAGATGCGCGGCTTCCCGCTCGCGGTCCAGCTCCTGCTGGTCAACCAGCTCGGCGTCAACACCGGGTTCTACCTCCTCATCCCCTACCCCGCCACGCATCTCAGCGAGAACCTGGGCCTGTCGGCGGCCCTCGTCGGCATCGTCCTCGGCGTGCGCAACCTCAGCCAGCACGGGCTGTTCATCATCGGCTGCTCCGCCTCCGACCGGCTCGGCGCACGCGGTGTCATCATCGCCGGCTGCGCCCTGCGCACCGCCGGGTTCGGGCTGTTCGCACTCGGCGGCAACCTGACCGTGCTGCTCGCCGCGTCCGTCGTCAGCGGGCTCGCCGGGGCGCTGTTCAACCCCGCCGTGCGCACCTACATCTCCCAGGAGTCGGCCGAGGCAGGGCCGAGGCGTTCGCCCTGTTGCCAAGGAAGGCGGGCAGCGGGCGGCGGGCGGCTGACGGGTGCCGTCGTGGTCAGCCCGACTTCGGCGGCTTCTGCGCGTCGAAGGCGAAGAGGGTGTTCTTGTCCGCGGCCACGATCACCGCACGCCCCGCGACGGTCACGCGCGGGCCGGCACCCTGCTCGCCCGTCAGCCCATCGGCCTGCGGGTCCGTTGTCCACAGGGGTCTGCCGTCGTGCGGCGACAGCGCGACCACCCGGCCGGTGGCCGAGCTGAAGTACAGCGCGCCGGCTCCCGCAACGGGGCCCGACGCACCCTCCACGCCCATCTGCCGCGACCACTTCTTCCGGCCGGTCGCGGGGTCGAGCGCCGTGACGAGACCGGTCTGGCTGCTCACGTAGACGGTGCCGTCCGCCATGCCGGGCGTCCCCGAGTACGTCTTGGCCAGCCGGGAGTATGTGACCTTCCGCGAGGCCGGGTCGACCCGAGCCACCCCGTCGTAGCCGGTCAACGCCGTGCCCTCCTTGTGCTCCTGAAGGAGTACGAGCCTGCCGTCGGCGACGCCTGTCGGCACGGCGGGGCCGTCGACCGCGATGGGCCTGCCCAGTGTCCCCGAGGCGCGGTCGACCGTGTACAGCGTGGGGTGGCGCACCTCTGAGGCGTCCACCTCCGCATGCGTCGCGCACATCGCGAGGAGCTGTGGGCCCACCGGAACGGGAGCGCACTGCGTGCCCGCGGGGAACGAAGCCGTCCAGACGACGTCACCGCTGTGCGCGTCCCGGGCCTCGAAGCGGGAGTTGGAGGCGTCGACCGTCACGACGGCGGAACCGACCACGAGGGCGTCCCGAGTGCGACCCGTGACGGCCGTCGACTGGGCGCCGGACGGCACGGACCACAGCTCACGGCCGCTGTTCGCGTCGATGGCCACCACCTCACTGGGAGGGTCCTGCGGGGCGTCCTCGGCGGCGAAGCGGTAACCGAGCACCGTGTCGTCGGTGGCCCCCACCAGGTGCATGCCCTGGACGGGGACGCCCGGACTCTTCGCCGTCCACACCCGCGATCCGTCCCCCGCCCTGATACGGGTCGCGACAACACCTCCGCCCCCGCAGAACAGCGCGTCGCCGCGCGCGACGCAACGCAGCTCGTCGGGGATGTCCGCGCGACCACCCGGCACGGTCGTGCGCCACGGCTCGAAGCCGTCCGGAAGTGCGGCGCCCGGCGCCGCGACGCTGCTGCCCTTGTCGCCGTCGCTGTCGCCGCCGACGCCGCCCGCCTGCAGCGCGGCGACTCCCCCGCCGATCGCCGCCACCGCGACCGCGGCCGCGAGCACGGGACGCCATCGGCGACTCAGACGGCGGCCGATGGCGGTGCTCCCCGTGCCGGGACCGTCCGGGGCGGTGGTCGGGGCGTTCGGCGCCCGGGTGCCACGCGTCGAGAGGTGATGCTGGGTGATCATGTCGCGGGTGCGGCCCGCGCCGGCCCCGTTCGCCTCGGTGCCGCCGAGGTCGGCCGGCAGGTCCCGCAGCAGGACGAGGAGTTCGTCCGCCGAGGGGCGCCGCTCGGGCTCCTTGTCCAGGCACGACTCGACGACAGCCCGCAAGGCCACCGGCACGGCGCCCAGCGACGGCTCCTCGTGCACCACCTGGTACGCCGTCATGTACGGGCTGTCCGCGTCGAAGGGCCCGTGGCCCGTCGCCGAGTACACCAGAAGCGTCCCCAGCGAGAAGACATCGGACCGCGGCCCCACACCACGCGGCGCCTGCAACTGCTCCGGCGACATGAAGGGCGGCGTACCGATGACCCGCCCCGTCATCGTCAGCGTCTGCTGGTCCACGGCGCGCGAAATACCGAAGTCGATGACGCGCGGGCCCTCGGGCGAGAGCACGACGTTCGAGGGCTTCAGGTCACGGTGGACGACCCCCACCCGGTGGATGTCGCGCAGCGCCTCGGCCAGCCCGATCGCGAGCCTCCGCAGCTCCGCCCCGTTCAGCGGGCCCTTCATGGTGATGCGCTGGGCGAGCGTGTGGCCCTCGATATAGGTCGTCGCCATCCACGGCTGGTCGGCCTCGGGGGCGGCGTCGACCACGGCAGCGGTGAACGCGCCGCTCACCCGCCTCGCGGCCGCCACCTCCTGCCGGAAGCGGATGCGGAACTCGTCGTCCCCCGCGTACTGCTGGTGGATCAGTTTGATCGCGACAGGCCGCCCCGAACTCGTACGGGCCAGAAAGACCGTGCCCATGCCACCCGAGCCGAGCCGAGCCTCAAGCGGATAACCGCCGATCTCGACCGGATCACCTCCGCGCAGCGACACCGACACCCTTCCCGACCTCCCGTCCCCCGTGCACCTGTGCCGCCACGGGCCTGCGTACCTGTCCTGCACACAAACTAGCCGCAGGGCGGTACGGCAGAGCAAAGCGGGTGACGAACAGGGAGCCCGGGGCCGCTCTCGTGCAGTACGTGGTGCAGCCCCGCCGGAGGACCGCGGCGGGGCTGCACCGCGCCGTGAAACCCCGCACGGTGGGGCCCGTCGACATACACAGACCCCCGCCGGCACGGGCCGGCGGGGTTTGGCGCGGCCGGCTTCGGCGGTCAGGAGTGTGCGGACTGCCGCGCTCGGCTCCCTCATCCACGACCGGCCTCCCGGCCCACGGGCTTGCGGAGCGCGAGGCAACGCGAGGACGCGGTTGCGTTCGGCGTCGGCGGACGGCCCAGCCCATCGGAAACTGCTAAGAAGTCATCTCATTTGGGTGACTCGGTATTCTGTGCATCATGGTGGGGATCATTGAGCAGCTGGTGCCGGACGAGTTGTGGGAGTTGTTCCAGC
>NZ_JBVJHB010000018.1:0-178160 GCF_055587045.1 Streptomyces sp. NPDC048671 | reverse complement strand
TCGCTACGAACGCAAGGCCGACCACTTCCTGGCCTTCACCAGCATCGCCTGCACCCTCATCTGCTACCGCAGGCTCGCCAAATGAGATGACTTCTTACAAGCTGCCATGCACGACGCCTTGGGACCATTGTCCGCCTCGCCAGTGACACACTCGGTGCCGATGGCCAAGAATCACCGCCCCAGTCGACCGCCCGAGAGCGGGGGCTCCCGCCCCTCTCCGGACATGGTCCTCGACCGGCTCGCCGCAGGGGCGAACCGGTCCGCGCGCATCACTCATACGGAGCACTTGCCCCCGCGTACGGGAACCCATGCCATCTGGCCCGATCGCATCCGTCCAGAAGTGATCGCCGCCATCCAGAAGGCCGGAATCGATCATCCCTGGGCCCATCAGGCGACTGCGGCGGAGCACGCGCTGGACGGCGAGTCGGTCGTCATCGCCACCGGAACCGCCTCCGGCAAGTCGCTGGCCTACCTCGCCCCGGTCCTCAGTGCCCTCCTGGACGGCTCAGAGGCTCCCAACGGCCGTGGCTCGACCGCCCTCTATCTCGCCCCCACCAAGGCCCTGGCCGCGGACCAGAGGCGCTCGGTGAAGGAACTCGCGGCCCCGCTGGGCAACGGGATCCGTCCCGCGGTCTACGACGGCGACACCCCCGTCGAGGAACGCGAATGGGTACGCCAGTACGCCAACTACGTCCTCACCAACCCCGACATGCTGCACCGCGGGATACTCCCGTCCCACCCCCGCTGGTCCTCCTTCCTGCGCGCCCTGCGCTATGTCGTCATCGACGAGTGCCACACCTACCGAGGCGTCTTCGGCTCCCATGTCGCCCAGGTGGTGCGCCGGCTACGCCGCCTGTGCGCCCGCTACGGCGCCGATCCCGTCTTCCTCCTGGCCTCCGCCACCGCGGCGGAGCCCTCGGCCGCGGCGGGCCGCCTCACCGGCCTCCCGGTCGTCGAGGTCGCCGACGACGCCTCCCCGCGCGGCGAACTGGTCTTCGCCCTGTGGGAGCCGCCCCTGACCGAGCTGCACGGCGAGAAGGGCGCCCCCGTGCGCCGCACCGCCACGGCGGAGACCGCGGACCTGCTCACCGATCTGACCGTGCAGGGCGTGCGCTCGGTCGCCTTCGTGCGCTCCCGGCGGGGCGCCGAACTCATCTCCGTCATCGCGAAGGAACGCCTGGCGCAGATCGACCGCTCCCTGCCCGCCCGCGTCGCCGCCTACCGCGGGGGATATCTCCCCGAGGAACGCCGAGCCCTGGAACGCGCCCTGCACTCCGGCCAGCTGCTCGGCCTCGCCGCCACCACCGCCCTCGAACTCGGTATCGATGTCTCCGGCCTGGACGCCGTCGTCATAGCGGGCTACCCCGGTACGAGGGCTTCGCTGTGGCAACAGGCCGGCCGCGCGGGACGAGCGGGCCAGGGCGCCCTCGCCATCCTGGTGGCCCGCGACGACCCGCTGGACACCTTCCTCGTCCACCACCCCGAGGCGCTCTTCCAGCAGCCCGTGGAGTCGACCGTCCTCGATCCGGACAACCCGTACGTGCTGGCCCCCCATCTGTGTGCCGCCGCGGCGGAGCTGCCGCTCACCGGATCCGACCTGGAACTCTTCGGGCCCGCCGCGGCCGAACTGCTGCCGCAGCTGGAAGCCGCGAAGCTGCTCCGCAAACGGCCCTCGGGCTGGCACTGGACCCGGCGTGAACGGGCCGCCGACCTCACCGACATCCGGGGCGAGGGCGGCCGCCCCGTCCAGATCGTCGAGGAGGGCACCGGGAGGCTGCTGGGCACCGTCGACGAGTCCGCCGCCCACACCGCCGTCCACGAAGGCGCCGTCCACCTCCACCAGGGCCGCACCTACCTGGTCCGGAAACTGGACCTGGAGGACTCGGCGGCACTGGTCGAGGAGGCGAATCCGCCGTACTCGACGACCGCACGCGACACCACCGCCATCGCGGTCCTGGAGACCGACACCGAGATCCCGTGGGGCGACGGGCGCCTCTGCTACGGCTCCGTGGAGGTCACCAACCAGGTCGTCTCCTTCCTCCGTCGCAAACTGATCAGCGGCGAGGTGCTCGGCGAGACCAAACTGGACCTTCCGCCCCGCACCCTGCGCACCCGCGCCGTGTGGTGGACGGTCACCCAGGACCAGCTCGACACCGCCCGGATCAACCCGGAGATCCTGGGCGGCGCGCTGCACGCCGCCGAACACGCGTCGATCGGGATGCTGCCGCTCTTCGCCACCTGCGACCGCTGGGACATCGGCGGCGTGTCCGTACCGCTGCACCCGGACACCCTGTTGCCGACCGTCTTCGTGTACGACGGCCACCCCGGCGGTGCCGGGTTCGCCGAACGCGCCTTCCACACCGCGCGCGGCTGGCTGACCGCCACGCGTCAGGCCATCGCTTCCTGCGAGTGCGACGCGGGCTGCCCGTCCTGCATCCAGTCCCCGAAGTGCGGCAACGGCAACGAACCGCTGCACAAACGAGGCGCCGTACGCCTGCTCACCGAGCTCCTCCGATCCGCACCTCCCGACCAGGCGGGGCCGGCGGCAACGAGCCCCCCAAATCGCTCGGCGGCACCGGACCCGTCAACGGCGTCGGGACCCTCGGCGACACCAGCGCCGCCGTCCGCACCGGACCCATCACCGGCACCCCCGCCCGAACCGGACGCCCCTCACGCCCACCCGGACCCGGACTCCCCGGACTCCCCGGACTCCCCGGACTCCCCGGACTCCCCGGACTCCCCGGACTCCCCGGACTCCCCGGACTCCCCGACGGCCCTGTAGCCACAGGAGCCGTCGTCGCCGGCCCCGCCCGGGACCTGACCTCCGGCGCGTACGGCCCGAGCCGCACCCGGGCCGACACATCGGCGATCTCCCCCTGCACGGCGCACCGCACCACTTCCGCCCCCTGCGCGCCGGCAACCTGCTGGGCGACCCGGCAGGCCGCAGCCGCTCCCTCCAGGGCCCGGTCGGCCGCGGCCAGGGCCGCCAGGTCGGCCGCGCCTCCGGCCCGGTGCCGAGCCACCACCACCTGCCCGAGCGCCAGCACCACCGCGAACACCGTGCACAGCGTCACCGTGGCCACCGCAGCCCACACGGTGGCCAGCCCCCGGTCCCGCCGCTCACAGCGCCCGTAGCGCCCGCAGAGCCCCTTCAGCCACTCGCCAGGCGCTCGCCGACCCAGCCGCATCACGGCGTCGCCCCCACCATGTCCTCCGCCGACGCCACGGCCTCCGCTCTCAGCGTGACGGCCAGCGGACCGGGGCCCGGAGTCGGTGCGGTCACCCTGACCCGCCACAGTGCCCCGGTCCGTCGTACCTCGACCCCCGCCCGGCCCGGCGCCGCCGAGAGGGCTGCCTCCCTCACCTGTGCCTCCGGCTCGGAGCGGGCCGCCGCCCGTGCGCCGGCCCGTGCCGCGTCCACACACCGGATCTGGGCCGATGCGGCCATCAGGGCCCACAACAGGGCGAGGGTGAACACCACCAGCACCGGAATCGTCATGGCGGCCTCCGCCGTCACCGCGCCCCGGTCACTCCACCACCCCACCGGCCCGGATCGCTCCCCAGATCCTTCCCCGGACCGCCCCCCGGGCCCCGGCGCCACCGCTGCGCCGCGCTCAGACGCCCCGCGCTCAGAACTTCGCATCGAGGGCGCTCTTCAGCAGCGATTGCAACTGCGCCATGACCGGTGCGCTGGTGACCACCTTGTAGAGCACGGCAGCGAACGCACAGGCGGCGATCGTCCCCACCGCGTATTCGGACGTCGTCATGCCCCTGTCCGCCCGAGCCCCGCTGACCAGATTCCGCACCCGATCCATTACTTTCCGCATCATTTCAACCCCCGTGAGATAGTTTTCTATCGAAATTGACCGATTAATCTCATTGGCCTCTATTGGTGCGTCAGGGATTCAGCAATCCCGTCGCCAGACCGATCACCACGGGCGCCACCCCCACCGCGAGAAACGCGGGAAGGAAACAGAGTCCGACAGGCGCGGTGATCAGTACGCCGGCCCTCTGCGCACGCGTCACCGCCGCGCTCGACCGCTCGGCGCGCATCGCTTCGGCCAGCCTGGAAACCGGCTCCGCCGCCGGAGCGCCGGTCGCGGCGGCCCGGTCCAGACAGCGCGCCAGCGCGGCAGCGCCCGGTATCTCCCCGAACCTCCCCCAGGCGACGGCTGGGTCCCCGCCGAGCCGGATCTCCGCCGCCGTGCGCGCCAGTTGCTCACCGACCGGCCCTCCCAGCGACTCCCCCACCGCCTCTGCCGCCTCTCGCGGACCTGCCCCGACGGAGATGCAGGCCGCCAACAGGTCAGCAGCCAGCGGAAGCTGACGTATGGCCTCCGCGGCCCTCGCCGCCTCCTGGGCCGCGACATGCGGCGCCTTTCCCGGCCGAGCCCTCTGCCACCGCCAGGCGCCGTACCCCGCCGCCAGCCCAACCGCCCACCCCAGCAGGCCACCCACCAGAATCCAGCCCGCTGGCACGACACCCAGCGCCACCGCCCACAGCCTGACCGGGGCGCCGGCCACCAGCCGGCCGAGCCGCCGCGGAACCCGGCCGGCTGTGCCGGCACGGCCGCCAGGACGTACGGGACCCGGCTCGTCGACCGCCAGAACCGCCGCCCCCCTGCGCCGCACCCGCCGCCCGGTCCGCCGACGGGCCAGGGCGAGCGCCGACTGGGTGCACACGACCGCCGCCGCCCCGACGACCCCCACCCTGTGGACAAATTCACCGAACGCGGCGCTCATACGGCTTCTCCCGCCCGGACGATCCGGCCGGCCCAGAGCAGACCGGCCGCCTCCAGCAGGCCACCCACCACCAGGCAGGCGAGTCCGGCTGAACTGTGCAGCAGCACTCTCAGCGGCTCCGCCCCGAGCGCGGCGCCAAGCCCCATACCCAGCACGGGCAACAGAGCCAGCACCACGACCGTCGACCACGCACCGGCCAGTTGCGCCCGCAGTTCCTCCCGCCGACGCCGCTCGGCCCGCAACGCGCCCTCCAGCCGGTCCAGACCGGCCGCGAGTCCGGCCCCGCCGTCCACCGCCACCCGCCAGCAGGCGGCCACTCCGGCGAGCCCGTCCAGACCCGGTTCGCATGCCGCCTGTCCCAGCGCTCCCGGGACATCGCCCCCGAACTGCGCTGCGGCCGACACCCCCGCCTCCGCCGCGCCCATCGCCCCCGTTCCGCGGACCGCGACGAGCAGCGCCTGCCCCGGTTCGCGGCCGGCCCTCAGCTCACCCACCACCGCACCGCACAGGTCCACCACTCCGTCGGCCCGGCGCTCCCGGTCCTTGCGCGACTCCCGTCTCCGCAGCCACCGCCGCACCAGCGGCACCGCGGCCGCCCCCGCGACCATCGGCAGCACAGACTCACCAAGAGCCCCCAGGACCAGGGCCACCGGCAGGCACAGCCACTCCCGCCGCCCTCCCAGCCACACCTGGAGCCGCCTCCGACAGCTCTCCCATCGCTTCCCCAGCGGCGACTCCGCAGCCCCTTCGTCGAACAACGCCCTCGCTCGCCGCGGCCCTTGGCCCCGCCCGGCCACCACCAGCCAGGCAGCCGCTCCCGCACACAGCGCCGCCGCATGCACCGCCTCCGGCATCCCCACCTCTGCTGCACCCCCGGTCACAGCTCACCCCCGATCAGGGCCCGCAGCCGCTCCCAGCCCCGCTCCCGCTCGAAGCCGGCCGCACCCCAGCGCAGCGCCGGTACGGTCACCACCAGCCCCGCCGCATCCCGCTCCAGAACATGGACCTCGGCGATCCGCCGCCGCCCGGACCGGTCCCGCACGAGATGGACCACCACGGACAGCGCCGCCGCCAGCTGGCTGTGAAGGGCCGTCCGGTCCAGCCCCGCCGCCGTCCCCAACGCCTCCAGCCGGGCCGGGACATGCTCGGCCGCGTTTGCGTGAACCGTCCCCGATCCACCCTCATGGCCGGTATTCAGCGCAGCCAGCAGCTCGGTGACTTCCGCACCCCGCACCTCCCCGACCACCAGCCTGTCGGGCCGCATGCGCAGGGCCTGTCGCACCAGGTCCCGGAGCGTCACCCGCCCGGCACCCTCCTGATTGGCAGGACGCGACTCCAGCCGTACGACGTGCGGATGGTCCGGGCGCAGCTCGGCGGAGTCCTCGGCGAGCACAATCCGCTCCCGCTCCCCCACCGCGCCCAGCAGGCTCGCGAGGAGCGTTGTCTTCCCGGCCCCCGTTCCTCCACTGATGAGGTAGGAGACCCGGGCCTCCACCAGTGCCCGCAGCACCCGGTCACCACCTGGGGGTACGGTCCCCGCCGCAACCAGCTCGACCAGCGAGAAGGCCTTGGGCCGGACCACCCGCAACGACAGGCAGGTCGATCCGACCGACACCGGTGGCAGCACGGCGTGCATCCTGGTCCCGTCCGGAAGCCGCGCATCGACCCAGGGCCTGGCATCGTCCAGGCGCCGTCCCGCCACGGCGGCGAGCCGCTGCGCGAGCCTGCGCACCGCCGCCGCGTCGGCGAAGGTCACCCCGGTGAGTTCGAGTCCGCGGCCTCGGTCCACCCACACCCGGTCGGGCGCGGACACCAGAACGTCGGTGACCGCCGGATCCGCGAGGAGCGGCTCCAGCACGCCGGTCCCGATCAGCTCTCCGCGCAACTCATCTGCTGCACACAGCACTTCGGCGTCCCCGAGCAGTCGCCCCTGCGCCCGCAGCGCTGCCGCGACTCCGGCCGGGGTCGGCGCCGCTCCGCTCTGCGCCAGCCGCTGCCGAACGGCGTCGAGCAGCGCCTCGGTCATGAGACACCTCCGGCGGCCTCACCGGCGAGCGCCCGGTCCCAGAAGGCCGAGCAGAACCTGGCAAGCGGTCCGCGAGCGCTGCCGCCGGGCGGCTCGCCCATGTCCTGCTCGGCCAGCAGGCCTTGCTCCCAGGGGAGTTCACCGGCCAGCGGGAGCCCCATGGCGTGCGCGACCCATTGTTCGTCGAGGCCGGAGGCGTACGGCCCGCGCGCCACGACCCGGAGGTCGTCGAGCACCATCCCCGCCATCGACGCCACGCGTTTCGCCGCCGCGACCGCCCGCAGTTCCCCGGGCACCACCACAAGTCCGAGGTCCATTTGGGCAAGGGCCTCGGCCACCGCCTCGTCGACACGGCGCGGCAGATCGACGACCACCACCCCACCGAGCCTCCGCGCGGCGGCCAGGACCGCCTGCATGGCCTGCGGCGGGATGACCACCCAGTCGTCACGGCCCCAGCTGAGCACCCGCAGTCCGTGGACCGCGGGCAGCGACTCCTCCAGGGCGCCGCCACCGACCCGCCCCTTGGAATGGGCGAAATCAGGCCACCTCATGCCCTCCACCCGTTCGCCGCCGAGCAGGACATCGATGCCACCGCCCAGCGGGTCGCCGTCGATCAGCATGGTCCGCCGCCCGATCCTCGCCGCGGTCACCGCGAGTGCGCAGGCCAGCGTGGACGCACCGGCGCCGCCGCGGCCGCCGATCACTCCGACGGTGAGCGCCGGCCTGCCGACGCCTTCCGCCGCGTTGGCGATCTGATCGACGAGCCAGTTCTCCGAATCGGGCAGCCGCAGCACGTATTCGGCCCCGATCTCCACGGCCCGGCGCCAGACGTCGGGCGCGTCCTGGTCACGCCCCACGAGCATCACGCCCCGCCTGCGAGCCGCGCCACGGCACCGCGGTGCCGCGTCGTCCCCGACGAGAACCATGGGTGCCCGCTCCCAGCCCCCTCGCCGGTCCGGCAGCGTGTGATGGACCTCGGGCTCCGCGCCGGCGGCCGCACACAGCCTCAGCAGATCGTCGAGCAGATCCACATCCTCGGTGACGATCAACGGCCCGCCCCGCCTGGACCCGACAGCCTGCAAACGATCCCGTGCGCTGGATTCAGCCACGATCTCAGCCCCCCTTCTTCACTCACCTTCACCGCGGTTCGCGGCGATCTCGGAGCGTTCCGAGAACGGTGATTCCGGAACCCGCGGACTTCACGGGTGGAATCACGGTGCAGGGCTTCAGGGAATCGTGTGGATCTTGCTCGAAAACTGTGGACAACTCCGCTGTTGTGAATATCCCCGTAGCTCAAACCGGCGACTTCCGGAGAGCAGCCTTTCCATCACGCACCGTGACGAGGCATGCTGATGTGAGTTCAGCGCAGACGTGGGCCATCACGGCCGAGAAGGAGGAGAGATGCTTGATTCCGAGCGACAGGAACGCATCCGGACATGCGACGACCCCCGCCGGGGGGGAGAGCGGGGGTCGTCCCCACGGCCGACTCGGGGGGGGAGGAGCCGGACCGGGTTAGCACGGTCGCGAACGATCCGTGACTTCCATGGTGTACCCGAGCGCCTTCTCAGGCAAACCCACACGCCGGAGTTTACGCCGAATGGTGGGCCCCTATGCTCTGCCTTGTGGAAAACTGCTTCTTGCCGCGCACAGCAGCCTTCTTTGACCTGGACAAGACGGTCATTGCGAAGTCTTCGACACTGACCTTCAGCAAGTCCTTCTATCAAGGCGGGCTGATCAACCGCCGTGCCGTACTGCGCACTGCGTACGCACAGTTCGTGTTCCTTGCCGGGGGCGCGGATCACGACCAGATGGAGCGGATGCGCGAGTATCTCTCCGCGCTCTGCAAAGGCTGGAACGTCCAGCAGGTGAAGGAAATTGTCGCCGAGACCCTTCACGATCTGATCGACCCGATCATCTACGACGAAGCGGCGACGCTCATCGAGGAACATCACACCGCGGGACGCGATGTGGTCATCGTCTCGACCTCCGGCGCCGAAGTCGTCGAACCGATCGGTGAGCTGCTCGGGGCCGACCGTGTCGTCGCCACGCGCATGGTCGTCGGTGACGACGGCTGCTTCACCGGCGAGGTGGAGTACTACGCGTACGGGCCGACGAAGGCGGAGGCCATCAAGGCCCTCGCCGTGTCCGAGGGCTACGACCTCGCGCGCTGCTACGCCTACAGCGACTCCGCGACCGATGTGCCGATGCTGGAGTCCGTCGGCCATCCGCACGCGGTCAACCCGGACCGCGCCCTGCGCCGCGAGGCGACTCTCCGGGAGTGGCCGATTCTCGTCTTCGACCGCCCGGTCCGGCTCAAGCAGCGATTGCCCGACTTCTCGCTGCCGCCGCGACCGGCACTCATGGCTGCGGCAGCGGTGGGCGCGGCCGCTCTCACCGCCGGACTCGTCTGGTACACCGCCCGCCGGCGTGCCGCCGCGGCATCCGCGTGACGCAGCCGTCCCTCAGCCCCGCCGGCGGCCACCCGACCGCCGGACGCCCCACCCCGCCAAACCGGCCCGCCGACCACCTGGACCACCCCGGACACCCCGGAAATCAGCTACGGACCGCCATCACCGCACCCCGAATTCCGCGTGAAACCAATTGAACCGACTCGTCCGTAATTGAACCCAAAAGTAAAGAAGTGCCGCCAGCACTACCGCTCACCCGGCCCCTGGAGTACAAAGGAGTCAACGGCCCGCGAGACCAAGGACATCCGTGAGGATGACCTGTAACGCAGAGAAGGCCCCACGGACCGCGCATGAAAGCCGGGCACCCACGCGACGTCGACCCGTCGATTACGGGCCAGCCGCACCAGGGACGGGCAAAGTACCCGACCTGATGGGCATATATCGAGGACGCTTGGTAACTGGGTGGACATGCCAGCGGCGGTACCGAGGTCGGTACCGCCGCAACCCTTTTCACCAGGTACTACCCGCCCGGCGCCGGAACCACCGAGAACCTCCCGGCATTCGCTCGTTACGCGGCGCCGCGCTGGAGCGCCTCGCAGACCGCCGTCGATTCCCTGGCGCCGAGTTCCGCCGCGCGCCCGCAGTGCGCGATCCAGGCCGCCATGCCCTCCGGCGTTCCCGACAGGTATCCCTCGAAAGCCGCTGTGTAAGCCGCCCGCCCCTGCTCGGCATGGCCGACCTCTGCCGGGCAGATCGACTTCGGGTCGAGTCCGCTCCCGATCAGCACGATCCGCTCGGCGGTCCGCGCGACCAGACCGTTGTGCGAACCGAAGGGACGCAGGGCCAGCAACTCGCCGTGCACGACCGCGGCCGTCACCAGGGCGGGCGCCTCACTCCCCGAAAGAATGAGCCCGCTGAGCCCTTCCAGCCGCCCCGCCACCTCATCGGCGCCGGGCAGCGGCGCTTCGATCAGCGGCTCGTCCACCGGCTCACCCGCCAGCCGGGGCCGGCCGACGGCGTCCTCGGGCGCCGCGCCACCGGCCGCCACCAGATGCAGCCTCGCCAGCACACGCACCGGGGACTGCCGCCAGATGGAGAGCAGTTGGCCTGCCTCGGCGGTCAACCGCAGAGCGGCTCCGACCACACGCGCCTCACTGTCCCCAGTGAAGTCGGTGCGCCGGCGCACCTCTTCCAGGTTCCAGTCGGCACCGGAGAGCGCGGCCGACCCGCGAGCGCCGCGCAGGGCCGCCTCCGAGGTGACCTCGTTGCTGCGGCGCCGCATGACACGGTGACCGTAGACGCGGTCGACCGCCTTGCGCACGGAGTCCACCGCATCCGTCACGCCCGGCAGGGTACCCAGGGTGGCGAGCGGGTCCGAGGAAGTCGTACTCATAAGTAGCGAGGCTACGCGCACCCCGCCCGCCTGCCGCCCCGGAGTGGTCATCTTCACGAAGCCCGACGACGGATAGCGATCGTGCCACTACCCTAGGTGAACATGAAGATCGCTTTCGTAGGGAAGGGCGGCAGCGGCAAGACCACGCTGTCCTCGCTCTTCATCCGCCACCTTGCCGCCAATGAGGCCCACGTCGTCGCGGTGGACGCCGACATCAACCAGCATCTCGGGGCCGCGCTCGGCCTCGACGAGGAGGAGGCCGCAGCGCTGCCCGCCATGGGAGCGCAGCTGCCTCTGATCAAGGAGTATCTGCGCGGCAGCAATCCCCGCATCGCTTCGGTCGAAACGATGATCAAGACAACGCCGCCCGGCGAGGGCTCGCGACTGCTCCGTGTGCGCGAGGACAACCCGATCTACGACGCATGCGCCCGCACGGTCGGGCTCGACGACGGGGACATCCGGCTGATGGCCACCGGACCGTTCACCGAGTCGGACCTGGGGGTGGCCTGCTACCACTCCAAGGTCGGCGCGGTCGAGCTCTGCCTCAACCATCTCGTCGACGGCCCCGAGGAGTACGTCGTGGTCGACATGACCGCCGGCTCGGACTCCTTCGCCTCGGGGATGTTCACCCGCTTCGACATGACGTTCCTGGTCGCGGAGCCGACCCGCAAGGGAGTGTCGGTCTACCGCCAGTACAAGGAGTACGCGCGTGACTTCGGAGTCGCGTTGAAGGTCGTGGGCAACAAGGTGCAGGGCGAGGACGACCTGGAGTTCCTGCGCGCCGAGGTCGGCGACGACCTGCTGGTCACCGTCGGCCATTCCGACTGGGTGCGGGCCATGGAGAAGGGCCGCCCCTCCCGCTTCGAGCTGCTGGAAGCGGACAACCGGATGGCTCTGCAGGCCCTGCAGAACGCCGCGGAGGACTCGTACGGGCAGCGCGACTGGGAGCGCTACACGCGGCAGATGGTGCATTTCCATCTGAAGAACGCCGAGAGCTGGGGCAATGAGAAGACAGGGGCCGACCTGGCGGCTCAGGTGGACCCGGCCTTCGTGCTCGACGAGCACTCAGCCCGGACCGGGGCGGCCCAGCCGGCCTGACCGGCCGGCGCCTTGCCCGAGTTCGGGTACGGGCGCCATCAGCCAGGCGCATCCTCACCTGTGACCGTCCGGGTCGGCGGGCTTCCCGGCCGACCCGGACGGTCACCTTCGCAACAGCCTTGCCCTGCTCCGACCTCTGCTCGGGCTTCTACTCCGGCTTCTGCTTCTGCTCCTGCTCCCGCTCCTGCCCTACTCCTTGCCCTTGCCGGGGCTCGACTCCTTGCCCTTGCCGGGGCTCGCCGCTCCGCTGAGGAAGGACGCCCAGCTCTTCTTGGGTGCCTCTCCGACCTTCAGCGTGCCGAGCTTCGCGAGCGTCGCCGGGTCCTGGCCGTCCAGCCAGTCCGCCAGCTGCTTGAAGGACACGCAGCGCACACCCTGCTTGGTGCAGACGGTCTCGATCGTCTCCTCGATGGCGCGCATGTACGTGCCGCCGTTCCAGGACTCGAAGTGGTTGCCGATGATCAGCGGGGCGCGGTTTCCGTCGTACGAGCGGTCGAAGGCCTGGAGCAGGCCGTCCCGCATCTGGTTGCCCCAGTACTCGTGCTGGTCCGGGTCGCCCTGCGTCGTACCGGACTGGTTGAACATGAAGTTGTAGTCCATCGAGAGGGTCTCGAATTCGCGTCCCGGTACCGGAACGAGCTGCATCGAGAGGTCCCAGATGCCGCCCTTCTTCTCCGGCCACACCTGGTCGTTTACGCCACTGGAGTCGTAGCGGAAGCCCATCGAGCGTGCGGCCTCCACCATGTTCTTCTGCCCCTCCAGGCAGGGGGTGCGGCCGCCGATGAGCTCCTTGTCGTAGTCGAAGGGCAGCGGCTTCATGCCCTTGAGCTCGGGATCGTTCGACTTCCAGCCCTTCACGAAGGACTTCGCCTGGTTGATCTCGCTCTTCCACTCGGCAACGGACCAGGTGCCGACGCCACCGTCCTTGCCGCAGAAGTGGCCGTTGAAGTGGGTGCCGATCTCGTTTCCGTCCAGCCAGGCACCGCGGACCTGAGCGAGGGTGTCCCGGATCCCCTTGGTGTCGTTGAAGCCGATGTCGGAACTGCCGGCGTTGTGCTTGGGCGGGTCGTAGAGCTTCTTCTTCGCTTCCGGCAGCAGGTACACACCGCTGAGGAAGTACGACATGTTCGCGTCGTACTTCTTGCCCACCTCGCGGAAGTGCGAGAAGAGCTTCTGGCTGTCCTCCCCCGCACCGTCCCACGAGAACACCACGAACTGCGGGGGCTTCTGACCGGGGGCCAGCCGCTGCACCGCGGGCTGCTTCGGCTGGGCACCGGTGAAGGCCGTGGAACCGTCGCCGATGAGCCGGAACGCACTCTTGGGCGCTTCGCCGACGGCCTTCTTCTTCGCCCCGGCCGCACCGTTCGCGGCTCCGCTCGCCGCATCACTCGCCGCACCGGACCCGGATTCGCCCGAGCCGGGAGTCGACCCGGAGCAGCCGGCCACTCCCGCGACCAGCGCAACGGTCATGACGCCCAAGGCGATCCTCTTCGTGGCGGTCATCATCCGCCCACCCTCTTCCTTGCAGGTTTGATTGCGCTGAAGTGCCGACACGGCGCGGTCAAGGTCGCACGCACTGCACACAAATCCGTGCGACAGGCCGAATGAAAAGCTGCCTATTCACTGGAATGGGTGGTTAGATAGCCCATTTGCCCTCAATCATGGACACGAATCTTTACTCTCCATTACGATCTGTTTACCGAGAGTTGAGATATCCCGCCGCTGTACGCCGTGATCCACGGCCGCGTCCCACGTTTCCGCGACAGCGCTGCCCCGGAGGAGACGGGAAACATGTCTGCCTGCGTCCCCATTCGTCATGACCACTCATCCCGCAGTTCGCGACCTCCCCGGTCAACGGGGGTCAAGCGACCTCACAGCCCGCCACCGCCGCATCGCGGCGGGCGATTCCGCATCGCGGGCGCCGATCTGTCCGCATCGATCACTGTCTTCCTTCTCGCCATCCCCATGTCGCTCGGCCTGGCCGTCGCCATGGATGCCCCGCTGGAAGCCGGTCTCATCTCCGCCGCAGTCGGCGGCATCGTGGCCGGCCTGCTCGGCGGCACCCCGCTCCAGGTCTCCGGGCCGTCCGCCGGGCTGACCGTGGTGACCGCCGAGTTGATCCAGGTCTACGGCTGGCGCACCACCTGCGCGATCACCATCGGAGCGGGCCTGCTGCAACTCCTGCTGGGTTCACTGCGGGCCGCTCGCAGCGCGCTCGCCGTCAGCCCCGCCATCGTGCACGGCACGCTCGCCGGCATCGGAGTGGCCATCGCGCTCGCTCAGCTGCACATCGTGCTGGGCGGCTCACCGGAGAGCTCGGCCGTCTCCAACGCCCTTACGCTGCCCGCCCGGTTGACACAGGCGGGCCCGGCCGCACCGCTGATCGGCGGTCTGACCATCGCGATTCTGGTGCTGTGGCCCCGGATTCCGGGGCGGCCCGGCCGCATGATGCGGCGGATTCCGGCGGCCCTGGTGTCCGTAGCCGTCGCCACTGCCGTAGCGGCCTTCGCGGCACCGTCGATCGCGCGGGTCGATCTGCCGTCCTGGCGTTCGCACGCCCTGCCCGAAATACCGCAGGGACCCGTACTAGGCCTGGCCACAGCCGTGTTCACGATGATGCTGGTGGCAAGCCTGGAATCCCTGCTCGCCGCCGTCGCCGTGGACAGGCTGGCCGCCGACCGGAGCAGCGAGCGGTCGGCCGGAACGGCCGTCGCGCAGGACGGTGATCAGGCGGGCGAGGGTACGTCCGCACACCCGGCCGAGCTCCCCGAGCCCGGTTCCGGCCCGGCCCCGCCCCCTGTCAGACGCTCCGACCTCGACCGGGAACTACGCGCGCAAGGCATCGCCAACACGGTGTCGGGGCTGCTGGGCGGGCTGGCGGTCTCCGGCGGTGCGGTGCGCAGTTCGGCGAACGTACGGGCCGGAGCGACCGGCCGTGCCTCCACCGTGCTGCATGGCGTCTGGGTGCTGCTCGCCACCGGTCTGCTGGTCACCGTGCTGGAGTGGATCCCACTGGCCGCCCTGGGCGCGCTCGTGATGGTGGTCGGCATCCAGATGGTGAGCTTCGCCCACATCCGTAACGTCCACAGGCATCGGGAATTCCTGGTGTACGGAGCGACGATCACCGGGGTACTGCTCTTCGGCGTCCTCAAGGGCGTGGCGATCGGGATCGCGGTGGCAGTGGCCGTCGCCCTGCACCGGCTGGCGCGTACCAGGATCACCATGAGCGAACAGAGCGGTCAGCATCTGGTCGTCGTACGGGGACAGTTGACGTTCCTGGCCGTGCCCCGGCTCAACCGGACGCTGAGCCGGCTGCCCCAGGACGCGGACGTGGTCGTCGAGCTGGACGGCTTCTTCATCGATCACGCGGCGTACGAAATGTTCCAGGACTGGAGCAATGCTCATATCGCCCACGGCGGCCGGGTCGCCTTCGCCGGCAGGTCCGGTGGCCGGATCGCCGAGCCCGCGTCGGCAGCACACGCCTGCTGCCGCCCCTGGACACCGTGGCGCAACCATCACTGCCACGACCGGCCCGAGCACGTACCCCTCACCGGCTTCAGCCGCGACCGCCGCGCCTCAGGCGCCATCGCCAAGGTCGCCACCGCTGCCGTGACCACCGCCGTGACCACCGCCCCCACGACGAAAGCGGCGGACGCGGCGGACGCGACCGACGCACCGGGCACGCCGGACAGCCCCGCCCCAGCCCCCCTCCACCCCGCGCCCACCCCTTCGCCCACCCCCTCGCCCACTTCCGTCCCACCCACACCCACACCCACGCACACACCCCCGCCCCCGGCGGGCGTCACCAACACCCCCCGCACCACCCCCGATGGGCTCACCCCCGCAGACGCCCAGCAATCCCCCGGCCGTTCAACCGATTACGCACCCGACTACGCGCCCGATTACGCGCCCGATTACGCGCCCAATTACGCACCTGACCACCACGCCGCCCCACCACGCCGGACCGGGGGGCAGCGGCTGGTCAGCGGCCTCAGCTCGTTCCAGCGCAATACGGCGCCCCTGGTGCGTGCGGAGCTGGCGAGGCTGGCCAGGGAGGGGCAGCGCCCCTCGCAGCTGTTCATCACCTGTGCGGATTCCCGCCTGGTGACGAGCATGATCACGGCAAGCGGCCCGGGCGACCTGTTCACCGTCCGGAACATCGGGAACCTGGTGCCGCCGCCGCATTCCGAGAGAGGTGACGACTCGGTGGGCGCGGCGATCGAGTACGCGGTGGACGTGCTGGGGGTGGAGTCCATCACCATCTGTGGGCACTCCGGCTGCGGCGCCATGAACGCACTGCTCGGCGCCGGACCCGACACCCCGGACACACCTCTGTGGCGCTGGCTGCGGCACGGTGTGCCGAGCCTGAAGCGGATGGCCTCCAGACGCCACGCCTGGGCCCGGATCTCCGGCCGGCTGCCCGCCGATGAGGTGGAACAGCTCTGCCTCACCAATGTGGTCCAGCAGCTGGACCATCTGCGGGCCCATGGATCGGTGGCGCGACGCCTCGCGGAAGGCACACTCCAGCTGCACGGCATGTACTTCCACGTGGCTGAGGCCCAGTCGTATCTGCTGACCGAAGGCATCGGCGCCGGCCACGGGCTCGACGAGGTCTTCGACCGGGTCGGCCCCTCCGCCCCGTACGATCCCTATGAACCGGCCGAGTTGGCGCGTACCGGCGCCTGAACCGGGTACGCCTCGGGTCCGTGAGACCGTGTGGGTCCCGCCTCCGCAGCGCCGTACACCCTGCACCAGCGCAGGGCGCCTCGGCACTCTGCTCCACCCCGCCGCGGGGACGGGACCGTGCCTCCATACACGAAACACAGGTCTAAACCAATTCCCGGCAGACACTTGTCACCCGGCCTTTGGCCTGATGAGCTATGCCCCGGGACACAACGGACACCCTGGGAATGGGAGATGTCGTGAGCAACGAAAGCCTGGCCAACCTGCTCAAAGAGGAGCGGCGGTTCGCACCGCCTGCCGATCTGGCCGCGAACGCCAACGTCACAGCCGAGGCGTACGAACAGGCCGATGCGGACCGGCTGGGCTTCTGGGCCGAGCAGGCCCGCCGCCTGACTTGGGCCACGGAGCCGACCGAGACGCTCGACTGGAGCAATCCGCCCTTCGCGAAGTGGTTCGCGGACGGCAAGCTCAATGTCGCGTACAACTGCGTGGACCGCCACGTCGAGGCGGGCAACGGCGACCGGGTCGCCATCCACTTCGAGGGTGAGCCCGGCGACAGCCGTGCCATCACCTACGCGGAACTGAAGGACGAGGTCTCCCGCGCCGCCAACGCCCTCACCGAGCTCGGTGTCGGCAAGGGCGACCGGGTCGCCGTCTATCTGCCGATGATCCCCGAGGCCGCCATCGCCATGCTGGCGTGCGCCCGGATCGGTGCGGCGCACTCAGTGGTCTTCGGCGGCTTCTCCGCCGATGCCATCGCCACCCGCATCCAGGACGCGGACGCGAAGGTCGTCATCACCTCCGACGGCGGATACCGCCGCGGCAAGCCCTCCGCGCTCAAGCCCGCGGTCGACGACGCCGTCGCCCGTATCGAGAGCGTCGAGCACGTCCTCGTCGTCCGGCGTACGGGACAGGACACCGCGTGGACCGAGGGCCGCGACGTCTGGTGGCACGAGATCACCGGCCGCCAGTCCACCGAGCACACCCCTGAGGCGTTCGAGGCGGAGCAGCCGCTCTTCATCCTCTACACCTCGGGCACGACGGGGAAGCCGAAGGGCATCCTGCACACCTCCGGCGGCTACCTCACGCAGGCGGCGTACACGCACCACGCGGTCTTCGACCTCAAGCCCGCGAGCGACGTCTACTGGTGCACCGCCGACATCGGCTGGGTGACCGGACACTCGTACATCGTCTACGGCCCGCTGGCCAACGGCGCGACGCAGGTCATGTACGAGGGCACGCCCGACACCCCGCACCAGGGGCGCTTCTGGGAGATCGTCCAGAAGTACGGCGTCACGATCCTCTACACCGCGCCGACGGCGATCCGTACGTTCATGAAGTGGGGTGACGACATCCCCGCCAAGTTCGACCTGTCGTCGCTGCGCGTGCTCGGGTCGGTCGGTGAGCCGATCAACCCCGAAGCATGGATGTGGTACCGCAAGCACATCGGCGCCGACACGTGCCCGATCGTGGACACCTGGTGGCAGACCGAGACCGGCGCGATGATGATCTCGCCGCTTCCCGGTGTCACGGCGACCAAGCCGGGCAGCGCCCAGCGCGCACTGCCGGGCATCTCCGCCACGGTCGTCGACGACGAGGCCCGTGAGGTCCCGGACGGCGGGGGCGGCTATCTCGTCCTCACCGAGCCGTGGCCGTCGATGCTCCGCACCATCTGGGGCGACGACCAGCGGTTCCTCGACACCTACTGGTCGCGCTTCGAGGGCAAGTACTTCGCGGGCGACGGTGCCAAGAAGGACGAGGACGGCGACATCTGGCTGCTCGGCCGGGTCGACGACGTGATGCTGGTGTCCGGGCACAACATCTCGACCACCGAGGTCGAATCGGCGCTCGTGTCGCACCCGTCGGTCGCCGAGGCGGCCGTGGTCGGTGCCGCCGACGAGACGACCGGTCAGGCCATCGTCGCGTTCGTGATCCTGCGCGGTACGGCGACCGCCTCCGACGACCTCGTCGCGGAGCTGCGCAACCACGTCGGCACCGTGCTCGGCCCCATCGCCAAGCCGAAGCGGGTCCTGCCCGTGGCCGAGCTGCCGAAGACCCGATCCGGCAAGATCATGCGGCGTCTGCTGCGGGACGTCGCGGAGAACAGGGAGCTGGGGGACGTCACGACGCTGACCGACTCCTCGGTCATGGATCTCATCCAGACCCAGCTTCCGTCGTCCGCCTCCGAGGACTGAGGCCTTCCTCCAAGGAAACGACAGTAGAAGCGACAGTAGAGAGCCACAGCTGAGAGCGACAGCAGAGCTGAGCTGAGCTCCCCGAAGGGCATCCGGCAGCGCGCCGGATGCCCCTCGGGCATTTAGGGTGAAGATCACCGCTCGCGGCCCCGCACACCCCGGGTACAGTGGCAGCTGGTCAATAACACGATAAGAAATCTCAAAGGGTGTGCCGGGAAGTCTGGTCGGCAAGTGCATCAGCCATGCCGTCGCTGCCGTACCCACCCGGAGGTCCTCTCTCGTGGCCGCGCCCACCCCCGCACCCCCCTCCCCCCGCCGCACCTTCCTGGGACGCCAGTCGCTCCCGGAGCGGAACTTCCTCACCGACGCGCTGCGTACCGAAACCGTCGGCGGAGTCATCCTGCTGGTCGCCGCGGTGGCCGCGCTGATCTGGGCGAACACCTTCGGATCGAGCTACACGACCGTCAGCCACCTCCACTTCGGACCCGAGGCGCTCGGTCTGCATCTCTCCGTGGCGCACTGGGCGGCCGACGGACTGCTCGCGATCTTCTTCTTCGTCGCGGGGGTCGAGCTCAAACGCGAACTCGTCGCAGGTGAACTGCGCGACCCGAAGGCCGCCGCCCTCCCGGTCGTCGCCGCGCTCTGCGGCATGGCCGTGCCCGCGCTCGTCTACACCCTGGTGACGGTGCTCGGCGACGGTTCCACCAGCGGCTGGGCCGTCCCCACGGCCACCGACATCGCCTTCGCGCTCGCCGTCCTCGCGGTCATCGGCACCTCGCTGCCGTCCGCGCTCCGTGCGTTCCTGCTGACCCTCGCCGTCGTCGACGACCTCTTCGCGATCCTGATCATCGCCGTCTTCTTCACCGAGAACATCGACTTCGTCGCGCTCATCGGCGCCTTCGTCGGCCTGGCCGTCTTCTACCTGCTGCTGCGCCTCAACGTCCGCGGCTGGTACATCTACGTACCGCTCGCCCTGGTCATCTGGGGGCTGATGTACAACAGCGGCATCCACGCCACCATCGCCGGTGTCGCGATGGGCCTGATGCTGCGGTGCACCAGGCGCGACGGCGAGGAGCGCTCCCCCGGCGAACGCGTCGAGCACCTGATCCGCCCGCTGTCGGCAGGTTTCGCCGTACCGCTGTTCGCACTCTTCTCGGCCGGGGTCTCGCTCTCCGGCGGCGCGCTGGCCGGCGTGTTCACCCGGCCCGAAACGCTCGGTGTCGTGCTGGGACTGGTCGTCGGCAAGACGCTGGGGATCTTCGGCGGTACGTGGCTGGCCACCCGGTTCACCAAGGCGGAGCTGAACAAGGAGCTGGCCTGGGCCGATGTCTTCGCGGTCGCCTCGCTCGCCGGCATCGGGTTCACCGTCTCGCTGCTGATCGGCGAGCTCGCCTTCACCGGTGACGACGACATGATCAACGAGATCAAGGCGTCGGTTCTGCTCGGCTCCCTGATCGCCGCCGTACTCTCCGGTGTACTGCTCAAACTCCGGGTACGCAGATACCGGGCGCTCACGGACGCGGAGGAGCTCGACGAGGACGAGTCCGGGGTACCTGACGTCTATGAACAGGACGATCCGGAGTACCACCTTCGGATGGCCGCGATCCACGAGAGGAAGGCGGCCGAGCACCGCCGCCTTGCCCGACTGGCGGAGGCAGCGAGCAACAAGCCGGACAGTCCGGCATGATCTGACATCGGATGTGTTGAACAGGAGAGGGAGTCAGGCATGAGCGACCCCGGCAATTACGCGGGCAGCGCCGACCGTAGTCTCGGCCAGCTGGTCGCCTCGGCGACGGCCGAACTGTCGGCGCTGGTACACGACGAGATTGCCCTGGCCAAGGCCGAGGTGCGACAGGACGTCAAGCGTGGCGTCATCGGCAGCGTGGCGTTCATCGTGACGGGTGTGCTGATCCTGTTCGCGATCCCGGTGCTGAGCTTCGCGGCCGCGTACGGAATCCACAATCTGGGGCTGGGCCTCGCCTGGTCGTTCCTGATCGTGGGCGGCGCGTTCATCCTGCTGGGGATCCTGCTCGCGCTGTTCGGCTACGCCAAGTTCAAGAAGGTCAAGCCGCCGGAGAAGTCCATCGCGTCGGCGAAGCAGACCGCCGCCGTCCTCCAGGGCGTCAAGCCGCACCCGCGTCCGGGCATCGGCGCGGACGCGATCCTTCCGGCGGGCGGCAGCACAGTTGCGGACAAGGCCATCGAGAACCGTCCGGTCCAGGACAAGGCGTCAGCTGTGGCACGCTCATCCACATGACGGTCCCCGATTCCAGCGCATTCGGCCCAGTGGGCCCGGACGACCGGGCGGGCCACGAAGGGCCGGCCGGTCCCCCGGCAGACCCTTCCGCCACACCGCCATCTCTGCCACCGCCCCCGGCCTCGGCCTCAGCGCCTTTCACCGGCCCGCTGGGCCCCGCGGCCGGGTCCGGTGGCCCCGTCCGTCTGGACGGCCCCTGGACGCACCGCGACGTCGCCGCCAACGGCGCCCGCTTCCACATCGCCGAAATGGGTGAGGGGCCACTGGTCCTGCTCCTGCACGGCTTCCCGCAGTTCTGGTGGACCTGGCGCCACCAGTTGCCCGCGCTCGCCGACGCGGGGTTCCGCGCGGTGGCGATGGACCTGCGCGGCGTGGGCGGCAGCGACCGTACGCCCCGGGGTTACGACCCGGCCAACCTGGCGTTGGACATCACCGGCGTGATCCGCTCGCTCGGCGAGCCGGATGCCGCCCTGGTCGGCCACGACATGGGCGGCTACCTCGCCTGGACGGCCGCGGTGATGCGCCCGAAGCTGGTGCGCCGGCTGGTGGTCTCCTCGATGCCGCATCCGCGGCGGTGGCGCTCCTCGATGCTCTCCGATTTCGCGCAGTCCCGCGCGGGCTCGTACATCTGGGGCTTCCAGCGGCCGTGGGTGCCGGAGCGTCAGCTCGTGGCGGACGACGCGGCGTTGGTGGGGCGGCTGATCCATGACTGGACGGGGCCGCGGACCGCGGACTTCCCCGACGACGCGACCGTGGACGTCTACCGGCGCGCCATGTCCATCCCGTCGACGGCGCACTGCGCGATCGAGCCGTACCGCTGGATGGTGCGCTCGCTGGCCCGCCCGGACGGCATCCAGTTCAACCGGCGCATGAAGCGGCCGGTACGGGTGCCCACGCTGCACCTGCACGGTTCACTCGATCCGGCGGTACGCACCCGGAGTTCGGCGGGGTCGGGCCAGTACGTCGAGGCACCGTACCGTTGGCGACTTTTCGACGGTCTGGGGCACTTCCCCCACGAGGAGGATCCGGCCGGATTCTCGGCCGAACTCATCAGCTGGCTCAAGGATTCCGAGCCCGACCGTTGACCGATGGGCACACGAGTCCTACGAACAGCCACTTGCCTGACGCATAGGCCAATTGGCTGACGGATGGGCGGTTACCGACCATGAGCCACGGGCAGACGTCGGGGTATGGGCTGGACGCACGACTTCGGTGACGCAGCACGCAATCGTCGCTCGACCGCCACGGCGGGTCCGGGCACTCATGAGGGGGGCGGCCTCCAGGGCCGGGTGCACGCTATGCATGTTCTGCATGATCCCCGGCTCGGCATTCCGCGCATCCTCCGCCGCCGGGCCCGCTGGGTCTCGGCTCGGCTGCGCCACCCGCGTGGATGACCTCCCGATCTGAGCGGACGGCCTCCCTGCCTCCGCGGACGGCCTCCCGGTCACCCACCGCCCTCACGCGCTGAACCATTCGCTCGCTCCCTGGCTCACGAGTAGGTGGGTCACGGGTAGGTGGCTCACGGGTAGGTGGTCACGCGGGTGCGCCGCTGCGGGTAGGCGGGACGGACGCGGCCTACAGCGCACACGCCTGACTGTCGACCTGCTGGTTGGCGGTGCGGCCCTGCGTGATGTCCTGGCGGATCTCGTCGGCCGTCAGCGCGTAACCGGTGTTGGGGTCGTCGAGCGACTTGGCGAAGACGACTCCGTACACCTTGCCGTCGGGGGTCAGCAGCGGTCCGCCGGAGTTCCCCTGACGGACCGTCGTGAAGAGTGAGTACACATCGCGGCGGACGGTGCCCCGGTGGTAGATGTCCGGGCCGTTGGCGTCGATACGGGCGCGGACCCGCGCGGCGCGTACGTCGTACGCGCCGTTCTCCGGGAAGCCCGCCACGATCGCGCTGTTGCCGGTCGCGGCGTCGTGGTCGGTGTCGGTGAAACGGAGCGGCTTCGCGTCGAGATCCGGGACGTCGAGTACGGCGATGTCGCGCCGCCAGTCGTAGAGGACGACCTTCGCGTCGTACAGCCGTCCCTGGCCGCCGATCTGGACGGTCGGCTCGTCGACGCCGCCGACGACGTGGGCGTTGGTCATCACCCGGCGGTCGGAGAAGACGAAGCCGGTGCCTTCGAGGACCTTGCCGCAGCTCGGGGCCGTACCGACGACCTTGACGATGGACTTCTGGGCGCGGGCGGCGACCGGGCTGCCCACCAGGGCCGGGTCGGGGGCCCTGACTTCGGTGATCGGCTCATTGGCGAACGGGCTGAACACCTGCGGGAAGCCGTTCTGCGCGAGGACCGAGGAGAAGTCCGTGAACCAGGTGGAGGCCTGGGGCGGCATCACCCGGGAGATGCCGAGCAGCACGGAGGAGCTGCGCACCTCCTTGCCCAGCGTCGGCAGCGAGGTGCCGGCCAGCGCGGAGCCGATCAGCCAGGACACCAGCAGCATCGCCACGACGTTGACCAGCGCACCGCCCGTCGCGTCGACGGCACGCGCGGGCGACCATGTGATGTACCGGCGGAGCTTGTTCCCCAGGTGGGTGGTGAAGGCCTGGCCCACCGAGGCGCACACGATCACGATGACGACCGCGACGACGGCGGCCGTCGACGAGACCTCGGATCCGTCCGTCACCTGGTCCCACAGGACCGGCAGCAGATAGACGGCGACGAGACCGCCGCCCAGGAACCCGATCACCGACAGAATGCCGACGACGAACCCCTGGCGGTATCCGATGACAGCGAACCACACGGCGCCGGCCAGCAGCAGGATGTCCAGCACGTTCACCGTCTATAGCCTCACAGATTCGTCACCGGGCCCGTACGTCTCTCTGGGTCCGGGCGGGCCCGGAGCAGTGGAGCACGGAAGTCAGCCTGTCATGCGCGCCAGTCGAGCGGCACCTGCTTGGCTCTGTCCCAGGGGCGCTCCCAGCCCGCGAAGTGCAGAATCCGGTCGATCACGCCGGCCGTGAACCCCCATACGAGTGCGGATTCGACCAGAAATGCCGGGCCGCGGTGACCGCTGGGATGGACGGCTGTCGCCCGGTTGGCCGGGTCCGTGAGATCCGCCACGGGGACCGTGAAGACCCGCGCGGTCTCCCCCGGGTCGACGACTCCGACCGGACTGGGCGAACGCCACCAGCCGAGGACCGGCGTCACCACGAAGCTGCTCACCGGGATGTAGAGGCGGGGCAGCACGCCGAACAGCTGCACACCGTGCGGATCGAGGCCGGTCTCCTCCTCGGCCTCCCGCAGCGCGGCCCTGAGCGGACCCGTCGTCGCCTGGTCACCGTCCCCGGGGTCCAGGGAGCCGCCGGGGAAGGAGGGCTGCCCGGGGTGCGACCGCAGGCTTCCGGCGCGCTCCATCAGGAGCAGTTCGGGACCGCGCGCACCCTCGCCGAACAGGACGAGAACGGCCGACTGCCGCCCCGCCCCGCTCTCGGGCGGCAGGAACCGGCTGAGCTGCTGCGGCTCGACGGTGCGCGCGGCATGGGCGACAGGGTCCAGCCAGCCGGGCAGGCCCTCGGTGGTGACGGTGATCGAGGCCTCTCGGCCGGCACCCGACCCGGGCGCGGCCGACCCGGGCGCGGCCGACGCGGCGGCGGCCGCCGCGTCCGTGCTGTGTTGATGCGTCTTCATGGGCACCCCTCGTCTCACAACGCCTGTCGTCACGCATTTCGTTCCGGAGCGGCGCTCGGGGTCAGCCGGCGCCCAGGGCGGGGGCGGGGGCGCCCGGGTACTCCGGCGGCGGGCTCAGCCGCTGCCCCGGCCAGCCCCCCATCTCGTACTTCAGAAGCTTGCGGGCCTTCTCGGGGTCCGTCTCGCCCTCGCCGTACGAGGGACAGAGCGGGGCGATCGGACAGGCACCGCAGGCGGGCTTGCGGGCGTGGCAGATGCGGCGTCCGTGGAAGACGACGCGGTGCGAGAGCATCGTCCACTCGCTCTTGGGGAAGATCGCCGCGACCTCCGCCTCGACCTTCACCGGATCCTCCTGCTCGGTCCACTTCCAGCGGCGCACCAGCCGTCCGAAGTGGGTGTCGACAGTAATTCCAGGCACTCCGAAAGCGTTGCCCAAGACCACGTTGGCGGTCTTGCGCCCGACGCCCGGCAGCGTCACGAGATCCTCCAGCCGTCCGGGCACCTCGCCGTCGAAGTTGTCCCGGATGGCGGCGGAGAGGCCGAGCAGCGACTTGGTCTTGGCGCGGAAGAAGCCGGTCGGCCGGATGATCTCTTCCATTTCCTCCGGGACGGCCGCGGCCATGTCCTCGGGGGTGGGGTAGGCGGCGAAGAGCGCGGGGGTGGTCTGGTTGACCCTCAGGTCGGTGGTCTGGGCGGAGAGGACCGTGGCGACGAGGAGCTCGAAGGCGTTCCTGAAGTCCAGCTCCGGGTGGGCATACGGGTAGAGCTCGGCGAGCTCACGGTTGATCCGGCGAGCCCTGCGGACCATGGCCAGGTGGGATTCCGGCTTGGCCTTGGCGTTGGGATTCGGCTTGGCCTTGGCCTTGGCGTTCGGCTTCGTCGCCGAGCCGGGGCTACGGCCACCCTCAGATCCCACCCGTTTCATCCGCTCCGCCGGGCTTTTTGTCGCATTTTTCGGTTCGCTTGCAGCCTGTTCGCCCACAGCGGAATTACGGCCTTCCGACACCCCATCAACCCCCTTGGCCTGCGCTCTCACCGGCGTTCCCGACACCCGGCCAGCCTAGAGCCAGCCACTGACATCCGCCCCGGTCACTGCCGATCCACCCCCAATCGGCCCCCTGCCGTACGTTCCGGGACGCGCGTGCGTCAAACTGGTTTGTGATTGATCGCACTGTTTTACCGTCCGGCATGATGGGGACCACGGTTCCCTGAACAGGCCGACAAGGAGAGAACTCGTGGACGACGTTCTGCGGCGCGCCCCGCTTTTCGCGGCGCTCGATGATGAGCAGGCCGCGGAGCTCCGCGCCTCGATGAGTGAGGTGACCCTCGCGCGCGGCGACGCGCTGTTCCACGAGGGTGACCCGGGCGACCGCCTCTATGTGGTCACCGAGGGCAAGGTGAAGCTCCACCGCACCTCCCCCGACGGCCGCGAGAACATGCTGGCCGTCCTCGGTCCCGGCGAGCTGATCGGTGAGCTGTCGCTCTTCGACCCGGGCCCGCGTACCGCCACCGCGACCGCGCTGACCGAGGTGAAGCTCCTCGGCCTCGGCCACGGCGACCTCCAGCCCTGGCTGAACGTACGCCCCGAGGTGGCCACAGCTCTGCTGCGCGCCGTCGCCCGGCGCCTGCGCAAGACCAACGACCAGATGTCCGACCTGGTCTTCTCCGACGTGCCGGGCCGGGTGGCCCGTGCGCTCCTCGACCTGTCGCGCCGCTTCGGCGTGCAGTCCGAGGAGGGCATCCACGTCGTGCACGACCTGACGCAGGAGGAGCTGGCCCAGCTGGTCGGCGCCTCCCGCGAGACGGTCAACAAGGCCCTCGCCGACTTCGCCGGCCGCGGCTGGCTGCGGCTGGAGGCCCGTGCGGTGATCCTTCTCGACGTGGAGCGGCTGGCCAAGCGGTCCCGCTGACCCCGTCGTACCCAGCGTCCAGGGGCCCCGCCGACCACTAGAACTCAAGACCCGGCGGGGCCCCTCACGCATGACGCAAGCCGGTCTCAGATCGGGCGGTGCTCAGCAAGCCGATCTCCGATCAGGCCGGGAGTCAGATCAGGCCGGGAGTCAGATCAGACCGGTCTCAGATCAGGCCGGGAGTCAGATCAGGCCGTGCTCGTCCAGGTACTCCAGCTGCGCCAGCACCGAGAGCTCCGCCGCCGGCCACAGTGACCGGTCCACGTCCGCGTACACGTGCGCCACCACCTCCGACGACGTCCGGTACCCCGCCTCCACCGCCGTCTCCACCTGGGCCAGCCGGTTCGCGCGGTGCGCCAGGTAGAACTCGACCGCGCCCTGCGCGTCGTCCAGCACCGGACCGTGCCCCGGCAGCACCGTGTGCACCCCGTCGTCGACCGTCAGCGAGCGCAGCCGCCGCAGCGAGTCGAGGTAGTCCCCCAGCCGCCCGTCCGGATGCGCGACCAGCGTCGTCCCGCGGCCGAGGATCGTGTCCCCCGTCAGCACCGCGCGGTCGGCGGGCAGATGGAACGAGAGCGAATCCGCGGTGTGACCCGGGGTCGGCACCACGTACATCTCCAGCCCCCCGGTCGTGATCACGTCACCCACGCCCAGGCCCTCGTCACCGAGGCGCAGCGCGGGGTCGAGCGCGCGCACCTTCGTACGGGTCAGCTCGGCGAACCGTGCCGCGCCCTCGGCGTGGTCGGGGTGGCCATGGGTGAGGAGCGTGAGCGCGATCCGGCGGCCCGCCCGCTCGGCGGTGTCGATGACGGCCCGCAGGTGGACGTCGTCCAGCGGTCCCGGGTCGATGACCACCGCGAGATCGGAGTCGGGCTCGGCGACGATCCAGGTGTTGGTGCCGTCCAGCGTCATCGGCGACGCGTTGGGCGCGAGGACGTTGACCGCACGGGTGGTGGCGGGGCCGGACAGCACCCCGCCGCGCGGCTGTCCGGGCAGCGCTGCCGCGTCGCTCATGCCGCCCCACCGCCCGCGCCGCCCGCCGGGATGTGTTTGGTGAACTCCGCGTGCCCCGGCCAGCTCAGCACCAGCTCGTCGCCCTCCAGGCGCGCCTGTGCGAGTACGGGGGCGAGGTCCTGGGCCGATGCCGCCTCCAGGGCCTGCGCGGCGGTGGCGTGGGCCCTGAGCGCGCGCAGCGTCGAGACGGTCGGCGGCATCATCAGCAGGTCGCCGCGGTCGTAGCCGTCGGCCGCCTCTCCCGGGCGGATCCACACCGTGCGGTCGGCCTCCGTGGAGGCGTTGCGGGTGCGCTGGCCGGCGGGGAGCGCGGCCACGAAGAACCAGGTGTCGTAACGGCGCGGTTCGAACTCCGGAGTGATCCAGCGCGCCCACGCGCCGAGCAGGTCCGAGCGCAGGACCAGTCCCCGGCGCTCCAGGAACCCGGCGAACGACAGATCCCGTGCGACGAGCGCCTCGCGGTCGGCCTCCCAGTCCGCGCCGGTGGTGTCCGTGACGACGGTGTCCGCGGTCGGGCCCGCGAGCAGGACGCCCGCCTCCTCGTACGTCTCGCGGACCGCCGCGCAGACGATCGCCTGCGCCTCGGCGGCCGTGGCGACACCGAGCCGCTGCGCCCAGCTCTCCAGCGCGGGTCCGGCCCAGCCGACGAGCCGGTCGTCGTCGCGCGGGTCGACCCCGCCACCCGGATAGGCGTACGCCCCTCCGGCAAAGGCCATCGAGGTGCGCCGGCGCAGCATGTGGACAGTGGGTCCGCCCCCGGTACCCTCGGCGGCGTCCCGGAGCAGCATCACGGTGGCGGCCCGCCTGGGGGTCGCGGCCGTCAGTTCGCCGGTGGCGAGGGCCCGGATCCGGTCGGGCCATTCCGGTGGGTACCACTGACCATTGGACATGGCCGGAGGCTATCCGGAACCGTCACGATGTTCGAGGGGGTCGGTGATCCGTACATGCCCTGTACACAGATGATCCGCCGTGCGATCAGTCCGCACACAGATGATCCGCCGTGCGATCAGTCCGCCGCGCCGTTGATCCGCTCCGGCACACAGAAGATCCCGCCCGGTCGTCGTGACCGGACGGGATCAGGAGGGGCGGCGGCGAGGAGCCGGCTCAGGCCCCGGTGAGTTCGACCTGGACCTCGACCTCGACGGGTGCGTCCAGCGGCAGCACCGCGACGCCCACGGCACTGCGCGCGTGCACGCCCTTGTCGCCGAGCACCGCACCGAGCAGTTCGCTCGCGCCGTTGATCACGGCGGGCTGGCCGGTGAAGTCGGTGGCCGAGGCGACGAAGCCGACGACCTTCACGACGCGTGCGATCCGGTCCAGGTCGCCCGCGACCGACTTCACCGCGGCGAGCGCGTTGAGCGCGCAGGTCTTCGCCAGCTCCTTGGCCTCGTCGGGCGTGACCTCCGCGCCGACCTTGCCGGTGACGGCCAGCTTGCCGTCCACCATCGGCAGCTGGCCCGAGGTGTACACGTACACCCCGGACCGCACGGCCGGCTGGTACGAGGCCAGCGGCGGCACGACGTCCGGCAGGGCCAGCCCGAGCTCGGCGAGCTTCGCCTCGACGGCGCCCGCCACTACTGCTTCTCCCGCTTCAGGTAGGCCACGAGCTGCTCGGGGTTGTTCGGGCCGGGAACGACCTGGACCAGCTCCCAGCCGTCCTCGCCCCAGGTGTCCAGAATCTGCTTGGTCGCGTGCACGAGAAGGGGCACGGTCGCGTATTCCCACTTGGTCATGGCCCGACTGTAATGCCTGTGCAATCCACGGGACGCGCAGCCTCGTGCGTAGCCTGCGGTACGACTGGTTAGGCTCGAATACGTGAGCAGGTTCCAGGTCGTCAGCGGCAAGGGCGGTACCGGTAAGACCACGGTTGCCGCCGCCCTCGCGCTCGCCCTCGCGACCGAGGGCAGGCGCACCCTCCTCGTCGAGGTCGAGGGCAGACAGGGCATCGCCCAGCTCTTCGAGGCGGACTCCCTCCCCTACGAGGAGCGCAAGATCGCCGTCGCACCGGGCGGCGGGGAGGTGTACGCCCTGGCGATCGACGCCGAGCGGGCCCTCCTCGACTACCTCCAGATGTTCTACAAACTCGGCAGCGCGGGCCGGGCGCTCAAGAAGCTCGGCGCGATCGACTTCGCCACCACGATCGCGCCCGGCGTCCGGGACGTCCTGCTGACCGGCAAGGCGTGCGAGGCCGTGCGCCGCAAGGACAAGCAGAACCGGTTCGTCTACGACTACGTGATCATGGACGCCCCGCCGACCGGCCGCATCACCCGCTTCCTCAACGTGAACGACGAGGTGGCGGGGCTGGCCCGGATAGGCCCGATACACAATCAGGCCCAGGCCGTGATGCGGGTGCTGAAGTCCCCGGAGACCGCGGTCCATCTGGTGACCCTGCTGGAGGAGATGCCGGTCCAGGAGACCGCCGACGGCATCGCCGAGCTCCGGGCGGCCGAACTGCCGGTGGGCCGGGTCATCGTGAACATGGTGCGCCCGCATCTGCTGGACGAGGACGCGCTGCGCACCGCCGCGGGCGGCCGCCGCAGGGAGATCGCCAAGACGCTGACCCGGGCCGGCGTGACCGGCGCCGCGGGCCTCGTGCGCCCGTTGGTCGAACAGGCCGCCGAGCACGCCCAGCGGGTCGAGCTGGAGCGGGAACAGCGCGCCGTGCTGGCAGACCTCGGACTGCCGGGTTACGAGCTCCCGCTGATCGGCGAGGGCGTGGACCCGGCCGGACTGTACGAGCTGGCGATGGAGCTCCGTAAGCAAGGCGCGGGCGAAGGACCGGCGGGACAAGGGATGGGTTCATGACAGCTGATGCAGACAGAGACGCGGACGCGGACGTAGACGTGGACGACGAAGACGTGGGCGCGGACGTGGACGTGGACGAAAACGCGACGACAACCGCAACCACCCCGACCCCCGAACCCGACCCCGCAACCACCCTCACCCCCGCCCCCACCGCTGTCCCCGCCCTGGACACCGACGCTCTCCTCGACGACCCGGGCATCCGGATCATCGTGTGCTGCGGTTCGGGCGGAGTCGGCAAGACCACCACCGCCGCGGCGCTCGGCGTGCGCGCGGCCGAGCGCGGTCGCAAGGTCGTCGTCCTCACCATCGATCCGGCCCGCAGGCTCGCCCAGTCCATGGGCATCGAGACGCTGGACAACATCCCCCGCCGGGTCAAGGGCATCGAGACACGGGGCACCGGCGAGCTGCACGCGATGATGCTCGACATGAAGCGGACCTTCGACGAGATCGTCGAGGCGCACGCGGACGGCGAGCGGGCCCGCGCGATTCTGGAGAACCCCTTCTACCAGTCCCTGTCGGCCGGTTTCGCGGGCACGCAGGAGTACATGGCGATGGAGAAGCTCGGTCAGCTCCGGGCGCGCGAGGAGTGGGACCTGATCGTCGTCGACACCCCGCCGTCGCGTTCCGCCCTCGATTTCCTGGACGCGCCGAAGCGGCTCGGCTCGTTCCTGGACGGGAAGTTCATCAAGCTGCTGATGGCCCCCGCGAAAATGGGCGGCCGGGCCGGGATGAAATTCCTCAACGTGGGCATGTCGATGATGACCGGGACGCTCGGCAAGCTGCTCGGCGGCCAGTTCCTGAAGGACGTACAGACCTTCGTCGCCGCGATGGACACCATGTTCGGGGGATTCCGCACCCGTGCCGATGCCACGTACAAGCTTCTCCAGGCGCCCGGTACGGCGTTCCTCGTCGTCGCCACGCCGGAGCGGGACGCGCTCCGCGAGGCGGCGTACTTCGTGGAGCGGCTGGCCTCGGAAAACATGCCGCTGGCGGGTCTGGTCCTCAACCGGGTGCACGGCAGTGAGGCCGCCCGGCTCTCGGCCGAGCGCGCGCTGGCCGCCGCAGAAAATCTTGATGCGACCGGCATTGTGGATCAGGCGGCCGGGAAGGCTGGACTTCGTGAGCCCGCCGACTCCCCCGAGGCCGGGACCGCACAGACCACGAACACCGCTGGAGCCACCACCCCCGACCCGTCCGCCGGAGCCGCCCCCGCCGACCCCTCGGATCATGCCTCAGAATCGGAGCATGCCTCGGAATCTGAGCATGCCTCGGAACACGAACCGACCTCCGTCGAGCAGCTGACTGCCGGTCTGCTGCATCTGCACGCCGAAAGGATGCAGGTGGTCGCGCGCGAACAGCACACACGTGACGGGTTCACCGCGCTGCATCCCGAGGTGGCCGTGACCGCGGTGGCCGCGCTGCCCGGAGATGTCCATGACCTCGCAGGGCTGCGGGTCATCGGGGACCGGCTCGCGACCGGTTCCACCCCGGCCGGAGCTGCGTAGCCATCCCGTGATCCGTATCCGTAACCCGTAGTACGCCTCAGGACGTCTAGTACGTCTCAGGACGTCCGTACCGCGTGGTCCGCCCTTCGCGGGACCGGACCGGACCGCCGTCCACCGCCCGGGGCTACCCCACGGCGGCGAACGTCTCGTGCAGTTCGTCGTCCTCCAGCCCGATCGCCACGGGCAGGATGCCCGTGGACCGCTCGTACTCGCTGCGTGCGGTCTCCAGCAGCCGGCGCCAGGACGTGACGGTCGGGCGCCTGCGCAGCAATGCGCGGCGCTCCCGCTCCGTCATTCCGCCCCACACGCCGAACTCGACGCGATTGTCCAGCGCATCGGCCAGGCACTCGGTCCGCACCGGACATCCGGTGCACACCGCCTTGGCTCTGTTCTGCGCTGCCCCTTGTACGAACAGTTCATCCGGATCGGTAGTGCGGCAGGCTGCCTGCGCACTCCAGTCGGTTACCCAGCCCATCCCGGCGCCGTCCTCTCCCGAATCGAGGCTCCCCCACGGCGACAGCGGCATATTCACCGTTGCCAGTTGAGGACGTTACGGAAGGTGGCGACAGCACAACACCCCCTTCGGGCCCAATCTTGAATGGCCCGAACGGACTATGCGTATGCGGCAGATCACCCAGGGGAGTGATGTGAGGACATGCACGACTATCCCGTCAGAATCGGGACAGACCATCTGAGCCACAACGGACGTTCGATGACACACGAGGCGATTTCGGGAGCGCCTGAATCGTGGCCGGGTCGTGCACAGGCTCATGCAGGGGGGTTGATACGAAACCGGACTGCTGTGACAGTTGAGAGCAGCTTAGGCCAAGGCATATACGTGTGTCCGGCGAATGAGAACGTAGGCTGCCCCCATGCCAAAGAAGCGCTCGGGCGGGGGTCTCACGACGACCCAGCAGGCCGCCAAGTTCCTCGGTGTCGCCGCACTCTCCGGAGTGGTCCTGGCGGGCATCGCGCTGCCGGCCGCCGGAGCACTGGGTCTCGCCGCCAAGGGAACGGTCGACGGATTCGACGAGATCCCGGCCAATCTGAAGACTCCGCCGCTGAGCCAGCGAACCACGATCCTGGACAACCAGGGTGGCCAGATCGCCACGGTCTACTCGCGTGACCGCACCGTGGTGCCGCTCAAGGCCATCTCCCCGTACATGCAGAAGGCGATCATCGCGATCGAGGACGCCCGGTTCTACGAACACGGCGCGGTCGACCTCAAGGGCATCCTGCGCGCGATGAACCGGAACGTTCAGTCAGGAGGGACCGCACAGGGGGCGTCGACCCTCACCCAGCAGTACGTGAAGAACGTCTTCGTCGAGGAGGCGGGCGACGACCCGGCCAAGGTCGCCGAGGCCACCCAGCAGACGCTCGGCCGCAAGGTCCAGGAGCTGAAGTACGCGATCCAGGTCGAGGAAGAGCTCGGCAAGAAGAAGATCCTGGAGAACTACCTCAACATCACCTTCTTCGGACAGCAGGCGTACGGGGTCGAGGCGGCCTCGCAACGCTACTTCTCGAAGTCGGCGAAGGACCTGAAGGTGGAGGAGGCGGCGCTGCTGGCCGGCATCGTGCAGTCGCCCAGCCGCTACGACCCCGTCAACGACACGGAGGAGGCGACCAAGCGCCGCAACACCGTGCTCCAGCGGATGGCGGATGTCGGGGACATCTCGAAGAGCGAGGCGACCAAGGCCCAGGCGACCCCGATCAAGCTGAAGGTCAAGCGGCCGCAGAACGGCTGCATCACCGCCGTCAGCGGCTCCGGCTTCTTCTGCGACTACGTCCGGCAGATCGTCACGGGCGACCCCGCCTTCGGTAAGACCGCGCAGGACCGCGCCAAGCTCTGGGCGGTCGGCGGGCTCACCATCAAGACGACGCTGGACCCGCGCTCGCAGGCCGCCTCCAACGAGGCCGCCACGTCCCGGGTCAACAAGGACGACGCGATCGCCGACGCGGTCGTGCAGGTGAAGCCCGGCACGGGCCAGATCTTGGCGATGGCCCAGTCCCGCCCGTACGGGCTGGACGCTTCCAAGCACCAGACCGTGCTGAACCTCAACGTCGACCACAAGTCGGGCGGCACCAACTTCGGCTTCCAGGTGGGTTCGACCTTCAAGCCGATCACCGCGGCTGCGGCACTGGAGAAGGGCATCAGCCCGGCGCAGAGCTTCACCACGGACCACCAGATCAGCCTGCCCGCCGACGCCTTCCGCACCTGCGACAACCAGCCCGCGGACACCATCCCGTGGAGCGTGGAGAACGAGCTGGAGTCGGAGAAGGGCACCTTCGACATGACCAGCGCGCTGGGCAAGTCGGTCAACACCTACTTCGCCAAGCTGGAGGAGAAGACAGGCCTCTGCGAGACCCTCTCGATGGCGAAGAAGGTCGGCTACATCCGCGGCGACAACAAGCCGCTGAAGCAGGCCCCCGCCACCACCCTCGGCGGCCAGGAGTCGACACCGCTGGCGATGGCGTCGGTGTACGCCACCTTCGCCAACCGCGGCAAGTACTGCTCCCCGATCGCGATCCTCTCGGTGACCAAGCCGGACGGCAAGCAGATCGACGTACCGAAGTCGAAGTGCACGCAGGCCATGAGCGAGCACACGGCGGACACCATCAACCAGATGCTCAAGGGCGTCGTGGCGGACGGAACCGGACAGCAGGCCGGTCTCAAGGACCGTGACAACGCGGGCAAGACCGGTACCACCGACGAGCGCAAGAACGCCTGGTTCGTCGGCTACACACCGAACCTGTCCACGGCGGTCTGGGTCGGCAGCGACGGCGCCAAGCAGCTCCCGATGAGCAACATCACCATCGGCGGCCAGTACTACGCCGACGTCTGCGGTGGCTGTCTGCCCGGCCCGATCTGGAAGACGGCGATGACCGGCTCCCTGAGCGTCTCGGAGACCCCTGCCTTCAACGCGGTCGACGTACCGCGGGCCAAGCCGAAGGCAGACAAGGACAAGAACAAGGACAAGAACAAGCCGGGCGACGGCGACAACAAGCCCGGTGACGACGACCCCTTCCCCGGCATCAGCATCCCGCCGGGCCTGGTCGGCGGGAACAACGGCCACGCCCGCGGTCAGGACAACGGCGGGTCTCAGGGTCCCTGACCTGTCACCGCCGTGGACATGAAGGTGGGGCGCACCCGTACCGGGTGCGCCCCACCTTCGTATGTACCGGCCTTCCGCGGCCGCCTCAGCCCGCGAGCAGCTTCTTGACGAGGGCGGCCACCCGGCCACCCTCCGCACGCCCCGTGACCTTCGGGTTCACGATCTTCATCACGGCGCCCATCGCACGGGGCCCCTCGGCGCCGGCGGCCTTCGCCTCGTCGACGGCGGACGCCACGATGGCGGCCAGCTCGTCGTCGCCCAGCTGCTGCGGGAGGTAGGCGTCGAGCAGCTCGCCCTCCTTCTTCTCCCGCTCGGCCTGCTCGGTCCGGCCGCCCTGGGAAAAGGCCTCGGCCGCCTCGCGGCGCTTCTTCGCCTCCCTGGCGATCACCTTCTGCACCTCGTCGTCGGAGAGTTCGCGGGCCGACTTGCCGCTGACCTCCTCCTTGGTGATCGCGGTGAGCGTCAGCCGGAGCGTGGACGAGGTCAGCTCGTCGCGCGCCTTCATGGCCGTGGTGAGGTCTTCCTTGAGCTTGGACTTGAGCGTGGTCATGGGGTGATTGTGGCAGGTGCGGGGCGCCCGCCGCCCGCCGGTTTTCCTGTCCGCACGCACTGTCTGCGACGATGGGCGCATGCGCGCACGCTACGGAGTACCCCTGAAAATCACGGCGGTCACCGCCGCGGCCGGCGCCGTCGGCCTCGCCTACGCGGCCGGATTCGAGGCCCGCTCGTTCCGCCTGCGAAGGGTCACTGTCCCCGTACTCCCGCACGGAGCACGTCCGTTGCGCGTCCTCCAGATCTCCGACGTGCACATGGTGAGCGGCCAGCGCAAGAAGCGCGCCTGGCTGCAGTCCCTGGCCGGGCTGCGCCCGGACTTCGTCGTGAACACCGGCGACAACCTCTCGGACCCGGAGGCCGTACCGGAGCTGCTCGACGCGCTCGGACCGCTGATGGAGCTCCCGGGTGTGTACGTGTTCGGCTCGAACGACTACTACGGCCCCAAGCTCCGCAACCCCGCCCGCTACCTCTTCGAGAAGACCGCGGGCAAGCACGGCCTCAACGGGAACGCCCCGGCGGTCGGCGTCGTCCACAACCCGTGGGAACCGATGCGGGACGCCTTCGACGAGGCGGGCTGGCTGAACCTGTCCAACACCCGCGGCCGCCTCAAGCTCGACGGCCTGGAGCTCGCCTTCACCGGCCTGGACGACCCGCACATCAAGCGCGACCGCTACGCGGAGGTCTCGGGCGGCCCCGAGTCGGGCGCCGACCTCTCCATCGGCGTGGTCCACGCCCCCTACCTGCGCTCCCTGGACGCCTTCACCTCGGACGGCTACCCGCTCATCCTGGCCGGCCACACCCACGGCGGCCAGCTCTGCATCCCCTTCTACGGGGCCCTGGTCACCAACTGCGACCTGGACACGGACCGCGTGAAGGGCCTCTCCTCCCACTCGGTCGACGGCAACCGCGCCTACCTCCACGTCTCGGCCGGCTGCGGCACCAACCGCTACACCCCGGTCCGCTTCGCCTGCCCCCCGGAGGCCACCCTGCTGACCTTGACGGCCCGGGACGCATAGCCCCCGCACAACACCCCTCGCGCGAACCCTGCGCACCCCCTCCTCGCACATACCCCTCGCACGTACCCCTCGCCCGCACCCTTCGCACGTACCCCGCCCCGGTATCTCTCACCCGCACCCCGATCGGCACAAAAACCGGATTTCGTCTCCGGCCGCCGGTGGGCTAAAGTAATCGATGTCGCCGGGACACCGACGACGATCGGGGTGTAGCGCAGCTTGGCAGCGCGCTTCGTTCGGGACGAAGAGGTCGTGGGTTCAAATCCCGCCACCCCGACAGCCGTAAGACCAGGTCAGGGGCCTGATCCACTTAGTGGATCAGGCCCCTGAGTGGTTTCCGGGGGCGTCTTGGGAGCCGTTTGGGAGCCGACTTCGGATTCCGGCTCCCGTATCGGGGCCCCCGTTGTCAGTGCCCGCCACTACCGTCACTGGGGACAGTTCCCCCTCGACCGTGAGTGGTGAGCAAGGCATGGCAGACCGAGTGGCCGAGGACAGCGCAGATCCTCGCAAGGTGTTCGTGATCCACGGACGAAACGAACTCGCACGCAAAGGGCTCTTCGAGTTCCTGCGGGCGCTGGGGCTCGATCCCATCGAGTGGTCCGAGGCCATCCAAATGACCGGCAAGGGCTCCCCATACATCGGCGAGGTCCTGGACACAGCCTTCTCAAACGCGCAAGCGGTGGTCGTCCTCCAGACCCCCGACGACGTCACCTACCTGCACGAGAGCCTCACCTACGCCGCCGACCCCGAGTGCAGCCCGCAGATGCAGCCCCGGCCGAACGTCCTGTTCGAGGCGGGCATGGCCATGGGCCGGGACGAGAACCGCACCGTCATCGTGGAGCTCGGGCAGATGAAGGTCTTCAGCGACATTCACGGCCGGCATGTGATCCGCCTCGACAACTCCACGAGAAAGCGTCAGGACCTCGCGATGCGTCTGCAGACGGCTGGGTGTGCTGTGCGCCTGACCGGCACGGACTGGCATGACGTCGGCGACCTCACTCCCCCAGTGCCGCCAGGCGGCGGGCTTCCGCTGGGGCGGAAGCTGCCGTCGTCGCAGGCGGCCGGCGCCCCCAGGCTGAGTGCCCGATACGTCGACAATGGGCCGAGGAAAATGGGGACGGTCGTGATCACCAACCACGGACCCGGGGACGTCTACGACCTTGATGTGGAAGCCGAAGAGTCGGCCGAGCTGGTCACACGCAACGAGGGTGAGTTCCCGGTGCCGAAGTTGCCCGCCGGTAAGTCGGTGCGCGTGATGAGCGCCCGCTCCATGGGGATGGGGGCAAGCTCGTATTTCAACGTAGTCCTGACGGGCAAGACCGCCGATGGGGTGCCGATCAGGGTTGAAGAGTTCGTGGACGGGGCCTGACATGGAGATTCCGATGAGCCTGCCTCTCGACCACGACGGTTTCGTGCGTCGGGAGTGTCCTCACTGCATCAGCCAGTTCAAGTGGCACCACGGGCCGGCGAACGAAGAGGCCGAGCAGCAGTCGTCGCCCACCGCCTACTACTGCCCTCTTTGTGGTCAGCCGGCGGGGCTGGACTCCTGGTGGACGCAGGAGCAGATCGACTACACCAGGGGCGTGATGGCTCCTGCCGCAGCGCGCATGGTGGAGGACGAGCTGAAGAACGTCTTCAAGCGGACCCGCAGCAAGTACGTAAAGGTCAGCGTCAAGGACGGCGTGGAGTCTCCAGAAGTGCCTTCGCCGCTGACCGAGCCTGACGACATGGTCATCGTGACATCCCCCTGCCACTCGTTCGAGCCCGTGAAGGTTCCCGAAAACGCCTCAGGCCCGTACCACTGTCTCGTATGCGGCCAAGCCTTCGCCGTCTGACCCCAGGCAGTTGAGGCTGCCGGTACATGATGCGCCTGTGCCTCACGGCGACCGCGTGAGGCACAGGCGTCGCGCATCATCCGGGACCATCAGCTTCCGGGCTCCGCAGCTCAGCCATAACGCCCTGTAAAGCCATGCCGGTACCAGCGGGGCAGGACGACTCAGGCGTCGGCTCCGCCGAAGCGCTCGCGGTAGGACTCCAAGTCCTCCTCCGAGATCTTCGCGAAGAGCACCGGCGGCACGGTGAAGGCCGTACCGGCCGGAACGGCGTCCAGGGACTTGGCCTGCTCGGCGGTCACCCAGGTCGCAGTGTCGCCTTCCAGAGCGAAGGCACCGCGCATGGCGGCGGCCGAGGCCGGGATGAACGGCTCGGAGACAACCGCGTAGAGGTGGATCAGGTTCATCGCCGTACGCAGAGTCAGGGCAGCGCCCTCCGGGTCGGTCTTGATCTCCAGCCAGGGGGCCTTCTCCTCCAGGTAGGAGTTGCCCGCCGACCACAGGGTGTGCAACGCCGCCCCTGCCTTTCGGTACTGGAGGGGTGATTCATACGATCCAAGACCCCTCTCCCAGCAGGGCCGCACTCCGGACCGGCGTCACCCCTGCGAACAGCGAAGTCCAGGTGCTCTCACCGCCCAGGCTTCGCCTCGGCCTGTGCTACCTCCGTGCACGCAGGAGGGCGTCGAGCACGTGCACGGGCGACGTGGGACACATCGCCAGGCGGGCAGCGAGTGCTGCCTCCCACTGCTCGGTCAGGCCGAGCATGAGGCGCTTTCGCATGCCAGGGGTGACATGGGCATAGCGCGCCGAGACGGAGCCGTCGATGTGTCCCATGCGCTGGTCCATGAGGACCTTCTCGGTGCCGAGGCCCTCCATCACGGTCCTATGGGCGTGGCGCAGTCCGTGAGGCGTGAGGCCCTTGGCGATCGGGAGCCAGCAGGCGTCAGCTCGTTGGCCGGCGCCCCGCCCTCGCGCGGGGACTCCTGGCCACGGCTCGCCGAGTAGCGGCACGGGTCGTGCCTCCTGCGGGGCCTTCTTCGGGTACCAGCCCGATACCGCCGGGGTGAACAGCCACGTCGCGAAACCGTTCCTGCGCCAGTGGGCCGCAGGCTCCACCACCGCGCCGCCTCGTACGAACCCGAGGTCCGTGATGGCCTCCTCCACCCGCATTCGCGTCGCCTCAGCGACGCGATCGGGGTGGTTGAGGACGTTGGATACCGTCCCCGTGGAGATTTCGGCACGGCGTGCGACGTCGACGAGTTTCGCACCGTGGTGGCCGCCCGTACGAGCCGTGCCCTGCCCGCGGAAGATGTAGGTCCTACCGTGGCAGGGGCAGGGCGTCGGCTTCGTGCGGGCGATGTGATTGGCGACCAGGGCGGACAGCCAGTCCATCGAGTCGAGGGTGCGATAGCTGTCGTCCTTGGGCGGGCAGCGCACCATCTCGCCCGAGTCGAGTTCGTACAGCTGCCATTCGACACGGACGGAGCCAGGTCGAGTGAACTCGGTCTCCAGGCCGACTATTTCGCCCCAGCGCATGCCGGTGTATCCCTTGAGGACGACGGCGACGAACTCGTCATCTCGGCCGGACAGCAGTGCTGCTCGTTCGGCGATCAACAGGATGCCGAGCGGATCGGTGACGACCTTCTCCGGGCCTCGGTCACGGGAGCGGCCCGCGCGCTTGCCCCGCCCACGCCGCCTGGTCGCCGGGTTCGACGTGATCAGTCCTTCGTCGATCGCGTCCTCGTAGATCAGGTGGAACGTCGAGCGCCAGGTCTTGACGCTGGAGGCCGCGTACAGAGCCCTTTCCTTCTTCTCCCACCGGTCGACGTCCGAGCGCAGGATGCCGGCGAGCGCATGGTCCCCGAAGTCGGGAAGCAGGTGCTCCTCGATGTGGCGCTTGTAGTTCTGCATGGTCGATGCGGCCAGGTCCTGGGCCTCGTACCAGCGGCTCGCGTACTCGCCGAACGTCTCCTGGCCGAGTGCCGGGTCACGCCAGTCGCCGCGCCGGTATTTGTTCTCGGCCTCGCTCGCGGCGCGCTGAGCCTCGCCCTTGGTGGCGAACTTGATCGCCTTGCCCTGCTCGTCGACGACCGTGAGGTGCTTCCCAGGTCCGGTCTTGTACCGGCCGCGCCAGTAGTTCGCGCGCTTCTCCGCGAAACCCACGCTCCTCCTCTCCCTTGGTACGCGGTCGTGTCAGGCGACGGTGCTGAACTGGCTCTGCCTGGCGCGGGCCGGAGGCCGCGCCCGCAGGCGGGTTGTGGGCGCGGCACGCTGGGGCGCTTCCGCCTGCTGGGCGTCGGTCTTGGCGACGGTCCGAGCTGTGACTGGCTGGTGTGCCCGTGCGGGCCGTTCCTCGTGGAGGCGGATGATCTCTGCGAGGTGTTCTGCGGTGAAGCGGTACGCGCGGCCGACCCGAGTGAAGGGGATCAGCCGCCGGCGGGCCCTGTCCTTGACCCACCAGGCAGAGCAGCCGAGAACAGCAGCGATGTCCTCGGGACGGTAGAGGCGGGGCGGCGCTACGCCGGTGCCTGACTGCTCAGCCATGCGAGATCGCCTCCTTCGCGGTACGGAGGCGGAACGGCAACGGGGCAGGGGGAATGGCCTCTCGGCGCAAGGAGGTTCCTTCTCTGGCGCGGCCGTGCGGAGACGGGTACGCCGGCCTTGGTGTTTCAGGTACGGGCGAGGTGATGTGCGTAGCGGCTGCCGGGTGTTGGCCCACCCAGGGAGCGCTGTTGGGGCTCGTTCGGCTAACTCGTCTCGGCGAGCAGGGCGAGCGGGGAGAGGCCGAGAGCGGCTGCGATGGCGACGAGGTCGTCGACATCGCAGCGGCGCTGTCTGCATTCGATGCGGGACAGCATCGTGATGGTCATGGGCCGGCCGAGCGCGGTGACACGTTCGGCCAGCTGGCGCTGGGCGAATCCGCGCGCTGTGCGGGCACGGGTAATGGCGCGGGCGGTCAGCACGCCAGCCGGACCAATTCCCAAAGGACTCTCAGGCATGGGTCAGTTGTAGCTCTGCATTGCCGGTTTGGGTAACCGGCAATGTGCTGCTATGTTTCGCATCTTTTTTGTCAGATCTGGCCCCCAGGCTCCTTGCGAGCGGCGCAACATAGACCGGAATTGGCGGATGACCAAATCACCTGCTGCCCTCATGCTGGTAGCACCTACGTGGCCTCGACGTGGGCATCTTGCATCGCGCGCTCACCAGCGCCGCCCACGGATTCGCTTGCCAACTGCCCGATTTATGCAACTTCTTGGTCAACCGGCGATTCGGGTCTACCGTTTTAAGGAAGCCGCGCACGACACGTTCGCCGAGAGCTGTTTGCTTTCCCGGCGGAATGCTGGACTTGTGCGGGGAAGATGTGGCTGTCTTGGCCATGCGCCCGGAAACCCCTGCGGTTCCGAGCACATGAAAAAGCCCCCGGCGGGCCAACGCCGGGGGCCAAGAAGTCCCTACCGATATCGCCCGTACCTGAACGATCAAGACGGTGGCGGTCATAACGCCACCGGGTGAGGAACTGTGCATGCCCCAACAAGCTACTGCCTTCGTGGCCGTAGTCGCATCCCCGTCGCCGAACTCGTCTGCTCGGCCCACGAAGGCGGGGCGATAGACATGGCGCGGATACGCACCATCAAGCCGGAAGCCTTCATCTCCGAGTCGCTGGCCGCGGTGAGCGTCCATGCCGAGCGGACCTTCTTCGGCCTGCTTACGCAGGCGGACGACCACGGCCGCTTCCGCGACCAGGCCGCTGTCATCGCCGGCGCCCTCTGGTCCCTGCGCCCCGAGCACGGCCCGCTGGAGGTCGAGGACGACCTCACGCAGCTCGACAGTGCGGGTCTGATCTGCCGGTACGAAGGCGACGACGGCAAGCGGTACCTGCACATCGTCACCTGGGCCCGTCACCAGAAGATCAACCGGCCCAGCGGCAGCCGCTGCCCGGCCTGCCCGCGCCACCAGGGCAGCCGGTCGGACGAGGCGGCCTCACCTGTTCACGGAGCCCTCCATGAACAGGCCGTGAGCCCTCACGGTGGACGCCCTGATGCGTCACGCGGACGCAGCGAGCCCTCCGTGAACCGGGAAACCGCAGGTCAGGGCAATTTCAGTGAGCCCTCACCACAACGCTGGGAGACTGCGGTGAGGACTCAGGGTCCGGATCTAGGACCTAGGATCCTGGATCTAGGATCACCTCCGGTGGGGAGCGCAAGCGCCCCCACGCCCCCTGCCGTCTCGGGTTCGGTCTCGGCCAAGGACCTGGTCGCCGAGCACGTCGCCGCATGCCAACACCGCCCGCCCAGCGACGTCCTCGGCCGCCTCGGCAAGGTGGTCAGCAAACTGCTCGGCGAGGGGGTGTCCCCCGACCACATCAGGGCCGGGATGGACCGCATGCGTACCAAGGGGCTGTCCGCTGGGCTGCTGCCGAGCCTGGTCGACGAGGCCATGAACGCTCCACGGGCAGCTGCCGCCCCGCACCGAGCATGGACCAACCCGGCGCCCGCTGACGTCGAGGCGGCCTACGGAGGGCAGCTGTGACCACAGCCACCACCAGCCGGGAGCCGCAGCGCATGAACACCCTCGCCGCCCGCCTCGGCACGATCCTCGCCGAACGGGGCATCGATCCAACTACGTCACCTGCCGAGGCCCCTTCGGAACGGGTGACCGCGCTGGAACTGGCCGCGGCCCGCATCCCACCCCGCTACCGCCACGCGCTCGCCGGCCACCAGCAGGTTGCCGCCTGGGTCGACGAGGTGGCCCTCGCCGCACGGCCCGGCCCGAGCGGCACCCGGGGCATCGCACTGGGACCGTCCCTGCTAATCGCCGGGCCCACCGGCACCGGCAAGACACACCAGGCGTACGGCGCGGTGCGCTCGCTGCTGACCGCCGGGGTACGGCTGCGGTGGGAGGCAGCCACCACAGCCGACCTGTACGCCCGCTTGCGCCCACGCCCCGGCCACGACGCCGAGCGCGACCTCGCCACCCTCAGCACCTGCCCGCTGCTGATCCTGGACGACCTCGGCGCAGCCAAGCAGTCGGAGTGGACCGAGGAGATCACGTACCGGCTGATCAACCGCCGCTACACCGACCTGCTCCCCACCCTCCTCACGACCAACCTGCCGACCGCCGCGCTCCGCGACGCCGTCGGCGACCGCGTCGCCTCCCGTCTCGCCGAGATGACCACCACCGTCGTCCTCACCGGCGCCGACCGCAGACGCCAGCTCGCCGCCTGACCGCACGGCGCCGCCCCGCACCAGCTCACCTTTACCACACCGCCCGTCCGCGCCCACGCCTGCCCACACGGCGCGGCGGGCCCTTTGGAGACCCCTGCATGACGGAACTTGCCATGCCCGCACTCGGGCACTGGAACGCGATACCTATCGCGCTCGCCGCCCTCCTGGCCACCTGCACAGTGCTGCTGGTCAGCTGGCTGATCCACCGACGCGCTCCCCGAAACCACGCCAAGCGACAGCCCGGAACACCCGCGGTCAGGGTCGCCGCACTGGCCGCGGTCGGATGCACTGCCTACAGCGCCGACACCAGCTGGCGGTTCGCCGCCGACTACCTCGACATGAGCGGCACCACCGAGCGCACCGCGATGTTCGCCGCCGCGGAACTCGCCCTCTTCGCCACGGCCCTGCTGGCGCGACAGAACCTGCACGGCCCGAAGCAAGCACCCGGCCTGCCCGGCGTCCTGACCTGGGTGATCACCGCTGTACAGGTGATCCCCGCGTACGCCGAGTCAGGTGTGGTCGGCGGCACGGTGCGGGCCTTCGTGGGACCGATCATGGCCGCACTGCTCTGGCACCAGGCCATGGGCATCGAACTACGCATCCGCACGCCCGAGGCGGCCTCCCACAGCCTCCTCGCCCGGATAGGGCGCGAAGCACGCGAACGCGGCCTCTCGCGCCTTGGGGTCGCCGAACACGATCGTGACGCCGCGCAGATCAGCCGCGACCGTGCCACCCGCAGGGCCGTCGCCCTGGCCGCGCACCTTGCGGAGCGAACCCCGAATCAGCGGGCCAGCTGGCGAGGCCGGCGAACCGCGCGACGGCTTTCCCGCGCCGTCGCCCAAGCGTCTGTGGGAATCAACCAGCGCCAGCGCGAAGTGCTGCTGCACCAGCTTGCCGTCCGCCGCCACGCGACAGAGCTGGCCACGATCGAACTGCCATCGCCTTGGAACGCCTTCACTCCAAACGAAGGCGCCATGCGCCACGTCGAGACGACTCCGCCGCGCAGCCGATCGGGTGCAGGTTTCGACTTGACGAGCGAGGAAGCCGAGGAGCACGCCGACTCCCACCCTCGTCTTGAGTCCCTGCCTCCTCGATCCGTGCAGAACCAACTTCCCCTGCACGATTCGGTCCCCACCCGCGAGACCACCGAGCCGTCCCACGAGGACGACGTCCCTGCGGCGCAACGCTACGGACGTCCTCCCGGTGCCGAGATGGACGAACTCCTCGCAATCGGCCGCGCGGCCATCGCCATGCACGGAACAGCCACCCGCGCCGTGCTACGGAACGCCATCCGCGAGGCCGACCTCCCCATCTCCGAGGACCGGCTCACCGAACTCAAGGCCCTCCTGGCGGCAGAACAGGGTTGCGAAACCGCCGTCCCCACGGGTTGACCGGATATCCGGTCAGCCCTGAACGTCGAACGGGGGCCGTGGGACCAGCACCCCGTCTGGTCCCACGGCCCCGCCCCATTCGCGCCGCTTGACCAGGCACGCACGGTCCTCCCTCGCGACTCACCGCTCGAACCAGCGGGCGTTGGGGACGGACGCTGCCCGTACGTCGACCTCGTCCGCTGCCCTCTCCCCTCAACCAGGAGCTGCTCTCCATGCAGGATTCGTGCACCAACAGCCCAGAGCATCAAAAAGAGAACCAAGCCACGCCAGCCCAAAGCGAAGCAAGTTGGAGGTTCGGACACTCCCCCGCAGGGGGAGCGTCCGAACCCGGCCCCGCCCCAGGGGTGGCGGGGCCCGACCAGCGCCAGGGGGCGCGGGACGGGAGGGCTGCGACCGAGGGCGGTTCGCAGCCAAGTACGGCCAGCCACATGCGCCTGAGCAAGGGGAAATCCCGCCCGCGCGACAAGAAGCAGCGTCCCGCCCACAGCGTCCGACTCAACGAACGTGAACGCACCCTCATCCAGGCCGGCGCCGATGCCGTCGGCATGAGTATCGCCGGATTCCTCGCCCACTCCGCCCTGGCCGCCGCCCGTGACCAGACCCGCACCGCCGCCACCATCGCCGCCGACCACGACGTCCTCACCGAGCTCTTCGCCACCGGCCGCAAGCTCGGCTGGGCCGGCAGCAACCTCAATCAGATGACCATGACCCTCAACTCGGGCGGCGACATCGACAGCGCCCGCATCGAGGAAACCCTCACCTACGTCCGCCGCGCGGCCACCGCCACCAGGGCGGCCGTTGAGCGGATCAACAACCGCCAGATGGACGAGGCCGCTTGATTCCCCGCATCCACAAGCAAGGCAGCAGCACCCGCGGCCTGCTCAACTACCTCTACGGCAAGGGCACCCGCGAAGAGCACGTCGACCCGCACCTGGTCGCCTCCTTCGACGACATGGCGCCTGACCCCGGCCGCGACCCCTCCGCGACGAAGGAAGACCTCCAGCGGCTTCTCGACCAGCCACTGCACCTCCTTGACACAGACCAGCGGCCCGACCAGCACGTGTGGCACTGCTCCGTCCGCGCAGCTCGCACCGACCGCATCCTGAGCGACGAGGAGTGGGGCGACATTGCCCGCCGAATCGTGGCCGCCACCGGCATCGACTCCGGCGGCCCAGACGACGCCGGGTGCCGGTGGGCCGCCGTCCGCCACGCCGACGACCACATCCACGTCATCGCCACCCTCGTACGCGAGGACGGCCGCCGCCCCGACCACCACCGCTCCGGCCAGCGCGCCCAGGCCGAAGCCCGGCTCATCGAAGCCGACTACGACCTGTACCGCGTTGCCCCGGGCGACGGCACCGCGGCCATGCGGCCCACCAGCGCCGAGCGTCACAAAGCCGAACGCCAAGGGCGAGAGCGCACAGTGCGGGAGGAGCTGCGCGAGACCGTGCGCGGCGCGTCGGCCGGCGCCGCCTCCACAGATGAGTTCTTCGACCGTCTGGCTGCCGACGGCCTCCTGATCCGCAAGCGGATCGCACCCTCGGGCGATCTGCTCGGCTACAAGGTCGCGCTGCCCGGTGACCGCAACAAGGACAACGAGCCGGTCTTCTATGCCGGCTCCACCCTCGCACCCGACCTGTCCCTGCCCCGCATCCGCGAACGCTGGTCCCTCCAAGCAGAAGCAGACACCGAGGGCGGTTCCGAGCCGGTGCAGCCCGCCCTGCCGCAGGTGACCCATCCCGCGTTCGCTCGACGCAGGGCTGCGGCTGCCAGCTGGCAGGCCCTACTGATCATCGACCACGGCGACGACGGAATGGCGGCGGCACAGATCGCCGCAGCGAGTGAGGTCCTGGACGCGCTCGCCAAGACCTCCGCGGCCCACACCCGTGCACAACTCCGGGAGGCGGCGTTCGTGTTCGAGCGGGCCAGCCGCTCCCATATCCGCGCTGCACGCGGGCATGACCACGCCCTGCGGCAGGCCGCACACGATCTCGTCCACAGTGGCCCCGCACTCGGCCGCGGCGAAGACGGAGCCACCACGGCGATGGTCATCGACATGGCCATCTTCCTCGCCATCGCCGCAGCGAACTGGCACGCCAAAAGGCACCACAGCCAGCAGGCAGCCGCAGCCCAGCAAGCCGCCGAACACCTACGCACCGCCTACCAGGCTGCTGCGGCCCACCCCATCGCCGCCCTCCGCCAGCGAGGCCAGCGGATGGCACCGCGTATTCGAGAGCGGCAAGCCGATCTCCTGCACCAGGCACTGCCAGAGCTCGCCGAACGGATCCAGGCCGAGCCCGGCTGGCCCGCCCTGGCCGCCACCCTCACCGACGCCCGCCAAGCGGGCCACGACCCCGGCGCACTGCTCGCCGACGCCGCCCGGCGACGCGAGCTAGGCAGCGCCGACTCCATCAGCGATGTCCTCGTCTGGCGCCTACGCCGCATCGCCCACCTGCCCGCGGCAGCACCCGAGCACCTCCAGACCGCAGGCACCCGAGACGGCCGGCACATCCCGACACCGGCCTCCGCCACACCGCCCGCGGCTCAGGCGTCGAACCACTCCAGCCGCCGGCACTGACCCGGGGAAACGGGCGCAACATAGCCGACGATCGCCGGTTAGCCCAACCGGCGATTCTCCAGACGATTGATGCTCCCCATCCAATCCCAAAAGGAGCGTCACACCCGTATGACCGCAACCTCATCCCGACCCGACATCATCGCCCTCCTCGCCGACGCGGACTTCAAGTACCGAGCCGACACCAACACGTGGAGCCATCGCGATGGACGGCCGTTCAGCAAGGAGGAACAGGCTCATGTCCTCACAGCGACTCGCAGCGAGTTCCTCGATTTTGACGCGCAGTTCAAGCGCTTCGTGAAGCACCGGCAGGCATGGGCTGACGCCTCGGAAGCACTGCAGCGCTTCCTCGCCCCGTTCATGCAGCAGCTCACCGTGAAGAACCTCGGCAACGCCCACGAGCTCATGAGCGAAGAGGACCGGACGGAGTTCAACCGCCTGCTCGGCCTCGTAGCCACACCCCCGCGCCCCTTCACCGCCAACACCTACTGACGAAGGGCCGCGTCGTTGTTCGACCAGGGCGAGGAATCGGCCTGGCCGGCGTGTCTGCCAGCCTCAGCGATCGGAGCGACGAGAGATCAGATAGGCACCGTCGCTCAGCGGTGCCAGCAAGCGGGACATAGCACCCAGTGTTGACACAGTCCCGCCCCAGCAGCCACGAGTCCGCTGCACACAAGACCTGCTAGAGCAGCACAAAGCCGGGCCGCCCAGACGGGAGGCCCGGCTTTGTTACGCGGAGTGGGACGCTTCTCAGTTGGCGGGAGCACACAGGATCTGGTCCCGCGTACTTTCCGGCAGCACCCGGCGCAGTACCGGTGCCGTGGAGCTGAGCGAGGAGGCGAACGCGGCGACCAAACGGTGCGGCACGCTCGCGCTGAATGAGGCGGCCCACAGGTACGGAGCCCCCATTGCAGGCTCAGCCCACGCCTGCCAGCCCATCGCCACCTGCCCGTCCCCCTCGGCGGTCAGGACGCTGGGGTCGGCATCCTGAATGAGGGGCGGCACCTCGCCGAGGCTGAGGCGGGCGGTGAAGGTGGGGTGCATCGCCGCTGCGTGCGGTTGGTCGGCGTCGCGGAGCCAACCGTGCCCGGCGGCCGCAGCGAGGACCAATTCGGGACCGTCGTACAAGGTGGTGGGCTGGCTGCATTGGTCGAGCGCCAGGAGAAACTCGGTGATGGCCTCTCCCGGTACGCCTGGGGTGAAATAGGCGGACCAGTCCGCGAGCGAACTGGTGGTGTCCGAGCGGGCCGAGACCTGCCACGCGACCGGCAGGCCACCGAGGTGGAACGGCTCGTCCGCCAGCACCCACTGTGCCCACCGAAGAGCGTCGGGACTGATGTGCAGGACGGTGCTGCGCACCACCTGGTGATCTCCCAGCTCATCGAAGTCTCGCCGTCCTCGCACGGCTGTCAGACTCGTCCAGCCCAGACCTGCGAGGCTGTCCGCGACGACATCGCAGAGACGACCGTCATCGCCAGCCAGGTGTCGGGGGCTGACCCAGTACGCGGGAAGAGCGCCAGCCGCGAAAGAGGGATCGAACGGGTAGCGCGGATTCAGGAGTGCCTCCAAGAGCCGGGTTCGGGTGTACTGGGCGCCGGCAACGCGGCGCGGCAGCGCCTGGACGGGAGCCTGCCGGTTCATAGCGACGGCGACCTCGGGCGGCAGGCGCCCGAGCCCGCTGTCGGCGTCGCGCCGCCAGCTAGGTAGACGAGTGAAGAAGCTGCGGCCAGAGGGAGCCGCAGGCGCACCGATCAGCACTCTGACCTGGGGTTCTGGCGGGTCGTCTACGTTGACATCTCTGTGCCCTCGCTGGCCAGTCTTTCGCGGCTCTTTCCTGTCTGCCCCCGGCGAACTGGTGTCCTTCGTCATCCAATCGAGTCGTTTGACAGCAAATGCAGTCGTCTGGGCTTTCTGACAGTGAATCTCGTCGTGAGGGGTGACCAGCCTCGATCCCGATAGCCTGGAGACCGACGCGTACGGGCACGGGGGGATGATGGTTCGAGCACTTTTGCTCGGGGTTGGGACCTTTGAGAGCGTGGTCAACGGCGAGTGGAACCCCATGTCGGAGGGGTTCCGTCCGCTGCCGTCGGTTGAACCGCAGGTGCGTGAACTCGCCGCGGTGCTTTCGCGCTTCGACGGGCTGAACGTCGGTGAACCGGTGATCAACGCGGACCGGGTCAGCACTGAGGAGAGCTGGCGGCAACTACGGCACGATTCGGCGAGCCGGCCGCGTATCGTTCACTTTGCTGGTCACGGGGCTCTTCGCCGCCGGGTCTTGTACTTGCCCGTGCACGAGAGCCGTCCGACCGACCTCCCGGAGTCGGCGATCGATGTAGGTCGATGGCTGAACGAGGTCGAGCACGGATCCAACCAGTCTCCTGTCCTGTTCCTGCTCGATGTTTGTGGTGCAGGGGCCGCGACGGACTATCAGCTGTTCCAGGACGTCCCCGAGGGCGATCGCAGGACCTGGGTGATCGCGGCCTGCACGGCGGACGAGAGCGCCTTTGACGCACGGTTCACCAAGGCCACGGCCCAAGCGTTTGAGCGGCTCCGTTTGGGACACTGGGACATTTCTCCGACTTTGTCCCACGTGCCGGTGGAGGCTGTCGCCGACGAGATCGCACGGGAGCTGGTCCGCCTCGGTGAGGGATATCCGCAGACCGTGGTGCACTCGCCGCGCCGAGCCGCCTCGTTGCCAGTACCGGAGTTCTTCGCCAATCCGGCGTTCAGTACAGACGGCTGGCAACGTCTTCGGAGCCGACTGCGATTTGCAGTCCGGGAACTAGCGACGGAGTTCGACCCCGGTCTGGACCCGGTCCACTTCCTCACCCGGGCGTCCGGCCGCCTGGACGATGCGGCTGCGATCATGGCCTGCCTATTCACTGGGCGAAGCCGTGAGCTGGCCCAGATTCGCTCCTGGCTGGCGAGCGACGAAACCCTGTTGCTGGTCACCGGAAGCCCTGGGGTCGGAAAGTCGGCACTGCTGGGGGTAACGGTCTTCCTGTCGCACAACCAGCTCGCCGAGCTGAGCGCCGGGCTGGTTGGCCGCATTCCTGCTCAGTTCCGCCCGGAGCGTCGTTACCCGACTCTTGTCGCGGTCCATGCCCGGCACCGGAGCATGGCCGAGGTGATTGCTTCGATCATGGCCCAACTGACTCCCGAGGACACGGAGCAGGCCGCCGCTAGCTGTGAGCCAGTTCTCGACCAGCTCAAACGCATCGCCCAGGACCTACCAGAACCGGTAATACTCATCCTCGATGCCGTTGACGAAGCCCTGGAGAGCGACCGCATCACCCGCGATCTGCTACCCGAGCTCCTGTGCACGCTCCGCCCCGACGGTCGCCCCGCCTTCCGAGCACTCGTAGGAATGCGCCCACCGCAGACGGACAGCCAGCGGTTCTGGCGAGCGCCCGGCCCCCGCGGGGTGGTGCTTAACCTGGACACCTCTTCCAGCATCGAGACCCTTGCGAACGACCTCACAACCTACATCGCCGACATCCTGTACAGCGCACCCGGCTACAGCAACCAGGCCCTCCGCGAGTCCGTAGCCCGTGCGGTTGCCACTCCGATTGCTCATAGCCGCGGGCGCAGCACCTTCCTCGTGGCAGCACTCTTCGCCGACTTCCTGCGGGCCGGTGTACCCCTGGAACCTGCCGAGGCGGTCGCCCAGCTGCCGCAGACGCTGCCGCACCTACTCGAACTGCACTTGCGGACCACGCTGGACGGTGACCCGTGGATGCGGCACGTAATGGTGGGGCTGGCACAAGCGCGGGGTCAGGGTATGCCACTGGAGCTTGTGGCGGCAGCGGCCACCGCTGCCGCCATGGCCGCAGGTCAAGGGCTTCGCCCCCTGACACCGGGTGAGGCCCGCGAGAAGCTGGCCACCGCCCGTTTCTATCTACGGACGAACATCGACTCGGACGGGCGTCAGCTCTACCGGTTCTTCCACGAGACGATCACCGAACACTTCCGTGACGCCGGGGCCGAACTCGACGGGCTCACCGACAAGCTCTTCCACGAGCTACTGTCGGCTGTCCCCGGATGGTGGGGTGCGGAGGGGCCTCGGTGGGACCTCGCTGCACCCTATCTGCTACGGCACCTTATGGATCATGCCGCCGCTGTGCCGGGCGGCTCCGCAGTCGACCAGATGTTCCTGCACCCGGAGTACCTAGTCCGCGCCGACCGCAACAGCATCTGGGGAGCCGTTCACAGGGCGCAAGCGCCCACGGCGCGGCGAGCCGGAGCCGCTTACCACAAGGCATTCGGTCGTGGCAGCCTCTTTGGAGAGGACGGATTGCTGGAGACACGGCGTGCGAGGCTTCAGCAGAGCCTTGTGACCTACCGGGCGGCCGGACTGGCGCGCCATCTCCAAGACGAACAGGCAGTGCTCTGCACGCGCTGGAGTACGGGCTTGCCTGAGGAGTCCCTGCTGCACGTCATCACCAAGGACGAGTTGGGCACCACGGTGTCGGCCCTGGCCCTGGGAGCTGCCCATCGACGGCTCTTCGCTGTGTTCGGCGGCACCGACGGCTCCCTCCAAGCGTGGGACATCACACCGCGCCGAACCGGCGCCGTCCTCCGGTATTCCTCGACGCACTGGAAAGACAGACATGCCATCACTCACATGGTGATCATGGATCTGGAGGAGCGGGCGGTCATTGCCATGGTGACTGACCAGAACGTACTGCGACTGCACGATCTCGCCACGGGTGCGCTCGTTGCCGATGCGTACCTCGACGGCGCCGGGATCTCTGCCTTGGCGGTCGCCGACACTGGGGACGAAACCGTCCTTGTAGTTGGTCGGGTCAATGGAGACATCAGCCAGATCGGCCTGCTGGATGAGTCGTTCGGCAAGACCCTGGACACCGTCAACGCCGGGAACACCGCCATCTCCTCGATACTCGCAGTGGAGGCTGCGGACGGTTCCCTCGCGATCCACTATGTTTGCGCCGCACCTCAAGATGACGGGCCGAGGGTGCTGCGCAAACTGGACGGGCGGCCCGTCTGCCTCACATCGGCCGGCGAGCTCCAAGCAGTGCGGATCCAGCGCACCAACGAGCCGGCCCCGCTGTTCTCCCTCGTCGCCTACACCGCCAGCATGTACGCGGTCCGGGCGAACGGTGACACCGTCCAGGTCGTCACGCGCCCAGAGGACAGAAGGCTGGCGCTAGGGGATATCCGCCGCATTGACCGCTTTCAGCTCGCGCTGACCGCCCATCGCGACGGCAACATGCGAGTGTGGGACCTTGACGTTTGCCCACGCTTCGGTCACGGCCAAAACCATTGGCACCCCGCCACAATGCTGGGCACCATCCGGCTCGGCAGCTCGGAGATCGCACTCAGCGCCGAACTCGAGTCCGGCACGATCAAGGCTTGGGACCTGAACACCGGCTCCGAGGATCGAGAATTGACCGACCTGGGCAGGCTCAGACATGCCGCCACCGTGACGGCCAGCGACGCGTCCTACATCGTCACGGTGACCGCGGAGAATGAGCTCGACACCTGGAATGTCCGTGAGGATGCCCTGGAATCGACGGTCTGCCTCCCCGCCCCGGCCACCGCGTTGGCCGCTGTGCCGCACGGCGATTCGGTGTGGGCCGTGGTCGGCGGTGCCGACGGCAGTATCCATGTCTGGGACACGATCAAGGAATCGCCTTCCCATCTCTTCGCCAGCGTGGAAGGGCCGGTCACAGAGCTGGTCGCAGGCGCCGTTGGCGGCGAGACGCTCCTGATCAGCGTCCACAATGAACACAGAGTTCGTCTCTGGTCGCTGGCTGACAGCACCCTGCGGCACGCGATCACGCTGGACCGGATCGGAGCGGTCGCAATGCAGGGCGAGCGCCTTTTCGCTGCCGAGCAATCGTCGGACGACGATCAGGTGCGGGTCTGGGACCTTGTGACGGCCTCGCTCGTGGGCTCCGTCCCGGTGGCCGACCCGCGGGTGATGGCTGTCAGCCAAGTGAACGGCAGGCCGGTACTCGTGGCCGCTGTCAGCGAGGCGGAGGTACAGGCGTGGGATGTCGAATCCGGCGCTCTCCTTGGACCGCCGGCCCCAGTCCCGGATCGGGTACACACGATCTCCCCCTACGAGAACGGCGTGCTGGTAGGCAGCAAGGCCGGCCATGTCACGGCCCTCGGCTGGACCTGCTCCGCAACGGCGCCGAGGCTCCGTCCGACGCGGCCGACCGTCCGCGTCACCCACGTCCTGGCATGGTTGCCGGGCGAACTGCTATGTGGCGATGCCCGCGCAGACGGATGGGAGTTGCACACCGTCGACGAATGGGAGAGAGGACTGCCGCCTTCGTCCGGCCTGGTCTGCAACCGCTCCATCGCTGCGACGACTGCCCAAATCTACGATGCTCTCGTCGACGTACTGACGCCCGATGGATTTGAGGTCGTTCGACTGGAGGCGCACATGTACGAGATCAGCAAGGTCGACGGCGTGACCGCCGGCGGTCCGTGGCGATTTCCGGCGTACTCCGTTCACTGTTACTCGGAGGAAGGATCAGAGCAGTGACGATCGTCGCAGTGCACGGTATTGGCAACCACCTGAACGGACGCTCGCCGGAACAGGCAGCCACCGAACTAGCAGGGCAGTGGCGGCCCAAACTTCAGCATGGCTTCACGGCCGCCGGACTGGGCGCCTCCCAACTCCCCGCCCTCCACGTCGCGTACTACGCTCATCACACCCACGGCGGGGAGCGGCAGGCTGTCGTGCCGGATGTGCTTGCCATCGATGAACGAGAACAGTCTGTGGTCATCGCCTGGGCGCTGGCTTTGGGTTCGCCCACCCTCCAGGAACGGCAGGGACTGATTACTGCACCGCTGCGGCAGGTCCTGTCCTGGGTTTCCCGACGCCGCAACATCCCCATCGGGACGGTCATCCGGCTCGCCGTCCAGCTGGCGGGCGAGGTCCGCCGCTACCTCCACGTTCCGCAGGTACGGGATGCCGCCCGATCCGCCGTAGCCGAGTCGATCCGACGAGTGTGCCCCCGCGTGGTGCTGGCACACTCCCTCGGCTCCGTCGTCGCGTACGAGGCCCTCCATGCACACCCCGAACTGACCGTGGACTGCTTCGTAACCCTGGGCTCCCCCCTGGGCCTGCCAGGCGGGATCTTTGATCACCTGGTGCCCGCACCCATCGCCGATCAGGGCGCCCGACCTGCCGGGGTCCGATACTGGGTGAACCTCGCCGACACAGGTGACCTTGTGGCGATTCCCCGCCGGCTCGGCGACCGATTCCCCGTTGACCAGCACGCCGACACCTCGATTGGCCGTATCGACTTCCACACCCTCGGAGCGTACTTGTCCTCCCCGCTCACTGCTGCAGCGATTACTCCCTTCGTCCTCAACTCAACAACATCGGACCAGATCGTGTGAGATTCTCGTCGGTCTGCGTCTTCAACAATGTAGCGTCGCGGGCAACGCTCCTGCATGCAGGAGCGTGCTCACCTCGCACGACTGGGTTCGCTGTCAAACGACTGCATTCCATGTCAGAGGACAACTGGGACACGGGCGACGCTCGTACGTCGCCGGAGGCGCCGCGTAGGGGCCGTCAACCCCATCCCGCGTCAATGTCAGCACAGACGGAGGCCAAGGCCACAACCCGAGACCAATCGCCGACTTCTCACCCCAGGCACGTGCCCGCTGGTCTGGAGACATGCCAGAAGGAGCAGCAGTCGGTCCCTGGGGACAGCCCTGCCGTATCCCCATAGAAACCCGGTGCGCACGACAGACAGAGTGCTGAATAGTTACTGCATGGATGCGATCGACGCCGCACGTGCCGCTATCAAGGAGCACCACCCTGATGCCCGGGCCGCCTTCCTCGGAGGCAGCGTCGTGACGGACCGCCGCACGGCGATGTCGGACCTCGACATCGTGGTGCTCCTTCATGGATCCCCAGCCCCGTACCGGGCAAGCGTCCAACACGGTGAGTGGCCCGTGGAGATGTTCGTGCACACCGAGGCAACGTGGCACGCATTCGTCGAACGGGAAGTACGAAAGCGCAGATCACCGCTGCTCTGGATGTGCGCCGACGGAATCCTGCTCTTCGACCACGACGGGGTCGGCGCCTACGTCGCCGCTGAGGCCCGGAAGCTGACCGCGGCGGGACCGCCCACGGTGTCGGCAGAAGAGATCGATGATCGCCGCTATGCGATCACTGACCTTCTCGACGACCTTCAGGGGAACGAAGATCAGAGCGAACGGTTGTTCATTGCGACCGAATTGGTACGACGCACCGGCGAGTTGGCGCTGACCATCGGCGGATCTTGGAACGGAGGCGGGAAGTGGCTGGCGCGCCGTCTTGAGACCACGGCGCCGGACCTCAGCATGCGCCTTCACGACGGCCTTCGAGACGTACTGGCGAGGCGGATTGAGCCGCTCGTGGAAGTCGTGGACGAAGCGCTGGAGCAGGTCGGCGGTCGGCTGTGGGTCGGCTATAAGCGCGGTGGCACTCCGTAAACGAAGTCGCCGTGGAGGGGGCCACCATGCGGCCAACCTTGAGGTACGGCTCGACTCTGTCGAGCGCACCCGCCGCACCAACCGCTTTGCCGAGCGCCTGCTGGACGGAAGCCTCCGTGAGCTGAGTGCTGCTCTCCGTCTGGCGGTCGTAGACCCCGAGTCAGTTCCGAGCAAGCAGATCCCAGACCTCCTCGGCACACCCCCACGACAGAGTGACACCGGCACCCCCGTGACCGTAGTTGTGCACGACCAGCGCACCGCCCTCCCTCCGCTCCGCCTCCACGCAAACCGTGGATCGGGTTGGCCGAGCGCCGATCCGGTGCTCCAGGACACGGGCGCGGGCGAGGCGGGGTTCGACCTTGCCACATCGAGCGAGAATGTCAGACGCCGCCTTGTCGTCTGGGGCGAGGCCGCCTTCGCCGTCAATGGCTGTGCCGCCCAGCACGACGGTCTCTCCATGCGGGTAGAAGCACAGCAGATCCGGTGACGTACCGGTGTCCTCGGAGAAGAACTCGGTGAGCCCCGGGTTGGTGACGACTACGTGCTGGCCGCGGATCGGCCGCAGTTCTGGATCCAGGACCAGGCCGCGGGCCCCCATGCCCGCGCAGTTGACGATCACGGTGGCCGGACTGACATCCGCGAACGAGGCCAGACGTCGCTGCTCAACCGTGCCGCTCGCTGCATGCAGCCGGCGCAGGAGGTAGTCGAGATACCTGGGCATGTCGATCAGCGGCACTGTGAACCGGTACCCGGCGGTGAACCCGGTCGGAAGTTCGGTCGGCTCGCACGGCCGGAACCCCGGGAGGGTCGTAGCCCAGTCCGGCGGAGACTCGGCCGTACGCGATGCCTCGATGCCGCTGGTGAGCCGGACACCCGTAGCCTGGTCCTCGGCCAGCTCCCGGAATACCTCCAGGGACCGCTGCCCCCACCGGTCGACCTTGTCCTTCGGCTCCACCAAGTACGGGCCCCACATCGCCCCGGCGGCCAGCGAGGTGACACCGGGCACCTGCTCGGCGATCACTCGCACCAATGCCCCGGCCTCGGCGAGAATGACGGCGGTGGTCAGTCCTGCCACCCCAGCCCCGACAACGACAACGCGCTCCCCTGCGTTCATGATCTCGACATTAACGGCCGGGTGGCGTGGATGGAGCATGTCGGGCGAGGGCGTCTTCGAGGACCGGCAGGAAGCTGCGGACGTGTGGGTTGCGCTGGCGGCGGCGGAGGTCCGCAGCAAGCTGGTGCAGTAGGGCCGCGCTCCTCGGTGAACGCACAGCGTCAAGGCGGTCAGCCGCGATCTGTCCGACTTCGCAGGCCGCCTCCAGGTCTCCGTGAGCGCTGTGCCCCAAGGCCAGCCAGGCACCCTCGAACATGGCCCTACGTTGGCTGGGATCGCCACGCGGAACGTCGTATGCCCCGGACCGGAGCATCTCGGTCCCCTGCGCAAGGAATCGTCGGGCGTTCGTGCCGCCGTCCGCCTTCTGCCGCGCGCGCCCCATCTGAATGAAGCCGTAGCCGGCCTGGCAGTCCAGGTGGTTGTCGGTCAGGAAGTACATCCACCGGGGCTCCTCCTGGCTGCCGTCCCGACTTGCGATCAGTTCTCGGGCAGAGCCACGGGTATGTGCGAAGTCGTTGTCACGGCCGGCGGCGGCATACGCGTAGGCGAGCCGGGAAAGGACGGATGCCCGGGCGGCGGGCGGAGCGGCTTCGCTGGCGCGGCGGGCGGCCTCGCCGAGGGCGATTGCGTCCGCTGGGTGTCCTCGGCTCGCTGCCTGGAAGGACAGGTCGCCCAGGATGTGCGCGCACAGGGGCAGGTCGTTGGCCTGATGCGCGGCTCTCAGCGCCGTGGCGAAGTAGCGCTGCGCCAGGCCGTGATCGGCGGCGTCGAAGGCCATCCAGCCGGCCAGCTGGCCGATCTCCGCGAGCGCGCGGATAAGCCTGCTCGTCACGACGGGCGAGTGACCACCATCGTGAATGAGTAGCCCCACCGCACGGAACTGTGCACCTACGTATGGGAGATGTCGCGCTCCTCCGTGCTCGTCGTCAAGCAACTGGAGCATGGGCAGGTGCTGCTCGACCTGGTCGACAAGTGGATCGGCGCCGTTCGACGGAGCTATCCGGGGCGCGTACTGGCCTCGCCCGGCCGTTCCGTCAAGGTACTGGGCGACGATCGCGAGGAGTCCCGCGCCTGAAATCGCGAGGAATCGGCGCCGGTCGACGAGCCCTCCCATCACCCAGTCCTCCACGATCGCCTCCATGCCCTGCACGGTCCAGGGCCGTGCGAGATCCGTGTCCGCAGGGACGAGAGCCGAGGAGTCGCCCGCGCGGCCTTGCCACAGTTCGGCCACCGAGATGGCTCTGCCCAACTCCTGGGAAAGCACGTAGGCAGCCATCATCGGCAACGGCGAACGCGGAAGGGAACCGCCGTCCCTCCAGTGGTACGGCGCCGACTCGGCGACGGTGCCCGCTCCGAACACCCTGTTGAGCTTGCGAGCAAGCGCCTTGGGGCTCCATCCGAGTTCGTCGAGGCAGCCCGACAGCACGGCGTTCGGTCCCCCTGCCTGCTGTGCCACGTGCGACCACCTCGCGTCCCAGGGGTTCGTCGACCAATTCGCGCTCCCCATGGTGGGGCAGGAAGCTGCCGAATCTCCTGCCTATCAAGGAAGTTGACCGAGTTGACCGACTGATCGGGTGCTGCACGAGCGGCCTCCTCCGGTGTTCTTGAGTCACGGCGGAAGGCGCCGCCTTCGACGCCGGCGGAGAAAGAGGTGGGCTTTGAGAAACCACACGAGCACCTCCCGAGACCGTCCGGGCAGTGTGCTGGAGCGCGCCACCGAGCGACCGGTCTCCGCGCCGTCACACGGGTACGCCGATGGCGGCGGTACGACCACGCTGATCACGGACCTGCCGTACGGGCCGAGGGCGGCTGCGGTCGCTCGGGAAGCCGTCGCCGTGGCGCTCCTCGGCACCGAGGCGGACCTGCTCGACGACGCCCGACTGATCGGGTCGGAACTCGCAACGAATGCGTTCGCCTCAGGGATCCCGCCTCTGGTCCTGTGCGTGGACCGCAGGAGCCCGGTCGTCGGTGGCCTGGAGGTCGAAATCACCGTGACCGACGGTGGCTGCCTTCGACCCGGGCCTACCTCTCACCCGGCGCCCGAGGAGCAGGCCGAATCGGGGCGGGGCCTGGTCCTCGTCGAGGCACTGGCCGACGCCTGGTCCCTGACGACCGGCGCCGACGGTACCCGCGCCTGGTGCCGGCTGACGCGCGCGTCCAGCTCTTCGCCTGCGAGAACGCTCTGATGCCCGCGCCTGCAAGATCCTGTCTTCGAAGGAGGCACCACACGGTGCGCATCGACCATGCGACCCCGCCGTCCCCGTCCGCTGAAGTGGCGACGGCCGTTCGCTATCCGTGCGTAGTCGTCGCCCTTCACGAGGGCCTGTACGGCGCCGAGTCGGGCACCGGCTTCAGTAACCGTGCCTTCCTCACGGCGCTCGCCCGCCTCCTACCGACGGGCCGCCTCTCCGTGATCTCCCCACCCGTCTCTGAAACAGCGGTCGCACACGATCGGCGGTGGATCCGCGAGGTCCAGCTGATGCTGGACGAGGCGGAGGCCGAGGTGATCACGATTCCCGAGGTCCAGATGCCCCCGGATTCGGTCCGCGGCTCCATGCACCTGTGCGCCCTGGCGGGGAAGGCTGCCGCACGCGTCGCCGATCGCACGAGCCGCTGCCTGTTCGTCGGCCTCGACGTTCCCTTCCTCGGCCTCGCGGCTTACACGCCACCGACCACAGACCTGCTGCTCATCCCCCGCTCCGCAGCGGCCCTGACGCGGCCTGGAGACCTGTCCCGAATCCGCTGGGAACGTGAGGCCCTGCGGGCGGCGACCGCCCAGGGCGGTCGTATCGGAGCCATCTCCACCCACATGCAAACCCACCTCGTCACGAACTGTGCCATCCCGCGGGCGGGCATCGTGAACATCCCGAACGGGCTGATCCGAGAGGAGATGGCCAGGCCGACGCATGTTCGGCCCCTGCCCTTCAAAGCCCGAGCCGGCTTCCTGCTGGCGATGGGGCGCGCGGTGCCCACCAAGGGGTTCGAAGACCTCCTGGAGGCACTGCACGTTCTGAAGGAACGAGGGGTCCGCCTGCCACATCTACTCCTGGCGGCGGTCACGTCGGGTGATCACGAGCACCTGAGCTCGTACCAGAGGCACCTGGCAGCAGGTATCCGCGCCTACGGCTTGGACGCGACGCTGATCACCCGCTTCACCCCCTCCATCCGCTCCTGGCTGCATAGCCCCGCGCTGCACGCGGTCGTCGTTCCCTCGCGCGAGGAGCCTTTCGGACGGATACCTCTGGAAGCGTTCGCGGCGGGGGCGGGGCCGGTCGTCGCGACCAGCGCCGGCGGACTGGCCCAGACCGTCATCGAAGGCGAGACCGGATTCACCGCCGCGCCCAGGGACTCCCAGTCCCTGGCGTCCGCCCTGCACCGAGCCCTGACCACCCTGCCCAGAGAGCGCGAGCGGCTCCGGAACGCCGGTGCGGCTCTGGTGCGTTCACGCCACGACTACGAGGCCAACATCGGCTCCGCCATCGGCCGCATCGCCCCATGGGCTTTGGCCCCGTCGTCCACCGAGGAATGCAGGGGCCGATGAGCCGGACGGTGGTACTCATCAGCCTGGAATCCCCGCACTCCTTCTGGCGGTTGTCCGCCGAGCACGAGCGTTTCCTACGTGCTTCCTTCCCGGGTGTGGATTTCCGTACGGCCGCCGAGGAGGACGTGCCGTACCGGATGGCGGAAGTCAGCATCTACTTCGGCTGGCGGTTCGAACCATCGTGGCTGGTCGGCGCGCCGCATCTGAACTGGATCGCATCCCCGGCCGCCGGCACCGACCATCTGCCCGTTGCCGAGGCGCACTCCGCCGGGGTGGCCCTGACCCGCTCGTACGGGTTCCACGGCCGTCCCATGGCCGAGCACGCCATGGGGCTGATCCTGGGCTTCTCTCGCGGGTTGTTCACGAGCCAGCGCGTTCAGCGGAACCGGACCTGGTGGAAGGACGACCTCGCCGAGGAGTTCTTCGACCTGGCCGGGTCGACGATGACCATCGTCGGCTGCGGCAGCATCGGAGGCCACCTCGCCCGCACCGCCCGCGCCTTCGGTATGGACGTGATCGGAGTACGCCGGACGCCGCCTGTGGCAGCGCGGGACGGGATCACCTGGATGCACGCCTCGGCGGTGCACCAGGCCGTTGCCGTCAGCGATGTGGTGGTCGACCTGCTGCCGGCCACCCGGGCCACGAACCATCTCTTCGACCACGGCCTCTTCGCGTCCTGTAAGCCGGGAGCCGTCTTCCTCAACCTCGGCCGTGCGACAACCGTCGACCAGTCGGCCCTCCTGGCCGCCCTCAATACCGGCCACCTGCGGGGCGCCGCGCTGGACGTATCCGACCCGAGGCCCCTGCCCCCTCGCCATCCGCTGCGGCTCCACCCCCGGGTCGTGCTCACGCCGAAGAGTTCGACGCTCTGCCACACGTACATGGACGGGGCGGTCGCGTTCTTCGCCGACAACCTGCGCCGATTTCTTGCTGGCCAGCCGCTCAACGGCCTGGCCGAAGTACCCGACGCCCATTCCCCTCTCGCAGGAGACTGACCGATGCCCACCACCCGCCACCGTGACTTGGCTGCCGCCTTCGCGGCTACCGGCCGCAACCACCCCTACCTGGCCTTCACCCTGAACTCGTTGTGCAACCTGGACTGCGTGTTCTGCAAGCCCCGCTGCATGCCGGACTACGGGCACAAAGACCGCCCCCTGACCACCGCCGACTACGCGGCCATCGCCGCCGAAGCCGGGGTTTGGAAGATCCGGAAGGCGCACTGCTCCGGCGGCGAACCGACCCTGCGGGCGGACATCCTCGACGTGATCGAGGGCCTCGCCGACGGCCTCGGGTCCGACGCCGCGATCGGCATGACGAGCCACGGCAACCTACGCCGCGGGCTGAGCGTGGAGAAGCTGCACCGCGCCGGACTGACGTACCTCAACCTCAGCCTCCACAGCCTCGACCCGACGCGATCCGCCACGATCATGGGCGGCGGCGATCCGCGCACGACTATGCGCACCCTCGACGAGGCCCTCTCCCTCGGAATGCGGGTGAAGATCAACTGCGTCCTCCAGCGCACCTACCTGGACGACGCCTTCGCCGTGGCCGAGCTGGCCCGCGACCTACCTGTCGCCGTCCGTCTGATCGAACTCCAGAACATCGGGCCCGCACAGGCGCTGTTCGACACCGAGTTCATCAACGAGGCGGACGTCCGTGATCGTCTCCACGAATGGTTCGCGGGTGCGGGGGAGGTCTCTCGTGAACAGCTCGGGGTCCGTAGCCCCGGGCAGTATCTCCGTCCGGACGGCTGGGCAGGCTCGATCGGCTTCATCTCCAACTCCAGCTGTGCCACGTGCTCCGACGCCAATCGCATCAAGATCACGCCCACCGGTGTGGCCCGCCCTTGCATCCTCCACAACCGTGACATCCCCCTGAAGCCCCACCTCGCCGACAGCACCCTCGGAGATGCCTTCGCCCACCTCTTCCAGGCCATGCTCGACCGCAACACGAACGACGCCTGGCAGGGCTTCCATTACGTCGACTACGACCTTCGCTGGGACCGGATGGAGCGTCCCGAGGGCACCCCGGTCCTGCTGCCTCTGCTCCCCGTCCTCCCCTCGGACGCGGCGCAGCCCTCGTGCACCCGATCCTCCACCGGGGAGCGATGATGGTCGAGGCCGAAGCGCCGCCGCTCTACCCGGGTCTCGGAACGCTGTACGAACACGAGCTGAACGCCCACGGGGTCGGGGCCGTGATGCTCACGCACAAGTGGCAGCCGGCCGATCTGCTGGCTCCCCACTCCGACATCGACGTGCGTGTCCTCCTTCCCGAGGCACCCGCGAACTGGGAGGAGTGGAATCACCGTCTGGCCGCCGCGCACAAGTCCGCGGTCCGCCGGGAGGTCTCCCACGGGCGGCTTCTGGAGCATCCTCCCGGGTTCGCATTCACCGTGCCCGAAGCGGACGGACGGCTCGTCTGCGCACCTGAGCTGGCGACCTGGTCGCTGATCAGCGGTAGCGCCCGGGACTTGCAACGCTGGAGGTCCCGGGCCCAGATGGCCCCCTGGTGCGAGATCGACGAACGCTTCTACCGGGCAATCCTCCAGTCGAGGCTCGGAGGCCGGTACCAGCTCGCGGCAGACAGTACGGACAACGTGGTCGAGGACATCACCGCGTACCGGCGTCACTGCGTGGCCTGGCACTACCTCGCCCCCTGCTGGTTCGCCGCCGCCGCACTCGCGACACGGACGCGCTGCCCCGGCAAGACCGCCGCGCTCACCCAGTGGCGCCCGGACGGGCTGGACGCGTACGCCGAGCTGTTTCTCCGGCACTCCGAAGACGGACCCGACGGGCGACTCCGCAGCCCGCGCCACCTGCTCCGATCGGCACACGTCTCCCTGGAAGCGGCCATGCGCCGCATTCCGCAGGCAAACCACCCTCCTGACCAGGGCAAGGAGTCCGCTGCAACCGACTGGGCAATGACCGCCGGAATGCTCCGCGTACGTGTCGCCCGCTGGCTGTACTACCTCGATCCACCGCCCGGTGTCGCGACCGAGTACCTGATCCGGCGGGAGGCGAAGGAACTCCGTTCCGCCGCACAGACCCTGAACGCGCTCGCGGAGGACGGGGCCACTCCCGCCCAACGCCTGGCCGCCCGAATGGCCGGGCTGATCCCCACCGGACCGACGACCCCCGACACCCTGCGCACCACCCTCGCGCTCTGGCACCGGCAGAAGTCCACGGTGCAGGAATTCCTGAGCCTCCCGCCCAGTGCCATCCACCCCTGACACAAGGAGCCCCGCCATGCCCGCGCGTGCGTCCCAGCCCCGCGCCCTGAAGACGGCGAAGATCAAGATCACGACGAAATGCAACCGTTCCTGCAACTTCTGTATCTTCGCCGACGGCGCCCAAGGCGAGAACATGGCCCCAGAGCTGTTCTCCACCATCCTGACCCGGCTGGAGACCATCCCTTTCCAGCAGTTGCACATCAACGGCGGCGAACCCACCGTGCACCGGGACTTCCCCGCTCTCAGCGAAGCCGCCCGGACACGCCTGCCGGACAAGGTCATGGTTCTGGGCACGAACGCCATCACGCTGGCCCGCAACCTGCGGATCATGGAGGCCACGCTCCGCTCGTACGACCAGATCCTCATCGGCTGCGACGACGAGCACGAGAACTACGCCGAAGTGCACGCCGTCGTGCCCCGTCTCCGCGAAGCCGGCAAGACCGTGGTCGTCAACAGCGTGCTGGAAGGCATCAGTTCCTCCCGTCTCGTGGAGCTCGCGAGGCTGTGCGACACGTACGGCGCAATCCACGTCACCAACCACGTGCACCACGTCGACGTCGGCCAGCCGGCGAACGAGCTGCGCGGCATCTGCGACCGCTACCTCGACCAGCACCTGATGATCGAGATGGACGGCTCCTGCTACCGCTGCTTCAACGCCATGGCGAAGGTCGACAGCGAATTCAGCATCTGGGACGAGGACTTCGCAGCCAAAGTGTTCGCTCCCCGAGGCCATCACTTCCGGTTCTGCCTTCGCTGCCACGAGTACACCGACTCGGGCGCCGCTCTCCTGCCTGCCCGCATTCCGACCGCATGACTCCAGACCGGAGGTACACGACCATGCCCGCAGTCCTCGGGCTGAACTTCCACCACGACACCGCCGCCGCCTTGATCGTCGACGGCCGCCTCTACGCGGCAGAAGAGGAACGCTGGAGCGGCGTCAAGCACAACCACCCCACCCGCAAGGGCACGCTCGCCGCACCGGTCCGTGCCCTTCAGTGGTGTCTGGAGGCCGCCGGCATCGAACCGCAAGACGTCGACGCCGTCTGGACCGCCTCCATGCGTCCCAATCCTGCCGCCGGCTGGTGGCTCACCGAGGAGCGGGACGAACTCGCCGCTCTCTTACCTGCCCCGCTCGGTGACCATCTCCGCCTCCTCTCCCACCACACCGCCCATGTGCTCTCCGGGTACCTGCTCTCCGGACACGACCACGCGGCGGGCCTCGTCATTGACGCCGGCGGCTCCTCCCTCGGCTCCGACTTCGGTCCGGGGCGGGAACGCATCACCGGCTACGACCTGCGGCCGGATCGCATCGACCGCGTCCACCAGAGCATGCCGACCGTGGTTCCCGGCCCTGTCGGACCTCGGCGCGTTCACTCCTCCCTCGGGCACTTCTACCGAAACCTGGCCCGCAGAGTGATCCCGCCGGGCGACGAACCCGAGGGCAGCATGATGGCGCTTGCGGCGTTCGGCGACCCCCAGCGTTACGGGCCGCAGATCCGCGAACTCGTACGGCTCGGCGACGACGGCGAGGTCCGGATCGGCCATCCCTGGGGCTCGGCGGACAGCAGCACACCGCTGCTGCTCCGTGGCGGCGTCTGGACCGCTGACAACGTCGTGGAGCAAGCCGACTCGGATCGGGCCGACCTGGCCGCCGCAGTCCAGGATGTCTTCTCCGAGTCGGTCATCCACATCGCACGCCATCTTCAACGGCTCACAAGAGCCTCGGCGCTGGTGTTCTCGGGTGGGTGCGCCCTGAACTCCCACCTCAACGGCCGGCTGGCCGACGACAGCGGCTTCGGCACCCTCTTCGTGGCGCCGGCACCGCATGACGCGGGCACCGCTGTGGGCGCCGCCTTGTACGGCTGGCACTACCAGCTCGGGCAGGAACGTCTCCGGGTGCCGACCGACGCGGCCTGGGGCCCTAACCCGGGCATTCTGAAAGCGGGTGCGATGCCATCCGGGTACCGCGCTCTGACCGGCCTGGGGGCGGACCTGGCACCGGCGGCGGCAGCTCTGCTCGCTCAGCACCGCATTGTCGGCTGGGTACAGGGACCGCTCGAATTCGGGCCCCGGGCCCTCGGGCACCGCTCGATCCTCGCCCACCCGGGCCACGCCGCCACGCGGGATCGACTCAACGCGATCAAGCAACGAGCTGCGTACCGCCCGTTCGCCCCGGCCGTCCTCGCCGAGCACGCCACGGAGTGGTTCATGTCGGCGGGCGACCCCTTCATGAACCGCGTCGCCCACGTCCGCCGGTGCCGAGCCGACCGCATAGCCGCAGTCACCCACCACGACGGCACCGCGCGCGTCCAATCCGTGGCCACAGATCACCAGGGCCTGCACGAACTCCTCCAACGGTTCCACGAGCACACCGGCCTGCCGCTGCTGTTGAACACCTCCTTCAACCTCAAAGGCACGCCGATCCTGCGATCCACCGAACAGGCCGTACAGGCGGCAGCCGGCCTCGGACTCGACGCACTCGCCGTCGGAGACACCCTCCTGATCGCCGACCACGTCCCCGACCCCCGGGCTCTACCCCAGCCATCCTTACGAGAGGGGTGACGGAAATGGCCGTTGCCAATCTGCCTCACATCCTGACCACACTCGCCACCAGCACATGGGCCGTCGGGGACCGTTCCCGCGCCCGTGTGGCTGCCGGTCTGGCCCTCGCGATCTACGCCGGGCATACCCGAGATCAGGGCACCCCGTACGTCCAGCATCCGCTCGCCGTCGTCACGGTTCTGCGGTCCGAGCTCGGCGTCACACAGCCCGAAACCCTCCTCCTCGGCCTTTTGCACGACGCGCTGGAGGTCGATCCGGGCTCAGAGGCTCTCGTCACCCACCAGCTGGGGGCACCCTTCGCTGAACGCCTACGCGCGATGACGCCCGACCATCGGCTCGAACGCCGGCCCAAGGTTCCGGACGACGAGAACCGATGGCGCGTGAAGACAGCGGCCCTCCCCGCGGAGGAGCTCCTGGTACGGCTGGCCGACCGTATCCACAACCTGCGCGACCTGGCCGCCTCGCCGAACCATGAACGCCGGCGGAAGTTCGTACGGAACCTCACAGACTTCCACCTCCCCCTGGCCGCCGCCGCACGCCGCCTCAGCCCTCACCTGGAAGCCGCGCACACGCTGCTCAACGCCGAGTACATCCACCACCAACAGGAGATACGCCCGTGAGACGGATCGTGTACTCGATGGAGCCGGTTGGTCGGACCGGCGGCCGGGTCTACCTCCGGATGCTTCACGAGGCGACCGCCGGCGATGTTGAGTGGCGCACGGTTCCGGACCACAAGCGCACGTACCGCGTCCGCCGCTGGCGGAAGCTCCGCCACCTCGCCCGACTGGCCCCGACCGTCCGGGCGCTGAGTTCCGCCGCCGCCGGCACCTTCGTGTGGGACGACCTCAGCCTGCTGCTCTTCACACCGGAGATGCGGGCCCGCACGGTGTTCCTCCTGCACCACTACGAGCCGTTGCAGCACGACTCCACCCCTGTGGAGGCCATGCTCTGGGAACGGCTGTTCCGGGTGCTGCCGCAGTGTGCGGCCGTGGTGTGCGTATCCCCGTACTGGGCTGCCTTCCTCCGGTCCCGGGGTGTCCACAACGTACGGGTGATCTACAACGCCTTCGACATGACCGAGATCGAACGGGCACGCGCCCTTGACCGGGCCGAGTGCCGCGCCGAATTCGACCTGGCCGCGGACACGATCGGCGTGTACGCGGGCAAGGCCGTCCACTGGAAGGGCACCGCGGAGGTCGCGGCGGCCCTGGCCGGCGCACCCGGGCTTCAAGTGATCACCAGCGGCAGCAACACCATCGGCTTCGGCGGTGCGCACTACGACGTGGAGCGCGAGCGATATCTGCGGCTGCTGCGGGCATGCGACGTCGGCGTCTTCCTGCCCCGGATGCGGGAGGGCTGGAGCCGCTGCGCAGCCGAGGCACTGCTGCTCGGGCTGCCCTGCCTGATCCGACCGGTCGCGGGTCTCGGCGATCTCGCGGCCCTGACCGGCCAGCCGGCGCCAGACCTCGACCATCTGTCGACGCAGGTCCGGGAACACGCTACAGCGCGTCGAACCGAAGCCAAGGCCGCGTACGAGGCCCTGGACCAGTTCGACCTGCACTACTTCGGAAACGCCTGGGGCGACCTTCTCGCGCAGGTCGCCTGACCGGCGTCGCTTACGCCTGCGCGGCCAGCTTTTCGGCCGCGGCGTCCAGACGGGCCAGCACGCGGTCCCGGCCGAGCAGCTCCATGGACTCGAACAGCGGGAGTCCGATCGTTCGGCCGGTGACCGCGACCCGGATGGGCGCCTGGGCCTTGCCCAGCTTCAGCCCGTGCTTCTCTCCCACGGCGAGCGTGACGGCCTTCAGGCCGTCCGCTTCCCAGTCCGCCACGGTGGCGAACTCGGCGCGGACATCGGCCAGGATGCCGTCGGCGCCCGCCTTCATCGCCTTGTTCCACGACGCCTCGTCCTCGACAGGCGAGTCGAGGAACAGGAAGTCCACGTTGTTGGTGATTTCGGACAGCAGCGCCAGCCGGGTCTGGGCCAGCGGTGCGACCGTCTCGAAGACGGCCTGGTCGAACGCCTCCGGCTGCCACGGCGCGTACGGGGCGACGAGCCACGGCGCACAGGCGGCGGCGAACTGCGCGGGCGCCAGGGCACGGATGTAGTCACCGTTGAACGCCGTCAGCTTCTTCACGTCGAAGAACGCCGGGGCGGTGTTGACGTCCTCGATCCGGAAGAGCTGCTCCAGCTCCTCGTACGGCATGAGCTCCCGGTCACCGCCGGGTCCCCAGCCAAGCAGCATCAGGTAGTTCACCATCGCCTCGGGAAGGAAGCCCTCGGCGAGATAGTCCTCCAGCGCGACCTTGTCCCGGCGCTTGGAGAGCTTCTGCCGCTTTTCGTTCACGATCACGGGAAGGTGCGCCCACACCGGCGGCTGGGCACCGAGCGCCTCCCACAGCAGCTGCTGCTTCGGCGTGTTCGACAGATGCTCCTCGCCGCGGATGACCTGCGTGATGCCCTCGTCCAGGTCATCGACCACGTTCGCGATCAGGAAGACAGGGGACCCGTCACCGCGGGCGATCACGAAGTCCTCGATCGCGCTGTTCGGGAATGCCGGCTCCCCGCGGATCAGGTCGACCACGACGGTCTCGCCCTCATCCGGTGTCTGGAACCGCAGCGCCCGACCCTCCTCGAAGGTCAGCCCCCGGTCCCGGCAGAACCCGTCGTACCCGAGGTGCTCCGACCCTGTGCGCTCCTTCAGCTGCTCCCGGGTGCAGTCGCAGTAATACGCCTTGCCCGCCGCGTACAACTGCTGGGCGGCCTCGCTGTGCCGGGCCGCGTTGTGCGACTGAAAATACGGCCCCTCGAAGGCGGTGTCCTCACCATGGATGCCGATCGCCGCGAGTGCGCTGATGATGCCGTCGATCCACTCCGGCTTGTTCCGGGCCGCGTCGGTGTCCTCGATCCGCAGGACGAACGTGCCGCCGGACTGTCGTGCCACGGCCCAGTTGTAGAGAGCGGACCGCGCACCACCGACATGGAACATGCCGGTCGGAGACGGGGCGAAACGAACGCGAACCGGGGCAGTAGACATGCGCTCCAGGATACCGACGCCTGACGCGCGCCCTGGACCACTCCACCTATCCCCGCGCTGTCGATTTCCGGCCGCCCTCGACTCCTACGCGTACGTCATTTCATCGCTCCCGGTGCCGCCGGTCGCCTTGCCCCGTTCAGCGCGCCGAGCGACAACAGAGATACGTCGTAGCAACACGGCCCAAGGCGAATTTGGTGGAGGCCAAAGGTGTCCTTCCCCGTGGCACACTTCTCAGCCGGCCCACTGAAGTGCTTGGTGGCAACTAAGATCGTCACGTCGAACCTGAAGTTGCACCCAGCAAGTCACGAACCTTCCCGCTGAGAATCTTCCTCTCAGATGCGCACTGCTCGCATTCGATCACCTCGGCCCGCGCATCGGCAAGGGACCCCCAGCGACTCTGCCCCGTTGCCGTAAAAGCCGCCGATTCGCACGCCGCCGCCCTGCGCATTTCGGGACAGTGAAACTTGACTACTAACAACCATCCCTAAGCTGCCGTTGCAGGCCACCCAATAGTGGCATTCCCAGGCACACTCTTCCACTTGATCGCGCAGAGAATGGCGCATTTCCGCCGCAGCCCCTCTGGCGCGCCGGGCTTGCAATCAGCATCTCTATGGCCGGTGGACGGACCGCTCCGTCGTCATGGAAGTGCTTAGAGTCAACGCTCAAATAGGCCGCTGAAGCTTCGCCCAGCTCGCGGCGTGACCATTAATTGGCGACCGCGACTCAAAGCTCAGCCATGCAGGAGCTCGCCATACGCGCCAGCAGGAGGTTACGCAAACCTGGCGAGGGGCCTACTAAGCCTCCAGGGGGCAACTGGCCCGCCTGGACGTCTTCGGACGGACACTAGTTCGTTGGAGGCTCAGCAGGCGAGATCTACAGCAGCGGTAGCGAAGTCGTCATTGCGCTGCCGAGACGCGCCGCTCTTCGCCTGCAGAACTTCAGCATCGAAGAGTCTGGAGGTCAGCGCCTCGGTCAGGGGTGGGGGCACGGCGTTGCCGATAATTACCTGAACCTCGGTGCGAGTCAACTCATAACGAGGCTTGACCCTCTCGTCCACGAACTTGAAGTAGTCCGGAAAGCCCTGGATGCGCGCGGCCTCATGGGCGGTTAGGCATCGAGGGACAGCAGGGTGAACAAAGCGTCCGCGCCCCATCGTCGCAAATCCGCTGGTAATGGTCTGAGACGGACGATCCCACCATAGACGGCCATACATAGAGGTGTAATTGTGCTCGCCGCGGTGGCACTCGGGGCGCTCTCCGTTCGGCAAATTATGCTCATCATTCTCGAAGAGGTACTTCATACGCCGCTGATTGTCCGCGTTGGGTACGGCAGCTTCATCGAAGAATGATTTGGCGGGAACGTCGAGCAGGTCACCGATCGCCCAACGCAGGTCATGCGGTACGGCAATGCGATCCTCGACCTTCAGCAAGTCAGCAGCCGAGAACCCAAAAGGCAGCGCGTCTTCGCGGATGGCCAGTAGTATGTGGCGCTTGCGTGTCTGAGCGACCCCGAGCTTGAGCAGGTCGATACGACCTGTGGCGACATCGTATCCAAGCCTCTTGAGGTGAACGATGGCGCGGGAGACCACCTGCTGCTTGTCGTTGACAACGGCCAGCACGTTCTCAATGACGACTGCGCTAGGGCGCAAAACCTCTGCGGCCCGGGCCATACGCAGGTACAGCCGGTTCTTGGGATCATCGCGGCGGGTGTGGTTGTTGAGGTTGCTGTGCCCCTGACACGGTGGCCCGCCGATCAGGAGCTCTACCTCACCCACCGTGGATAGAGTCTTCTTCTCCTGAGCGGTCAACGAGGCGCCAAGGTCACCATCGAAGAAGGATTCGACGGTCCCCTGTTGGACGTTGGCCTTGGGAAAGTTTGCCTTGAAGACCTTGGTGGGGGCAGCCTCGAAGTCAACCGCGAGACGAACATCGAGCGAGACGTCATGCCTGTGCGCTGCCTGGGCAATACCGAGGGTGAGGCCACCGCAGCCGGCGAAGAGGTCCACGACTCGCAGGGAACCGAAACCCTCCTCAAACTTTGGCCGCCGCTTGGCCCGCAAGGGGTGTCGCTCACCCACGTGTGACCCCCATCTGCACTTGCTCGTAGAACCGGCGGAACGAGCGGTCATCGTACTCGATCAAGGGTGATCACGTGCTGCGGACCGGCACCTACGCATCGGCTGACGTGCCGATCACGTTGGTTCCGCAACCCCTGAACAAGCTCGTCAACGACCATCGCCCTGCGCCCCTGTTGCTCCTGCGGCCTAGGCGAGACCAACGCCTGCACACCTTCACGGGGACCGGAGTCAAGCCAGGAGAATTTTCAAGCCGAGTCACAACATTTGACCTACTGTCAGACCAACTGGCAGCTAAAATTCTGCAGCTCCGAGCTCGCTCGACGAAGGACAGCAGCATGCCGCTAGAGGTCAACAAGCACGTCGACCGGATTCGTCGTTACCAGCCGTTCGACGTCGCCACCTCTGAGATGGTCTATGAGACGCAGGCAGACTGGACACAGCCACAGTTCCCGGTCGTGACACTGGACTACCTGCTGAACGTCATCGAGCGACAGGCCACGAAGACCATCGTTCTCACCGGAGACGCCGGGCATGGCAAGACGAGCCTGTGCGCCAGCCTTCTGGCCAAACTGCGGGCCGGTGACGAGCCGATCACGCCAGATGTCCGGAAGGCGGTCTTCCTCAGCCTGTCCGAGGCAAAAGGCGCGAGCCGCCCTGTCGGCCGGACCCGTAGCGGACGCCCGCTGTACATCCTCAGCGATCTGAGCGAGCTCAGCCCGCAGGCCGGTGCTCACAAGCTCGTGGAGCTTCTCGACCCTCCGGACAAAGGCATCGCGATCATCTGCGCGAACGAGGGCCAACTACGCAAGTGCGTCGCCGAGGATGACAACCTTGGCAAAGCTGGCACGGGACGTGCCAAGGTTCTGGTGCAGACCCTCACGGAGGGCATAGTTCGCGGGCAGGTCAGTGATTCTGATGGTGCAGTGACCGTCATCAACCTCAACTACCAGTCCGTAGCGGCGGACGGTTCCAACGGCGGGCTCATCCCTTGGGTCCTGAAGCAGTGGACAACGACCCAGTCATCGCGGTGGAAGCGGTGCGAAACCTGTGATGCACGCACGGTCTGCCCGATTCTGGCCAACCGCAACGAACTGAGTGATCCCACCCGCGGGCCTCAGCGGCGGGCCGCGATCCGGGACATGTTCGCTGCGGCCGAGCGTACCGGGGCCGTAATCACGACACGTCAGGCACTGTCGGTCACCAGCTACATGCTCACCGGCGGCCTGTCCTGCGATGACGTCCACACCAGGTACCAGCGATCGCATTCGAACCGGCAGTGGCAAGCTCCCCACCTGTACCACCAAGCGCTCTTCGGCGACCGGTTGAGCCAGCAACAGCGTCACCTGGTTCCTGCCTTCTTCGCGCTACGGAAGTTGGACCCGGGCCGGGTCTCCCGTCGCCAGGTCGACGACCGGCTGGACCCAGACACGGCAGGCGACTTCCCTCCCGCGGACGCCAGCAGCTACCTGCAGAAGGTCCGCACGAATCGGGACGCCCAGAAGCAGGCCGAACAGTTGCGGGGCCTGTACACGTTCCTGCGGCGAGCCGACTTCTTCAACAGTGACGACGATACGGACCGTTTCGCCCGCATGGGTCTGCAGGCCGGAGACGACTTTGTGCGTGTCCAGGACAAGAACCGGGACCCGGCAGACACCAGAGTGCGAGACCTATTTCTCAAGGGTCTGGAGGCCGTCCAGGGCATTCACCGGGCAGCGAGCAACCCTGACTTCTTCGTACTTGACCCCGCCTTCTTCACACACCGCGCCCGCGCGGCCGTGGTCTCCCGGCGAGTGCCCAGCAAGGGCGTCGAGGTGGTCGACCAGGTCACCCAGTGGCAAAGGGAAGCCGGCACGAGCACCACCCCTGAGATGCGGAACGCCGTCGAGTGGCTCAACCGGGCCATCTACATCCGTATCCCAGCCGTCGCCCCTGACCAGGACGCAGTCTCGGTGGAAGCGGACCTCCTGCGTTTCGAGTTGTTGACGCGGTGGGCCGCGGGCCTGCGCAGCGAGGTGCAGCACGAGGCAGAGATCCGCGGCCTGAGTGGATCCCTGGCTGAGCTGGCTGACTCGTCGAACAAGGACGACGAGATCCAGGTACTGGTGGGCAACGTCATGCAAAAACTCATGATCGACGTCGGCGACAAGATCAGGTCGGTGCGTGCGTAATGGCTGATCGTTCCAAGGCCGAGGTCGTCCTTCGCCTCTTTGGGGTGAATCTCGAACAGCAGGGCCGCGGTTTCTACATCCCGCTTGAGATGCTCGCGATCGCCCGCGGCGTCTACCTGGCGCATCAGGAAGACCCGGAGCAGTTCGCAGGGCTCCTGGACAACGGAGCCGGCACGGCTTACAAGAGAACCTCGCACGACCTGGCCCGGCGAATCGCGACCAAGGCCCGCATAGTCGAGGGCGATGAAGAACTCGGCAAGGCCGTCGAGCTGGACTCTCCCGAGACGATGGAAACGCTCCACGCCCTGTTCTCCTCCCTGTTGGTTGAGATCCCAGGGCGTCGCAGCCAGCCCAGTTGGTTCGGCGCGCACATCTATCCGTTCGTCGGTGAGCTCATCCACTACGACGCAGTCGAACGACGAGTCAAGCAAATCGATGCCAAGAAGAGCGCTAAGAAGCGCAAGCAGGCCACCAAAGTCGCTGTCGGAATCAACGCTCCTAGTATCGAGCGCTACCTCTTCCGCGATGGAGGGAGTTGGGCCTACAAAGCCCTTCGTGCCGACCTCGATCCTGACCGCAAGGAAGCGACCCGGCAGGGCCTGAGCGACCTCGTGCAGGACAGCGAAACCCCGCTGGGCAATCTCGCCAAGGCCCTCAGCGCGCACGACTTCGACTACGACGAAGCTCCCGTGGAGGGCTCAGACACAGAAATCGAGCTGTATGAGGAGCTCAGCCCGTGGCCTGATCTGCTGAGGGAGGGGACCTGCAACATCGTCACTCGGATCGCTACGGTCCCGAGGGCCAAGCGCACTGAGAGCCTCATGCACTGGGTCCCCTACTGCTTGGCACGCCATCAGCTCCACCTCGCACGCACCAAGCTCGGTGCCACCAACCGCGAGTCGATCCTGTTGGACTTCGGCAACGAGGCAACCCCGCTGCGCAGGGAGTCGCAGAAGAACCTCGCTGGCTTCCGCAACGACATTGTCAAAGCGATCAATGTCCAGGCCCAGGTAATGATCGGCGAAGCCGAAGGCGACGAGGGTAAAAAACGCCGTTACGAGAGATTCTTGAAGGAAGGCGGCACCGCGGTCGCCTCACCCCGAGCGTTCTTCAGCGAGACCCTCGCCGCTGTTGGAGCCTTGAACGCGACAGCCGGGCGACGACACTTCACCATGAAGCCCCCGATGCTCGAGGCTCTGGTCTCTGCCACCGTCGCTCAGGAAGCGGAGATGGAGTTCGACAAGTTCTGCACGCTGTTGTACGAGAGGTATGGGCTTGTGATGGAGGACAAGGTCGCGGCAACGAGCCCGTTGGCCTACGAGGTCGACCCATCGGTCCTTGACCACAATGGCAAGGCGTTCCGGGAGAAACTCGCCGCTATTGGTCTGCTCACTCAATATTCAGATGCAACCAGCATGGTTCGAGGGGAGCCCCGGTGACCGACAGCAGCATCCGAGCGCTCGGTCGGTTCGTCGCCGACGAAGCACTCCGCAAGGTCACTGAGGCCAACGGGGCCCGCGCCGTCCTACGAGTCAGCGGCTTCGACCGACCGACCGTGGCCGAGGCTCTCCGCCGCACTGCCCGGAAGCTGTTGGGATCGCCGGACCGTCAGGTTGTCGTCAAGGTCGGCACCTCAGAGCCAATCGAAGGCGTCCCTGCTGACTACCTGTTGGAACCGCAGGACCAGCTGACCAAGTGGCGAAATTCAGGACAGGGCAGGGCGGTGTTGCTCTTCGAGTGGGGGCAGTCTCCGGACGCACAGGGGCTGGCGGCCATGAACGCCCTGAACGATGCCACGATCCTGGGCAACTACCATGACTCCTCCGGCGAGCGTGGGTTCGACAGATTCATGGCGGAAGCATGGCGGGAAGCTGGGGGTATCGGCACTGTTCCAGCCGCGATGGGCACCGTTTTGCCGGCGATCTGGGGTGCCGTCACGGATGAGGAGCCCCGGTCCTTGCACCGCTGGGCAGCCTTCCTGGTCGACACTGCGCAGAAGGTCGCAGCAACTCAGGTCCGCACCCCTGACGTGGTCTACCCGGAGATCTCTGCTGCCCTGCCGGCTCTTGATCTCTTCCCAGACCGAGGACTCTTCGTCAAGCCCGCCGCGCTGCCCACTCGGATCAAGAAGAACGTCTCGGTAAGTGCCTTCAAGCAGCCCACGGGCAAGGAGATCACCGAGGACGACCTGATAGACCGCATAAGCGCGACCGAGTTCAGTGCGGAGTCCTTGGACCACGTCGGCACGGACTCCGAGACTGCCAAGGAGCTCATGCGCGGCCTCGTACTCAACCTCAATCGCAGTGGCTCCACTCCGCAGGATTCTCGTCAGTTGCGCCGAGAGCAGGACCTGACCCTCTGGCTGGAAGTCTTCGAGCAGAAGTCCAAGAAGATCGGCCTGGGCCAGCAGGTCCGGCAGGAGATCGAGAAGGCCGACGCAGATCGGGTCGACGAGTTCGACGCCATGGTGATCGAAGATGCACTCGACCTCGGAGATCAGGAAGCCGCACAGCGTTTCCTTGACGAGGCTCCTATCGGCGGGGCGGAGCCTCTGGCCGACCTGCTGTCCAAGCGGTCGCGCCGCAAAGTCGAGAAGCTTGCCTTTCCGGACTCTCAGTTCGTCCAGGACCCACTGCGTGCCCTGCTGCGCGAGCTGACCTACTTCTCCGATGAAGAGGAAGGCTCCGTCGTCGTCGGGCTGGAAGGCAACCAGGAAGTTGGGCGGTGGAGCCGTTGGCTCTTTGCTTTCCTGTACGCCAACACCCTGGATGACATCCGGGAATCCACCGGTCTTCGCCTGACTCTGGACGTCAAGAAGTGCCTGTTGGACCTGACCAAGCCGCCCCTCCCGGAGGAGGACGAGCCGTTCGATCCGAACACGGAGTGGGCCCCGCTGCGCATCCTGGTCGAGATGGACGGCGCCCAGCGACGCTTTCGCTGGGACCCTCTTGGCATCCCGGGGCAGATCGCGCTGGCGGCTCTCATACACGGCTGGCAAACTCCCCCTGGCCAGACCGGTAAGTTGACCTTTGACACCTTCCTCGAAAGGTTCAATGACCCCCGGCAGTGGCAGGCCGACGAACCCTTGCCTGTTTCCGAATCGCAGTTTGCCAGTCAGCTGGAGCGCCTCAGGCTGGAGCATTTCAGCCGCTTCTGCGACGGGCTTGACGCCGGGAAGATCAACGATTACGTACGTGAGTGGGAAGGCGTGCTCCGCGAAGCTCGCACCACCCTGGTTCCCGACAACGCTCCGAACGCAGACCTCGAGGCTGTCGTCCTGACCGATGTTGTCGGGCTTGCCGACCACCGCATGATGATGCTGGCCACTCACCCGCTGAAGCTGCGCTGGCTGGCAAAGAACTACGAGGAGGCTGCTGACAGCATCGAGACCGCCCTGAACAAGGAGGGAGGTCTGAGCCTCAACCAGGAAAACGAGGAGCTCTTCTTCGACGCCATTGACCGTATCTCCCCACACGGGACACCTGCTGTCCTCGTCGGCCCCGGCGGCACTATTGCCATTCCGATGCGAGAGTCAGCCGGGCACGAGGAGTACGCACCGGTCCGCTACGGCGGGAACGAGTCCAAGGACTGGCTCTCCAGCGTCGACGAGACCGCGGTCGACGAGATGGTCCGCGTCATCACCGACTACCTGACGACCTACCCCCACAAGCTTGATGGGCTGCGCGTACTGCTTCTGGACCGCAACGGCGACCCTGTCCTACCGATGCGCGTGGCCAAGCAGATGCGGGCCAAGAACCCTCGTCTGAAAGTTGATCTGGTTGTACTGGCTCCGCAGGCCACCCACCACGAGATCATCCAGGGTTTCGACCTGCAGTTCTCCGGTACGGAGATGTCCGACGACAGCTTCCTGCCCGACGTCCAACTGATCCTTCAGGCATGGGAGCCCGACCAGGAAGCAGACCTGTCAGGGCTGGAGGACACCATCGACCTCGCTCTGGCGCCGGCACTGTTCGGCACGCAGACCAGTATGAAGGAGAGCACCAAGAAGGAGTCCCTGTCGGGCTACTTCAACCCCTGGAAGCACCCAGCCTCACACAACCTGGCTCAGACCAGCGAGAACGTCGTGAGAGCGCTGTTGCCTGAGACCGCCGACGAAACTCTTGAGTCCTGGTCGACCTTGTGCGTGCGCTACGACCGCCGTTCCCCGGTCTCCCGGGAGAGCGTCGACGGCATCGACTACTTCGAGATGCAGGTGCAGTTCGACCAGCACCAGAACCTGTTCGAGACCCTGCACCGTGTGGCCCACTGGGTCGTCACTCTCGACAGCTTCATCGGCCGTGAGCAAATCGACGCCCTGCGCAACCGCCCTGACGTCATCCTCGTCAAGCCCAGCGTCGGCAAGAACGAGTCCTACACCCTCATTGTCAGCTCGCAGACCGGTCGGCAGTTCGTCGTTCAGCGACTGTGCCGCCGCCTTGAGCAGATCGGTGTCGTCACCCCACAGGACTCGGAAAGCACCGCTAAACGAATCTACGAGGTCGGCCGCAACGTGGCCCCTGGCGCCGTGCTGCGCTCCCTCGGCATTGGCACTACGGTCAACGAAGTCGTCGGCCTGGTAGCCACGCGGTTTGTCATCGACCAGCAGTTTCCCGTCTCTAGGCAGGGCACGAGCCTGGTCACGTGGATCAGCTTCGACGAGCACCACCGTTGGTTCGGCCGCGGACACAAGACCCGTGCCGACCTCGGCCGGTTTGTGCTGACGGTCCAGGATGACGGCACTGTTCGCCTGGATATCCTGGTCGCCGAGTCCAAGTTCCGCCAGACCTTCGACGTCGGTTCGGCTGAGGAACAGCTCAACCGCACCACTGACCTGTGTAGGGACGCCTTCCGTTCGGACGGCGAAGCTCGCCACGACCGCCCCTTCTGGCTGGACGAGCTTGCTGCCGCGATCGCTCAGACCAGTGGAAAGACCACGCAGGCCGAAGACCTTCCAGCTCGTACCCTGCTCGGTAATGACGACCACCGCCAGGTCGAGGCGAAGGTCCTTGATGCCCTACGCTCCGAGGATGTCCAGCTCGGCCACGTCACTGGCGTTGCCGTGGCTATCTCGGCAGAGGACGATCAGTCGGCACCCGCGGTCGGCAGCCTCGGCAGGCACACCCTAGTGAGGTTGAACAAACGGGAACTGCTGAACCTCATCGGCGCTCTACGCGCCAAGGAGGACCCCACCAACGCCGATCCCCTTGTTGTCTCTGGAGACCTCAGCGGGACCATGAATGCCGCTGACACTGCCGTCGAAACCTCCTCTGTGGGCCTTTCCGCCGAACCGCCCACTCTGGAAGAAACAACGGCATCTGCCGAGGCCGGCGGGGCGGCCGCTCTAACAGCTGCGCCAGGCGCGGTACTTGCGCGTCACCCTGCCGCAGAGGCAGGGCCTGCACCTCTGAAGACTTCCCGCGGTGGGCTCTCCGAGGAGGAGCTGGCGCTTCGATACAACAAGATCGTTGACGTCTTTGCCCGCCACAAGGTCGCGGTCACCGCACCGGAGGTCGGCAAGTGGCAGGAGGGACCCGGCTTCTATATCTTCCGGTTCATCCCCAATCCTGGGGTCACCGTGGACAAGCTGACCAACCGACGCGACGAGATCTTCCTGGCCCTGGCGCTCCCCTCCGGGTTCAGCATTCGTGCCCGCAGCGACCGCGGCTCCGTGCTCTTCGAGATCCCCAAGATCGACGACGAGAAGTACGGGGTCGACGCCAAGGCGCTGTGGCTGCGGTGCCCGGCCAATCCCGAGAGCCTCATCGCCCCGCTGGGCGCCGACATCGAGGGCAACCCGGTCACCATTGACCTCTCCTCCGCAGACTCACCGCACTTGCTGGTGGCCGGCACTACCGGATCAGGAAAGTCCGTCGCGCTGGATACGATCCTCAAGGGCCTGGTCCGGTACGACAAGAGCACCCTGCGACTCCGCCTCGTTGACCCCAAGGGGACCGAGCTTGTCGACTTCGAGGATGACCCGCACCTTGACGGCGTGATCGGTATGGACGCTGCCGACGCCATCGAGATCCTTGAGGAAACCGTCGAAGAGATGGCCGTGCGCTACAAGGACATGAAGGCGATCCGCACACGCAAGCTCGTCGAGTACAACGCCAAGGTCGACAAGGCAGATCGAAAGCCCTGGATCGTCATCGTCCTTGATGAGTACGCCGATCTCACTAGCGATCCCGAAGAGAAGAAGCAGATCGAAGCGCTGCTCAAGCGCCTGACGCAGAAAGCCCGTGCTGCGGGCATCCACGTCATTACAGCCACGCAGCGACCGAGTGCGGACGTCATCTCTACGACCATCCGCTCCAACTTCCCTGCCCAACTCGCCCTGCGCGTCAAGACAGCGACCGACAGCCGCATCATTCTGGACGAGACGGGAGCCGAAGCTCTGGCCGGACAGGGCGACGCCTTTTTGCACACGGCTAAGAGCACCACGCGACTGCAGGTGGCCTATGACGGGAGCTGACCAGGTCTCGCCCTGCTTGATCAACTCCATCTCGCAGAGGCCAAGACGGCCCCCGGTACGAGCTCTTCTCGCTAAACCCTGCGGAGTTCAGCTGACCTCTGCCTCCAGCGACGCGACGGTCAGGAGGTCTTCCTCGGATGCTTCAAGGCTTGGCCTTCCTGTCGCCGTGCTGCCACAGCCTCAATGACAGTGGCAGCACACGCCTCTGGTTCGAGGTGTTCCCAGAAACGGAGCACCAGCCAGCCAGCCTTCGCGAGGCGGTCGTCTGTGTCCCGGTCGCGCTGGATGTTCCGGCCGATCTTTTCTTCCCAGTACGGCTGGTTCGTCTTGGGCATGACGAAGTGCTCCGGGCAGCCGTGCCAGAAACAGCCGTCGATGAAGACTGCGACTTTCACAGGGCGGAAGACCATGTCGGCTGTTCGGCGCATCTTCGGGAGCGGCTTAGCCGCTACCCGGTAGCGCAGTCCAGCAGCGTGGACGAGCGAGCGGAGGAGCAGCTCGGGCGCAGTATCACGACTCCGGTTGCCGACCATGCTCCGCCGGGTCGCGGCCGACGACGCCCACGACCCCTCCGGCGGTGTCCACTGCTCGGCCAGTCCTTCTGGTAGTTTCTGCTCTCCCATATCTCCCACAGCTCAGAGACAGCTTCCTCCGGGGCGTCCCGCCTGCGAAGACCCGTTACTGTCCGTCCAGCTCTACTCTCGGTGCTTCCCTGTGGCGAGGAAGGGCGATCGCAAACCTCGCACCCGCGGACCCCACGCGGCCGCGCACCGACAATCCCCGATCGCTGCAACGGGAGTGGCCTCGCGGCAGCGGGATCTCCACTCACATAGTCCCGTCGTGCAGCAGTGCCTTGAAGACGTCTACCTCTCGCTGCAGCACGATGCGCCCGTCGCCGTCGCTGAACGCCAGGATTCGGCCCCCTGCATCCAGGCCCGCCTCCGCGAGGAGCCCCAGCGGCAGGGACACGCGGCCGTCGTCATCGATCTGCAGTTCTGCTGGTTCGCGTATCACAATCGCAGTCTGCCAGCCTTCATGGTGCGCTGCCCTGACCGTTCCAGCGATCAGCCTTCCAAGAGAGGGCCAGCTCCGCATGGCGTAGCCGAATGCAGAGCTCCTCGCCTCGTTGACCCCCTCGGACACGGCGCGAAACACGGATTCAGCGGCCTTTGGCTGAGGTCCCGCTGGGAGCCAGTGGGGAGCCAGCCTGCTCCCCAAGACCACCCCGCCCCAACGCCCTGAACAGCCAAACAGCAAACCACCCGGTGTCAGTCCCGCCCGGCCCTCATTCGGGACAAAGAGCTCGCGACTGACGAAAATTCCGTCTACCGATACCGAGAGGGCGCCCTGCGGCCTCGCGTGTCTAACTCGTCGGCAGCGATACCTTGCGCCTCCCATCCGCCACCGCGGGAACCACAAGCCCTCCCTGCAGACCCCTCGCAGCAATCACGAACAACTACCTACAGCTGAGTCACTTCACAAGCCTCAGTTCGCCGGTAGGCTGACCTGGAGTGCAGAGAAGAAAGAATCACCTACATCGTTGCAGGTCAGCAGCCCAACGGTTCAAATCGAAGATCATTGCTCGCATTTGACGGAGCACCTGTGTGCCTCCAGCGTCCGCTACACGCCTGGCCTGATTTAAGCGTTTGACCGAGAACACAGCCCTCCGTAGATGCCAGCCGCTTCCATGTGTGCAAAAATCGCACACATGGAAGCGGTGCAGAGTTGGGATGAAGTGGGCGAGCGGATCACTGAGGCACGCCTAGCTACGGGCATGAGCCAGGGCAGCCTGGCCTCCGCGGTAGGGCTCGATCGCACAGCCATGGTGCGCATCGAAGCCGGGGATCGCCGCGTTTCCGCTCTTGAACTTTCTCGTCTGGCCCAAGCGCTGGGTGTCCCTCTAGCGCACTTCCTCTCCCGTCCTCCCGCGCCTCTCGTATCCCGTCGAGTCGCGCTGGAGGACGTGTCGGACGAGGCAACTCGTGCTAGCTACCGGCTTGACGCCTGGCTCGAGCAGCACGCTCGCAATGCTCATTGGCTCATCTCAGAGGGTTTTCTCACGCCCCCACAGTTGAACCCTTCCGTGCAGCGGCCGGAAGACCAGGTCGACCCGGGTGCGCTGGCCGCAGCAGCCCGTAGCGCCCTGGATAGACCATCGGGCCCACTTGGTCCGATGGCGGACGTCGTGGAACAGCTGGGCCTCTTCCTGACGGTCGTAGACGAGCCGGCCGAGGGAGCTTCACTCCTGCAGGACGGATATGGCGTAGCTGTCATTAGTGGAGAAGCGCAGCCCGGAAGGCGGCGGTGGACGGCTGCCCACGAGCTGGGCCATCACCTTCTGCAGGACGAGTACCACAGCGACGCTGGTGTGGCAGCCAGCCGCGATGAGCGTGAGCGACAGATTGACCGGTTCGTCGAGTGCTTCATCCTTCCTGCCCAGGATGTACAGACAGCTTGGCAGGAAGTTACAGAAGCCAAGAAAGCTAGGCCCGCCATGCTTGCGTTGGCAGCCAGCTACAGGGTGTCCTGGAGCGCAGTCGTAAATCGCGTGCGCAACCTGGGGTTGATCGACAGCGGGGAAGCCAGGCGACAGAAGGCGAACTCGCCCACGCGTGGAGATTTTCTAGCCGTACTCGGCGCACAGCCGATCCCTGATCTTGAACCAGGTGCAACCGGCAAAATGTGGCGTAAGGCGGTGCTAAGCGCCTGGGAAACAGGTGCCATCACAGCTCCACGCGCCATCGAGCTTTTGTACGGCGCACTCGCGATAGATGAACTACCCACGCGCATCCTGGAGGAGCCGCTGCCGTGAGTATCGCCTCTGCCGCTGCAAGCCTGCCCGACGCCTTATTTGCCTGGGATGCATCTCCTCTCTTTCACGCAATTAAAGCGGGCAAACTCGATGTCCTCGGCGATGCCGCCCGGACCTGGCAAGGTGCGGAACGGCGGAATGTAACTACGCAGACCGTCGTGGACGAGCTCAGTACGTACGGGCTGAGCCTGGCGAGTGCTGATTGGCTAGAGATCGTGCATGTCGATCACCTGAACGAGCTCACGGCACTCGTGACGTGGATGGATCGGGTCTCGGGCAGCAAGTCGAACGAAGGTGAAGCTACTGTCCTCGCATGGGCCGAGGTCAACGGCGCGATTGCTGTGATCGATGACGGAGACGCTCGGAGAATCGCCCTTAAGAACTCCCTGCCCGTCTGGGGATCCCTGCGCATAATAGCGACCGCCGTCAGCGAGGGGCACACAACGGAATATGTAGGAAGTACCCTAGTCGACGCATTGATCGATACTGGAGCACGATATCCTTGCGCTCGCGGTCAATTCATAAGCTGGGCTAAGCAGAATGGCCTGTTGCAGTAGCAATGCAGAATCACGTTCAGCTCGTCCGCCGGGCAGTGGCGTAAGTAGCCTGACCTGTGATGCATCACGGATCTCGGCCTGACAGGCGGCGCCGTACGTTCGTTATCACCATCCTGCAGGGGCTCACACGTAAGGTGGCCAGCCGCGCGGCAGAAGGCTGGCCAACGGACAGCAGGACCATTTATATCAGGAGCCATCCTGGTCTTTGGCATAGTGGGTGACCGTCCTGCCCACATTGACCACTGCGGTTACAGCTATGCGCGGCTGAGGCCCAGCACTCCTCACTCTCTCTACACCGGCCGAGGACCATCGAGACCAACGCCCCGACTTGCGAAATCGGCCGGTAGCGATCTCGCCCGGACCACATTCGGGGAAGAGGTCGTGCATCCGGCTCCACTGAGAACCGCCAAAGAGCCTGTCGGTTGACACCACGAGGACGATGTCAAGTCCCAAGCAGCCACTAAGACGGCACCTGACCTGGCCTTACAGCTGTTATTGGGCGGGATTTGAACCCACCCCTGACCGAGACGGCCGGACCGGCAGAGCGCCCGCAATCAAGCAGCTGACTCCAGCTCCGGGACGGCCTCCTCCGGGGGGGCGAGGAGTCTGAAGTCGCAGTCCGCCGGACACCGATTCCAAGCGCTGGATCATCAGGCACCGAGAAGCGCGGCCCCAGGTCCAGACACCGATCCTGCGTTCGTTCCGACATAGAAACAGCCGTTCTCGTCCGGGTCACCGGTCCGGGCCGGCATCCGAGTCGGCCGAAGAAGATCCGGGTCGACAGGCTTGCGGCTCTACCGTCCGACCAGAGCGTCACCAGCAAGCCTTCGCACTCCACGGTCAGTGCCTTCTCTCACTCTGAGGCACCCCGTACCTTCGTCGCTGGAGGAGAGCATGATCACTCATCTCGGTCCGCTGGTCATCAATCGCCGAACCGGAGACGAGCCGATACGAGTCGACGGCGAGGCCGTGGCCACCCTCGGTGGCTTCTGGAGCTGGGCATGCTCCGACCTGGCCAACAACACCATGCGCGGTGTCCTGGCTGAGTACCTTGTGGCCACGGCACTCGGCGCTGCCGCCGGCACCCGGACCGCATGGGACACAGTCGACATCCGGACCGCCGAGCAGTGGCGGATCGAGGTGAAGTCGGCGGCCTACTTACAGTCGTGGGCTCAGTCCAAACCATCCGAGATTTCGTTCTCCATCGCGCCAGCCACAGGGTGGGACGCGCAGACCGACGCAACATCGGCCGAAGTACTGCGTCGCTCGGACGTTTACGTGTTCTGCCTGCTGCACCATCAGGACAAGCAGACCCTCGATCCTCTCGGCCTTGGCCAGTGGACCTTCTACGTGCTGTCCACCCGAATTCTGGACGACCGGTGTCCAGATCAGAGGACGATCAGGCTCTCCAGCCTCCGGCGACTGCATCCCGTGCACACTGACTTCTCTGGACTGAGCCAGGCGGTGGCCGCCTGCGCTGACGACTTCAGGCAATACCCCAAAGGTCCGCCCACGACCTCTGCCCTGGGAGCCGCTGGGGAGCCAACCCGCTCGCCAAGCCCCCGCGGCACCACGCGAGACCAATCGGGACCACACCTCTGACCAGGGAAAACGCCATCTACGCAGCTAGGGTCAGGGCTCGACCCTCGTTCGGGACGAAGAGGTCGTGGGTTCAAATCCCGCCACCCCGACAGCTGAAACACCAGGTCAGGGGCCTGATCCACTAAGTGGATCAGGCCCCTGAGTGGTTTCCGGAGATCGTTTGGGAGAGACCCTCGCTCCTGGGGACACCGCCCGTTACTGATCGCTCAGGCCTCAGGCGCGACGCACTCCCGGCCCGTTGTCCTCATCGCCTCGAATCCGCCTTCGGCCCGGCTCTCTCCGGTCCGCCTCCAGCAGCACCCGCGAGCCCTCAGCCCTCCGGGTGGTGGACTGCGAACACCGTGTACGCATGCGCGTCGGGGTCGGCCAGCTCGGCCGCCTTGTCCCGGTAGACCTGGCAGTCGGGGGCCGACATGATCGCCCTGATGTCGGCCTTGCTCCGCCACTGGGCAAAGTAGATGAGCCGCTTGCCGTCGTTGCTGGGCAGGATATTCACCGAAAGACACCCCGGCCTGTGCCGGATGTACTTTTCGGCACCCTCGCTCAGCACTTCGGCCAGCCTCTGTTGACGCTTGGGCTCGACAGTGAAGACGTTGATCACGGAGATCGTTCCGTCGTCGGCCCGGATCACGGTTTCTTCCATACGGCTGCCTCCAGATTGAGTTGACGCTTCAACGACAAGTGGGATTGCTTCGGCTCATCTCGCCCCCTTGCCCGGTAGGGGCGTTGTCGGGCGCGCGGAACCGGCTTCGCTGCGCACCAGGTCATCGAGCTCGACATCCAGCGTGGCGGCCGCGCCCAGGGAGGGCTGTGCGACCGCATGGGGAGTAGTGGTCCCACGCGCGGCGACGGCGACTCCTGCCACAGCCATGGGGACCGCGACGAGCACCGCGGCGGTGCGCACCCCTCCCGGCATCGAGAGGATCAGTGCGATCTCGGCCGTGTGGGGGCCGATGAGCGCGATGACGCCGGCCGTACCGGCGAACAGCAGCATCACGGTGGTCAGGAGGACGGGGCGGCTGCCGTCCATGCCGACCGTGGCCAGGACCAGGAGGGCCCCGACGGTGAGGGCCGCGTAGACGACCATGGTGCCCTTGGCGGACCATCGCGCATACAGCCATGCGGCCACCGCGTAGGCGGGTATGGACAGCAGTGACGGGATGAACAGCAGAGTGGCGGCGGACATGCCGTGACGGCCCGAGGACTCCAACTGACTGGGCAGGAAGGTGATGAATCCCCAATAGACGAGACCCGTCGCGCCGTGAACTCAGCCGATTCCGGGATCCATCTGTTAAACGCTATGAGGGCGATTACCAGGGGGAGTTGGGCGAACCACTGAACGCGCCAGCCGATCAGCGGCACAAGGATCGCGGCCAGTCCGGAGGCGGCCATGTAGCCGCCGGTAGTGGTCAGTCCGGCCTGCAGCACCATGATGGCCGCGCGCCGGCCGGGCGGCAGACTCTCTGTCATCAGCGCGTAGACAACCGGCAGCATTCCGCCGGCGGCCATACCCATCAGGGCGCACATGACGAGCGTGCCGCTGAAGGTCGGCATGGCGCCGCAGACCGTCGTGCCGAGGAAAAGCAGAGAGGCGATGAGGATGGTGGCCCTGCGCCCGATACGGTCCGCCGCCCGGCCCCAGACAAGCGATCCGAGTACGGTGCCGGTCAGTGCCACGGTGGGAAGCCAGGAGACCTCACCATTGCTGAGGTGGTATTCGGCACGCATGCCGGGCGAGATGAATGCCAAGGTGGCGGGCTTCATCTGATCTACCAGCAGCGCGAAACTAAGGATGGCGATGAGGCGGTGGCGGTCCCGCTTGGTCGACGTAAATGGGGCCCCTGAGGCCGACCCGCAATTACCTTCACGCCTTCACGCCTTCACACCTTCACGCCTTCTCGGGCAATTCGCATTCGCTGCACTATGGCCGGTCGCTATTCAGCGTCAGCCCCGCTCCGCTCCGTCCGGAAGAACGGGAAGATCCACTTCGGCGATCTCGGTTCTTGTGGACGAATTCCGCAACAGGCGCCGCGCCGCATGGCTCCCCCTCGGCCATCGAGTGCGGGTTGGACACTCCAAGCTTCCTCATCGGCACTGCGCATGGCATGGGGGCCACATGCCATGCCATGCGCCACCGGCTTTCCGGACCGCCAGGTCGCGGCACCCTTGACTCGGCAAGTAAAAATCAAGCCATTCCAGTGGCGGGCGAAACAGGCCCGCCGGACCGCGTACAGCCGGACGGAACCACCAAAGTAGAGAAAAACACAACGCACTCACCCATGATTTTCTTTACTTTCACATTACCTGCGTCACGCATGTGGCTGATAACGTCACGAAGGCCGGGTAGAGCGTTGAGCGTTCAAGTGCCTGGACACGTAATAACGGGGGGATTATGCAGGTCGGCCAGTTGGTGACGTGAGTCCGAAAATCCGCGACTGATCCGTCACTTGTGGTGTCTCCGCGGGCCGGGGCACCTGCCAAAGCCATGTCACGACGCACGCAGCAGGCAGACAGTGCTGTCTTCCGGTTGCTCGTCAACGGCTGTATTCAATCCCGCCTTGAGACTGGGCTGCGGGGAACCACGTCTTCGCTTTGCCCGGAGGATCCGAGGAGAGAATGGACGACGTGTACGAAGGCCATGCTCAGACGGCAAGCACGAGGATCAGTGCGGCCCTGGGGCCGTCTGCCTCCGAGCCGCTGCCCGCCAGGGTCCTCGTGATCGACGAAGAAACCCAGTTCCGCGAGGGACTCTGCAGCATTTTGAGCGACGCCCCCGGGATCGCGGTCATCGGCGAGACCGAGAACATGGGCGAAGCCCTGGCCCTGGCTGCTGCGCGCGACCCCCAGGTCGTGCTGCTCGGCATCCGCGATGCCGACGGAGTGACGACGGCGGTGCAACATCTCCGGCAGGCCGCCCCCAAGGCATCGATAGTGGTCCTCGGGGGCCACGCCACCTTCGGGCTCGTCCAGGGACTCCTCAATGCCGGAGTCCGCGGATACCTCTTGAAGAGCTCCTCCGGACAGGAGTTGATCGCCACGGTACGCGCGTGCTGCGACGGCAGCCGGCGCGTGTTTCTGGCGGTGCCCCCGGAAGCCCTGGTGGCATCGGGGGGCCACGACAGCGACGTCAGGCTGACCGAGCGGGAACGCGAGGTACTCGACCTGACCGCTTGTGCCATGAGCAATGCTCAGATCGCCGCTTCACTCGGACTCTCCGAGCCCACAGTGAAGCGGCACCTGCGGAACATCTTCGGCAAGCTCGGGGCCGTGTCACGGATCGACGCGGTGAACAAGGCCAGGGCTTCCTCATTGATCTCGGTGCGGAGAACCGCCGAGTTCTTCTAGGCGGATCACGCGCTCTTCCGCTTCCGCTAGGCGGATCACGCGTTCTTCCGCGCGACGGATCACGCGCTCTTCCGCGCGGGACGGCCGATGTAGGCGGCGACCACTCCCGCACCGGCGAGCAGGACGACGCCGGCCACCACGAGCGCGATCCAGGTGGCCGAGCTCACCGAGGAGCCGCTGGCGACCACTGCTCCGAGGACGGCTACGCCCAGAACAGCACCGGTCTGGCGTGCGGAGTTGAGCGCGCCCGAAGCGATGCCGGCCTGCTCCTTGGCCACCGATCCCACCACTGCGGTCATGAGCGGCGGAATCGCGAAGGAGACCCCGAAGCCCAGCACCAGCAGACCGAAGCACATCGCGATGAGCGAGACGGTGGAGTCCGATGTGGACGCGGACTGGATCAGGACGCCGACACCCATCATCAGGAAGCCTGCGATGGCGGGCTTGCGGGCGCCGATCCTGCCCACGAGGCGACCCGTGAAGATCGGGTTGAAGGCCGTGGGAAGCGTGAGCGGCAGGAAGGCGAGACCCGCGGTGAAGGCCGAATAGCCGTGCGCCTCCTGGAAGAAGAGAGAGAGGAGGAACAAGACCCCCGAGAGCCCGAAGTTCACGAGAAGCCCGGCGAACAAGCCCGCCGACAGCGTCCGGTTGCGGAACATGGCCAGCGGCAGCATGGGAGCGCGGGCCTCCGTCTCAGGGCGGCGCTCCGCGAGCAGGAACCCTGCCCCGGCCACCACGAACACGGCGAATCCGCCGAGTACCTCAAGTGATCCCCAGCCCTCGGGCTGACTCTCGATGAGCGCATACGTCAGGCCGGCGAGAGCCAGGAAGACGGTGATCTGGCCCGGCAGGTCGATCCCCTTGGAAGGCTTGGGGTCACTGGCGGGCGCGTGCTTCATCGTGCTCACGATGCAGACGAGGGCGACCGGTACGTTGAGGAGGAAGATGGCCTGCCACCCGAGCGTGTCGGTGAGGACACCGCCGACCAGAGGTCCGGCTGCCAGCGCGGTTCCGCTGATCGCGGCCCAGGCGCCCATGGCCCGTGCCCGCGCCGCCGGATCGGTGTAGGCGTGGGCGATGATCGCGAGCGAGGTGGGCAGGAGCAGCGCGCCCGCAACCCCGAGCAGGGCGCGCAGCGTGATCAACACACCCATCAAACCTGCCACCGCCGAGAAGCCGGAGAAGATGGCGAACAGCCACAATCCGACCAGGAACACCTTCCGACCGCCGTAGCGATCGGAGAGCGCGCCGGCGGTGAGCAGCAGAGCCGCGAAGGTGAGTGTGTACCCGTTGGACACCCACTGCAGCCCGCTGAGCGAACCCGACAGGTCCTTCCCGATGGCAGGCAGAGCCACCGTGACCACCGTCGTGTCCAGCATGACCATGAAGTAACCGAGGGACAGCCCGAACAGCAGAAGGCCGTTCGGGCGTGCGGCAGCGACGCCTGGGCTGCCGGGGGAGTCTTCAGGAGACGGCCGCCCGGCGCTCGTCGGGCGAGTTGACTGGCTGGACATGGCGGTCCTCCCAAGGAGGTGCAGACTTGTTGCTGGGGGAATGCCGCATATAGGCAGCACGAGGCATCGCCGAGACCGGTTGTGGGCAGGAGGCGATAGCTGAAATCCTGGCAGTGCGAAGCCGGTTGCAGAAGCGGGCTCTTCCGATGGTGAACACCGGCCGAGCCGATCAGAAGGGCGGCAGCTGTGGAACTGCGTCACCTGCGGACGTTCCGAACCGTGGCGCGCACGCTCAACTTCACGCGAGCCGCCGCCGAACTGAACTACGCCCAGTCGAGCGTCACCGAGCAGATCCAGTCCCTGGAGTCCGAGCTCGCCGCCAAGCTCTTCGACCGCACCAACCGCAAGCTGTCGCTGACTCCCGCCGGCGAGCGCCTGGCCGAGTACGCCGACCAGATGCTCCTCCTCGCCCAGGAAGCGCGGACAGCCGTGGGTGACGAGGCCCAGGAGCAAGGGGGCCAGCTGACCGTCGGCGGCCTGGAGACGTTGTGCGCGTACAGGCTCCCCGCCGTTCTCGCCCGGTATCGACAGCTCCATCCCCGCGTTCAGGTGACCTTGCGTGAGGGTGGCCGCGGCGAGCTCTACGAGTGGGTCCGGCGCGGCGAGCTCGATGTCGCGCTCACCTTCGGAGAGGCGCCCCGGGACAAGCTCATGGCGAGCGAGGCCCTCAGCACGGACCGGCTGATGCTCGTCATACCCATGGGGCATCGGCTCGCCGCGTACGCCCAGGTCGAAGGCCCGGACCTGCGGGGCGAGGCGTTCCTCGCCACACCGCAGGGCTGCGGCTTCCGGGAAATGCTCGACGCGCTGATCCGCAGGCTGGGACCGGACGCGCCGGTCATCGACACCCAGGTGGCGAGCATGGCCGCCCTCTGCCAGTGCGCGTCAGCGGGGATGGGCTGCGCCCTGCTTCCCGAGATCGCGGTGGCCGGCCCCGCGGCCCGCGGGGAAGTGGCCGCCGTACCCCTCACCGGTGAGGCATCGGAGACCGACGTCACGATGACCTGGCTGCGCCGAGCGGAACAGCGGCCCAGCGTGTCGGCGTTCCTCGCCACCGCCCGCTCCGCCTTCGAGGATCTGGCGGCCGGACGCGCGGCCTGACCCCGGATCGCCTCTGAACGACATCGTCGTGCGGGCCGGTCGGCACGGTCACCGCCCCCCTCGGGATCACGCTTCGCGCACCGTCCGATACCGCTCGCTCACACCTTCGTAGCGCACGCTTGTGTGATGCTCGAACCGCTGCCTAAGTTCCACACCTGAAGTCACGCAAAAGCAATCGGCGTAGAAGTGTGTGCGGAGGGAAAACGGAGACCTTGGGCGACTGACTGAGCATCACGTCCGAGGGTGGGCCTCTCGTCCTGGAGCGTGACCGCATCGGCGCGCGGGACGCCGTCTGGTTCTCCGCACCCGCTGGCGGCTACAGCGGAACCATGGCCACGTTCGACAAGTCCACGCTCCGGCTGGACGATTGAGCCCCGCCGAGATGCCCGCCCATCCGAGCGCTGCTCCCGGGGCGGCGTACGACTTGCGGATCTTCGGCGGCGCCGAGCCCGAAGAGGTGGCCGCCATCACCGCGACCCTGCTGGCGTGCGCGGCCGCCCGGTCCACCCCCTCGTCCCCGGCCCCCCGCCCTGACAAAGCCGGATGGCGTCGGTGGGAACGGCAACACGGCTTCCCGGCGCCCCGCAGTTGGCAGCACTGAAATCGAAGCGGATCGACCTGGCGTCACTCGGAAGGTATTGCCCAACACCTTGTCCACAACATGGAGATGACACCTCCTCATGCCATGGCTGGAACCGGGAACCCGACGACCATTGATACGCCGGAACTCCTCCATCGCTCCACACAACGGACTTAAGGTGTGCCAATCAGACACCACCCGAGGGAGCCTGACATGGACCCGATCACGGCAGCAGCCTTGACGGCACTGGCCGGAACCGTCGGTGGCGAAGCCGGCCGCCAGACGTGGCAAGGGCTCACCGCACTGGTGAGGCGTCCGTTCCGGCGCGGCGCGGAACCGGACGCGGAACCGGACGGATCGCCTGTGATCAGCTCGGGCGAGCTGGAGCTCGCGGACCTGGAGAACAGTCCTGCCGACCCGGTGCGCGCCCAGGCGCTGGCGACGGCGCTGGGCGTACGGGCGGCCCTGGACGCCGAGTTCCGCGCACTGCTCGAAGAGTGGTGGCAGCAGGCTCAGAGCGGCTCGGGCAGTGAAGTGCGCAACAACATCAGTGGGGGAACCCAGAACGCCCCGGTGCTTCAAGGCCGGGACTTCTTCCGCCCCACCTTCCACATGACGCGGGACGACGACCGCTGACGGCCGGGGGCGGCGGTCGAAAAAAGGGCAGCCACCAAAGGGCGCTTCACCGGGATTCCTCGGACCCCCGCCTCCTCGGCGGTCTACCCTCGGACACGCCGCACTGCCCACCGTGGGCAACTGAGGAGGAACCCTGTGTCATCGTCCTGCGATCCCAAGCACGCTCCCGCCGGCGATGTGGGCACGGCGATCATGATGGTCGACTCCCGGCTCAGATGCATCCACGACGGCAAGTCCAGGTCCGACCCCGAACAACAGGAGCTGGTCCACCAGTTCGCCGCGTCATTGGGCCCCGAGGGGGCCAAGGACCTGCTTGACGGCGCGTGCACGCTCATCTTCATGTTCATGAAGTGGCTGCGGATGACCCACGAACAGCATGACAAGGACGTCATCGAGTACGTGGTGCCCACCCTTGTGGCCACGATGCGCATGATGCCCAGGAGCGTCCCTACCGAGGTCATCCCCACCATGGCCGGGCTCGTCATCGCCGCGGGCACCGGCCTGAGCCCCAACCTGTGGCGCAAGCAGTACGGACGCTGGACCGAGGAGGAGATGACTCCCCTCGAAGTCACCGCCTTCCTGCTCGCGGAACACATCAACCGCATCGCCGATGACCCCGACTTCGCCACCCGCATGATCACCGAGGCGCTGTCCGGCATGGACGAGGACTGACGTCGGGTGGTGGGTCGTGGCCGGTAGCCGGTGTTCGTCGTAGTGGCTATTTCGGGTCGCGGTTGAACTTTGAGGTCGACCAGGAGTAGCCGAGCGCCACGAGGCCGAGGCTCCAGGCGAGGGTGAGCCATCCGTTGTTGCCGATCTCGCTGCCGAGCAGTAGCCCTCGCAGGGTTTCGATGGCGGGGGTGAAGGGCTGGTACTCGGCGATCGGCCGGAACCAGCCGGGCATGGTCTCGACGGGGATGAAGGCGCTGGACAGGAGGGGCAACAGGACCATGGGCAGTGCGTTGTTGCCGGCGGCTTCGGCGTTGGGGCTGATGAGGCCCATGCCGACGGCGATCCAGGTGAGTGCGGTGGCGAAGAGTACGAGCAGCCCGAGTGCCGCCAGCCATTCCAGAGGGGTTGCGCCGGTGGAGCGGAAGCCGATGGCGACGGCTACGGCGCCGACGAGGATCACGCTCATGACCGCTTGCAGGACGCTTCCGACGACGTGCCCGACGAGTACGGAGCCGCGGTGGATCGCCATGGTGCGGAAGCGGGCGATGATGCCTTCGGTCATGTCGTTGGAGACGGACACGGCGGTTCCGACGACGGTGCTGCCGATGGTCATGAGGAGAATCCCCGGAACGATGTAAGCAATGTACTGGGCGCGGTCCGCGCCGCCGCCGCCGATGCCCGCGCTCATGACGTCGCCGAAGATGTAGACGAACAGCAGGAGCAGCACGACCGGGGTGAGCAGGAGGTTCAAGGTGAGGGAGGGGTAGCGCCGGGCGTGCAAGAGGTTGCGGCGGAGCATGGTGCCGGAGTCGCGGGCGGCGAGGGTCAGGGCACTCATCGGACTGTCTCCTTGGACTGGTCGGGGATGCCTGCTGCGCCGGTCAGGGCGAAGAACACGTCGTCGAGGTCGGGGGTGTGCACGGTCAGTTCGTCGGCCTCGATGCCGGCGGAGTCGAGACGGTCGAGGATGGTGCGCAGCTCGCGCTGGCTGCCGTCGCTGGGGAGCTGCAGTGACAGCGCCTCGTTGTCGCTGGTGGCGTCGTGGAGGGCGAGGGCGGCGCTCCGGTGTGCGGCCGGGTCGGTGAAGCGGAGGCGGACGTGTCCGCCGGGGATGAGCTGTTTCAGCTCCTTGGCGGTGCCTTCGGCGGCGATTCTCCCGTTGTTGAGTACGGCGATGCGGTCGGCGAGTTCGTCGGCTTCTTCGAGGTACTGGGTGGTGAGGAGGACGGTGACACCGTCGGCGACGAGTTCGCGGATGATGTTCCACATGTTGTGCCGGCTGCGGGGGTCGAGGCCGGTGGTGGGTTCGTCGAGGAAGATGATCCGAGGGTTGCCGACCAGGGTCATGGCGATGTCGAGCCGGCGCTTCATGCCGCCCGAGTAGGTGGAGGCCGGTTTCCTCGCGGCGTCGGTGAGGTCGAAGCGCGCCAGGAGTTCGGCGGCGGCCCGGCGCCCCTCGTTGCGGGAGAGGTGGTGCAGGTCGGCCATGAGGAGCATGTTCTCCTCGCCGGTGATCAGGCCGTCGACGGCGGAGAACTGGCCGGTGACGCCGATCGCGGCCCGCACCGCCTGAGGGTTCGTCGCGACGTCGTGACCACCGACCCGGATGCCGCCGGGGACAGAGCCGGGGACGGGGCCGGAGACGGAATCTGCATGGCCATCAACGCCGGCGGTCGGGGCGTCGGCGGTGATGAGAGTGGAGAGGATCTTGACCGCGGTGGTCTTGCCCGCGCCGTTCGGGCCGAGCAGCGCGAAGACCGTTCCTTCGGGGACGGCCAGGTCGATCCCGTCGAGGACGACCTTGTCACCGTACGACTTACGCAGCCCGTTCGCCGCGATGGCCAGGTTGGTCATGCCGGTTGCTCCTCAGAGGCTGCGGGCGACGATGTCGCCGTGAACGATGGCTGCGCGGATGTTCAGGGCGGCGGCGCCGTCCGTTTTCGCTGTTTCTGATAATGGAAACGCTACGTTGTGTTCGATAAACTGACAACATAGCCATTGCGCGTGAATGGCATTAATGCAGTTCAGAGCAGTGACATCGTTGCAATGGATTTGAGCCTAATGCAACAACGCCACTCCACTCGTTGCAATGAATTGAAAGCGAACGCTATGCTGGAGACACCGCAGACCATGAAGGAGACTCTGATGCCGGGAGGCAGGCTCACCCAGCAGGAACGTCAGCAGATCGCGCTGGGACTGGCCGACGGCCTGGCCTACGCGGAGATCGCCAGACGCCTCGGCCGTCCGACCTCGACGGTCACCCGCGAGGTGATGCGCAACGGCGGCCCCACCGCGTACCGTGCCGAGCTCGCCCACCGCGCCACCGAACGCCGCGCCCACAGGCGAAGGCAGACCGCGCCCAGGGAGTCGGAGGCGCCCGCGCAGGCCCACGGGCGGGACGCCGAGGCGGTGCGCGAGTACGAGGAGGTATTCACCACCGCCCTCATAGAGTCGGGCACGCCGAAGATGATGGCCCGGGTGATGACCTGTCTCTACACCGCCGACTCGGGCAGCCTCACCGCGTCCGAACTCGTCCAGCGCCTCCAGGTCAGCCCGGCGTCCATCTCCAAGGCGGTCGCGTTCCTCGACAGCCAGGGCCTCGTACGCCGGGAACGCGACGGACGCCGACGCGAGCGCTACGTCGTCGACGACGACATCTGGTACCAGTCAATGATCTCCAGTGCCCGGTCCACCGCCCAGATCGTCGAGACCGCACGGCAGGGCGTCGGCGTCCTCGGTTCCGACACCCCGGCCGGCGTCCGCCTCGAAAACATCGCCCGCTTCCTCGGCTTCGTCACCGAGAGCCTCATCAGCTCCGCGGAGCAGGCGCGCGAGGTGCTCCACACGAAACCCGAAACAACTCCGGACATCACTGCGGACAGCACTGTCTGACGAAGCCGCAGGTGCTGTCGGCGCTACGGGCGTTACGGGCGCTGAGCGAACGGCGCCCTCAGCCGTCGTCAGGCGTCGGCTCCGCCGAAGCGTGCGCGGTAGGTGTCCAGGTCCTCCTCGGTGATCTTCGCGAAGAGCACCGGCGGCACGGTGAACGGCGTGCCGGCCGGGACGGTGTCCAGGGATGTGGCCTGTTCGGCGGTCGCCCAGGTCGCTGTGTCGCTCTCCAGGGCGAAGGCGCCGCGCATGGCGGCGGCCGAGGCCGGGATCAGCGGTTCGGAGACGATCGCGTAGAGGTGGATGAGGTTCATCGCCGTACGCAGGGTCAGCGCCGCGCCCTCCGGGTCGGTCTTGATCTCCAGCCAGGGGGCCTTCTCCTCCAGGTAGGAGTTGCCCGCCGACCACAGGGCCCGCAGCGCGGCAGCGGCCTTGCGGTACTGGAGGGCCTCCATGTGCTCCTCGTACTCGGCAAGGAGGCGCGCGACCTCGGCGCCCAGCCGCGTTTCCGCCTCACCGGCGGCGCCGCCCGCCGGGACCTCGTCGCCGAACCGCTTGCGGGAGAAGGAGAGCACGCGGTTGACGAAGTTGCCGAGGGTGTCGGCGAGGTCCTTGTTGACCGTGGCGGCGAAGTGCTCCCAGGTGAAGGAGGAGTCGTCGGACTCGGGGGCGTTGGCGATCAGGAAGTAGCGCCAGTAGTCGGCCGGCAGCGTCTCCAGCGCGGCGTCGGTGAAGATGCCCCGCTGCTGGGAGGTGGAGAACTTGCCGCCGTAGTACGTCAGCCAGTTGAAGCCCTTGACGACGTCGACCTTCTTCCACGGCTCACGGACACCGAGCTCCGTGGCCGGGAACATCACCGTGTGGAACGGGACGTTGTCCTTGGCCATGAACTGGGTGTAGCAGACGGTGTCGTCGGCCTCGTACCACCAGGACTTCCAGTCGCGCTTCTCGCCGTCCGGGGCGGCATCCGACCACTCCTTCGTCGCGCCGATGTACTCGATCGGAGCGTCGAACCAGACGTAGAAGACCTTGCCCTCGGCCGCGAGCTGGGGCCAGGTGTCGGCCGGGACCGGGACGCCCCAGTCCAGGTCGCGGGTGATGGCGCGGTCGTGCAGGCCCTCGGTCAGCCATTTGCGGGCAATGGACGAAGACAGCTGCGGCCACTGGTTCTCGTGCCGGGCCACCCACTCTTCCACCTCGTGCTGGAGCTTGGACTGCAGCAGGAACAGGTGCGTGGTCTCGCGGGCCTCCAGCTCCGTGGAGCCGCTGATCGCCGAGCGCGGGTTCAGCAGGTCGGTCGGGTCGAGCACCCGGGTGCAGTTCTCGCACTGGTCACCGCGGGCCTTGTCGTAGCCGCAGTGCGGGCAGGTGCCCTCGACATAACGGTCCGGCAGGAAGCGGCCGTCGACCGGCGAGTACACCTGGCGGATCGCCCGCTCCTCGATGAAGCCGTGTCCGTGCAGCTTGCGCGCGAAGTGCTGGGTGATCTCGGCGTTCTGCTGCGAGGAACTGCGGCCGAAGTGGTCGAAGGCCAGCTGGAAGCCGTCGTAGACCGCCTTCTGCGCGTCGTGGGCCTGGGCACAGAACTCCGCCACCGGCAGTCCGGCCGCCTTGGCCGCCAACTCGGCGGGCGTCCCGTGCTCGTCCGTCGCGCAGATGTAGAGGACGTCATGGTCACGCTGGCGGAGGTACCGGGAGTACACGTCCGCCGGAAGCATCGACCCGACCATGTTGCCCAGGTGCTTGATCCCGTTGATGTAGGGAAGCGCGCTGGTTACCAGGTGTCGAGCCATCCTCGGATGCTCCATTTCGTACGTACGGCGCCGGCGACGGTGCCACGGCGGGCCCAGGTCGGGAGGGTGCGGCGGACTCGACCGCTCAGGTCACTCAACCGTGTCACGCGTCGTGACGGCCGGATCCGCAACGCGCCGCAATCGTATGGCACCCGGCTGCCACCCAGGCGAGCGTCTTTCGTCCCTCGGCCGAGGTTGAGGCCGAGGATGAGGCCGAGATCGAGGTCGAGCCCGAGGTGCTGATACCGCCGAACGGTTCGGCCACGGAAGGTGCGATCAACAAGCCGCAGGACATGCCGATTCGGCGGCCGGTCGCGTGGCCGGTCGTGGCCGTTCGTAGTCGGTCAGGCACTCGATCGGGTGGAGGTTTCCGGCCATACATGTGGTTTGGGTGAAAAATGCGCTCCCCGGACGCGATCATTCGGCCGTGATGTCAACAATCCGGACGGAACACCGTCCCAAGTCCCGCCTCCTGGCCGGGCTCGGCGCACTCACCGTGCTGACCCTGCTCCCGGCGTTCCCGGCCGCCGCCGCGCCCGCGCCCGCCGACGACGCGTCGTCGCAGAGCGCCCGGCCGGTCTCGCCCCGTGAGGTGACCGCGGCCGAACGCAGGACCGCCGCGTACCTCGGTTCGCTGCGGAACAGCCCCGCACGGCTGAAGGCCTTCTTCAAGGATCTGCCCAAGGGTGGTGACCTCCACAACCACTTGTCGGGTGCGGCCACGACCGAATACCTGATCAAGCTCGCCGGCGAGGGCGGCCTCTGCATCGACGCCACGATGACAGCGGTGGCGCCGCCGTGCGGATCGGGCACCAGGCCCGCATCCGATGCCCGGACGGATGCCGCCTTCCGGCAGCAGATCATCAGGGCCTGGTCCATGCAGGACTTCCCCGCCGACCAGTCCGGGCACGACCACTTCTTCGATACGTTCAACAAGTTCGGCATGGCGACCTGGGACCGAGGCAAGCTCCTCGCCAATGTGGCCGACACCGTGGTCAAGCAGAACCAGTTCTATCTGGAAACCATGGTCACCCCGGCCTCCGACAGCGCCAAGAAGCTCGCCGACACGGTGGGTTACGACGCCGATCTGGCCGCCTTCCACCGCAAGCTCCTGGCCGGAGGGCAGCTCGACCGGGTCGTCGACGAGGCGGTCAAGGAGGCCGATGACGCCAATGTCGAGTTCCGGGCGGCCGCGCACTGCGACACCGGGCGCCCCGATCCGGGCTGCCGGCTGCCCGTCAGGTGGGTCTCGCAGGTCTCCCGGGGCAGCACCCCGGCACGGGTGTTCACGCAGATCGCGGTCGGCATGCGGCTGGCGGAGCGCGACCCGAGGTTCGTCGCCGTCAACCTCGTACAGCCCGAGGACTGGGACACCTCGCTGGACAACTACAGCCTCCAGATGCGGATGCTGAAGTACCTGCGCGGCCAGTACCCGGGCTCCCACCTCACCCTGCACGCCGGTGAGCTGGCCCCCGGTCTGGTCAAGCCCGAGGACCTGACCTTCCACATCCGCGAGGCCGTACTCGTCGCCGGTGCCGAGCGCATCGGACACGGCGTGGACCTGGTCCACGAGGACAACTGGCGGCAGCTCGCCCGGACGATGGCACAGCGCAAGGTCGCCGTCGAGGTGCCCTTCTCCAGCAACAAGCAGATCCTCGGCATCGCGGGCGCCGACCACCCGTTCAACGCCTACCGCCACTACGGCGTCCCCGTGGTCCTGGCCACCGACGACCCGGGGGTCTCGCGGATCAACATCAGCCACGAGTACCAGTACGCCGCCAAGACCTACAGCCTCGGCTACACCGAGCTGAAGGATCTGGCCCGCGCCTCGCTGGAGTACGCGTTCCGCGACGGCCGCAGCCTGTGGGCCGACGGCTCCGCCCCCTCCGGCTATCAGCTGGTCGCCGCCTGCCGCAGCGACCGGCCCGGCACCGAGCGGCCGAGCCCGCGCTGCTCCCGCTACCTCGCCGCCAGCCCGAAGGCGGCGACGCAGTGGCGCCAGGAGACGGCCTTCGCCGCCTTCGAGCGGGACAACGGCGGACGCGGCTGACGCGGCCTGCCCATAGGAATACGTCCGGGTGCGGGGATCTCATTTCCCGTGCCCGGACGTTTCGTTGAGAGCAGGATCGTGGCGCCGTCGCCCCGGTCGTACGTCTCGCGCTGCTCCCGGCTCCAATGCCCGTCGCTGTGCTGGTAGTCGAAGGTCGTCCTGCGCAGTACGTACCAGTCGCAGGAGAGCACGTCCACGTGTCCGGCGACGGGGTGGAAGATCTCCTGGAAGACCGGGTCTCCCGGCCCCGTGCTCCCCGCGGCCTCCACCAGGGGAAGGGCCAGGGCCTCGCCGGTGAGCGGCAGGTGGCCCGCGCGGAAGAGCGCCAGTGCGGTCAGGTTCATCGCGCGCACATGGGCGTCGAGCCGGAGTTCGGGGCCGGAGTTCGGGGTCGGGGCCGGAGCCGGAGTTCGGGGACGGGACGGAGTTCCGACCGAGATGGAACCGGGATCGGCCGGGGTCAGGCCAGGGTGGTGCGGACGCCCTCGTCGCGCAGGGCCGTAAGGGTCTGGGGGCCGTTGGGGTGGGTGGCCGGGTCCTCGGCCGCGGCGTCGGTGACGAAGCCGTCGACCACGCCCAGCGGGGCGACCTGGCTGAACGCGCGCACCCCGAGCTTGGTCGCGTCCGCCACCGCGATCGACATGAACGGTCGTGGTGCCCGCGTCCAGCAGCACCCTGGAACCCGGCTCCACCATCGCGGCCACCGCCGCCCCGAGCCGGTCCTTGGTCGCGGCCTGCCACGGCTCGCGCGCCGAGAACCCCGCCCCTTCCTCACGGGACCGCGTGGCGACGGCGCCTCCGTGCACCCGGCGCACCAGTCCCTGGCGCTCCAGTGCGTCGAAGTCCCTGCGCACGGTCATTTCGGAGACCCCAAGGCGATGGGAGAGCTCCGACACGGAAACCCGGTCGGAGCCCTGCACCAGCCGCAGGGTCAGGTCCAGACGATCAGCGACACCCATGACTCATTTCCAACACAGCCGTGTTCGTTTGAACATCACAATGTGCGAGCACTCGGCCCTCCGCGCGAGCACCTGCGAAAAGATGACCGGACGGCTGTAAACCCCTTGTTTCGGGTGGAGTTCGAGGATTATCTACGCGCGGAGCTACGAGTGCCGAACGATCATTCGGGCAATTCCGACAGCTTCCCGCCGGGCTATTACCGACTGGTACCGGAAGCTGCTAGAACAGTTGACGCTCAATCAACCCCCCACCCACCCCCCACATTTCGGAGGGCTGACAGCTATGTCAGTACGGAGATTCTGGGCGTCCGCATCCACTCTGCTCCTCGCCGCCGCGGCTGCTCTGGGCATGGCCCAGCCGGCCTCGGCATCCTCCTCGGCCGCCGCCGGCGGGTACGTCGCCCTGGGCGACTCGTACTCGTCCGGTGTCGGCGCGGGAGACTACCTCTCCGACAGCGGCGACTGCCGGCGCAGCAGCAACGCCTACGCCTACCTCTGGGCGGCGGCGAACTCGCCGTCCTCGTTCGACTTCGTCGCCTGTTCGGGCGCCACGTCAAGCTCGGTGGCGAGCAGCCAGCTCGGCCCGCTGAGCTCGTCCACCTCGCTGGTCAGCCTGACAGCGGGCGGCAATGACGTCGGGTTCGCCAACGTCATGCAGGACTGCGTGCTGTCCGGCGAGGCCGCCTGCCTCGCCAGTGTGGATTCCGCCGTCTCGCAGATGAACAGTTCACTGCCGGCCGGTCTGAGCTCGCTCTACGGGTCCATCCACTCGAAGGCCCCGCAGGCACATGTCGTGGTGCTCGGCTACCCGCGCTTCTACCAGATCGGCGGAAGCTGCATCGCCGGGCTCACCGAGGCGGAGCGCACGGCCATCAACAACGCGTCCGACGTGTTGAACGGTGTCATCGCCAAGCAGGCCGCCAACGCCGGATTCACCTTCTCCGGCGTCGCGGACGAGTTCACCGGGCACGAGCTGTGCTCCGGCGACCCGTGGCTCCACAGCGTCTCGATCCCCATCGAGAACTCGTATCACCCCAAGGCCGAGGGACAGTCGGGCGGCTATCTGCCCGCCTTCCGTTCAGCCGCGTAGGACCACGGGAAGCGGCGGCGCGGCAACGGCTCCGGAGCCCCGGCTCCGAGGCCCTGCCGCGCCGCTGCCGTGCTCCTCCTCACTCTGCCGTACCCGATACCTCGCTCTGCCGTGCCCGATACCGCGCTCTGCCGTGCCCGATACCGCGCTCTGCCGCGCTCGGTGCCGCGCTCTGCCGTGCTCAGTAACGCTCGACGAGATGCTCCCGGCCCGCCGGGGGCTCGTACGGCTCGGGCCAGAAGTCGGTGATCTCGCTGATCCGCCCCTCCGCGTCGAACGTGAAGAAGTGGATGGCGTGCATCTCCTGAGCGCCGACCGTGAACAGCGTCCGGACCGCCACCTGTCGTCCGTCCCGGTCGGCCACTATCCGCTCGACCCGCACCCGCCACTCCCCCGGGTACTCCCGGTTGAAGCTGATGTACCGCTCCTTGCCGCGAATGCGCTCGCGGGTCTGCGGCAGGTCGTACAGCACCTCGTCGGCGAGCGTCGCCGCGAAGGCGTCCCAGTCGCGGAGGTCGGCAGCGGTCCAGTAGCTCTCGACCGTGGCACGCAGATCAGCAGTCGTGGTCATGCACCGAGTCTGAACCCCACCACTGACAATCGCCCTGACCTCGGACAATCGGCCACTCGCTGTCCGCAGTCCGCCGTCCGCAGCCCGCCCTGCGCCCCGGTCTCAGGGAAGCCGTTCCGGCCGGGTCGCTTTGATCGAGTACATCAGCGGGATGCGCGGCCGCTCCGCCGGGAAGCGGTAGCAGCCGTCCGACTGACGCTCCAGCGCGGTGAAGCGCGCGAAGAGCGAGGCGTCGTGCTCGTGCAGGAACTCGATCCGCAGCCCGGCCGCGGCCAGGGCCGAGACCACGCTGCCCACCGGGTGCTGCCACTCGACGCTGCGGTTGTGGACGGTCGGCGCGTCGAAGTCCGCGTACGTGCCAGGCGTCTCGTCCACCCAGGCGTCGCGGCTGAAGTAGTCGTGCACGATCCGCGAGCCGGTCGCGTCGTCGAGGCAGTCGGTGAGCGGATGGAACTCCGCCAGGTAGAGGAAACCCCCGGGCGCGACGAGCGAGGCCGCCGTCTCGGCCCAGCGGTCGACGTCGGGCAGCCAGTTCAGCGCGCCGACACCGGTGTAGACGATGTCGTACGAGGAGTCCGGGACGGCCTCCGCCGCGTCGTGGACGTCGGCGGCGACGAACGCCGCCCGGTCCGGGGGCAGGCCGAGGTCCCGGGCGAGCGAGCGGGCGGTCTCGACGGCCGGTTCGGAGAAGTCGAGGCCGACGACCTGGGCGGCGCCGTGCCGGGCCCAGGAGAGGGTGTCGAGTCCGATGTGGCACTGGAGGTGCAGCAGCGACCGGCCCGTCACGTCCCCGACCTCCGCCAGCTCGAAGGCGCGCAGGGAGTCCTTGCCCGCGCGGAAGGCGTCCAGGTCGTAGAAGTCACTGCCGGTATGGATGGGCACACGTTCATCCCACATCGCGCGGTTGGCTTCGCGCCAGTCGGCGGGTATCGGTGCATGCATGTCGGCGAGGTTATCCACAGGCTGCGGACGGGGCGAACGAATTGTCGGCCGCCCGGCGCAGAATGGGGGGCATGACTGAGACCACTGGTTCGACGACCGATTCCGTTCCGGAGTGGGAGCAGCGTTTCCGGGCTCCCCGGGTGTCCCTGCCCGACTGGGCGGAGGACGCACCGGACCGCGCCCTGTTCGTCTCCAACGCGACGGGGACGTACGAGCTGTACTCCTGGGACCGGGCCACCGGTGAGCAGCGCCAGGTCACCGACCGGCCGAACGGGACGACGGACGGCACGCTGACGCCGGACGGCGAGGCCATCTGGTGGTTCAACGACACCGACGGCGACGAGTTCGGGGTGTGGATGCGCCGGCCGTTCCCCGGCGGCGAGGGCGACGCCGGGGCCGCGAAGGACGAGCCGGCGACGCCCGGCCTTGAGCCTTCGTACCCGGCCGGGCTCGCGATCGGCCGGGACGGCACCGCGGTGGTGGGCCGTTCGACGGACGAGGACGGGACGACGGTCCACGTCGTACGGCCCGGAGCGGGGCCCGTCGCGATCTACCGCCACCGCGAGTCGGCCGGGGTCGGCGACCTGTCTCACGACGGGACGCTGATCGCCCTGGAGCACACCGAGCACGGTGACGCGATGCACTCCGCGCTGCGCGTGGTGCGGCCGGACGGCACGGCGGTCGCCGAGCTGGACGACACCGAAGGGGGCACGAAGGAGCTGGGCCTCGCCGTTCTCGGCTTCGCCCCGGTCGCGGGCGACACCCGGCTGCTGGTCGGCCATCAGCGGCGCGGCCGCTGGGAGCCGATGATCTGGGACCCGGTGGCGGGCACCGAGACGGACCTCGCCATCGAGCTGCCGGGCGATGTGGGCGCCGAGTGGTATCCGGACGGCTCCGCGCTGCTGATCGAGCACGGCTTCGAGGCCCGCAGCGAGCTGTGGCGGTACGAGCCGGCGGCGGGCGACGGCACCCTGGTGCGGGTGGAGACGCCCACCGGTTCGGTCTCCGGGGCCACCGCCCGCCCGGACGGCACGGTGGAGTACCTCTGGTCGTCGGCCGCCGAGCCGCCCGTCGTCCGGTCCACGACCGGTGCGGTGGTGCTCGATCCGCCGGGTGCGAAGGCTCCGCGCTCCGTGCCGGTCGAGGACGTGTGGGTGGAGGGGCCAGGGGGCCGGGTCCACGCGCTCGTCCAGCGCCCCGCGGCCCCGGCCGAGGGGCCGTTCCCGACCGTCTTCGAGATCCACGGCGGCCCGACCTGGCACGACAGCGACGCCTTCGCGGGCGGGCCCGCCGCCTGGGTGGACCACGGCTACGCGGTCGTCCGGGTCAACTACCGCGGCTCGACCGGCTACGGGCGTGCCTGGACGGACGCGCTCAAGCACCGGATCGGCCTGATCGAGCTGGAGGACATCGCGGCGGTGCGGGAGTGGGCGGTCAAGTCCGGCCTCGCGGACCCGGCGAGGCTGGTCCTGGCCGGCGGTTCGTGGGGCGGCTACCTGACCCTGCTCGGCGTCGGTACGCAGCCCGGCGACTGGGCCGTGGGCCTGGCCGCCGTCCCCGTCGCGGACTACGTCACGGCGTACCACGACGAGATGGAGGCCCTGAAGGCGATGGACCGCACCCTGCTGGGCGGGACACCGGAGGAGGTGCCCGAGCGCTTCGAGGCCTCCTCGCCCCTGACGTACGTGGACGCCGTGCGGGCCCCGGTCTACATCTCGGCGGGCGTCAACGACCCGCGCTGCCCGATCCGCCAGGTGGAGAACTACGTGGACCGGCTGAAGGACCGGGACGCGGTGCACGAGGTCTACCGCTACGACGCCGGTCATGGCTCGCTCGTCGTGGAGGAGCGGATCAAGCAGGTGCGCCTGGAGCTCGACTTCGCCGCCCGCCACTTGGGAACGCCGGGCCCGGCCGGGACGGACCAGACCGCGTAGGAGCCGGATAAAGGGCCCCTCCACGGGTGCCCCCGCTCCGGACGGCCGGAGCGGGGACCGTACCGTGGAGGGGTGTACCGGTTCCTGCTGACCCCGCGATGGTGGGGGATCAACCTCTTCGTCGTGCTGGCCATCCCGTTCTGCGTGTTCATGGGCACGTGGCAGCTCGGCCGCTTCGAGGACCGCGTGCAGACGCACGAGGCCGCCGACAAGCAGCCCGCTCCGGGCACGAGGGCCGCCAAGCCGCTCGACGAGCTGCTGCCCGTCGACACGGTGACCTCCGGCCGTCCCGCCACCGCGACCGGCCGGTACGCCGACCAGTTCCTGGTGCCCGGCCGGAAGCTGGACGACCGCAGCGGCTTCTACGTCGTGGGCATGCTGCGCACCGACAGCGGCAAGGCGCTGCCCGTGGTGCGGGGCTGGCTGCCCGGAAAGGCCGGACACACCTCGGTGCCGCCCGCGCCGACCGGCGATGTCACCGTGACCGGCGACCTCCAGGCCTCGGAGAACACGGCCACGGCGGGGGTCGACGCGAAGGGCGGGCTCCCCGACGGCCAGGTCGGCATGATCAGCGCCGCGTCACTCGTCAACCTCGTGCCCTACGACGTGTACGACGCATGGGTGACACTCCAGAAGACCGACGCCCGCCCCAGCGGCAAGGCCGCCGCCGGTGCGGACGCTACCAAGGGCGCGGACGCCGCCAAGGGCGCCGCTGTCCTGCGCCCCGTACCGGCCGCCGCCGCACAGGGCACCGGGCTCGACCTGAAGGCCTTCCAGAATCTGGGCTACCTGTGCGAGTGGTTCGTCTTCGCGGCGTTCGTGCTCTTCATGTGGTTCCGGCTGGTCCGGCGTGAGGCAGAGGCCGTCCGGGACCTGCGGCTGGGCCTCGTCGCCGACCCGGACGCGACCCCGGACCGGGACAAGGACGCGACCCCGGCCCCGGACGCGGACGCGGCCACAAGCTCGGACGACGCGGAGGCGGAGGCGGACGCGGAGGCGGCCACGGACGCGGCCACGAGCCGCTGAACGCCGGGCATTCCGGCACCGCTCCCACACTGCACCCGCGCCGCTCCTACGACGACGGCTCCAGCGCGCCCGTCCGGTAGATCGTGCCCGCACAGGCGTTGGCGATCTTCGTCTCGGCGACCGGCGCTCCCGGTTCCGGGGTGTGCTTCACGGAGACGCTGCCCTGCGCCGTCCCCGGGCCGTCCTCGCTGCCGAACTGCGTCTCCGTACCCGCTTCGGTGTCCCCGGTCCCGCTGCCCGTACTGGACCCGGACAGGCCCCCGGTGCTGCCGGCCGCACCCTCCGTCGGGGTCGGGGAAGGTGTGCCTCCGGTCGTCGGGCAGGTGTCCCCCGGCACCCAGGCGAACTGCACCTCGTACGCCATCTCCGGCTTCAGCAGCACCGTCGCCTCCTCCTGGGCGGGATCGGGCAGTCCGGACGCCGCGTCCCCCTGGGTGTGCCGGACGACCACGATCTTGGCCGGGTCCGCCGCGCCCATCGCCTGGAAGCCCACCGTGCCGCCGCTGCTCACCGAGCAGTTCTTGCCGGAGACATTGGCGATCCGGAACGTCCCGTACACCGTGCCGTCGGCACCGGCCGCCCCCGTGCTGGCCGAGGCGACACCGAGCTGGTCGGGCGAGCAGGTCGGCATACCGGCCGCCGCGCTGGCCCGCGGGTCGGCCGAACCGCCGGCCACCGTGCCCTCCACGCCCTGGCCGCTGCTGGCGGACGGGCTGGCCGAGCTGTCGGGGACACCGTCACCGGCGTCGTCCCGCCCGTCGCTCCCGACGCCGCCGTTCGCGCCGCCGGACGCCGGACCGGGCTCCTCGCCGTTGCCGCCCTGTGCCTGCTCGCCGTGACCGGCGATCGCGGGGCTGGCGGTGTTCGATCCCTCGGAGTTCGCGACATGGACGAAGGCGGGGATCGCGGTGCCGATGAGCAGGGCCGCCGCCGCCGCGCCGACGAGCGCCTGCCGCCGCCGGGCCCGCCGGGCGGGCACCGCGCGATACAGGTGGTCGAGGCTGCCGTCACGGGGTTCAAGGCCCTGCACGGCACCGCGCATCATCCGGCGCAGCGCGTCCTCGTCGGCGTCCGCGCCATCGTGGGAGCCGAAGTCGAAGTCAAAACCGGAGCCGAAGTCGGAGCCGCTACCGGATCCACTACCGGAGCCACTGCCACCACGGCTGCCACTGCCAATGCCGCTGCCGCTGCCGAAAAGGTCGGTCAGCCCGCCGGGCTCCGTGCCCGGTTCCGTATCGCGGTCCGTGCCCGGGGTGCCGTCCGGCCCGTGATTCACAATTCCGTTTCCAGTCCGGTCAATCCGATGTCCGAATGAGGGCCCGTGCCGGTGTCCGTTCTCGCCTTCGTGACCGTGACCGTGCTCGTGGCCGTCGCGCCGGCTCATGCCTGCGCCTCCATCACCACGCGCAGCGCCGCGATGCCGCGGGAGCCGTACGCCTTCACCGAGCCCAGGGATATCCCGAGGGTCGTGGCGACCTGCGCCTCCGTCATGTCCGCGAAGTAGCGCAGCACCAGTACCTCCCGCTGGCGCCGTTGCAGCCCCCGCATCGCCTTGATCAGCGCGTCCCGCTCCAGTTGGTCGTACGCGCCCTCCTCCGCGCTCGCCATGTCCGGCATGGGCTTGGAGAGCAGCTTCAGCCCGAGGATGCGGCGACGCAGCGCGGAGCGGGAGAGGTTGACGACGGTCTGGCGCAGATACGCGAGTGTCTTCTCGGGCTCCCGTACCCGGTTGCGCGCGGAGTGCACGCGTATGAACGCCTCCTGCACGACGTCCTCACAGGACGCCGTGTCGTCCAGCAGCAGGGCCGCGAGGCCGAGCAGCGAACGGTAGTGGGCGCGATAGGTTTCGGTGAGATGGTCAACTGTAGTTCCGGCCGCCACGCTGTCGTCAGCGCCCTCGCGCTGTGACGGCAGCCCTGTCGGGCGCGTAGCGGGCATGGGCGCGATCACCGGCATACCGCCGGGCGCGCGGGGCCGTCTGAGCGGTCGCACCGAAGCGCCGCGCAAGGGGCCCACCACTGTGATATCGAGTACCTCTGCCACGCCAGTTGGACACGTTTCCCCCCGTCAGGGTTGTACGCATACGGCACCGCGTTTGACACCATGCGATATGCCTTCATACGTAACCGCTCTTCCCCAAATACCCCGAATGTGCGCCTCGCCGCGCAAGAAGTGACGGCTTAGACGCGTGCCGCCCGACCGGCGGTTGCAGCGGGCCGAAAGGTCATCGTCGGACACCGCGACACCCCAGCTCAAGAGGTTCAGACCAGCAACTTGCTCACAGGGCGTTCACAGAACGTACAAAACAGGTTCGATCAGGACCGGGGAAATTCAGGACGCGGGGAATTCGGCAGCCACCGATTCGGCGATCTGCGCCACGTTCAGCGCGGCGCCCTTGCGGAGGTTGTCGCCGCAGACGAAGAGTTCCAGCGCCCTCGGCTCGTCCATCGACCGGCGGACCCGGCCGACCCAGGTCGGATCGGTGCCCACCACGTCGGACGGGGTCGGGAAGTCGCCCGCTCCGGGGCTGTCGTACAGCACCACGCCGGGCGCGGTCGCCAGGATCTCGTGCGCCCGGTCGACCGTGACCTCGTTCTCGAAGCGGGCGTGCACGGACATCGAGTGGGTGGCGATCACGGGGACGTACACGCAGGTCGCCGACACCCGCAGGCTCGGCAGATCGAGGATCTTGCGGCACTCGTCGCGGATCGCCAGCTCCTCGGACGACCAGCCGTCCCCGGCGTCCGTACCGGCCCACGGCACGACGTTGAGGGCGACGGGTGCGGCAAACGGGCCGCCGTCGCCGTCCCCCACGACCCGGCGTACGTCGCCCGGTTTCGTGCCCAGTTCGGTGCCGGCCACCATCGTCAGCTGCTCGCGCAGCGCGGCGACGCCGTCGCGTCCGACTCCGCTGACGGCCTGGTACGAGGACACGACGAGTTCCCGCAGTCCGAATTCGGCGTGCAGCGCGCCGACCGCGACGATCAGCGCCAGCGTCGTGGAGTTCGGGCTCGCGACGATGCCGCGCGGTCTGATCCGGGCGGCATGGGGGTTGATCTCGGGGACGACGAGCGGAACGTCGCCGTCCATCCGGAAGGCCGCGGAGTCGTCGATGACGACCGCGCCGCGGGACGCGGCGAGCGGCGCCCAGCGTTCGGACACCTCTTCGGGCGCCAGGAACAGCACCACGTCCACGTCGTCGAAGATGTCCTCGGAGAGTTCGAGGACCTCGGTCTCCTCACCGCGCACGACCAGCTTGCCGCCGGCCGAGCGCGGCGAGGCGATCAGCTTCACCTCGCCCCAGACATCCGCGTGTTCCGAAAGGATCTGGAGCATGACGCCACCGATCGCCCCGGTCGCGCCGACGACCGCGAGCGAAGGGCGGCGTGTGGTCATCGTCCGGTGCCCCCGTACACGACTGCCTCGTCGGAGTCGCTGTCGAGGCCGAAGGCGGAGTGCACGGCGCGCACGGCCTCGATGACGTCGTCGGCACGGGTGACCACTGAGATGCGGATCTCGGAGGTCGAGATCAGCTCGATGTTCACGCCCGCGTCGGACAGTGCCTCGAAGAAGCCCGCGGTGACGCCCGGGTTGGTCTTCATACCGGCGCCGACCAGGGAGATCTTGGCGATCTGGTCGTCGTAGCGAAGCGAGGCGAAGCCGATGATTCCGCGGCTGCGCTCCAGGGCGTCGATGGCCTTGCGGCCCTCGGACTTCGGGAGCGTGAACGAGATGTCGGTCAGACCGGTCGACGCGGCGGAGACGTTCTGCACCACCATGTCGATGTTGACCTCGGCGTTGGCGATCGTACGGAAGATCGCGGCGGCCTCGCCCGGCTTGTCGGGCACACCGACGACGGTGACCTTGGCCTCGGAGACGTCATGGGCGACTCCGGAGATGATCGCGTGCTCCACCTGCTGGTCCCCTTGCGGCTCGTTGCTGACCCAGGTTCCGCGCAGTCCTGAGAAGGACGAGCGTACGTGGATCGGAATGTTGTAACGGCGTGCGTATTCCACGCACCGGTGCAGCAGCACCTTGGAGCCGGACGCCGCCAGCTCCAGCATGTCCTCGAAGGAGATCCAGTCGATCTTCCGGGCCTTCTTGACGACCCGCGGGTCGGCGGTGAAGACACCGTCCACATCGGTATAGATCTCACAGACCTCGGCGTCCAGCGCGGCGGCGAGCGCGACCGCGGTGGTGTCGGACCCGCCGCGACCCAGGGTGGTGATGTTCTTGCCCTCCTGGCTCACCCCCTGGAACCCGGCGACGATGGCGATGTTGCCCTCGTCGATCGAGGTCCGGATGCGGCCCGGCGTCACATCGATGATGCGCGCTTTGTTGTGGACCGAGTCGGTGATGACGCCGGCCTGGCTGCCGGTGAACGACTGGGCCTCATGGCCCAGGTTCTTGATCGCCATGGCCAGCAAGGCCATGGAGATCCGCTCTCCCGCGGTCAGGAGCATGTCGAACTCACGCCCGGCCGGGATCGGGGATACCTGCCCGGCGAGTTCGATCAGCTCGTCCGTCGTGTCGCCCATCGCTGACACCACGACAACCACCTGGTTGCCGTTCTTCTTGGCATCGACGATTCGCTTGGCGACGCGCTTGATGCCCTCGGCATCGGCTACGGAGGAACCTCCGTACTTCTGCACGACAAGGCCCACGTGCGCTCCTCGCTCAATCCATTGCTGCGGTCGGCTCAGTTTAACGAGCAGCCCGGAAACGCCTCGCCGATATCACATGCTGAGATGTCCCGCTCACCACGTGATCACCGGCGCGCCGTTCCGAACTGCTCGTACGAGGCTGCTGCCCGCCGATCGTCCAGGCACTCCTTTATGTGTCCCAGCCCACACGCCCGGCGCCGGGGGCGGCCACGCGGGCTACGGGTTGCCGACCAGCTGGACGGGGCCCCTCAGGGTGTTCGGGGTGCAGCCGGGGCCCGACAGGGTCAGCCGCTCCTCCGTGCCGACCACGGAGAGCGGGCCCGTCAGCGACGTGCCGCAGATCTGCACCGTCCGCGCGCCGACCGCCTGGACGGGCCCGGTGATCTCGGCGCCCTTCGCCACCAGGCTCGCGCCCGCGCCGACCACGACGGGGCCGGTCAGCTTCGTACCGTCCAGGCAGGTGACGCCGGAGGATATGACCAGCGGTCCGGTGTGCTTGCCGGTCACCGTCTTCGTGCAGGCGGGGGCGGCGGGGACACGGGCCCGGTAGTCGAGGGCGTACGCGAGCTTGCCGGGCTTCGCGTCGGAGATCGGGGCACTCAGCTTCCCGAACTCGCCGCCGGTCGCCTTCTTCCCGTTGTTCCACTCCGCCATCCGGCCGAGTTCGTCGGCGGTGCGGCCGTCGGCGACGACAGTGTCGCCGGGCGTCGCCGACATCACCTCCGAGGCGGTGCGGATCGCGGAGAGGTACGGGGCGGGGGCGGTCAGGTCGTACGTGCCGAGGTCGACACGCTCACGCAGCCAGGTGCCCCACTGGAACTCCAGGAACTCCGCGGCGTCGGCGGGCGCCCGGTAGCCGATGTCACGGGTGAAGTAGGCGAGGCTGCGGTAGCGGTCGTCGTGGAAGTGGGCCAGCCCGAGACGCCGGGGAAGCTGGTCCGTGGTGATGGGCCGGTTGTTCTCGTCACGCAGCCAGACCCACTTCTTCTCCTGCATGGTCTTCCAGAACGCGGCGGTGGAGAGCCCGCTCAGGTTGTCCACGACGCGCAGCCTGATGTGAGTCTTCGGGCCGCCGTCGGGCGCCTCCAGGAGCGACGTGAGGGAGTGGTGCCCGTCGGTGAGGTACAGGGCGCCACCGGGCCCGACGACGACCGTCTTCATCTCGGCGCGGGTCTCGGCCGTCTCCTCGCCGAGGGGGACGGTGCAGGTGAAGCTCGACGCGTCGGAGAGCCTGGCGCCGGGCTGCACGCTCGCGGCCTTCTCCTGGCCGTTGGTCTCGCACCAGTCGTCGAACCGCTTGTTGAGGTCGCCGTTCGCCTCGTCCTTGGTGCCGGTGTAGCGGCCCAGCTTGTAGTAGATCTGATCGAAGCCCACGGTGGACTGGGTGGGACGCAGCTGGTCCAGGGTGACATCGAGCAGCTCCCCGGCCTTGGGGCTCCCGGCCTTGGGGCTCCCGGCCGTGGAGCTCCCGGCCGTGGAGCCGGCCACGGGGCCCGCCGCCGTGGCCGTACCACCACTCGCGAGCACCCCGCCCAGCACCACCGCGCCCGTGGCGAGGCCCGCCCCCAGACGGCGCAGGCGAGGGGCGCGGGGCTGGGGCTGGAGCTGGGTACGGACTGAGCCGGTCATACGGTCTCCACGTGTCTGCGGGGGCGAGGCGGGGCGGGACGCTGCGTGGGGTGCGCCGAGGATCGCGCACATCTACTCATCCGCACCCGCCCCGACTGGCGAATCCCGGCCATCGGGCGGGTGTCGGCCGGGTGAACGCCTGCGACGGGCGGCTCAGCCGGCCAGGAACGTGTCGGGGAGTCGCCGTCCAGCACGGTGTCCCACACCTCATCGGGGCGCAGCGGGCGATCGAATCCCGACATCCAGCGGGCAAAAGGCCGACTTGTCCAGCAGGTGTCGCACGCTCATACCGCCGACGTCTCCTGTCCGGATCCACCCGGCACGTCCGGCATGAAGTCGATCTCGCCGGACTTGATCGCGTCGCTGAATTCCTCGCACCGCAGCCGCTTCGCCGCGTCCTCCACGGCTGCCGCAATCGCCTGCTCGTCTGTCTCCACCCCGTACTTCTCACGGGCATCGGCGACGAACGCCTCGTCGATCCGAACTGTGTACCGGGCCGCGCTCAGCGGCCCGTCCTCGGCCCCGGTACGGCCGGGCGCCCCGCGGCCGCCCGCAGCCCCGCCACCCTGGCCGCGACGTCCGTACGCTGCCGGGGACGGGCCAGGAACGTGTCGGGGATGTCGCCCGTCGCCCCCTTCGCCTCGTCCCGGTCGATGTCCGCGCGGCAGTCCACGCAGACCCCGTCCACGAGCGTGGTGGTGCTCTCGTCCTCGTCGCAGAAGGCGCACATCTCCAGCGCCGCCACGATGGTCTCTTCCACTTCCCGGAACTTGCTCTTCTTCGGCTGCGGTACGGGCGGCATCTTGTTCTCCAGTCGAGTACGAAGGAAGGCTCCGGCGGAATGCACGGAGACCGGCAGTCCTGCGACGAGCGCCTGGCCGACCTGCTCACGGCCCACCCCGCGCTCCATCCACTCCTGCACCAGCGGTTCCAGGGCGACGCATTCACCCTCGGAGAGCTGGAGCCTCGGCTCCCTGCGCCCGAGCGCCGCGAGCACGTCGTACGCCTCCGAGCGCGCGGCCGGAACGCCCGGCTCGGGCTCGGACGCGGGCTCGGCGGACGGCACCGCGTCCGGCGCCGGGGGCTGCCCCGGCACGTCCACGCCCCGGATGTACCGGATGTACCGCGTCCACCAGGTGGCGTCGCGGGCCGTGCGGGCGAAGAACGTACGCGTCACCCAGCGCAACCCGCTGCCCTCCACGGCGATCTGCACCCGGATTCGGCGCAGGTGCCCCGTCCTGGTCAGCCGGTCCAGCGCACTGCGGCACGCCTGCTGCCCGTAGTCGGGCAGTTCCTCGGCCAGCACCTTGTAGCCGATCGCGGCACCCTCGGGCAGCCGGTCGATGTACGCGGCGATGGCCGCTTCCCGAGTGGGCAGATGCGCGAAGTCGGCTGCACCGCGCGGGGCTTCGTCGGGGACGAGCCGCTTGCCGTAACCGGCTTTGGCCATGCGGTGGGCGGGCGCACGCAGGGCAGCACTAACATGGGCAGAAGTCATGTGGATCGAGTCTCTTTCGATCTATCAGGACAAGATCCCGGTTGGTGTTGGCTCACCGCCGGGATCGTCCGTTTTAAGGACTGTTACACCGAACCTAGAGCGCGCACACGCTGTGACGCAAGCCGATCACCGAAAGTCATCCGCACAGGTGATACGCGGGATTTGGGAGGGTGGGTGGGTTCAACCTCACCACCCATTCCTACAGAAAGAGGCTCGGACTCCGAGGCTCGCGGCTCGGAGCTTGAGCCTCGGGCCGACCTGCACAAACGCGGCCCTACGCCACCGCGAAGGCGACGAACGCCGCCCAGGGCGCGGCGGGAACCGTCAGCTCGGGGCCGGCAGTCAGCTTGGAGTCGCGGATGTGTATCGCGGTGGGGCAGGGGGCGACCTGAACGCAGTTGCCGCCCTCGCCATCACTGTACGTGGACGTGCGCCAGCTCAGGGCGGCTTCGACGCAGGCGCCGCCTTCGGAGTTGCTGTAACTCGACTTGAACCAGCGCAGCTCGCCACTCATAACTCGTCCACCATCCGCTCAATGAAGTCTGCCGACTCTCGCACCCCCAGAGCCTCCATGCGGATCATGCTAAGCCGCTCGCTCGTCATGCTGACCATGCTCGGATCGGAACTCAATCGGCTGTCGAACTGCCCCTCATCGAAGGCAAGTCGCTCATGGTCCGACGATTCCAGCAGTACCACCGGGCCCAACAGGGCAGCAGGAATGGCTCTCTCAAAGGGCAGCACTTGCACGGACACATTACGCAACCGCCCCAGCTCCAACAGCTGGATCAGTTGTCCCCTGTCCACGTGCGGGCCCCGCAGCACCGCTTCGTAGAGGACGAAGCTCAGGGCGACCGGGGGCTTGCGCCGCAAAATCGCCTGGCGCTCCAGCCTGGCCGATACACGCGCTTCTACGGTCTCCTCGTCCAAAGGCGGCGAGTGGTTGCCGATCAGTGCTTGCGCGTACGACTTCGTCTGCAACAAGCCGGGCACCAGGACCGTTTCGTACCACCAGAGGCTGATCGCCTCGCTTTCCCGCCCCATGAAGTCCTGCGCCCGCGCAGGAAACCGCTCCCGCCGCACGAAGTGCTTCGCGGCGCTCAGCAGCCCCTCCGCCCGGAGCAGCGCATCCGCCACATCGAGCAGTTGCGGCGTCGGCATCCGTACGCCCTGCTCCATCGACTTGATCGTGTCCGGGGCGTACTTCGCCGCCGCGCCCAGTTCCTCCCGGCTGACGCCCGCCCGTGTGCGCCAGCGTTTCAGCTGGTCACCGCAGTAGCGCCAAGCCGCGGGGGGCGGGTCCTGAACTGACACAGCAGCCACCTCCAAGGGATACACAGCACCGTGTATCGCAGTAGTCACTACCGAGCGTAGCCACTTCGCTGCCACCGTGTAACCATGACGCGAGCAATTCACCATCCCGAGTGGGTCCCCGCCGCCGGGCACCAACTCCGCTTGAACGGAATCCACTTCGACGCCCTGCGCATCCAGGGCATCCGGGGCGAGGAGGTCGCGGCCCGGCTGGGGCGGCTCACCAGGGACGATGCCGGGCCGATCGTGTGGCAGGGGACCGGGATGCGCTGGATGTACTTCCTGCTGCCGCCGCGCACGGCGGGCGACCGCGCGTGGCCGCTGGACGTCGAGCGGTTCGGGACCCGGCACCAGGTCAACTACGTCGGCGTACCGGCGCTGAACGGGCACACCTGGCCGCTGATGTGGCAGTCCTGGCCCACGCCGACGGCGCCCTTCGTGGACGCGGACCGGCTCTGGTCGGCCCTCGGCCGGGTCGATCACCTGTGATCAGGCCGCGCCCACGATCCGAGTCATCGAACGCCTCCGTCTTCCCGTGCCCCGCCGCACTGGCGCCGCACTCCGCTGCCGACCGGTCCGCTACGTGACCGGGCGCAGGCCCAGCGGGGCCGCGATCTCCTCGACCATCACGCGGCCTGCCTCCTCGGCCAGGTCCTCGTCGCCGGCGTCCTGGTCGGTGTCCAGGCCGTCGAGCGCCTGGAGGGGCTGGTTGAGGCGGATGTGGGCGATGAGTGACTGGAGGGCGCGCAGGGCGGCGGAGGCGGTGGAGCCCCAGTTGGAGAAGTAGGAGAACTGCCACCACCACAGGGCCTCGGTGGTGCGGTCCTCCTCGTAGTGGGCCAGGCCGTGGCGCAGGTCCGTGACCAGGTCGGCCAGGTCGTCGGAGATGCGGGCCGGGACCGGGGCCTTGCGGGGCTCGTACGGGTCGAAGACCTCGGAGTAGACGTCGATCGGCTCCAGGAGGGCGGCGAAGCGCTCGCGCAGGCCGTCCGCGTCCGGTTCGGCGCCGAGGTCCGGCTCGTAGCGCTCCTCCGGGAGGATGTCCTCGTACGCGCCCAGCCGGCCGCCCGCCAGCAGGAGCTGGGAGACCTGGAGCAGCAGCACCGGAACGGCTTCTTCCGGCTCCTCGACCCGCGACACCTCCGTGACCGCGACGATGAACGTCTTGATCTGGTCGGCGATCTGGACCGCGAAGTCGTCGGGGTCCTGGGTGACAGTGTTCAGCGTGGCGTCAGACATCGCGGAGACCTCCCGTGGGCACTGTCGGAGACGGTGAGTAGAAGATAACTGCGCTGAACGTAAAGCCGCCGTGAGGCCCCGTGCAAGAGGCCGGAGCCGGAGCCGGGAGGTGGGCCGGGAGGTGGGCCGGGAGGTTGACCGGAAGGCGGGCCCGGAGCGCGTCAGACATCGAGCAGCCGCCTCCCCTCGAAGGCGCGGCCGAGCGTGACCTCGTCCGCGTACTCCAGGTCGCCGCCCACCGGCAGACCGCTGGCCAGCCGGGTGACCCGCAGCCCCATCGGCTTGACCATCCGCGCCAGGTACGTCGCGGTGGCCTCGCCCTCCAGGTTGGGGTCGGTCGCCAGGATCAGTTCCGTGATGGAGCCGTCGGCCAGCCGGGCCAGCAGCTCACGGATGCGCAGATCGTCCGGACCGACGCCCTCGATGGGGCTGATCGCCCCGCCCAGTACGTGGTACCGGCCCCGGAACTCGCGGGTCCGCTCGATCGCGACGACGTCCTTCGGCTCCTCGACGACACAGATGACCGTCAGATCGCGGCGCGGGTCGCGGCAGATCCCGCAGTGCTCCTGCTGCGCCACGTTGCCGCAGATCGCGCAGAAGCGGACCTTGTCCTTGACCTCAAGGAGGGCATGGGCGAGGCGGCGCACATCCGTGGGCTCCGCCTGAAGGATGTGGAAGGCGATCCGCTGCGCGCTCTTGGGACCGACGCCGGGCAGCCTGCCCAACTCGTCGATGAGGTCCTGAACCACGCCTTCGTACAACGGAAAGCCTTTCCTGGCGCCTGGTCGGCCGCGTAGTGGTACGTACCGTAGGGGGTGCGTACCGTCTTGGATATGTCCTCGGACAGGCCCTTGAACAGGTTCTCGGGCAGGTCCTCGGGCGGGTTCTCTGTCAGAAGGGGAGGCCGGGCATGCCGCCCAGGCCCTGGGCCAGCGGGCCCAGCTTCTGCTGCTGGAGCGTCTGGGCGTTCTCGTTCGCCGCCTGGACCGCCGCGACGACGAGGTCCGCGAGCGTCTCGGTGTCCTCCGGGTCCACCGCCTTCGGGTCGATCACCAGGGCGCGCAGCTCGCCGGAGCCGTTGACGGTGGCCTTGACGAGACCGCCGCCCGCCTGGCCGTCGACCTCGGTCCTGGCCAGTTCCTCCTGGGCCTCCGCGAGGTCCTGCTGCATCTTCTGGGCCTGCTGCAGCAGCTGTTGCATATTGGGCTGACCACCACCGGGAATCACGGTCACTCCAGGCATTTCGACGACAAATGTTTCGGTACGCCGAGCCTACGTTGTCCCCGGGCGGCGCGCCCCACCCACTGACGAGCAACTCTTTCGGGTGAGATCGAGTCAGCGAAGGCAGGACTCCTATACCTGATCACAGGCTCCGCGCACCCTGGAATACCGCGATTTCGACCCCGCGGCCCACCATTCGGCGGTAGGAAGGGCATGGGTCCCGGTACGCGCACGTGCACCAGCCGTCACGCAAGGTTACGCATGGGGTACTGCCGGTCGCAGCGAGCGTCAGTGAGCAGAGGGCAGAGATCCCGCCCATCGTCGAGGACGCGGTCGACATCACGCGTCGCAATGCAGCATGCAGAGGAGTACCCCGGTGAGTCAGCCGGAGATGCAGCCCGAAGGGCCGCCCCGCAACGATTCCGGTGTGCCCGGTCCGGCCGGTTCCGCCGCTCCTTCCGGTCCGGGCTCCGGCGCGCCGGACCGGGATCTGACCGGAACGCCCTTCCCGCTCGGCGACTGGGGGGAACCGGCCCAGCGGCTCGACGAGCTGTACCGCTGGGTCGAGGCCGACGCGCTGCGCACCGCCGACTGGTATCTGGCCGACCGGGTGTGGAAGCGGCGCGCTGCCAGGGTCCTGCGGGCGGGGGCCGCGGCCGGTGCGGTGGCGGGCGCCGCGCTGCCGCTGCTCGATCTGACGGGGGCGCTGCACGGCGCGGCGGGCTGGGGCTATCTGTCGCTGCTGCTGGGTGCCGCGTGCATGGCGTGCGACCGGTACTTCGGCCTGACCTCCGGCTGGATAAGGAATCTCGCGACGGCACAGGCCGTACAGCGGCGCCTCCAGGTGCTCCAGTTCGACTGGGCCTCGGAGTCCGTGCGGGAGGTGCTCGGCCCGACCGAGGGGACGGCGAGCGAGGCGGCCGAGCGGTGCCTCGGTGTGCTGCGGCGGTTCTCGGAGGACGTCACGGAGCTCGTGCGGTCGGAGACCGCGGACTGGATGGTGGAGTTCCGGGCCGGTCCCGCGCCGATGGGGATGCAGGCGCTGGTGTCCGGCGGCACGGGCGGGGGGCGTGCGGAGCAGGGTGCGCAGCCGGGGCGGTTCCCGTTGCAGTCGATGGGCCGGCCGAACATGCCGCGGCAGCGGCCGCCGGAGTCCCCGCGATGACCGGTCGTGATGACCTGTCGTGATGACCAGTGATGGCCGCGGGGCTCCGGCGGGAGCCTCTGCCGCTGGCGCGTCCGGCGGCTCGTTCGTCAGCTCGTTCGTCAGCTGAAAATGATCATTGAGCCCTGGGCGAGGCTGCGGGTGACCGCCGCGTGCAGGCCGAGCCAGACGTGGCGTTCCCGGGCGAACGGGCTGTCGTCGTACGGGATCGGGACCGCCGGTTCCTCCAGGTCGGTGGGCGCGGCGGGCGGCAGCGGGGCGGCCGGCGGGTTGGCCGGATCGATGCCGATGGACGGGGCGACGAACTCCAGCTCCCTCAGCAGCCCGTGCGCGGAGCCGAGCGGGCCGCCGCCCTCCAGCAGGTCGTCCGTGGAGATCGGGTACGCGAAGTCCAGCGGGACGTACGCCCCGGCGTGGTCGTAGTGCCACACCAGGTGCGACTGCTGGGCCGTCGGCTCGAACATCTCCAGCAACTGCTCGTAGTCGCCGCCCAGTGCGTCCACGGGCGTGACGGCGAGGCCGCTGATCTGGAGCAGATAGGCGCGGCGCAGGAAGTGCAGGGCGTCGTAGTCGAAGCCCGCGACCGGGGCCACGTCTCCGGTCAGGCCCGGCATATAGGCGTAGACGGGTACGGGCGGCAGCCCTGCCTCACCCAGTGCCTTGTCGAAGACCGCTATCTCCTCGGCGAAGGGGTTGTCGGGGCTGTGGCACAGCACATCGACGAGGGGGACCAGCCACAGGTCACAGGCCACGAAATCTCGCTCTCCAACTGGTGCGTGCGATGGTCAGGACAGCGTAATTCGGGACAGCGTAATGCGGCCGGCACGTCGCGGACAGTGGTCCCCCATGACCGACTTCGAGGACCGGTGCCGGTCAGGCCTCCGGCAGCGCCGGGTCCCCGGGTTCGTCCGCCTCGGGCGGCCGCGGTGCGTGACCGGGGTGGGCCGGGTCTCCGGCCGCCAGCCGGTCCGCCCAGCTCAGGGCGTGGCCGTTGTACTCCTCGATCACCACGCGCAGCGCCTCGCGGTCCCGGAGCGTGACCGCGGCGACGAGGTCGGCGTGGCCCTGCCAGAGCCAGTCCCGTACGTCCGCGTCGCCGCGCAGGTACGGCACGGCGAACACCCAGGCCTGGACGCGCAGCCGGTGCAGGAAGTCGCTGATGTACGTGTTGCCGGCGAGCGCGCCCAGCTCGCGCCAGAAGCGCAGGTCGTAGCCGATGAGGATGTCCAGGTCACCGCCGCGCGCCGCGCGGGCGGCCTCCTCGGCCCGGCGGCGTACGGAGACGAGCGCGTCCCGGTTCCTCAGCTGCCGTGCCGGGGACGGGCGCGGGTGGCGGAAGACGTCCCGGATCACCCCGTCCATGACCAGGGTGCGGGCCTCCACCATCGCCCGGTAGTCCGCGACGGTGAACTGGTGCACCCGGAATCCGCGGTGCTGATCGGATTCGAGCAGGCCCTGCGCGGAGAGATCGAACAGCGCTTCCCGGACAGGCGTCGCGGAGACGCCGTACTGCTCGGCGATCTGCTTGACGGTGAACTCCCGTCCCGGCTGAAGACGCCCCGCAAGCACCTCGTCACGCAGCGCGTCCGCGATCTGCTGCCGCAGCGTACTGCGCGTGACAGCCCCGCTCACGCGCATGGGCGCCCCTCCCCTGTTTCGGTTTCGGCCACCTTAGACCGAGCCGGACCCCCTGGCCGGACGAGCCGTCGGCGGGAGAGGAGGGGCGCTGTGCGCGGACGGCGCTACACGGTGTGCTCGTCGGCCACCGACAGCGCGATGTCCAGTGCCGCCAGGCCCTCCTTGGCCTCCGCCTCGGTGACGTTGCAGGCCGGCACGGCGTGGGTGCGGTTCATGTTGATGAACGGCCACAGGCCGTTCTTCTTCGCCGCCGCTCCGAAGGCCGCCATCGGGGCGTTGGCCGCGCCCGTCGCGTTGTACGGCACCAGCGGCTCGCGGGTCTCCTTGTTCCGGACCAGCTCCAGCGCCCAGAACGCGCCGAGGCCGCGGATCTCGCCGACCGACGGGTGATTCTCGGCCAGCTCGCGCAGACCGGGGCCGAGGACCGTCTCACCGATGCGGGCGGCGTTCTCGATGACCTTCTCGTCCTCCATCACGTGGATGGTGGCGACGGCCGCGGCGCAGGCCAGCGGGTGTCCGGAGTAGGTCAGCCCGCCCGGATAGGGGCGGGTGTCGAAGGTGGCGGCGATCTCGGCGGAGATCGCGACGCCGCCGAGCGGTACGTAACCGGAGTTGACGCCCTTGGCGAAGGTCATCAGGTCGGGGGTGACGTCGAAGTGGTCGGCGGCGAACCACTTGCCGGTACGGCCGAATCCGGCCATCACCTCGTCGAGGACGAAGACGATCCCGTACCGGTCGCAGATCTCGCGGACACCGGCGAGATAGCCGGGCGGCGGCGTCATGATGCCGGCCGTGCCCGGGATGGTCTCCAGGATGATCGCGGCGATGGTCGAGGGGCCCTCGTAGGCGAGGGTGTCCTCCAGGTGCTGGAGCGCGCGGGCGCACTCCTGCGCCTCGGTCTCGGCGTAGAACGGCGAGCGGTAGAGGAACGGGGCCCAGAACCGGACGACGCCCGCCGAGCCGTTGTCCGACGCCCAGCGGCGCGGGTCACCGGTCAGGTTGATCGCGGTGGAGGTGGCGCCGTGGTACGAGCGGTAGGCGGAGAGCACCTTCGTACGGCCGGTGTGCAGCCGGGCCATCCGGACGGCGTTCTCGACGGCCTCGGCGCCGCCGTTGGTGAAGAAGATCTTGTCCAGGTCGCCGGGGGTGCGCTCGGCGATGAGACGGGCCGCCTCGGAGCGCGCCTCGATCGCGAAGGCGGGCGCGAAGGTCGTCATCTTCCCCGCCTGCTCCTGGATCGCGGCGACGACGGTGGGGTGCTGGTAGCCGATGTTGGTGTAGACGAGACCGCTGGTGAAGTCCAGGTAGCGGTTGCCGTCGTAGTCCCAGAAGTACGCCCCCTCGGCGCCGGCGACGGCGAGCGGGTCGATCAGGCCCTGGGCGGACCAGGAGTGGAACACGTGCGCACGGTCGGCGGCCTTCACGGCCGCGCCGGCGGCGGGGTCAGCGGCGTCGGCATGACGGGGATGAGGGGTCATACGGCGAGCGTAGGCCGCGGCGGGCGCGGCTCGGTATGGCCACCTTGTATGGAGTGGGGCGTGTGGTTCGGCAGGGTGTCGGGTCGGCGCGAGAGCCCACCGCGTTGACAACATGTTGTCGTGATGACAGCATGTTGCCAAAGATGCTGCTCCTGCCCGCGCACCGTTCCTGTCTGAAACGCTCGTCCTGTCCGCGCACTGTTCCTGTCTGAACGCTCGTCCTCTCCGAGCGCTCATACTTTCCAGGAGGCCGTCATGACCCGCAGGACCGTATATCTGGCCGTGTACGACACCTACGCCGACTGGGAGACCGGGCACGCCACCGCCCACCTCGCCCAGAACGGCTTCACCGTCCGGACGGTGGGCCCGACGACCGACCCCGTCACCAGCATGGGCGGGCTGACCGTGCTCCCCGATCTGGCGCTCGCGGAGCTGCGCCCCGAAGACGCCGCGCTGCTGATCCTGCCGGGCGCCGGGCTGTGGGACACCGGCGACGAGCTGGTCCCCTTCGCCCGTGCCGCCCGGACCTTCCTGGACGCGGGTGTGCCGGTCGCCGCGATCTGCGGGGCAACGGCGGGGCTGGCCCGCGAGGGGCTGCTCGACGAGCGGGCGCACACGAGTGCGGTGTCCTTCTACCTGGCGGCCACCGGCTACGAGGGCGGCAAGCACTACGTCGACGCGGACGCCGTCACCGACGACGGCGGTGCCGTTTCCGGTGGTTCGGGTTCCGGTGGTTCGGGTTCCGGTGGTTCGGGTTCCGGTGGTTCGGGTTCCGGTGGTTCGGGTTCCGATGGTTCGGGTTCCGGTGGGGCTCTGGTCACTGCCGGGCCGACCGAGCCCGTCGCGTTCGCCCGCGAGATCCTCGCCCTTCTCGGGGTGTTCGAGGGCGAGAAGCTCGACGCCTGGTACCGCCTCTTCCACGATTCGGACCCGAGCGCGTACGAAGTGCTCCAGGGATGAGCCGTACGGAACAGGACCGGCTGAGCCGGACCGCTCTCGGTGTCTTCCGGCTGAACGGCCAGTTCCTCTCCGCGGCGGAGGAACTGGCCCGTCCTGCCGGGCTGACCGCCGCGTGGTGGCAGGTGCTCGGGGCGGTGCAGGCCGAACCGCTGCCGGTCTCCGGGATCGCCCGGGTCATGGGCATCACCCGGCAGGCAGTGCAGCGGATCGCCGATCTGCTGGTGGGCAAGGGCCTCGCGGAGTACGTACCGAACCCGGCCCACCGCCGCGCGAAGCTCCTGCGCCCCACCCAGGAGGGCCGCACGGCGATCTCCCGGATCGGCCCCGGTCACGAGGAGCTCGCGGCGCGGCTGTCCCGGGAGCTGGGCCCGGAGGAGTTCGCGCAGACGGTACGCGTGCTGGAGCGCCTGGCGCAGGCCATGGAAGTCCTGCAAACCCCCGACGCCCCCGGCCCGTCCGGCGGTTGAGGGGCGAGCCCCGGCCACGGACCACCCACCGCACCCCGCCGGGGCACAACGGCGCCGCTATTCTCGACCCGTCCGGCGTGTCGCCGTACGGGGGAGGACTGCACACCATGGAAAAGCTCGGCTCCGTAGATCCGCAACGCATCGGCGCCTACCGACTGCTGGGCAGACTCGGCGCGGGCGGCATGGGCCAGGTGTACCTGGCCCGCTCGGATCGCGGCCGCACCGTCGCGATCAAGCTCGTGCGCGAGGAGCTCGCCGAGCAGCAGGAGTTCCGCGACCGGTTCAGGCGGGAGGTGATGGCCGCACGCCGCCTCGGTTCGACCTGGACCGCCCCCGTACTGGACGCCGACACCGACGCCACCGTGCCCTGGGTCGCCACCGGTTACGTCGCGGGCCCGTCCCTCCAGGCCACCGTCTCGGGCCGCGCGTTCGCCTCGGCGGGCCCCGCCCCCGGCGCGTACGGACCGCTGCCCGAACGCTCGGTCCACATCCTGGGCAACGGTCTCGCGCACGCCCTGCGGGCCATCCACACCGCCGGGCTCATCCACCGCGATCTCAAGCCGTCCAACATCCTGCTGACGATCGACGGCCCCCGCGTCATCGACTTCGGTATCGCCCGCGCGCTCGACACCGTCACCGACGGCGGTCTCACCCGCACCGGGGCGCTGGTCGGCTCCCCCGGCTTCATGTCGCCCGAGCAGGTGCGGGGCGAGCGGGTGACCACGGCGTGCGACGTGTTCTGTCTGGGCTCGGTGCTGGCGTACGCCTCGACCGGACGGCTCCCGTTCGGCGGGACGGCCAGCGGAGTGCACGCGCTGATGTTCCGGATCGCGCAGGAGGACCCGGACCTGACCGGGGTGCCGGTGGGCCTCGTGGAGCTGGTCCAGCACTGCCTCAACAAGGACCCGGAGGCCAGGCCGACGACCGACGAGATCCTGGACCGGCTGGCCGAGGACCACACCTCGGAGCCCTGGCTCCCTGGGGCGCTCATCGCCCAACTCGGCCGCCACGCGGTGGAACTGCTCGACTCGGAGGACCCGGAGGACCCGAAGGGCGGTGCGGAGCCGAGGGACGCGGTGCCCTCTGAGTACGCGGCGGGCGCGGAGAAGGCAGGGACGACCGAGAAGGCAGGGACGACCGAGAACGCGGCGGGCCCTGCGGACACGGTCCGGCAGGACACGCCCTCCCCGCCCCCCGCCGTTCCGTCCCCCGCCGGCCCGCCGCCCGCCGCGCCGCCGGAGCACCCCGCGCCGGGCAGCACCCTCCCCCTCCGCACCGTGGTCGGCCCCCAGCAGCGGCCCGGCACCCCGGCGGCCGGATACCCGGCCGCGTACCCGGCCGCGCCCCAGCCCCCTGCCCCGGCCCCTGCCGCGTACCCGGCCCAGGCCCAGGCCCCCGCCCCGGCCTACGGCTATCCGCCGCAGCAGAGCCCCAACCAGGGCTACGCGTACGGCTATCCGCAGCAGCCCGGTTTCGGCTCCGCGCCCGCGTACGACCCGCTGTATCCGACCGGAACGCAGCCGCCCGCCCCCGAGCCGGCCCGCCGGAGAACCGGCTCGACCGTCGCTCTCGTCGTGATCGCCGTGCTCGTCGCGATAGGCGCCGGCGGCTCCGTCTACGCGCTGATGAACGACAAGGGCTCCCACACCGCCTCCCCCACGCACTCCACCACCCCGTCGAAGGACAGCACCGGCGGCTCCGGCTCCCCGTCCCCCGCCGGCGGCCAGGACCCGCCCCCCGGCGACGACGGGCAGGACGGCGACGAAGAGGGCGGCGTCCCCGCGTCCTACCTGGGCACCTGGTCAGGCAGCATCGACAACGCCACCGGCCACTCCACCCGCGAACTCGTCATCCGGCAGGGCCGGTCCGGCGACGCCGTCCTCACCCTCACCGCACAGGGCCCGACCGACAACGGCGGCACCTACCGCTGCGTCTTCGAGGCGGATCTGACGGACGACGTCACGGGCGACGACCCGCTGCGGGTCGGCCCCTCCACGGTGACGGTCGGCGAGCCCATGTCGTCCTGTACGCCGGGCAGCCCCACCACACTCACCCTGCTCCCGGACGGCACCCTGAGCCGCGAGAACACGGCCACCGGCGAGAAGCTCACGTACACGAAGTCCGGCTGAGCGGGACGAGTCCCGCCCCCTCCCGTCCCCCTCCCGATATTCGTCTCCCGTACCCCTCCCGTTCGCCTCATCGGCTCGGTGACCCGGTCGCCCTCGGGTTCAGCAGCCGCCTGGCCAACGGGGCGTGGTACGGGGAGAAGTTCGGGTTCAGCGCGAGCGCCTCGCGCAGGTGGCGGTCGCCCTCGGGCAGCCCGAGGGCGTGCTCGATCGCTCCCCGGTGGTACCGGAAGAGCGCATTGCCCCAGCCCGTCCTGGCGGCCTTGCGGGCGTATCCGACCGCTTCCGCGTCGTGCCCCGCGCGGTGCAGGGACCAGCCCAGGGCGTCCGCGACGATGACGCTCCGGGCCCGCTTCCACTCGCCCCGCATGAGCTCCACCGCGACATCCGGGTCGCCGTGGTCGGCGACGTACAGCGCGAGATGCGGATCGACCGCACCGCCCGACGCCCGCAGCAGCCGCACCTGCGCGGCCAGCACCTCCTTCTCCGGCCGGACCTCGGCTCCGCCGCCGCCCAACTCCACCGCCTCCGCGAGGAACTGCGGCAGCGGTGCGCGCCCGGTCAGCTCCCGGTACATGCCCAGGGCCTTGGCCCGTTCACCGCGCACCGCGCGCACCCTGGCCAGTCCGGACTCCCCGTACATGTAGCCGGGTACGGCGTCCACCGCGAGCCGGAAGTGGTGCTCCGCCCGGTCCACCGCGCCCTGCGACCACGCCAGTTCACCCAGCCTGGCCTGGGCGAAGGCGCGTTCGTCGGCCGTGGACGCGCTGCCCACGGCCCGTTGGAGGGCGATCGCGGCGTCCTTCGGCCTGCCGTTGGTCTCCAGGTCGTACGCCGCTCTGCTGTACGCCGCCCCGGCCGGGGCGATGTCCAGCAGCCGCTGCACCGCGGCCCTGGCCGCCGGGTAGTCGCCGAGCTGGATCTGCGCGTCGGCCAGCACGGTGTAGCCGTCCGCCCGGTCGGGCGCCATCCGGGTGGCGCGGAGCCCGAAGTCGCGGCCCTCGGCGAACGCGTGGCGGGCGTTGGCGACCACCCCCTGCCCCGTAACGGCGGCGTAGTTGTCGGTCTTCTGGAGGGCCAGGGAGTGGCGCAGCGCCTCGTCGGCCGCGTCGAGACGGCTCGCGTCCAGGGTGACCCGGGCCTCTTCGGCCTCGGCGCTCGCCAGGCCCGACCAGGACGTCGGGTCGTCCGGATAGCGTTCCGTGCGCTTACGGGCGGTGGCGACCGCGAGACCGGCGGCGGCGGGCGCCGCACCGGCCCGCGGAGCGGCGGCCACCGGGTGCTGGTCGTCGGCGGGACCGAGGTACAGCAGTCCCGCCACGCACCCGGCCACGGCCGCCGCTCCGCCGGCCACGGGGAGCAGGCGCCTCACGGGCCCGCGTGCGGCAGGTTGAGGTAGGGGAAGGTGCGCTGCGCGTCCGCGACCTCCAGTGCGGCGACCGGCTTCGGGAGCAGCCCGGGGGGCGAGGCCTGGGCGGGCTCGCCCTCCAGCATCCGCAGCAGCGGGCCGTCGATGTTGTCGTTGAGCCGGCGGCCGTTGGGGAAGCCCTGCAGATCGCCGTCGAGCACGCCCATGGCGCGTGGGGCGGCGGTGACCGGCGTCGTCAGGTTCAGCCTGAGCTCCTCGGCCATCACGATGCGGCTCGGGTCGGCGTCCGCGTTCATGGTGTGGGTGTTCAGGTCGAAGCCGAACTTCGAGCCGTTGTCCTTGCCGATCCCCTTGAGGAAGAGGGCCTGGATGTCGGTGCGCGGCGTGGCCGGTGCCCTGAACCCCTGGGCGGTCTCGATGCGATGGGGCGGTACGGGGTCGAGCGTGTCGGCCAGGAACTCGTTCTCCAGGTGGTCGTCCTTCGGGGCACGCGCCTGGAACCGGTCCTCGGGCCCGCCGGGCTTGAAGAAGCCGACGGTCGAGCCGTACACCGTGAACGCGAGGTGCGGGGTCCCGGCCCGCGCGACCTGGCGGAACACCGGCGCCTGCTTCGCCAGGCTCCGCCGGAGGTCGGCGCCCTGCCGCGAGACGCTGGCCCACACGCCGACCACCGGGTTCCGCGCCGGGTCGCCGTTGAGCGCCACTTCGCTCTTGGGCACCTGGATGATCAGACTGTTCACATTGAGCGCCGACAGCGGCTGGGCGTCCGGCAGCCAGCCGGGCACGGGACCCCGCGTACCGACCGTGTACAGCCCGAAGACCTGGCTGTCGGCCTTGAACGAGTCGGCCACCTGACTCGCCAGGGTCTGGCCGCCGCCCGGCAGTTCGCGGATCGCCTGTCCGCGCAGCTTGCCGTAGTCCGGCATGAGGAACCGGCCGGTGTCGGTGGGCGCGGCGATCGCGTCGCTCAGCAGGGTGGTGGCGCCGCCGTCCGCGGTGATGCGCTCCAGGGTGTACTTCTGGCGCACGCCGAGCGACTTGTCGTCGAGCGAAGTCACCGGCGCGGGGCCGACCTTGGGGCCGAGCCCGAAGGGCCTGCGGTCGTCGTCGCGGAACGTCCAGCGGTACGTGGTGTCCGGCACCCCGTCCCCGTCGGCGTCGGTGTGGATCTCGTACCGCGCACCGGTCGCGAACGGGTAGTCCACCAGGGCGTTCGCCGCGGTGCCCGGCAGCTCGAACGGCCGCACGTTCGCGACCAGGGTGACCATGTCCGCGTTGTCGGGGCTGCTGAACGCGTAGACGTCGGTGAGGTCGGCCGCGGTGTCCGTCAGGGAGGACGGCGCGTCGATGTGTCCGCCCGCCTCGCTGCTTCCGGTCAGCGGCCCCCAGAGGGACGCGGCGGTCAGCGCGGCGCCGGTCGCGGCCAGTACGGCGGCTCGGACGCGGGGGACTCGTCGCGGAAGGCGCGGTGGCCGGAGGCCAGTTGCGGGCATGGTGCGCTCCAGTGCTCGGCGTGCGGGATATGCCCAGAGTGGTGCGTTGTTGATCAAGCCGGGGGTTTGACCGCGCCATTCAGACCCGATCGCGTGGTCGTTTCCATCGAATAGGTGAGGCGCAGTTTGATCATGCGCGCATGTATGCATTGATGGACATACCCAACAGGCGAACGAACAGCGGCTCTACCTGCTGTTGCCTCGTCAACTTCATTTTTCCGACAACCTGTTGGGCTTTCCCGGACCGTCGTGTCCGGCCCCCCACCGCTTCACCAGACCTGGAAGGGTTCATGAGTATGCGCGCAATCCGCCGTCTCGCCGTCCTCGCCGCAGTCGCCGCACTGACCGTGCCGCTCGGCATGGCGTCGGCCGGGGCGACCGACGCCCAGGCCCCGGCCACCCGCACGGCGGCCGCCGACCCGTTCCCGGGTGCGTACCTCTCCCCGTGGGGTGACGCCGACGTGGCGCTCAGCGACGAACTGCTGGACTGGATGCGGGACCACGGCATCACGCTGGACGCCATCAGCCCCTTCGTGATGGCCCCGGACGGCCGCAGCTTCTCCATGCCGATCGGCTCGACGGCGGGCGACGGCCTCGACTCCCAGGGGCGCATCTTCTACCCCGGCGGCCTCAACTTCCACCACGCGGCCTCCGACAAGACCATCACACTGAAGCCCACCTACATCCGTGTGATGCCGACGCCCGGCTACTCCGCGGGCGTCACGGTGAACGGCGTGCCGCGCACCGACGAGCTGATGGTCGCGGACACGACCCCCGCCGAGGCGCTGGCCGGTGCCCGCCCCAGCCCCACGGGCTGGCGGCTGGAGAAGGTGCCGTTCCGCGTCACGGCCGAGGCGTCGAGGATGTTCACCGAGGTGACCGGCGAGGAGGGTCCGCGCGTCGGCAGCCTGCTCGGCACGCTCACGCCGAACTTCGACTACATCCCGGGCCAGGCCTCGCCCACCGGCTTCCCGGGCTTCTGACCGTCCCTGGACACGCCCTGAGGGCTGTCCCGCTCCCCGCCTGGCGGGACAACAGCCCTCCCTCCTTGCGGGACAGCCCTCAGACCAGTGGCTTGACCGACATCAGCAGATGCTGGTGAGCCGGCCGCGCCGCCCCTTCCGCCGTGGTCGCCCGGCCCATCGCCTCCTCGTGCGACTCGTGCCCGGTGACCATGGCGCGCTGCCCCGGACCCATCAGCCGGAACCGGAGGACCGGGGCGTCGAACGAGGCCAGCGCGTCCATCAGGTAGGAGGGGTTGAAGGCGACCGTCAGCTCCTCGGCGCCCGCCAGTGCGGCGGGCAGCCGCTGGGACGCCACGTCGTCCTCGTAACCCGCCTGGAGCAGCACCGAGTCGGCGCGGAAGGCGAATTGCAGCGGGCTGTCGTTGTCCGCCACCACCGAGACCCGCTTCACCGCCTCCACCAGGGGCTGCCGGTCGGTGACCGCCGTGGCCGGGTCCGCCATCGTGAACAGCTTGTCGTGGCGCGGCAGTCGGCCGTCCAGGAGCCGGACCGTGGTGCGCATCCCGGCCAGTTCGAATCCGGCCGACCCGCTGTCCAGTGCGAGGCTGACCACGCCCGCGCGGCCGAAGGAGCGGGCGATCTCGGTGAGCCGGCGGGCCGAGACCACGACATCCGCCGAGACGTCCGCCGCCGCGGGCTTCCAGCCGAGCGTGCGGACCGCGAAGCGGTACCGGTCCGTCGCCGCCAGGGTCATCCGGTCGCCGTCGAGCCCCAGCCGGATGCCGGTGAGCGTCGGCAGCGTGTCGTCCCGGCCGGCCGCCACCGCCACATCCGCTACGGCCGCCGCGAACTCCTCGCAGTCCACCGCCCCGAGGACCTCCGGCAGCGGCGGCAGCGACGGATAGTCGTCGAGCGGCAGCACCGAGAGGCCGAATCCGGCGCCGCTGCCCGTCACCGTGAAGCGGGAGCCCTCCACCGCGCACTCCACCGCGCCCTCGGGCAGCACCCGGCACACATCGAGCAGCCGGCGGCCCATGACGAGGACCTTGCCGGGCCGCAGGATCTCGGCGTCCACCTCGATACGGGCGGACGCCTCGTAGTCGAGGCCGGAGATGCACAGCCTGCCGTCCGCCGCTTCCAGCAGCAGACCGCCCAGCACCGGAACGGGTGACCTGGTGGGCAGCACCCGGGCCGCCCAGGTGACGGCGTCGGCCAGTGCGCCGCGCTCGATCCGGAACTCCATGGTGGTGACCTCTCCTCGTGCGCGGGCGACCGTCTCTGGTCTCCGACGCTACGGGTCACCACTGACAACGAAGCGAGTGCGCGGTTGCGCCGACGACAGCGGCCACCCCCGTGAGCCGCTGCCGTCGTCCCCCGTGCCTCTCCCCCGAAAGGCCCGCAACCGCGTTCGGACTGTAGGCCGCGGGGTAGGAGCCGGTAAAGATTCAGTTCGCACTGTGTGGCCGGTGAGGGGTATCAGTCCGCACAACCAAACCGGTAGCCTTCGCTCCGGTTTCTGGCGGGAGCAGGGCAGGAGCGTGGGAAGTGTGCACGCGCGCGGTCGCGCCGACGACGTCGTACGGATGCACGGGCTCGCCCGGTCCTGGATCGTGCGGTGCCCGGTGTACGCGCGCCATCTGATCCTCGTCGTGCCGGCGGGACCGGAACCGGCGGACGGACGGCTCGGCCCGGAGGTGGCCGCGGTGGTGGACGACTGCGTCGTGGGCATCAGCGAGGACGTACCGCTGTCCGACACGGCGACCGCGTACCGCCAGGCCTTCCACGCGCTGGCCGTCGCCCGCGGGCTGCCCGGCCGGCACGCCGGATTCGGCTCGGCGCCCGAGCCCGCGCTGATGGTCGGCGCGGAGGGGGCGCGGTGGGCGGACGCCCTGCTGGCCCCGCTGCTCGGGCACCTGCCGCGGCGCGGCCAGGACCCGGGCAGTCAGGAACTCGCGGCGACCCTCGCGTCCTGGCTCGCGTTCTCCTCGCACGCGACCGCGCACCTGAAGATCCACCGCAACACCCTGGCCGCACGGCTGCGGCTGATCGGCGAGCTGCTCGACCTGGATCTGAACCGGGTGGCCGACCAGGCCGCACTCGACCTGGCCCTGGCCGTCCGCGCCACGCCGACCCTGCCCAGGGCCGCCCGCCCGGCCGGGGGCACGGCGGCGCCCGTCCCCTCGCTGGACGAGATCCTGCGCACCCCGGCGGTCCGCTCCTGGGCGGCCCAGCAGGTGCGCCCGCTCGGCGCCCCCGGAGCGGCCGGCGGCGGCGCCGACCCGTACACCACCCTGCGCACCTGGCTGGAGTGCGAGGCCCAACTCGGCGCGACGGCCGCTGCGTTGTCCATCTCCGTACCCGGTGTGCGCAAGCGCCTCACCCGGCTGGAGACCGTACTCCAGCGCTCGCTGCTGCGGACGCCGAGCGCCCGTTACGACCTGTGGCTGGCGTTCCGGGCGCTGGACCTCGCCGACGGCGGACAGCCGGACGGGGGCGCCTCCGGCCGTGAAGCCGGACGCACCCCCCGTCGAAGGGAGTTCAGCGGGAACTCGCGGGTCAGCAGCTCAGGTTCGACCCGGGCGTCGTGCCGAGGATCGACCCGAAGGCCTGGTACCTGTCGATCCGGCTCTGCACCTGGGCGGGGTTGCCGCCATTGCACTCGATGGAGCCGTTGATGGACCGGATCGTCTCACCGAATCCGGCGCCGTTCACCATGGCGTTGTGGGCGGTCATGGTGCCGGGGCCGTTCTGGGTGTTCCAGTACCAGAGGCCGGTCTTCCAGGCCACGGCCGCGTCCTGCTCGACCAGGTAGGGGTTGCCCAGCAGGTCGATGCCGAGGGCGTCACCGGCGGCCTTGTAGTTGAAGTTCCAGCTGAGCTGGATCGGGCCGCGGCCGTAGTACGAGGCCTGACCCGCGGGGCAGCCGTAGGGCTGGGTGCTGTCGCAGTAGTGGGGGTAGTTGGCCGTGTTCTGCTCGACCACGTACACCAGACCGCCGGTCTCGTGGCTGACGTTGGCGAGGAAGGCGGCCGCCTCCTGCTTCTTCACGTCGTCGCTGCCGGTGTTGGCGAAGCCCGGGTAGGCGTCCAGCGCGGCGGTCAGCCCGCTGTAGGTGTAGAAGGAGTTGCGGCCCGGGAACATCTGGTTGAACTGCGCCTCGCTGACGACGAAGCCCGCGGACGAACCCGGGTCACCGGGGTCCGTACCGCCGCCGCTTCCGCAACTGCCCTGGTCGGCCCAGACGTCGGAGCTGCCCGGCGTCTCGTTCTGGGTCCACCACTTGGCGCTCCAGTTGTGCCCGTTGTACGAGGCGGAGCCGCCGCCCGTGTAGACGGACGAGGAGTTCCAGGCAGCCGCGCAGTCGGCCGCCGATGCGGTGGTGGCGGGGAGGATTACCAGCGTCGCGACGACCGTGCCGAGCGCGGCGAGTACGCCCATGATGCGTCTGATCACGTGAACACTCCTTCAGCGCGGCGCGCCGAGCCCATCGGTGCGCCGCCGTGGTGGGGGTGCCGACACTCAAGCGCTGTTGGTCTGAACCTGTCAAGGTCTAGACCAACATGAGGTAACCTTCCCGATCCGCCGCCCCCACCCGGAGAGACCACCGGCCGCCCGCCCCGCAGGCGCCCCAACAGGGCGGATTCCGGAGGAAGTCGCTCTGCGGCCGCACCCGGAACGGCGACGGGCCCGAAGGTAAAACCTTCGGGCCCGTCCAGCATTCGGGACGCCATACTGTCCGGCCGGTCAGCCGCGCGCGCCCTGCACATGCGGGTGTCACACCGTCAACAGGTCAGCCCCGAGCCCGGGTTCGTACCGATGATCCCGGTGATCCGCTCGTACTTGGCGACCCGCGCCTCCACCGATTCGGGGTTGCCGCCGTCGCACTCCAGCGCGCCGTTGAGCGAGCGGATCGTCTCACCGAATCCGGCGCCGCCGACCATGGCCTCGTGCGAGGTCATGGTGCCGGGGCCGTTCTGGGTGTTCCAGTACCAGAGCGCGGTCTGCCAGGCGACCGACGGATCCCGCTCGACCAGCCACGGGTCGTTCAGCAGATCGAGGCCGAGCGCGTCACCGGCGGCCTTGTAGTTGAAGTTCCAGCTGAACATGATCGGGCCGCGGCCGTAGTACGCGGACTGCCCGGCCGGGCAGCCGAAGGGCTGGCTGTAGTCGCACTTGATCCAGTAGTTGGCCTCGTTGATCTCCTTCACGTACTGGAGACCGACCGACTCGAAGTCGGCGTGCGTCAGGAACGCCGCCGCCTCCCGGCTCCGCATCGCCTCGGTCCCGGTGTTGGCGAAGCGCGGGTAGGCGTGCAGGGCGTCGATCAGCCCCTGGTACGTGTAGAAGGAGTCGCGGTCCGGGAAGATCCGGTCGAACTCCGCCTCGCTGATGACGAAGTCGGAGACCCCGCCCGCGCAGGCCCCGCCGTCCTCCCAGACAGTGGTGGCGCCCGGATTCTCGTTCTGCGTCCACCACTTGGCCGTCCAGTTACGGCCGTGGTGCGAGACGGCTCCGCCGGCCGTGTAGGCGGTCGAGGAACTCCAGAGCGGCGCGCACTCGGCGGCGGGGGCGGGGGCCGGAACCGCCGCGTGCGCCGTGGCGGGGAGGAAGGCCGCCGTCGCGACGACGGCACTCAGTGCGGTCAGAAGGCTCTTGATGCGGTTCAGCGCTGCTCACTCCTTCGACAGGGGCACGCCGACGGGCTCCGGCATGCGTCCGGGCATCCCGACACCCAACCCCTACTGGTCTGGACCTGTCAAGGTCTGGACCAATCGCTCCCCACGGCTCTCCACCGCTTCCCTCCACTCCTCATCCGGACGACACTCCTCGTCCGGACGACGGGGCAACACCTGGCGACAGCGCAGGTGACTCCTCCCGTTCTGAAGGGCGGGGAGGAGCCATTACGCGCCAGCGGCGAACGGGCGTGCGGGCCAGGCCCGCAGCGGAGTCAACGCCGCCAGCTTGGACGGGGTTGTCCGGACGATCACGCCAGGATCGTCACTCTCCCGGACGAGAACGTCACCGTCGACCACGGCAAGCTCCAGACAGTTCCCGGACTGCTCCGAGTGGGGCGACTTGCGCCATTGAATTTCCACGATCCTCAGGCTTTCACAGCTCGTGCAGCACGCTGCGTTGGACGCCCACACACGCACCCGGTCGGCGCTGACGCCGAACCGCGCGGACTCGGTGTTGCTGATCGCGGTCTTGTCCACGCGATGCAGCACGGCGGCATCACTGAGGGAGAAACCGACATGCTCCCGCATCCGCCGAAGCTCAGCCCCGAGGCGGCGTTTTCGGGCGGTGTGGCTTCCTGACCGGCACGAGTACCCTCCCCGCTACAGCACGGGGCGGCGGACCGCCCGGCCACAGCCGTCGAAGGTCATATCTCCACGCAGCCTAGTAACCGCTGAGAAGAAGGCCTTCCTCAACAAAACTCCAAACGTCGGTGAACGGGTCCCACTTCTCAGGATTGGCCGTTTCGACGCGCGCGTTGATCGCCTGTGCGTACTTTCTGGCGTCCTTGTACCGCTGCCCGTCCTTGTCCTTGCTCAGCACCTGCTCCTCGCGCATGTGCTTCGACTGCTGCTCGGAGACGGTGCGGACGTTGCGGCCGTACGTCGCCGCGAAGCCGGGACGGGAACGGAGCCTGCTGTTGGCGTCGCCGCAGACACCGCCGAAGCTGCTGGTGTAGTTCGTGTAGTGCAGGAGTCGCCAGAGCTCGAAACAGGGGTGCGAGTAGGCGACCCTGATGCCGTGCTTGTCCGCGAGCTGTCCGGCCTCGTGGATGTTCAGGTGGTCGTCGCGGTCGAAGAGGACCCACACCTCGGGGTAGTTCCAGTCCTTGGTCGTCAGCCCGGCGTCCTTGGCCTCGCGCTGGACCTTGCGCAACGTGATGACGGCGTCCTTGACCATGGCGTGCGGCTTGCGGTGCTTGCCTACGGCGTGCTCGTTCTCGAAGTGGTGATCCACGCTGCGGCCGGGTGTGACCGGTGTGCCGTGCTTCAGGATGATGTCGATGTACTCGGGCTCGGTGACCTCGCCCTCGGTGAAGATGTACACCTGACGAGGACGATTCGCGCGCCCCTTCCCGCCACCCTTCTTGCGGGAAATGCTGTCCCCTCCCCTTGGCCTCGCCATCAGCCCTCTTCCGCCTCCATCCGCGCCAAGTCGTCCGTCCGAACCAGCCGTCGCCCGATCTGCCCCTCTGAGACCTTCGGCACCGCACCGAAGGACCCGGCGAGATATGACGCCATGAGGTCCTCCTCGTCCGTCGGTTCCCAGTCCGCGACCGACGACAGCTCCGTCGCGCCGCTCTCGTCCTTCTCCGTGAGCCACAGCTGCCCCGGTTCCAGGAGCCGGCCACCGCCGGGCGTCCGTAGGAGCGAGAGATCGTGGCCAGTGAAGATCAGCTGGGCGCCCTTGAGGTTCACCCACGGCGTCTGGAAGAGGCGTACGATCTCTGCCGCGAAGCGCGAGTGCAGGCTCGCGTCCAGCTCATCGACAAGCAGGACCGCGCCGGTGTCGAGGGCGAGCAGGAGCGGGCCGATCAACGCGAACCAGGAGCGGGTGCCCCAGGACTCCGAGGCCCAGTCCAACGCCGTGCGTTCTCCGCCGCTCGTATGGATCAGCTGGATGACCGGACGCCCGGACGACGACCGCTCGACCTCCACGCCCGCGATGCCGAGATCAGCTACCCGCAGCAATTCCTCGGCCCGGCGCCGGAAGTCTTCGCTCCGCAACAGCTTCCCGGCCGTGTAGTCCTCGCGCTGGCTGCGCTCCGTCTCAGGAGTGACATCCCAGAGGTTGTTCTTGAACCAGTCGAAGACCGGGGTGAGCTGCTCGTGACCGTCGTTGGCCGCCCGTGTCAGCAAAAGGGCGTCCGGCCGCGTCGTGCGGGCCAGACGGGCGCGGTCATGGAGCCGCTCGCCGGGGAAGTCGAAGTCCTTGTCACGGCTGGCATCCCGCTCGAACCAGACCTGCCGACGGCCTTTGGGGTAGGCGTAAAGCCATTCCGCCTCGACCCGGCGCGCACCCAGCTCGAACCCGTACGTCCAGCGGACACCGTCGTCAAGGACGAAGTCCGCCTCGTACAGGGACGTTTGCGATGCGGCCTTGGGATCGAGGGCGAATTCGTCGCGGGGGATGCCGTCGTAGGAGGTCCAGTCGGCGTAGGAGCGCATGACGGCGTGCTTCATGCTCTTCAGCGCGGCGATCACATTGGACTTACCGGAAGCGTTGGCACCGAAGATTCCGAGCACGGTATGGACGGAAAGGTGCTGCCCGTCGGACAGCACCGTCTCGCGGGCTGCGGCCAGCTCCCGCTCGGTCCCCTCGGACGCGACGAACGACAGCTCCTGCTCGTCGCGCAGTGACCGGACGTTCGCCACCCGGAATCTCAGCAGCATCCTGGCTCCTTCATGGCGGACACATTAGTCACGCCACCCGGCCCGCGGGTGCGGATGCACGGTGGCGGCCGACGGGTCGTGACCGTCGGCCGCCACCGTGGTGTTCCCTACAGGAACGAGTTGATCTCGATCGTCTCGGTCCGGCCGGGGCCGACACCGATCGCGGAGACCGGGGCGCCGGACATCTCCTCCAGCGCCTTCACGTAACCCTGCGCGTTCTTCGGCAGGTCGGCGAAGGTCTTCGCCTTGGTGATGTCCTCGGACCAGCCCGGCAGCATCTCGTAGACCGGCTTCGCGTGGTGGAAGTCGGTCTGGTTGTACGGGAGCTCCTCGACGCGCTTGCCGTCGATCTCGTACGCCACGCACACCGGGATCTGCTCCCAGCCGGTGAGGACGTCGAGCTTGGTGAGGAAGAAGTCGGTCAGGCCGTTGACCCGGGTCGCGTACCGCGCGATCGGGGCGTCGAACCAGCCGCAGCGGCGGTCACGGCCGGTGGTGACACCGCGCTCGCCACCGATGCGGCGCAGCGCCTCGCCGTCCTCGTCGAGCAGCTCCGTCGGGAACGGACCGGCGCCGACACGCGTCGTATAGGCCTTGAGGATGCCGATGACCCGGCTGATCTTCGTCGGGCCCACGCCGGAACCGGTGCAGGCGCCGCCCGCGGTCGGGTTCGACGAGGTGACGAAGGGGTACGTGCCGTGGTCGACGTCGAGCAGCGTGCCCTGACCGCCCTCGAAGAGGACGACCTTGCCCGCGTCGATGGCGTTGTTCAGAATCAGCGTAGTGTCGGCCACGAAGGGCTTGATCTGCTCCGCGTACTGGAGCATGTCCTCGATGACCTTGCCGGCCTCGATCGCGCGCCGGTTGAAGACCTTGGCCAGCAGCTGGTTCTTCTGCTCCAGGGCCGCCTCGACCTTCTGCTCCAGGATCGACTCGTCGTAGAGGTCCTGGACGCGGATGCCGACCCGGTTGATCTTGTCGGCATATGTCGGGCCGATTCCGCGCCCGGTGGTGCCGATCTTCCGCTTGCCGAGGAACCGTTCCGTCACCTTGTCGACGGTGACGTTGTACGGGGTGATCAAATGAGCGTTACCGCTGATCAGCAGCTTGGACGTGTCCACGCCGCGGTCGTTCAGCCCACTCAGCTCGGAGAGCAGGACGGCCGGGTCGACCACGACACCGTTACCGATGACCGGGGTACACCCCGGTGACAGGATTCCAGAGGGGAGGAGATGCAGTGCGTACTTCTGGTCGCCGACGACCACCGTGTGGCCGGCATTGTTGCCGCCCTGGTATCGCACCACATAGTCCACGGATCCACCGAGGAGGTCGGTGGCCTTCCCCTTGCCCTCGTCACCCCACTGAGCACCGAGCAGCACAAGTGCGGGCACAGGCGTACACCCCTTCCGGGCGGGGCATGTCCAAGGTCAGGGGGCGTACGTAAACGTCGTACATGCCGTACGACGTTGTACGACAAGGCCTGAACCGTCGAACCGGGTGCCCCGGAATAGACCAAGCCCCTGGCGCAATAGCGCAAGGGGCTCTTGCACCAAGATGCTACCCGAGGAAGGACCGAGGTGTCGGCTGCCCAGCCCCCCGGTAACGGTGCGCCCCATCTGCTGGTGGTGATCGATCCGGTCGCCCGCCGGACGGACGGCGAGTCCGTCCGGATCGCCAAGGACGTGCTGAGCGCCGGCTCGCACGCCAAGATCTGCCTCCCCGACGGGCCCGAGGAGTTCGCTCGGGCCCTCTCCCGCAGGGGCGGCCGACGGCCGGTGGTGGTCGGCGACGACCGGGCGCTGAGGCGGGCGGTGACCCAGCTGCACCGGGAGCGGGAGCCGGCCGGAAGCGCCCTTTCGCTGATTCCGGTCGGCGCCGCTGCGGCGCTGGAACTCGCCCATTCACTCGGCGTGCCGACAGGTGCGGTGGCCGCGGCCCGTACCGCGCTCGACGGCGCGGTGCGACGGCTGGACCTGCTGGTCGACGACAGCGACGGCGTGGTCCTGGGTGCGCTGCGCATCCCGGCCCTGAGCAGCGCACCGGGCACGGAGGCCGCCCACTCGGGCGTCACCGCGGTCTGGGACACCTGCCGCTCGCTGGTCCGGACCCTGGTGCACCCGGCGCCCTCGGCGGTGCCCGCCCCGCTGCGCACGCACCGGCTGCGGATCGAGGCGGACGGTGTCCTGCTGAACGATCTGGACCGGCCGGTCGAATCGGTGACGGTGACCTCGGGGCGCGGCGACGGCGGCCTCGCGGTGGTGACGATCCACCCGCCGGACGGCGACCCGGTCACCACGGAGGCCAAGGCCGTCACGGTCTCCGGCCCCGACTTCCGCTACCGCGCGGACATACAGGTCGGCGGGCCGGTGAGGACGCGCACCTGGACGGTGCGGGCGGGCGCGTGGGGGCTGATGCTGCCGGTATCGGACGCGTAGCCGGCGGGCGGGCCCGGTGGCGCGTAGTCGGCGGGCGGGCCCGGTGGCGCGTAGTCGGCGGACGGGCCCAGTGGCGTCGCCGGGCCGCCGGGCGCGTGGCCGGCGGGCCGCGCCGCCGGGCCGTCAGGCGCCCGCGCGCCCGTCGGCCGTCGGCAGGTCGAGGGTTTTGCGGTGCTCCTCCCAGCGGTCCATCAGGCTCCCCAGCTCGGACTGCAGGAACTCGAAGAACGCCGCCGTCTCCGCGATCCGGGCACCGGCCGGCGTGTGCTCGCCGAGCGTGCGCGCGCCGTCCTTGAGGGTCTGCTCCCACCGGGTGAGCACCCGGTCGCGGCTGGCGAAGGTGGTGTACCAGATCTCGTTGTGCAGGCGGTAGCGGTCGCGGCGCGAGCCCGGTTCGCGCTCGCGGCCGATCATGCTGACCTGGGTGAGGTAGTTCACCGCGCCGGACACGGCGGCCGGGCTGATCTGGAGCGCCAGCGCGAGCTCCGCCGAGGTCATCGAGGCGTCGTCGTCGGCGAGCAGGGCGGCGAAGACGCGGGACGCCATCCGCTGCATCCCCGCCTCGGTCATCTCGGACGCGAACCGCTCGACGAAGCGCGAGACCGCCTCGGCGTCCCGTTTCGCGGGAGCCGCGTCCCGTTTCCCCGGCGCCGCGCCCTGTTCCCCCTGCGCCGCGTTCCGCTTCTCCGGCGCCGCGTCACGCTTCTGAGGCGCCGTGCCCGTGTCCTGCCGCTCCCGTGCGTTCTCTCCGGATTCGCTGCTCATCGCCCCATCGTCTCCCCTGCGCCCCGGCTGATCACCGGCCCCGTCACTCGTCCGAGTTTATACGTTTCCTTAACTTCACAAATTTGTGAAAGTAGCGTACGTTCAAAATCATGACGAAGGCAATCACCGTGGCCGGACTGCACAAGTCGTTCGGCCGGACGCACGCACTGGACGGGCTCGACCTGGCCGTCGAGTCCGGTGAGGTCCACGGCTTCCTCGGGCCCAACGGGTCGGGGAAGTCCACCACCATCCGGGTCCTGCTCGGCCTGCTGCGGGCCGACGCCGGCGCTGCCCAGCTGCTCGGCCGAGACCCCTGGCACGACGCGGTGGAACTGCACCGGCGCGTGGCGTACGTCCCCGGTGACGTCACGCTGTGGCGCAACCTCTCCGGCGGCGAGGTGATCGATCTGTACGGGCGGCTGCGCGGCGGCCTGGACGACGCCCGCCGCGCCGACCTGGTGGAGCGGTTCGAGCTCGACCCGACCAAGAAGGGGCGCACGTACTCCAAGGGCAACCGGCAGAAGGTGGCCCTCGTCGCCGCGTTCGCCTCCGATGTGGACCTGCTGATCCTGGACGAACCGACCAGCGGGCTCGACCCGCTGATGGAGGAGGTCTTCCAGCGCTGCGTCACCGAGGAGCGCGACCGCGGGCGGACGATCCTGCTCTCCAGCCACATCCTCAGCGAGGTCGAGTCGCTCTGCGACCGGGTCAGCATCATCCGCCAGGGGCGGACGGTGGAGACCGGCTCGCTGGCCGGTATGCGCCATCTGACGCGCACCAACATCAGCGCGGAGCTGGCCGGCGAGCCCGACGGACTGGCCGGACTGCCCGGAGTGCACGACCTCGACATCCAGGGGCGGCGCGTCACGCTCCAGGTCGACACGGACAAGCTGGACGCCGTCCTCAGATCGCTCACCGCGTCCGGGGTCCGCTCACTGAGCAGCACCCCGCCCACGCTGGAGGAGCTCTTCCTGCGGCACTACGCGGCGGACGCCGGACCGGTCGCGGAGGTGGCGGCGCGATGACTGCCGTGACCATGACCGCACCGGCCGGCACCGGACGCCGGACCGGGACCGGGACCGGACAGCTCGCGGGGACCCGGACCCTGCTGAGACTCGCCCTGCGGCGCGACCGGATCATCATGCCGCTCTGGGTGATCGTGCTCGGCGGCTCGTTCTCCTCCGTCGCGAAGTCCATCTCCTCGCTCTACGGGACGGACGCCCAGCGCGCCGAGCTCGCCGCGTCGATGAACGGCAACAGCTCCCTGCGGGCGATGTACGGGCCGGTGTTCAGCGACTCCGTGGGCGGGCTCGTCAGCTGGCGCATGATCGCCTTCGGCTCCGCGCTGGCCGCGGTGATGAGCCTGGTCGTCGTCGTGCGGCACACCCGCGAGGAAGAGGAGACCGGCCGTCAGGAGATGCTCTCCTCGGCCATGGTCGGGCGGCGCGCCCCGCTGACCGCGGCACTGCTCGCCGCGGTGATCGCCAATGCCGCGCTGGCCCTGGTGATCGTGGCCGGGATGGCCGGGTCGGGGGCGGGCGGCGCCGGGGCGGTGGCGATCGCTTCGGCCGTCGCCGGGGTCGGGGTGCTGTTCGCCTGCACCGCCGCGATCGCCGCCCAGTTCACCGAGAGCGCCCGGCTCGCGAAGGGGCTGACGGCCGCGGTGATCGGAGCCGCATTCGTCCTGAAGGCGGCGGGCGACTCCACGGCGGACGACGGCTCGTCCGTGCTCACCTGGCTCTCCCCCATCGGCTGGGCGGAGAACGTCCGGCCGTACGCGGACGAGCGGTGGTGGGTGCTCCCGGTGATCGCCGGCGCCGTGGCGGTGCAGTGCGCCGCGGCGTACGCGCTGGCCGGGCGGCGCGATGTCGGCATGAGCTTCCTGGCGACCCGGCCGGGGCCCGCCCGAGGCCGGATCTCCACCGCGTTCGGGCTCGCCGTGCGGCTCCAGCGCGGTGCGCTGCTGGGCTGGACGGTGTCGTTCGCCGCGGCCGGTGTCGTCTTCGGCGGGCTGACCAACGGAGCGGCCGATCTCGTCGGGGACAACGAGAAGACCAGGGAGATCTTCGAGCGGATGGGCGGACAGGCCGCTCTGACCGATGCGTTCCTCGCCTCGATGATCTCCGTGCTGGGCACGGTGGCGGCGCTGTACATCGTCTCCTCGGTGCTGCGGCCGCACGGCGAGGAGACCGCCGGGCGGGCCGAACCGATACTGGCGGGCGGGGTCGGCCGGATCGGCTGGGCGGCCGGCCACCTGCTCATAGCCTTCGGCGGCGCGGCCCTGATCATGGTGGCCGGCGGCCTCGGCCTCGCCGCCGGATACGGGCACGAACTGCCCGCCGTGCTCGGCGCCTCGCTGGTGCAACTGCCCGCCGTCTGGCTGCTGGGCGCGGTGACGGTCGTGCTGTACGGGGCGCTGCCGAAGGCCGCCGTCGCGGCCTGGGGGGTGGTGGGGCTCTGCCTGGCGCTGGGCTGGATCGGCCCGGCCCTGGATCTGCCGCAGCCGGTGATGGACCTGTCGCCGTTCACGCACCTGCCGAAGCTGCCGGGGGCGGGGATGGAGTGGGGTCCGGTGGCGCTGCTCACCGCGCTCGCGGTGGCGCTGACGGCCGGCGGCCTGGCGGCGCTGCGGCGGCGGGACATGCTGAACTGAGCGGGCGGCCCGCAACCCGTGGGCCACCCGCAGGCGTCCTCGCCGGTATGGACATCGATACGGGCATCGGTACAGGAGTCGGGACGGGCATCGGTACGGACATCGGTACAAGCGTCGGGACGGGCATCGGTACGGACACCACCAGGGACAGTCGGCGGGAAGCCCTCAAGGGAATCGCCGGGTTCGCCGCGGCCGCGGCCGGGGCCGTCGCCGGAATGCTCGTCTGGGCGCCCTACGCACAGCGCGGCATCCTCGGCGGCTTCGAGGGCGAGGCCGAGTGGGGCGTGCTCTGGCAGGGCCTGCCGGTCATGATCCTCGGCGGCGTCGCGGCCGCGCTGGGCGTCCTGTGCCTCGTACGGGGGAAGTGGCGGCGGGCCCTCGGGTTCGCGGCGCTCCTCGCGGCCCTGGTCGTCCTCGGGGTGACGTTCCAGGTACTCGAAGGGCCGCCGTCGCCCTGCGGGCCGGTCTGCTGAGGACGCGGCCGGGCACCTGAGCGCCCGAGCACTCGGGCACCCGGGCACCCGAGCGCCCGCGCACCCGAGCGCCCGAGCGCCCGCACACCCCGCCGCCTCACAGCTCGACGCGCAGCTCCTTCACGCCCCGGATCACGTACCCCGGGTTCCACTCCGGCTCCGCGACCAGCCGCATGTCCGGCGCCCGGCGCAGCAGCTCACCGAAGGAGGCCGCCAGTTCCACCCGGGCCAGCGGGGCGCCCAGACAGAAGTGAATGCCCGCGCCGAAGGTGATGTGCGGGTTCTCCTGCCGGGCGAGGTCCAGCGTGTCCGGGTCGGGGAAGCGGGCCGGGTCGCGGTTGGCCGAGCCGAAGAGCAGGGCCACCTCGGAACCGCGCGGAATGACCGTGCCGCCGATCTCGATGTCGTCGAGCACCCAGCGCTCGAACATCTGGAGCGGGGTGTCGTACCGCATCAGCTCCTCGATCGCGGACGGCAGCAGCCCGTGGTCGGCCCGGAGCGCGGCCAGCTGCGCGGGGTGGCGCAGCAGGGTCCACCAGCCGTTCACGGTGGTGTTGACGGTCGCCTCGTGCCCCGCGTTCAGCAGCAGCACACAGGTGGAGATCATTTCCTGCTCGGTGAGCCGCTCGCCCTCGTCGTGGGCGGCGATGAGCGCGGAGATCAGATCCGTGCCGGGGTTCCCGCGCCGCTCGGCGATCAGCTCGCGCAGATACGCGGAGAAGTCGACCGAGGCGCGGACTGCGGCGCGGGCGGTCTCCTCGGACGGGTTCAGCTCGTACATTCCGCAGATCGCCGCCGACCAGGGCCGCAGCGGCGCACGGTCGGACTCCGGGATGCCGAGCATCTCGGCGATCACGGCGACCGGCAGCGGTTCGGCCACCGCCGTGAGCAGATCGCCCCCGCCCTGCGCGACGAAGTCGTCGACGAGCCCGGCGGCCAGCCGGTGCACGGTCGGGGCGAGCCGCTCGACGGTACGCGGGGTGAACGCCTTGGAGACCAGCCGCCTGATCCGCGTGTGGTCCGGCGGCTCCAGGTCCAGCATCCCCTGCCCGTTGAGCGTCTCGAACGGCTCGTGCTCGGCGGGCGGGGCGGTCCGGCCGAACTCCTCGTGCGTGAACCGGTGCAGATACGTCCGGCCCAGCCGGCGGTCACGCAGCAGCGCGGACACATCGGCGTGGTGCGGGACGAGCCACTGATCGGTGCGCTCGAAGTAGTGCGCCCGGCCGGTGGCCCGCAGCTCGGCATAGGCGGGATACGGATCGGCGACGAACGCCGCCGACCACGGATCGAAGAGGGCGGCGGAGCCGGAGGCGGCGGGCGTGGGCTGGTTCATGAACCGACGCTAACCGGCCGCCCGCCACCAAGCCAGCCCCTCAGGACGGCGTGACCAGCCGGGCCTCGTACGCGAAGACGGCCGCCTGGGTGCGGTCGCGCAGGCCCAGCTTGACCAGGATGCGGCTCACATGGGTCTTGATGGTGGACTCGGCGACCACCAGGTGCGAGGCGATCTCCGCGTTCGACAGGCCCTGGGCGATGAGGACCAGCACCTCCGTCTCGCGCTCGGTGAGGTCTCCGATCCGGGCCAGTGCGGGCGGGCGCGGGGCCGCCGCGAGCTTGGAGAACTCGTTGATCAGCCGCTTGGTGACGGTGGGGGCGAGCAGCGCCTCGCCGGAGGCCACCACCCGTACACCGTCCGCGAGTTGCCGGGCCGAGGCGTCCTTGAGGAGGAAGCCGGAGGCGCCGGCGCGCAGCGCCTGGTAGACGTACTCGTCGAGGTCGAAGGTGGTCAGCACCAGCACCTTGGCGTCGGCGTCGGCCGCCACGATCTCGCGGGTCGCCTCGATGCCGTTGAGCTCCGGCATCCGGATGTCCATCAGCACCACGTCGGGGCGGAGGGCCGCGACCTGCGAGACGGCCTCGCGGCCGTTCACCGCCTCGCCGGCGACCTCGATGCCCGGCATCGCGTTGAGCAGTACCGAGAATCCCTCGCGGACCATCATCTGGTCGTCGACGATCAGTACCCGGATCGGCGCGTCCGTCCCGTCGGCCGTCACGCCTGCTCCACGGGGGCGTCGGAGGGGGCCTGCTGGACGGGGATGAACGCGGTGACCTCGTAGCCGCCGTCGGCGGTCGTCTCAGCGGTCATCTCGCCGTTCAGCATCCCGACCCGCTCCCGCATCCCGGTTATGCCGTGCCCGGCTCCCGGCGAGGGTTTCACCGGGCCGGTCGGCGGGCCGTTGACGACGCGCAGTCCGAGCCCGCCGAGCACATAGCCGATCTCGACCTTCGCGGTGGCACCCGGCGCGTGCCGCAGGGTGTTGCTGAGGGCCTCCTGGATGATCCGGTACGCCGACAGCTCGACGCCCTGCGGCAGTTCACGCACCGCACCGGTCACCGCCTTCTCCGCCGTCAGGCCCGCCTCGCCGACGTTGGCGAGGAGGCCGTCCAGCTCGGCCAGGGTGGGCTGCGGCGCGTCCGGCACCTCGTAGCCCTCGGTCCGTACGACGCCGAGCACCCGGCGCAGTTCGGTGAGCGCCGCGACGGCGTTCTCCCGGATCGTGAGGAAGGCCTGCTCCAGCTCGGGCGGCGGGTTCTCCACCCGGTACGGGGCGGCCTCGGCCTGGATCGCGACGACCGACATGTGGTGGGCGACCACGTCGTGCAGTTCGCGGGCGATGGTGGTGCGCTCCTCCAGCAGCGTGCGGCGGTCGCGCTCGACGGCGGTGACGGTGCGCTGCACGGTGACCTCGCGCTCCGCCTCCCGGCGGATGTGCACCAGGCTCACCAGGAGCAGGGCGAACGCGGAGGACACGGCCATGGCGGCGGTGTTCGATCCGCCGTCCCAGCCGACGACGTTCTCCACGAACGTGCCGAGCAGCAGGGTCAGTGCCCACATCCAGGCGGCGGTGCGCGGCCTGGTCCGGACCGCGACGACGTTCAGCACGACCAGGTGGGCGAAGAAGGCGCTCGGCCCCCACGGCCCGTCCGCGCCGCCGAAGAGCACGGACACCGGGACCATCGCCATCGACAGCCAGAACGCCCCCACCGGCCTGATCAGCGTCATCGCGATGCAGGCGGCGGGCAGCAGCCCGGACAGCAGGACGCCTGCGTTGCCGGTGCTCGCGAAACCCTGCATGAACGCGATCAGCGCGGCCCCCAGCACCATCGCGTGCGGGGTCCACCCGGCACGGGCCCGGAGCCGCTCCGGCAGCCGCCGGGTCACCGGCCCGTCTGTCCGCATGGGAGGCAGCGGGCAGTAGGCGAACGCGTCACGGATCAGGTCCTGCCGCAGGCCTGCCATCGCTCCTGCTGCGGCCCGGAGCTCAGGGCTTCTGGTCTTGGTCTCGGTCACGCCTCCACGGTAGGCGGCGCGGCGACCGGGGTCGTCAGCACGGATACGGATCCTGGACCGTCCGTCGCAAGTACTACCCGGATCCCCCTCCCCCGTCCCCGTACCGCGGTTCTCACCAGGCCAGCTGGGCGATCTCCTCGGCCACCACCGCGCACGCGTCGGCCGCCGGATCGATCAGCGGGAAGTGCCCGACGCCGGGCAGTAGGGTCAGACCCACGGTCTCCCCCTCCTTCGCCGCCGCGTCGACGAACGCCTCCACGACGGCCTGCGGCACCGTGAGGTCCGCGGTGCCCTGCACCACGGCGGTCGCGATGCCGGTGGGCAGCAGCAGTGCCGGGTCGGCGTGCGCGCTCCGTGCGGCGAAGTCCTCGTCGGTCCCCAGGAACTGCCCGATCGCGCCGGAGCACACATCCAGCGCGACGGCGGCGGTGAAGTCCGCGATCGGTGCGAGAGCCACCACGCCGCGCAGCGCGGGCGGGCGCGGCAGCCGCCACGGCGAGCCCTCCGGCAGTACGTGCCGGGCGGCGGCCCACAGGGCGAGCTGCCCGCCCGCCGAGTGCCCGGTGACGACGATCCGCCGGGCGTCCGCCGCGGGCAGCTCCCGCGCGAGCAGCTCCGGCAGCGCGTCCATCGCCGCGGCGACGTCGTCGAAGGTCTCCGGCCAGCGCCCGGCGACCGGGCCCGAGCCGCGCTGCTGGGGGATCTCGCTGCCCCGCCGGTACTCGACACTGGCGACGGCGAACCCGCGCCGGGCCAGGAATCCCACGAACGGGGACATGTGGAGCCGGTCGTACGGGGCCCGCCACGCCCCGCCGTGCAGGACGACCACGACGGGCGCGCCGGTGCGTCCGTCGTGCGGGGCGTAGAAGTCGATCGTCTGGTCCGGGTGGCTGCCGTAGGCGGCGGAGGCATCGGGGGCGACCACCGGATGCGAGAACGCGGACTCGGTCTCGGCTGCGTCCTGATCACGCGCGGCAGAATCCGACATGCTGCTCCAACCGTCCCTGACAATGCCCAACTGGGCTGACCTGCGGGGACGGTATCAGTATGGAGCCGTTCCCTGCCCCGGCGGCGGTCACTCCGGCCTCCCGCCCGACCGGGCTGCTAGTACACCGGGTCGTACATCCCGATCTGAAGGTCGGCGAAGAAGAGGACCCAGGGGCTTTCCTGATCGCTCTCCAGGGAGAAGACCAGCGGGTCGACGCCGTCGAACTCGTCCTTCACCCCGTCGGCGAAGCGCTTGAGTTCGGCGTACGGCCGGCCCACGATGACGGCGTCGGCCGGCTCACGTCTCATCAGCAGCTTTTGCCGGTGCAGCAGTTCCAGCATGTGCTGGAGCGAGGAGAGGTCCGTGTGCGCCGGACGGAAGTCCCCCTCGAAGAGGGCCATCTCGTCGGGGAAGGCGTGCACCGTGCCGTCATCGAGGTGGAGAAAGAGGTACCAGCCCTGGACCGAGCCGAAGAGCAGCAGATCGCCGAAATCCAGCCGGGCGATCTCCACCTCGGAACCGAGGTCCACCACGCTGGTCCTCTCGACCTCGCAGTCGTCCGCGGCGATGGCCGGGGCCATCCGGAAGGGGCTCTGCGGAAAGCCGGCGTCGCACAGCGCGCGGAGATCCTCCGGGCGCCGCACCACATCGGCGAGGACCGTACGCGAGGCCCGTACGTAGCCGGAACGGCCGCTGCCGGCCGCACCGTCGATATCGATGCCGATGTCGAAGATCATGCGGTGCGACCCCTCGCCGTGAACTGTCGTCGCACTCATTCTGCCCGCCGTCGCGGGCGTCCGGAAGCAGTCCGGCGACCGGGGCGAGCCGGTCGCCGGACTGACCCGGGAGCCTACGCCGCCGGAACGGCCAACACGTCCGCGAGCGCCCGCGCCGCACGTTCGGCGTCGGCGAACCCCACGTACAGCGGTGTGAATCCGAACCGCAGTACGTCCGGACGGCGCAGATCCCCGACGACTCCGCGTGCGATGAGCGCGGCCATCACCGGTTCGGCGTCCTCGCAGCGCAGCGCGACCTGGCTGCCGCGTTCCGCGTGCGCGGCCGGAGTGACCGAGGTGACGCGCCCTTCGGGGACGTACGCCGCGACGCACTCCAGGAAGAAGTCCGTCAGCGCCAGGGACTTGGCCCGCACCGCCTCGACCCCGACCCCGTCCCACACGTCGAGGGACGCCTCCAGGGCCAGCATGGACAGGATGTCGGGGGTCCCTACCCGGCCCCGTACGGCGCCGTCGGCGGGCGCGTACCCGGGGGTCATCGCGAACGGGTCGGCGTGCGACGTCCACCCCGGCAGGGGCGAGTCGAAGGCCGCCTGGTGCCGCGCGGCGACGTACAGGTACGCGGGTGAACCGGGCCCGCCGTTGAGGTACTTGTACGTGCAGCCGACCGCCAGGTCCACTCCGTGCGCGTCCAGCCCGACGGGCAGCGCGCCCGCGCTGTGGCACAGGTCCCAGACCGCGATCCCGCCCGCCGCGTGCACGGCGGCGGTGAGTGCGGGCAGGTCGTGGAGCCTGCCGGAGCGGTAGTCGACGTGGTTGAGGAGGGCGGCCGCGGTACGCGGACCGAGGGCGTCCGGCACGTCGGCGGGGGCGACCTGGACGATCCGGTGACCGGTCATCCGGGCGGCCGACTTCGCGATGTAGCCGTCCGTGGGGAAGGTGTCCGCGTCGACGAGGATCTCGTCGCGGCCCTCCGGCGCCAGCCGGGTCGCGGCGACGACGGCCTTGAAGACGTTCACGCTCGTCGAGTCACCGACGACGATCTGTCCCGCGGCTGCCCCGACGACCGGGGCGATCCGGTCCCCGATCCGCTCCGGCGCGGTCCACCAGCCGCTCTCGTCCCAGGACCTGATGCGCAGCTCGCCCCACTCGCGGGTGAGGACCTCCTGGAGCCGGGCGGGCACATGGCGGGGCAGTGCGCCCAGCGAGTTGCCGTCCAGGTAGACGGTGTCGTCGAGCGTGAACAGCTCGCGCAGCGGCGCCAGTTCGTCGGCGGTGTCGAGCGCCTGGGCGCGCTCCTGGAGGTCAGACATGGCTGCGGGCCGTCCAGAGCTCGGGGAACACGTTCTTGGTGGCGCGCTTCTCCAGCCAGGCGACCCCGGCCGAACCGCCGGTCCCGGTCTTGGAGCCCATGGCCCGCCGGGTGGCGACGAGGTGGTCGTTGCGCCATCGCCACACCAGTTCGCCGACATCGGTGAGCGCCTCGCCCAGCCGGACCAGCTCGTCGTGCTGGTCGGGGCTGGCGTAGATCTCCGCCCAGACGGCCTCGACCTCGGGCGACGGCTCGTACTTCTGGGCGAGGTCCCGGCCGAGCACGGCCTCCGGGACGGCGTGGCCGCGCCGGGCGAGGAGCGCGAGGGTCTCGTCGTACAGGCTCGGCTCCCCGAGCGCCTTCTCCAGCTCGGCGTGCACGCGGGGTGCGCCCCGGTGCGGCACGAGCATGGACGCGGACTTGTCCCCGAGCAGGAACTCCATCCGCCGGTACATCGCCGACTGGAAGCCGGAGCCCTCGCCGAGCGCGGACCGGTAGGAGTTGAACTGGGCGGGGGTGAGCTGGGCGAGCGGCGTCCAGGAGGCGTTCAGCGCCTCCAGCTCCCGCACCGACCGCTTCAGCGCGTCGCGCGCCACCGGCAGCCGGTCCTCGCGCAGGGCGTGCGCGGCGGTCTCCCACTCATGGACGATGACGGTGAACCACAGCTCCATGACCTGGGTGGTGACCAGGAAGACCATCTCGCCCGGGTCGTCGGAGCGCAGGTGCTGGAGGTGGGTGAGGACGTCCGCCTGGACGTAGTCCTCGTACGGAGTCGTTCCCGCGAAGTCGAGGTGCGGGGTCTGCGCACCGGTGGCTTCGGGGTCGGGGTGAATCGTCGACATTGCTGTCTCCTCGACACGAGCTTCCGGGTAGCGGTCCGCCCCTTCCGTGAGGTGGTGGAGCTCCGGTCCCCTGTTCGCATCCTAAACGCCACTCCGGGGGACGCGCAGGCCCCGCAGGCAGTGGTACGCCTGCGGGGCAGGTGGGGCAGGTGGGGCAGGTGCTGCCTAGCCGAGCGTCTCGGCTGCGGTCGGCGAGGAGTCGCGGAGGAACGACGAGCAGCGCTCGTACTCCTCCTGCTCACCGATCGACTGCGCGGCGCGCGCCAGCGCGTGCAGGGCGCGCAGGAAGCCGCGGTTCGGCTCGTGCTCGAACGGCACGGGGCCGTGGCCCTTCCAGCCGGCCCGGCGCAGTGCGTCCAGGCCGCGGTGGTAGCCGGTGCGGGCGTACGCGTACGACTCGATGACCCGGCCGCCCTCGAACGCCTCGTCGGCGAGCTGCGCCCAGGCCAGGGAGGAGGTCGGGTACTTCGCGGCGACATCGGTGGGCGCGACGTCCGCCGCGAGCAGTTCGCGCGGACCCGGGTCGTCGGGCAGGTGGGTCGGGGCAGGGCCCCCGAGCAGGTTCTCGTGGATCGACATGGGTCCAAGTGTGCCTGGCACCGGCGCCGCCGGGGCACCAAGGGCGCACAATGCCCGCCGGGGCGCTCAGGGGCCGTCCGCCCGGCGTGCCGTTTCCGGGGCCGGCTCCAATGGCGGGGCGGCGACGCCGCAGTGCACCGTGCACTCGGGGCGGGCGGTGTCCCGTACGGCCGCGTGGGGCGTGCGCACGGTCGACCAGGCGATCAGGGCGCCCACCACCAGCAGCCCGGCGCACATCGGCATGGCGCGCCGGAAGGTCGCGGCGAACTCCCCGGCGTCCCGGTAGGCCTCCGGCCCCATTCCGGCGAGCAGCGGCAGCGCGGCCACCGCGATCAGCCCGGCGGCGCGGGCCGCGGCGTTGTTGATCCCGCTGGCGAGTCCGGCCCGGCCGGTGTCCACGGAGGCCAGGACGGTCGCGGTGAGCGGGGCCACCAGGGTGACCAGTCCGACGCCGAGGACGGCGACGGCCGGGAGCACATCGGTCAGGTACCCGCGGACGGAGCTCGATCCCGGCCCCACGCGCAGCATCAGCAGCATGCCGGTGGCGGCGATCAGCGGGCCCGCGGTGAGCGGGATACGGGGGCCGACGCGCTGGCCGAGCTCGCCGGACCTGGCCGAGAACAGCAGCATCAGGACGGTCGTCGGCAGCAGCGCGGTGCCCGCGCCGAGCGCCGAGTACCCCGCGACGACCTGGAGCTGGATCGCGGAGAGGAAGAAGTAGCCGCCGAGCGCCGCGTACACACAGAGGGTGACGATGTTGACGGTGGTGAACTGCCGGGAGGCGAACACCGACGGCGGCAGCATGGGGTACGTCCGCCGCCGCTCGACCCGGACGAACGCGGCGCCGAGCAGCACCCCGCCCACCGCCGCCCCGATCACGGCGGGGGACGCGCCAAGACCCGGCGCCTCGATCAGCGCGTACGTCACCAGCGCGAGGGAGAGCGCGCCGAGCGCCGCCCCGAGCACGTCGAAGCGGCCGTGCGCGTACGGGTCCCGGGACTCCGGTACGTGGCGCAGGGCTACGGGCACGCAGACGGCGGCGAGCGGCAGGTTGAGCAGGAACACCCACCGCCAGCCGGGCCCGTCGACGAGCCACCCGCCCACGAACGGCCCGACGGCCGCCCCGACCCCGCCGAACCCGGACCACAGCCCGACCGCGCGGGCCCGGTCGTCCGGGTGGAAGCTCGCCTGGATCAGGGCCAGTGAACCGGGGGTGAGGAGCGCCCCGCCGACGCCCTGGAGGGCGCGGGCGGCGATGAGCACGACGGCGTTGGGCGCGATGCCGCAGAGCAGCGAGGCGAGGGCGAACCACACGACCCCGACGACGAAGACCCTCCGCCGCCCGTACCGGTCACCGAGCGCCCCGCCGAGCAGGATGAGCCCGGCGAGCGTCAGCATGTAGGCGTTGACGGTCCACTGGAGTGCGGCCAGGTCGGTGCCGAGGTCCTTGCCGATACGGGGCAGGGCGACGTTGATGACGGTGGAGTCGAGCATGGCCATGCTGGACCCGAGCACGGTCGTGAGGACGACCCAGCGCCCGGCGACGGAAGCAACCCGGATCCCGGGCCCGTCCGCCTCACCTTTCTCCATGCCCCCAGCATCAACGCGGACCGCCCCGGCGGCCAGTTCAAGCCCCTCCGGCGATTGAGGAGCGGGGGTCCGGGGGCAGCGCCCCCGAAACGGCCCGCGCCAAACACCCCCGCCCCGCCGCTACGCGGCGCCCCGTACCGCCTCCACCCCCCGGATCAACGCCTCCACCCCCGCCACCACCTTGCTCCGCGCGCACCCCACATTCAGCCGCACGAAGCCCTCCGCCCCGTACACGCTCCCCGGCATCACCGCGACCCGCTCCCGCTCGATCAGCACCCGCTGAAGCGCCTCGTCGTCCTCGACGCCCGCCCCGCGCAGGTCGATCCAGGCCAGGTAGCCGGCTTGCGGCGGCTCCCACCCCAGCTCGGGGAAGGCCGCGTTCAGCCGTTCCGCGACCAGCTCCAGGTTCCCGGTGACATACGCGCGGACCGCGTCCAGCCACGCCCCGCCCTCCCGGTACGCGGCGATGTGCGCGGTCAGCGAGAGCACCGCCGGTGAGGCGAGCCCCTCCGCGGTCTGCATCCGGCGCAGGAACTCCGTCCGGTCGTCCGCCCGGCCGATGATCCCGTACGAACCCGTCAGCGCCGGGAAGTTGAACGCCTTCGACGCCGAGGTGATGAGCGCCCAGCGCCCGTCGCCCGCCACCCGCGTCCACGGCACGTGCCGGCGTCCGCCGTGCACGAAGTCCGCGTGGATCTCGTCGCTGATCACCGCGACCCCGTGCCGCGCGGCGAGCAGGGCCAGCTCCGCGAGCTCCGCCTCCGTCCACACCCGCCCCGTGGGGTTGTGGGGCGAGCACACCAGCAGGACCTTGCTGTCCGCGCGGGCGAGCTCCCGCTCCAGCGCGGCCGTGTCCCCGAGCGGCACCCCGCGCAGCTCCCGCCCGAGCCCGGTGATCGCCTTGCGGAAACCGTCGTACGTGGGGGTGTGGACGACGACGCCGTCCCCCTCCGACGTCCACATCTGGAGCAGTTGCGACAGCTGGCTCAGCACGGAGGGCGCGTACACCAGCCGGCCGGTGTCGATCGTGGTGCCGTACCGGGTCGCGTACCAGTGGGCGATCGCCGACGTGAAGTCGTCCTGCTGCCAGTCGGTGTAGCCGAACACGCCGTGGTCGAGACGGGCCCGCAGCGCTGCCAGCACCTCGGGGGCGGTCTCGAAGTCCATGTCCGAGATGGTGAACGGCAGCAGCCCGTCCACCCCGAACCGGTCCGCGACCCCGTCCCACTGGACGCACCAGGTGCCGCGGCGGTCGATGACGGTGTCGAAGTCGTAGGACGTGCTCACAGCTGTTCCCTCATATCGTTCCTGCCGGGCCTGCCGGGCCTGCCGGGCCTGCCGGGCCTGCCGGGCCTGCCGGGCCGCCGGTCCGCTGGTCTGCCGGGTGCGGACATGCCGTGGGCCCGGCATCCCAAGGGATACCGGGCCCACGCACACATCCGTACGGGACTACTTCAGCTTGGTGCCGGTGGACCGCAGGTTGGCGCAGGCCTCCGTGACGCGCTTGGCCATGCCCGCCTCGGCGGCCTTGCCCCAGGTCCGCGGGTCGTAGACCTTCTTGTTGCCGACCTCGCCGTCGACCTTCAGCACGCCGTCGTAGTTGCGGAACATGTGGTCCGCGACCGGGCGGGTGAAGGCGTACTGGGTGTCGGTGTCGAGGTTCATCTTCACGACGCCGTTCTCCAGCGCGGTGGCGATCTCCTCGGCGGTGGAGCCGGAGCCGCCGTGGAAGACGAAGTCGAACGGCTGGCTGCCGGCCGGCTTGCCGTACTTGGCGGAGACGCCCACCTGGAGGTCCTTGAGGAGCTCGGGGCGGAGCACGACGTTGCCCGGCTTGTAGACACCGTGCACGTTGCCGAAGGAGGCGGCCAGCAGGTAGCGGCCCTTCTCGCCCAGACCGAGCGCCTCGGCGGTACGCAGCGCGTCGTCGACGGTCGTGTACAGCTCGTCGTTGATCTCGTGCGTGACGCCGTCCTCCTCACCGCCGGTCGGGGTGATCTCGACCTCAAGGATGATCTTGGCGGCGGCGGCCTTGGCAAGCAGCTCCTGGCCGATGGAGAGGTTGTCGGCCAGCGTCTCGGCCGAGCCATCCCACATGTGGGACTGGAACAGCGGGTTCAGACCCTTGGCGACGCGCTCCGCGGAGACCTCGATCAGCGGACGGACGTACGTGTCCAGCTTGTCCTTGGGGCAGTGGTCGGTGTGCAGCGCGACCGTGATGTCGTACTTGGCGGCGACGATGTGCGCGAACTCGGCCAGGGCGACAGCGCCCGTGACCATGTCCTTGTTGTACTGGCCACCCAGGAACTCCGCCCCACCGGTGGACATCTGGATGATGCCGTCGCTCTCGGCCTCCGCGAAACCGCGCAGCGCAGCGTGCAGGGTCTGGGTCGAGGTCACGTTGATGGCCGGGTAGGCGAACTTGCCTGCCTTCGCCCGGTCGAGCATCTCGGCGTAGACCTCGGGGGTTGCGATGGGCATCTGTCCGCTCCTTGGGATGTGCGGGTGTGCGTTGCTGGTTCCCTGACCTGGGGGCGACGTCATCGTCGCCCCCATCTTCCCAGACTCTGGCTTCGGCTCCACCCGGCGCACTCCCCCAGTATTCGGGGCCACCGGCTGCGGACATGCGACGAGGGCGGCCGGTTTCACGTGAAACCGGCCGCCCTCGAAGAAAACCGCAGGTCAGGACAGGTCGAGGTCCGCGACCGAGTACACATGGACATACGGGAGACCCGCCTCGGCGATGGCCGGAGCCGCGCCCCGCTCCACGATCACGGCGACGGCGACGACCTCGCCACCCGCCTCACGCACCGCCTCGACAGCGGTCAGCGGCGAGCCGCCCGTCGTCGAGGTGTCCTCGACGACCAGGCAGCGGCGGCCCTTGACCTCGGCGCCCTCGATCCGGCGCTGCATCCCATGGGCCTTCTGCGCCTTGCGGACGACGAACGCGTCCAGCTCCTGACCGCGAGCGGCGGAGGCGTGCAGCATCGAGGTGGCGACCGGGTCGGCACCCAGCGTCAGCCCGCCCACGCAGTCGTAGTCCAGCTCGGCGGTCGCGTCGAGCATGACCTGACCGACCATCGGAGCAGCCTTGCCGTCCAGCGTGATGCGACGCAGGTCGATGTACCAGTCGGCCTCCAGGCCGGAGGAGAGCGTCACCTTGCCGTGTACAACGGCCTTGTCCTTGATCTGCTGCAGCAGCTCAGCGCGTACGTCTGTCATGGCTACGAGGATAAGGCGCCCGGCAGCGGCCCGTTCGCGCGGCAGCGGCGCGTACGCAGCGCCTGCTCCCGCTCCGGCCGGCCTCAGAGCCTGCGGCCGGTCCGGCCTCAGAGCGTGCGGCCGGGCCGGCCTCAGAGCGTGCGGCCCGGCCGGCCTTAGAGCGTGCGCCAGCTCCAGGTCGTCGCGATCTCCAGAGGCTCGATCGGGGTGACGTAGCGGGGATCGGTGTTCAGCCCGTTCGGCGGGCCCGACTGCGGCTCCACGCAGACCGCCTCGGCCTGCTCGTCGTAGACCACGACCCACTCGGTCCGGCTCTTCACCGTCAGCTCCAGTTGCTTCGGCCAGGTGAGGGTCACATCGACGCCGTCGGGCATCCCGAAGGCGTCGTCCCACGGTCCGTCCAGGGGCGGGATCCGGCGGCCGGTCGGCAGATGGTCCTCGCCCCGCTCCTCCTGCCAGGCGGCGTCGAAGTCGATCCGGACGTCCTCGCCGCCGAGGTTGCGCCGGAACCAGGGGTGCCAGCCGGCCTGCGCCGGGAAGGAGTCCCCGTACGTCTCGATGCCGAACGCCAACGTGAGGGAGTCCTCGGCCAGTTCGAAGGTCTGCGTCACCCGGCCCGGATACGGCCAGGGCTCGGCCAGGTCGTAGTAGAACGAGGCCTCCGTCCCGGTCTCCCGGGCGGTCCGCCAGGCCGTGTCACGGCCCGTGCCGTGAATGGCGTGCGGCGGGGCGGTCAGCGGCATCCGGTGCAGAACGCCGCCGTCGCGGAACTGCCCGTTCTCCATGCGCCCGCACCACGGCACCATCGGGAAGCAGCCGTACCGCTCCCCCTGCCGCAACAGTTCGGTACCACCGATCCGCAGGCTGCTGATACGGCAGCCATTGGCGGGGTTCACGGTCAACTCTGCGTCGCCGACGGACAGCCGGACGTCCTTCTCGCTGCTGCTCACCCGACCGACCCTACTGGCGCGGCTACCTCCGGCGCCGCAGCGCCCGGCCCACCACCACGGCGGAGGCGATGGCGAGGGCGGCCGCCGGCGCCACCCAGCGGAGCGTGGCGCCCGCACCGGTCGAGTCGGGCGACGGCACGGGGGCGTACCGGCCGCGCGGCGGGGCGTGGTCGACCTCCTCGGCGCTGCGCCCGATCATGGTGCGCCGGGCATGCGCGGCCTCGGCCGGCGGCCCGTCCGGGACGGTGAACTCGATCCCGGCCACCGCGTCCATCGAGGACGGCGGCACCGGGGTGTCGAAGACCGAGGCCCTGTCCGGCGGCTGCTCCCCGGCCGGGGCCTCGTCGGCGGCGGCGTCATGCGTGGTCGGGGCCTCCTCGGCACCGGTGTCGTCCGCCTCCTCGGCGGCCTCCTCGATGGCCTTCTCCACCGCGTCCCCGACGGACCGCTCCTCGGAACCGGCCACGGACGCGTCGCCGGAGCCGTCCGACGCGCCGCCTTCAGAACCGGCCGCGGAGTCGTCCGCCCCGTCGCCCGCGGAGTCGCCCGCGGAACCGTCCACGGAGTCGTCCGCCCGGTCGCCCGCCCCGCCACCTGCCCCGTCGCCCGCGGAACCGCCCGCGGAGTCGCCCGTTCCCTGGTCCGCCTCCTCGTGCGCGGCGAGCGCCTCCGTCACCAGTTGCCGTGCGAAGCGGTCCAGCAGGCGGTGGGCCGCCGCGAGCGCCGCCGCCGGGTCCAGCTCCACCAGGCGGCCGTCGCCGCCGACCGTGCCCTCGAAAGCGATCGCGGTACCGCCGTCCCGTTCCGTCAGGCGGACGGTCAGGGCCAGCTTCGCCGAGCCGGTGCCGCGCGCCTCCACCGCCTCGCCCGCCACGGAGACGCCGTACGCGGTGTCCCCCGCCCGGCCGTCCGTCAGCGCGGTGAGCCGCAGCGCGCCCCGGTAGGTGATGGTGTGGCCGCCGACCCGCACCTTGAGCCGGCCGGCCAGCGGGCCCGCGGCCGCGTCGGCGTCCCGCTGAAGGCCCGGCACACAGCGCGCGACCCGGGAGGGATCGCCCAGCGTGCGCCGAAGGACAGGGACCGGCACCGGAACGTACACCTCATGCTCCATGGAAACCGAGCCTACTCAGCCCCGGCCCTCACGTCAGCGCTTCCGCCTCTCCGGAGCCGGCGCCACCGCCCCGCCCCGTACGGCTCAAGGCGCTCACATCCCACGAGAGGCCGCCCCCTCACGTCCCCCTGGCGGCACGCGCTCACGACTCGCCCCAGTACCTCGGGTGCACCAGCGTCGAGGGCGCCAGCCCCGGCAGCCGGCCGGCCTCCGCCCGCCGCCCCGCCGCCCGGAGCGACTGTTCCGTCAGGTCCTTCAGCTCCGGCGCCTCCGGGTCCAGACCGAGCGCCGGGGCCCGGCCGAGTCCGGCCAGCACGAATCCCCAGCCGTGCGCCTGAGCGGCCCCGCCCGACGCACGGTCCGGGCCCGTCTCGAAACCCGCGTACCGGCCGCCGACCCGGTAGGGGCGGGTGCGCAGGCCCGCCGCCCTCATCGACGCCTCGACCGTCCAGTACGTGTGCGGCCGGCCGACCGGCGGCCCCCCGTGCACCACGAGCCGGCCGCCCGGCGCGAGGGCCTCGGCGACCAGACCGTAGAACTCCGCCGAGTAGAGCTTCGTACTGGCCGAGATCCCCGGATCCGGCAGGTCCGAGATCACCGCGTCGTAGCGGCCGTGCGCCGCCCGCAGCCAGGTGAACGCGTCCCCGGTCACGGCCGTCAGCCGCGGGTCCCGGTACGCGTGCGCGTTCAGCGCGGAGAGCGCCTGGTCCGTACGGGCCAACCGGGTGACGGCCGGGTCCAGCTCCACCAGCGTGACGCTCCGCACGCCGGGGTAGCGCAGCACCTCGCGGGCCGCCAGGCCGTCGCCGCCGCCCAGGATCAGCACCCGCGCGTGCGGCCCGTTCATCACCGGGTGCACCAGCGCCTCGTGGTACCGGTACTCGTCGCGCGAGCTGACCCGCAGCCGCCCGTCCAGATAGAGGTCCAGGGAGCTGCGGCCCGCCCCGGTCAGCACCACCTCCTGGACGTCGGTCTGCATCGCGACCCGCACCCGGTCCCCGTACACCGCGCGCCTCGCCGCCCGCTCGAAGTCGTCGGCCAGCACCGCGGCCGTGGCCAGCAGGGCGATCACCGCCACGTTGACGGCGATGAGCAGCCACCGGGACCGGCGGGTGAGATCCCGCCGGAACACCCACATCACCAGCGCCCCGCCCGCCGCCGCGTTGACCGCACCGGTGAGCAGCGCCCCGGTGAGCTGTCCGAGCAACGGCAGCAGCAGGAACGGGAACGCCAGCCCGCCGAACAGCGCCCCCACGTAGTCCGCGGCGAACAGATCGGCGACGGCCCCGCTCGCGTCCTGCCGGTCGACGCGCTGGATGAGCGTCATCAGCAGCGGGATCTCCGCACCGATCAGGACGCCGATCGCCAGCGAGAAGCCGACCAGGGCGTACCGCGATTCCCCGATCCACGCGAACGTCGCGTAGAGCACCAGCGCGGAGGAGCCGCCGACCAGTGCGAGCACGGCCTCGATCAGTCCGAAGCCGACCGCGGCCCGGCTGCATAAACGTTTCGCGAGCAACGAGCCGATCCCCATGGCGAACACCATCACGGAGAGCACGACGGACGCCTGGGTGACGGAGTCACCGATCAGATAGGAGGCGAGCGCGACCAGTTCGAGCTCGTACACCAGACCGCACGCGGCGCAGACGAAGACCGCGGCGAGCACGAGGTACCGGCCGGTCCTGGGCCGTACGGGAAGCCGCGCCGCGCCCCCTCGCAGCGACACCTGCTGGTCGATCATGCCGCGAACGCTACGTCACTGGAACGTCGCCGCTTGTCACCCACAAGGGTGTAAGTGGCTCAACCGCAACGGAGTTGGCCCCGGTCACAGCACAGCCGCCGGCATCCGCACACCCACGCGGGTGCGGGTCACCACGAGCTGCCCCTCCTGCGGGTACGCGTGCCAGGTACGCCACCGCACCTGTCCCTCGGTCCGCTGGGCGAGCATGGCGGTGAAGGCGTGCGGGCTGCCCGGGAACGTCCCGGCCAGGCCGTGGGGATGGTCGGCGACGAGCGCCAGGAGCTCCTGCGCGCGCCCCGCGAACGAGCCCGCGCCGAGCGTCTCGACGCGGGCCGCGAACTCGTACTCCCAGTCCCCGAGCCGCTTGGAGACACCGAGAGGGAGTGGTGTGCTGCTGCCCGGCATGCAGGCGACGGTTTCGGAACAGCTTCCGCGGTCCTCCTCCAGGAGGACCTGATGAGAGGCGCCGAGCAGGCGCAACTGGAGTTGGGCACCGGCGAGATGGAGATCGAGCACGGCGAGCGCCGGGAGCGGTTCACGCCCCAGCGCCCAGGCCAGATCGGCGGCACGGGTATCGGAATAGGCCGTATGGAGGGTCGTGAGCATGGGTCGGCTCCGCAAAACACACATGGACACATGGACAGGGGGACGCCCCCGAGCGTGATGCACGTGGGAGGTGGGAAGCGCCCGATCAGGTCCAACTGGGGTCCGAGGGCTGAATGTTCTCTCCACCGAGGGAATCACGAACTAAGCCGCACTCGCAGTGTTTTTACCCAACTTGACGTGGTTTCCATCCCCTCGGGGGCCTTCCGGTTCACCTGTTCACCGGTGACTCGCCGCAGGGCCCAACAAAAAGGTGTCCGGCGGGACTTAGGACGGTTCCGAAGCCCCGCCCCGACTCCCGCCGGACACCTCTTCCCTCCCGGCACCGGGCCGTCGTGAACCTGCCCGGTGGCGGACCAGCTGCCCCGTGTCAGCTGCCTCCGCCGCATCCGCCCCCGCCGCCGCACGACGAACCCCCGCCGCACGAATGGCCACCGCCGCAGGAGTGACCACCGGAGTGACCGCCCGAATGACCCCCCGAATGACCACTGCCGCTGCTGCTGCCGCACGACGAGCCGCCCCCGCCACCGCCCGCCCACCAGCTGCCACCGGCCGCACCGCCGCCGACCGCACCGCGCCGGCGCTTGCTCCGGGCCAGTGGCTTACCGCGGCTCCCCGCGCTCGCCATCGACGAAACGAGCACCCCCACCGCCACGATCACGAGCACCGCGATGATGACCACCTTCACGGACCTCACGTCCTTCCGTCCCCCGAAGCGAGTCCCCCGCTTCTCACCGGTTCCTGCGTGCAGGAGGGATGCCCCCGCCCCCATTCGGCCAAAGCAGACTTGAGCAACTCCAGAGCTTCCGCGCAGGATGGCGGTCATGACACAGGGACGACCGCTGCTCAACCGCCGCCTCGCCGAGTTCGGCACGACGATCTTCGCGGAGATGTCCGCGCTGGCCGTCCGCACCGGCGCCATCAACCTCGGCCAGGGGTTCCCGGACACCGACGGCCCGGAGGAGGTCCGCGAGGCCGCCGTCCGTGCCCTGCGCGCCGGGCACGGCAACCAGTACCCGCCGGGGCCGGGGGTCCCCGAGCTGCGCACCGCGATCACCGGTCACCAGCAGCGGCGCTACGCCCTGACGTACGACCCCGACACCGAGGTCCTCGTCACCGCGGGCGCCACCGAGGCCATCGCGGCCTCGATGCTGGCCCTCCTGGAGCCCGGCGACGAGGTCATCGCACTGGAGCCGTACTACGACTCGTACGCCGCCTGCATCGCCATGGCGGGCGCCTCCCGCGTCCCCGTCACCCTGCACCCCGAGCCCTCGACCGGCACCTACCGGCTGGACCTCGACGAGCTGCGCGCCGCCGTCACCCCCCGCACCCGGCTGCTGCTGCTCAACACCCCGCACAACCCCACCGGCACCGTCCTGACCCGCGAGGAACTCGCCGCGATCGCCGAACTGGCCTGCGAGCGCGATCTCCTCGTCGTCACCGACGAGGTCTACGAGCACCTGGTGTTCGAGGGCGAGCACCTGCCGCTCGCCTCGTTCCCCGGTATGCGCGAGCGGACGGTCACCATCAGCTCGGCCGGCAAGACGTTCTCGTTCACCGGCTGGAAGGTCGGCTGGATCACCGCGAGCCCCGAGCTGGTGACGGCGGTCCGCTCCGCGAAGCAGTTCCTGACGTACGTCTCCGCCGGGCCGTTCCAGTACGCGGTCGCCGAGGCGCTGCGGCTGCCCGACAGCTACTTCGACACGCTGCGCGCGGATCTGCGGGCCAAGCGGGACCTGCTGAGCGGCGGACTCGCCGAGGCCGGTTTCACGGTCTACCGCCCGGCCGGCACGTACTTCGTCACCACCGACATCCGCCCACTGGACAGCAGCGGCGACGGCTTCGCGTTCTGCCGCTCGCTGCCGGAGCGGTGCGGGGTGGTGGCCGTGCCGAACGCGGTCTTCTACGACCACCGGGAGCAGGGCGCACCCTTCGTCCGCTTCGCCTTCTGCAAGCGTACGGAGGTGCTGGCGGAGGCGGTGGCCCGGCTCAAGCGGCTGGCGCCCTGACGGGCGCGAGGAAGACCCGCTGCCGGGTGCTGGGGCTGGGACCTGCTCGTAGGGCCCAGCCCTGAATCGACCCGCGGTTCACTCGGTGTCTTTCGGATGCCGCGGAGAGGCGTACACGAGAATCACGGTCGCGGTCTCCGCGCTGACCAGATAGCGCACTCGGCCACCGCTGGTGACCTCGTACTCCCACTGCTCCAGGTCAGAGCCCTTCCACACCTTCGTGGAATGCCTTCCTCGTAGCTGGTGCTGACGACTCCAGTTGGACCGGGACAGCGGGTCTCTTCGAAGTGCGTCCAGGCAACGGTGCACGTTCGGCAGCGCCGCCCGGCACAGTTCCTCCCAGCCCGTCACCGCCTCCGTCGTCCCGAAGACGACATTCCATCCGTCGAGTGGCGGGGCGCTGACCCGGTCCCCCTTCTTCGGGCTCACCCAAGCACCTCAACCGGGCCGAGATTGTCGCCATCGAGCGGCCGCAGCGATTCCCTGAGCTGGTCGGGATCGGCGTTGATACGGGCCGTGGCCCGCCAAGAGGTGAGTGCGCGGTGCACGGCCTCCCCCGCGTCGAGTTCGGCGGCGTCGGACAGCGCTTCGAGAAGCTCGACGGTGAAGGCTCGAACCTCTTCCGCATCGAGATGCCGCACCCACGGGAACACCTCGGGCAGCGCGAGAAGAAGCGACTTGGCGCCGTCGTCCTGCTTCATCAGCGCGAGAAAGAGCCGGGAGGCGGTAGTCAGGTTCTCCTCGGCATGCTCCGCGCGCGCGGCCGTCGTCAGCACCATGTCGGGCGCGTCCCGATGTGTGACGCGGAGACGCCCCAGGGCGGCGGCTCTGGCCGCGACGCCCTTGGGGTTGCGGGAAAGATCGGTGAAGGAGACGGACTCCGTCTCTGCTTCCAGACGCGCGATAGCCATTCTCAGATCTTACTCAGATCGTGTTCTGATTGCAAAAGCCATGAGAAAGCCCGCCGCCGCGAGCGGTCCGGTGGGATCCGCTCGCCGCGCCGGGCTGTCACCGCGTGCGGTGGCTCAGGCCTCCGGAGCGTCCTGCTCCGCGCCTTCCGCCTTGTCCTCGGCCGGGGCCAGGCCGAGGCGCTCCAGCAGCCACTTGTCGAACTCGATCGAGGCCCGCACCCAGCTGACCGTCGAGGAGACGAAGTGCTCCAGGGCGACGCCGGTGCCGATGAGCATCTGCGCCTCACCGATCAGCCGGACCGAGGTACTGGTGTCCTCGGCGCCCTCCTCGGGCTCGTGCGTGTGCGTGTAGACCTTGGGCCACAGGGTGCGGCGGTTCCAGTCGTCGATCGCGTCGAGCAGGACCGGGCGCTGGTCCGTGTCGTGCGGGCGGTCGTAGAACGTACGGACCGAGAAGACCTGCTGCTCGCCCTCGCCACGGAACATGAAGTACGTGCGGAAGTCTTCCCACGGCGCCGCGAGGTCGCCCTCGTCGTCGACGACGTACTTCAGCTCCATCTGCTCCAGGAGCTGCTTGACGAGGTCCTGGTCAGGGACGACGGGGCCCTCCGGTCCTGCCGCCTGCGGTTCGGGCTGGCCCCCGAAGTTAGGAATCGAGGACGGATCGATGCTCACCGTAATTTCCCTTCGTGCGGTTGGCTGCCATCCTCTCCCATGGCGGGCGGGGCATGGCAAGCGGGAACGGCCCCGATCCGCCACAAGCTGATATCCAGCCAGTGGGGACCGGGGCCGCCACACGTTCCGGTTACGGGTACACGCCGCCGTTACGACGCCGCGCCGACGACCAGGCCGTCGCCTTCCCGGTCCACCCGGACCGTGTCGCCGTCCGTGATCTCGCCCGAGAGGATCTCCTTCGCGAGCCGGTCGCCGATCGCCGTCTGGATGAGCCGGCGCAGCGGCCGGGCGCCGTACGCCGGGTCGTTGCCCTCCTCGGCCAGCCAGGCCAGGGCGGCCGGGGTGACGTCGAGGGTGAGGCGGCGGTCGGCCAGCCGCTTGGCGAGGCGGTCGATCTGGAGGCCCGCGATATGGGCGAGCTCGTCGCCGGACAGCGCGGAGAAGACCACCAGGTCGTCCAGCCGGTTGAGGAACTCCGGCTTGAACGAGGCCCGCACCACGTCCATGACCTGCTTCTTCTTCTCCTCGGGCTTGGTCAGGGGGTCGACCAGGTACTGGCTGCCGAGGTTGGAGGTCAGGATCAGGATGGTGTTGCGGAAGTCCACCGTCCGGCCCTGTCCGTCGGTGAGCCGGCCGTCGTCGAGGACCTGGAGCAGGATGTCGAAGACCTCGGGGTGGGCCTTCTCGACCTCGTCCAGCAGGACGACGCTGTACGGGCGGCGGCGGACCGCCTCGGTGAGCTGGCCGCCCTCCTCGTAGCCGACGTAGCCGGGCGGGGCGCCGACCAGCCGGGCCACGCTGTGCTTCTCGCTGTACTCGCTCATGTCGATACGGACCATGGCCCGCTCGTCGTCGAAGAGGAAGTCCGCGAGCGCCTTGGCCAGTTCGGTCTTGCCGACGCCGGTCGGGCCGAGGAAGAGGAACGATCCGGTGGGCCGGTCGGGGTCGGCGATTCCGGCCCGGGTGCGGCGTACCGCGTCCGAGACGGCCTGCACGGCCTGGGTCTGTCCGATGAGGCGCCTGCCCAGCTCCTCCTCCATGCGCAGCAGCTTCTGGGTCTCGCCCTCCAGCAGCCGTCCGGCCGGAATGCCGGTCCAGGCGCCGACGACGTCGGCGATGTCGTCCGGGCCGACCTCCTCCTTGACCAGGGTCTCCTTGGGCTCCTTCGCGGCTTCCTGCTCGGCCTCGTCGGCCTCGGCCAGCTCCCGTTCCAGGCCCGGGATCTCCCCGTACAGCAGCTTGGAGGCGCTGTCGAAGTCGCCGTCGCGCTGGGCCCGTTCGGCCTGTCCGCGCAGCTCGTCGAGGCGTTCCTTCAGTTCACCGACCCGGTTGAGGCCCTGCTTCTCCTTCTCCCAGCGGGCGTTGAGGCCGCGCAGCTCCTCCTCCTTGTCGGCGAGGTCGCGGCGGAGTTTCTCCAGCCGCTGCTTGGAGGCGGCGTCGGACTCGTTCTTGAGGGCCAGCTCCTCCATGTGCAACCGGTCGACGGCGCGCTGGAGTTCGTCGATCTCGACGGGCGAGGAGTCGATCTCCATGCGCAGCCTGGAGGCCGCCTCGTCGACGAGGTCGATGGCCTTGTCGGGAAGGAAGCGCGAGGTGATGTAGCGGTCCGAGAGGGTCGCGGCGGCGACCAGCGAGGAGTCCGCGATCTGCACCTTGTGGTGGGCCTCGTAGCGGCCCTTGAGCCCGCGCAGGATCGCGATGGTGTCCTCGACGGACGGCTCCGCCACCAGCACCTGCTGGAAGCGGCGCTCCAGGGCGGGGTCCTTCTCGATCCGCTCGCGGTACTCGTCGAGCGTGGTGGCACCGACCATCCGCAGCTCGCCGCGGGCCAGCATGGGCTTGAGCATGTTGCCCGCGTCCATGGCGGAGTCGCCGCCCGCGCCGGCGCCGACGACGGTGTGGAGCTCGTCGATGAACGTGATGATCTGGCCGCCGCTCTCCTTGATCTCGGAGAGGACGGTCTTCAGCCGCTCCTCGAACTCGCCGCGGTACTTCGCGCCCGCGACCATCGCGCCGAGGTCCAGCGAGACGAGCCGCTTGTTCTTGAGGGACTCGGGGACGTCGCCCTTGACGATGCGCTGGGCGAGCCCTTCGACGACGGCCGTCTTGCCGACGCCGGGCTCCCCGATGAGCACGGGGTTGTTCTTGGTGCGGCGCGAGAGCACCTGGACGACGCGGCGGATCTCCTGGTCACGGCCGATGACCGGGTCGAGCTTGCCCTCGCGTGCGGCCGCGGTGAAGTCCGTACCGAATTTCTCCAGGGCCTTGTACTGGCCCTCCGGGTCGGGGGTGGTCACCCGGCGCCCTCCCCTGCTCTTCTCGAACGCGGCCAGCAGCTTCTTCGCACTGGCCCCCTGGCCGTCGAGGATCTCACCGGCGCGGCCGCCCTTGGCCGCGACCCCGATCAGCAGGTGCTCGGTGGAGATGTAGTCGTCGCCGAGCTCCTTCGCCCGCTGCGCCGCGTCCGAGATCACGGCGAGCAGCTCGCGGTTGGGCTGCGGCGGTGCGACGGTCGACCCGGTCACGCTGGGCTGGGCGGCCAGCAGCCGTTCGGTCTCGGCGCGGACGGCGATCTGGTCCGCCTCGACGGCGGCGAGCAGATCGACGATGTTCTCGTTGTCCTCGCCCGCGAGCAGCGCAAGCAGCAGATGCCCCGGGGTCAGATCGGGGTGCCCGTCCTTCACGGCCCTGCTGGTGGCCGCGTTGATGGCGTCCCGGCTCCTGTTGGTCAGCTCGGCGTCCACGTGCGCTCTCTCCTCCTTGCGACGACTGGCCCGTACTCACTTCTGACACGCTGAACGTGCACAAAGTTGAGTCTATTCCACTCAAGGCAGAAAACGGTCCACTCCCGCGTCGCTCCGCACCGTTGCGCGCTGCCGCGCACCTCATGTCCGAGTGAACCGGCCGGACCGCCCGCCCGCCACCGCAGAGCGGTACGGGGCTGCCTACCCTGGCCCCATGGCAGTCGACGTACGCGACCCCGGCCCCGAGTACCTGGCCTTCTGGCGCGAACCCCATGTATGCACCCTCACGACCCTGCGCCCCGACGGCACCCCGCACGTGGTCCCGGTGTGCGTGACGTACGACCCCGAGGCCGGCCTCGCCCGCATCATCACCGGCAAAAACAGCCGCAAGGTCGCCAACATCCTGGCCGCGGGCCCGGACGGCGCACGGGTCGCGGTCTGCCAGGCGGAAGGACGCCGCTGGGCGACCCTGGAGGGCGTCGCCAGGGTGCGTACGGAGCAGGACAGGGTCGACGACGCGGTACGCCGTAAGACGGCCCGCTACGGGCGCGCGCCGAAGCCCAACCCGGACCGCGTCGCCATCGAGATCACCCTGGACCGGGCGCTCGGCCGCGGCTGACCGGAAGCGGACAGCACAACGGCGCCACCGTGTTCAGGTCACGGTGACGCCGTTGTGTGGGGGAGTGTCTGAGCGACGTGGAACGACGGGGGATCGCTCAGGCACTGCGGGGGGTGGCGGAGATGGCTTCAGGTTCGAACAGCTGGTGGTCACGCTGTGCGAGGTTCACAAAAATCATGTCGTACCGAATAGCGCAGCGCACGGGCTGCGGTGCTCCGCGCGGCTTGCGGAGGCACCGGTAGGCGCGGACTTCCCCGTCGTCCTCACGGGCGACGACGACCGGGTCGCCGAACAGAGTGACCATCAACGAATCACCACGGTGGGGGAGTGCCGTGACGAGGTCGATGAAATGCCACCCTGAGCGGTAGGCGGTCGCCATCTCACGGCGGAAGGTCCGGTCGTCCGGTGGAGTGGTCACAAGTCCGCCCTGTTCTCCACGGAATTCCCCCAGCCCACGTCGGACTGGTGCAGGTCACCGGCGGCTGCGGGCTGTACGTTGCCCCAGCCCACGTCGGACTGGTGGAGGTCACCGGCGGCTGCGGGCTGTACGTTGCCCCAGCCGACATCGGACTGGTGGAGGTCACCGGCGGCTGCGGGCGATACGTAGCCCCAGCCGACATCGCCCTGGTAATGGTCGACGGCAGCGCTTGCCTGCGCATTGCCCCATCCGACGTCCAGAGTAGAGCCATGCGCCACGAGCAGCAGTGCAGCAGCCGCGAACGCAGTGCCAAGCACTGACCGAAGCATTCTCTTGTACATAGTCGGCTTCGTCCTCACTTGATGGATCCTCTCCCCCGCTCTTCAAGAGACGATGGCTCATTCGGACGCGTCAATGCCACAGGAGCGATGCATCATGTTCCTGAATGTTCAGGACCCTGGGGGGTGGAGTTTTACCTATAATGGACACGAAACCGACACATACTCATGCGGTCACGAACCTGTGCACCGAGGGCGTCAGGCTGTATGCGGCGGCGCTCAGCGTGGGCCGCCTCGCCCGCGCCGAGGTCAGGTCCGCGCCCTGCCTCGTCAAATTCGGTCTTCTGCTGCCCGATCCGGATGACGCGTCGTGGCTTCGTCCGGTTCCGCCTTCGGCTGCGCTGGCGCAGCGCCTCTACCCGCTGGAACGCGAGATCCAGGATCGCAGGCGGACGTCCGTCGAGCTGGCGGAAGCCTTCGAACCGTTCCTGGCCATCAGCGCCCAGAGCCCCGCGCCCACGCATGCGATCACGGTGCTGGAAGGCATCGACCGGATCAACGGAGCGCTCGACCTGGCCATCGCGAAGAGCCGGACAGAAGTGCTGACCGTCCAGCCCGGAGGCAGACGCAGCGAGGAGGTCCTCGGTGAGGCCCTGATCCGCAGCAAACCTCTCATAGATTCCGGCATCAGCGTCCGCACCCTCTACCAGCACACGGTCCGCCACAGCCAGCGCACGTTCGCCTACGTCGACCTCATGGCGGGCGCCCGGATGGAGATCCGCACTCTCGAGGAGCTCATCGAGCGCCTCATCATCTGCGACGACACCGTAGCCTTCATCCCGGTCCAGGACGACCTGCCCGTCGCCCTGGAGCTACGACACCCCGCACTGGTCGCCTATCTGACGAAGGTCTTCGAACAACTCTGGCGCCGTGCCGTCCCGCTGGACGAAGCGGCCCCGTACGACCCGGCCCGGGACGGCATCACAGGCGTCCAGCGTGCCATCGCCACGCTGCTGATCGAGGGGCACGTCGACGAGGCGATAGCCCGCCGGCTCGGCATGAACGTCCGCACCTGTCGCGCCCATGTCGCCAAGCTGTCCGCCGTGCTGGGAAGCACGAGCCGCGCCCAGCTCGGTTACCTGATCGCCCAGTCGGGAATCCTCGATCAGGACTCCTGACCGGCCGGCACCCCAGAGGCCCCCACCCCGGGCCGGAGACATGGCCACGCGGCCTTGGAGAGACATGGCCACGACCCCGATCGGCCGGGGGAGTTCCCGGCTCCCCCGACCACACCCACAGTGGCCCGCGAACTACGCTGCCACCACCGTCATCTTGCTGCACTGCCAAAAGTGGGGGGACACGAATGGGCAGGGATGAGGACACAACGGTGCACGCGCACGCGGACCGTTCGCTGTGCGACACGGCGGTCAGGATCTACACCGAGGCGCTGAGCGCGGGACGGGTACCCCGGGCCGCCATCGAACCGGCTCCCTGCCTCACCGAGTTGGCGCTGGTCCACCCCGACCCGCAGGACGACGCCTGGGTGCGTCCCGTGCCGCCGTCCGCCGCCCTGGCCCATCTGCTGCGGCCCGTCGTCCGGGAGATCCACGAACGCATCAGCCTCTCGGCCGCGCTGGCCGACTCGCTGGCACCGCTGGCCACCGTGGCCAGTGCGGACCCCAACCTCGCCATCACCGTCCTCGAAGGCATGCCCCTGATCGACGCCACCGTCCAGAACGCGACGGAGAGCGCCACGGAGGAGATCCGGACGCTGCAACCGGGCAGCACACGGCCGCCCGACCAGCTCCAGAGGGCCCTGTCGCGGGCCCGGCTCACCCTGGAGCGGGGCACCCCGCTCCGGCACATCTACCAGCACCCCGTCCGCTACAACCAGACCTTCAAGGCCTATCTGAACCAGATGCCGCCGGGCCTCATCCAGATCCGCACGCTGGAGCAGACGGTCGAGCGGCTGCTCATCTTCGACCAGACCGTGGCCTTCATCCCCGCCAACGCGGCGCGCGACGTCGCGCTGGAGATCCGCCACCCCGCGCTGGTCCGCTATCTGATCCAGATGTACGAAGTCCTCTGGGCGCAGGCCACCCCGCTCACCGATCCGCTGCCGGCCGCCCCGGCCAGCGCCTCGGTCACCGCCGTCCAGCTCAGCGTCGCCCGCCTCCTGGTCGAGGGCCACACCGACCAGGTCGTGGCCGGAAAGCTCGGCGTCAGCGTCCGCACCTGCCGCGCCCACGTCTCCAAGCTCATGCACACGCTCAACGCCACCAGCCGCACCCAGCTCGGCGCCCTGCTCGTCAGCTCCGGCATCACGGCGCCCCGGCCGGGACAACGCGAAGACCCGCCGCCCCGCGCGAGCGGGACGACGGGTCTCGGGGAGTGACGACGGACCTCGGGAGTGACGACGGGCCCCGGAAGTGACGACGGACCTCGGGGAGCGCCGAGGCACTACTCCTTGGGCCGCTTGGGCCGCCAGACCACCAGCGCGCTGGTGTGCTGCACATCCTGGTACGGCACCAGATCGCGCCGGTACGAGGCGTGCACCTGCGCCTCGCGCTGCTGCAACGTCGCCGCAGCCCCGTCCACGGCCGCCGAGAGCTCGGCGACGCGCTGCTGGAGGGCGGCGACCTGGTTCTCCAGCTCGATGATGCGCTTGATACCGGCGAGGTTGATGCCCTCGTCCTGCGACAGTTGCTGCACGGTGCGCAGCAGCTCGATGTCACGGGCCGAGTAGCGCCTGCCGCGCCCGGCCGTGCGGTCGGGCGAGACCAGGCCGAGGCGGTCGTACTGGCGCAGCGTCTGGGGATGCAGGCCCGAGAGCTGGGCCGCGATCGAGATCACGTACACCGGGGATTCCTCGGTCAGTTCGTACGGATTACGCCGGCGGCCGTCCATCTCAAGCTCCCTTCGCTGCCTGGAACAGCTCCGTCCGCGGGTCCTGGTCCGCGGTCGCCTTGCGATAGGCCTCCAGGGCGTCCCGGGCGTCCGTGCCCAGGTCCTTGGGAACCACCACCTCCACGGTGACCAGCAGGTCGCCGCGGCTGCCGTCCTTGCGGACCGCGCCCTTGCCGCGGGCGCGCATGGTGCGCCCGTTGGGCGTGCCGGCCGGAAGCTTCAGGGTGACCGGCGGTCCGCCGAGCGTGGGCACCTTCACCTCGCCGCCGAGCGCCGCCTCCGTGAAGGTGACGGGCACGGTGACCGTGAGGTTGTCGCCCTTGCGGCCGAAGACCGGGTGGGCGTCGACGTGGACGACGACGTAGAGGTCGCCGGCCGGTCCGCCGCGCTCTCCGGGGCCGCCCTTGCCGCGCAGCCGGATCCGCTGCCCGTTGGAGACGCCCGCGGGAATCCTGACCTGCATGGTGCGGGACGACTTCGCCCGGCCGCTGCCCTTGCAGACGTCGCAGGGGTCCTGGGCGATGAGGCCCCGGCCCTTGCAGTCCACGCAGGGGTCGGTGAGCGAGAACCCGCCACCGGTGCCGCGGGAGACCTGGCCGGTGCCGACGCAGGTCGGGCAGACCCTGGGGGTGCCGTTCTTGTCGCCGGTGCCGGAGCACGCCTTGCAGGGCGCCTGGCTGGACATCCGCAGCGGGACCGTGGCCCCGTCGACCGCCTCGGTGAAGCTGAGCGTCACCTCGGACTCGATGTCCTGGCCGCGGCGCGGCTGCACCCGGGTGCCGGTGCCGCCGCCCCGGTTGAAGAGGCCGCCGAAGACATCGCCCAGGCCGCCGCCACCGCCGCCGCCGAAGCCGCCGGCTCCGCCGCCCTGGCCACCGCCCGGGGCGCCTCCGAAGAGGTCCCCCAGGTCGAAGTTGAAGTTGCCGCCACCGCTGCCGGGTCCGGGGCGGAAGCCGCCGTTGCCGAAGAGGGCGCGGGCCTCGTCGTACTCCTTGCGCTTCTTGGTGTCACCGAGGACGTCGTTGGCCTCGGAGATCTCCTTGAAGCGCTCCTCCGCCTTGTTGTCACCCTTGTTGGCGTCCGGGTGGAACTCGCGGGCGAGCTTCCGGTACGCCTTCTTGATCTCGGCGTCCGTGGCGTCCTTCGGGACGCCGAGAACCTTGTAGTAGTCCTTCTCGACGAAGTCCTTCGTACTCATCGACGTCCCTCCTTCCGGACGACCGGCCCAGGGCCTTCGGTCTGGATCCCGCCGGGCTCATGGAGCCCCGCCTGATCCGGACCGAAGGCCCTGCGGGCCGGGCGGTGTGCCGCCAAGTGGTCGGACAGAATGTCAGACCTCCTCGCCGCCACCGCTCTCCTCGTCGGCTGCCTGCTCTTCTTTCGCGTCCTTCGCGGCCGCGGGCGTCGCCCCCGGCTGGGGTTCGGCCACCGCCACCCGTGCGGGACGGATGGTGCGCTCGCCGATCCGGTACCCCGGCTGCAGGATCGCCACGCAGGTCGTCTCGGTGACGTCCGGCGCGTACGAGTGCATCAGGGCCTCGTGGATCGTCGGGTCGAAGGGCTCGCCCTCCTTGCCGAACTGCTGGAGGCCGAGCTTGGCGACGACCGTCTCCAGCGATTCGGCCACCGACTTGAACCCGCCCACGAGCTCGCCGTGTTCCCGGGCCCGGCCGACGTCGTCGAGCACGGGCAGGATCTCGGACAGGAGACCCGCGACCGCGATCTCCTTGACCGTGACCCGGTCCCGCTCCACGCGGCGGCGGTAGTTCTGGTATTCGGCCTGGAGCCGCTGGAGGTCTGCCGTGCGCTCGGAGAGCGCGGTGCGGACCTGGTCCAGCTGTGCCGTCAGACCGGCTGTCTGGTTCGCGTCGTCCCCGGCGGGGGCCGCCGCCTCCTCCGAAGAGGGGGTGTCGGCCTCCGTCCCGGCGTCTTCAGAGGTGGCGCCGGAGGGGACGTCGGGCTTCTCCTCGAAGCCCGGGGTCTCCTCGGTCACGCCGCACCGCCCTTGGTGTCCTTCTCGTCGTCGACGATCTCGGCGTCGACCACATCGTCCTGACCGTCGCCCTGGGCCTGCTCGGCACCCGGCTGCGCGTCACCCTGCGGGCCGCCCTCGGCCTGGGCGTTGGCATACATCGCCTGGCCCAGCTTCTGGGAGACGGCCGCGACCTTCTCGGTGGCGGTACGGATCTCGGCGGTGTCCTCGCCCTTGAGCTTCTCCTTCAGCTCGGTGAGCGCGGCCTCCACCTCCGTCTTCACGTCGCCGGGGACCTTGTCCTCGTTGTCCTTGAGGAACTTCTCCGTCTGGTAGACGAGCTGCTCGCCCTGGTTGCGCGACTCGGCGGCCTCGCGGCGGCGGTGGTCCTCGTCCGCGTACTGCTCGGCCTCTTCGCGCATCCGGTTGACCTCGTCCTTCGGCAGCGAGGAGCCACCGGTGACGGTCATCTTCTGCTCCTTGCCGGTGCCGAGGTCCTTGGCAGCGACGTGCATGATGCCGTTGGCGTCGATGTCGAAGGCGACCTCGATCTGCGGCACGCCACGCGGGGCCGGCGGCAGACCGGTCAGCTCGAACATTCCGAGCTTCTTGTTGTACGCCGCGATCTCGCGCTCACCCTGGTAGACCTGGATCTGCACGGACGGCTGGTTGTCCTCGGCCGTCGTGAAGATCTCGGAGCGCTTGGTCGGGATCGTGGTGTTGCGCTCGATGAGCTTCGTCATGATGCCGCCCTTGGTCTCGATACCGAGAGACAGCGGGGTGACATCGAGCAGCAGGACGTCCTTGACCTCGCCCTTGAGGACACCGGCCTGGAGCGAGGCGCCGATGGCGACGACCTCGTCCGGGTTCACGCTCTTGTTGGCTTCCTGGCCGCCCGTGAGCTCCTTGACGAGCTCGGCGACGGCCGGCATACGGGTCGAGCCACCGACGAGAACGACGTGGTCGATCTCGGAGAGCTGGATGCCCGCGTCCTTGATGACGTTGTGGAACGGGGTCTTGCAGCGGTCCAGGAGGTCAGCGGTGAGCTGCTGGAACTGTGAGCGCGTGAGCTTCTCGTCCAGGTGCAGCGGGCCCTCGGCCGACGCCGTGATGTACGGCAGGTTGATCGTGGTCTCCGTCGAGGACGACAGCTCGATCTTCGCCTTCTCCGCGGCCTCGCGGAGACGCTGGAGAGCCATCTTGTCCTTGGACAGGTCCACGCCGTGCCCGTTGGCGAACTGCTTCACCAGGTAGTCGACGACGCGCTGGTCCCAGTCGTCACCACCGAGCTGGTTGTCACCGTTGGTGGCCTTCACCTCGACGACGCCGTCACCGATCTCCAGGAGGGACACGTCGAAGGTGCCGCCACCGAGGTCGAAGACGAGGATCGTCTGGTCGTCCTTGTCGAGCCCGTACGCCAGCGCGGCGGCCGTCGGCTCGTTGACGATACGCAGGACGTTCAGGCCCGCGATCTCGCCGGCCTCCTTCGTCGCCTGACGCTCGGAGTCGTTGAAGTACGCCGGGACGGTGATCACCGCGTCGGTGACCTTCTCGCCCAGGTACGACTCGGCGTCACGCTTCAGCTTCTGCAGGATGAAGGCGCTCATCTGCTGCGGGTTGAAGCTCTTGCCGTCCAGGTCGATCTTCCAGTCAGTGCCCATGTGGCGCTTGACGGAGCGGATGGTCCTGTCGACGTTCGTCACTGCCTGGCGCTTGGCTACCTCGCCGACCAGCACCTCGCCGTTCTTCGCGAAGGCGACGACGGACGGCGTGGTCCTGGCGCCTTCGGCGTTGGTGATGACGGTGGGCTCGCCGCCTTCGAGAACGCTGACGACGGAGTTAGTCGTGCCCAGGTCGATGCCGACCGCACGTGCCATTTCAATTCCTCCAACTGACTACTTGAGTGGATCTGGCTCAAGGATGCATGACATCGCTCCCGGAGTCAACAGACCTGAGTCGAGGCGACTCAACTATCGTGCACACACTCCGCGCCACCAGTGAATTGTTCACCTTTGTGACGACGGACACACATCACATATGACTCAGACGGGGGCGGATTCGAGCCGACTACGGACGACACCTGCCCGCGCTGCGGGCCACACGCCCCTCACCATCATCGCGCCATGGGATCGTTCTGTCACAAAATGCCCCGATGTGCACAGAACGGGCGGCCAACCGGCAGACAACCGCCCCGCTCGGCAGCCGACCGGCCGCCCGAGATCCGCCGGCAGCCGACCCCCGCAGCCGATCCCCGCAGCCGATCCCAGGCAGGTGCGAACGATGCAGATGCAGACGCAGAGGCCGAGACAGAGGCAAATGCCGAGGCAGACGCCAAGGCGGAGGCGGAGGCCGGTGCGGCGTCCGTGGCAGACGGCGCGGCGTCCGTGGCAGCCGCCGAGACCGCCCCGCACGGCGAGCGCCCTCGCGGCCCTGCGGGCGCTGGCCTCGGCGGCCCCGCCGCGTCCCACCGCCAAGCGCACCCTGGACCTGCTCCTCGGCTCGGCCCTCCTGCTCCTGGCCGCCCCCGCCCTCGCGGCGGCCGCCCTCGCCCTCGCCGTGCGGCGGCGCCCCGGCGGCGTACTGACGCGCTCCCCCCGCACCGGACTGGCGGGCAGGCCCTTCGTGCTGCGGTCCCTGCGCACCCGGCGGCTGCGGCTGGACACGCTCTCCCGGCTGCCCCACGTCGTACGGGGCGAGCTCTCCCTGGTCGGCCCCGAACCGCTCGCACCGGGCGACGAACGGTGCACGGCCACCGGTGCGCGGGACTGGCGGCGGGAACTGAGGCCCGGACTGACCGGCCTGGCCCAGGTGCGCCGCCGCTCCACGATGCCGTGGGACGAGGCGGACCTCCTCGACCAGCACTACGCCGGGCACCACGGGCTCGCGCTGGACCTGGCGATCCTGACAGAGGCCGCGTGCGCCCCCCTGCGCGAGGCCGCCCGCGGCCTGTCCCGGCGCGGCCGGGCGGGCCTGAGCGACACAGATCACCGCCTGCCCAACTACAGCGCGGCGGAATAAGTGGATAGTGTCAGCACAGACTGATTAAGTTACTGCTTAGTAATCCCCAGTACGCGCCAGTAGGTGCTGGAACCCACCCTCGCAGGCCCGAGGAGCCCCCAAATGCAACTCGCCGCGATCATCGTGTCGCTGGTGCTGACCGTGGTCGGCGTTGCGCTCATCGCCCGAGCCGTCGCGCAGATCTACCGGTCCGTCACGCTCGGACAGCCGGTCCCGGCCGGCAGTCGCACCGACAACCCGAAACAGCGCACGATCACCCTGGTCAAGGAGTTCCTCGGCCACACCCGGATGAACCGGTGGGGGATCGTCGGCTTCGCGCACTGGTTCGTCGCCATCGGCTTCCTGACGCTGCCGCCGACGCTGCTCCAGGCGTACGGACAGCTCTTCAAGGCCGACTGGGTCCTCCCGATCATCGGTGAATGGCTGCCGTTCGAGCTGTACATCGAGTTCATCGGCCTGATGACGACGGTCGGCATTCTCGTGCTGATCGCCATCAGGCTGCTGAACCTGCCCTCCCGGGCCGGCCGCAAGTCGCGGTTCGCGGGCTCGAAGGCCTGGCAGGCGTACTTCGTCGAGTACGTCATCCTCGTCATCGGCCTGGCGATCCTGACCCTGCGCGGCCTCGAGGGCGCGATCCACCACGTCGGCGGCTACGAGGCCGCGTACTTCGTCTCGTACCCGCTGGTCCTCGCCTTCAAGGGACTCGCGCTCGGCACGCTGCAGAACCTCATCTACCTCACCGCGATGATCAAGATCGGCGTCTCGCTGATCTGGATGATCACGGTCGCCCTCAACACCAACATGGGTGTCGCCTGGCACCGCTTCCTCGCGTTCCCGAACATCTGGTTCAAGCGGAACGCGGACGGCGAGGTCGCGCTCGGCGCGCTGCAGCCGATGACCTCGGGCGGCAAGCCGATCGACTGGGAGGACCCGGGCGAGGACGACACCTTCGGTGTCTCGCAGGTCGAGCAGTTCTCCTGGAAGGGCATCCTCGACTTCTCCACGTGCACGGAGTGCGGTCGCTGCCAGTCGCAGTGCCCCGCCTGGAACACCGGCAAGCCGCTCTCCCCGAAGCTCCTGATCATGTCCCTGCGCGACCACGCGCACGCCAAGGCCCCGTACCTGCTGGCCGGCGGCGGCAAGGACATGGAGGGCAACGAGAAGGCGACCGAGGAGCAGCTCAAGGACGTCCCCGCGGCCGCCCTCGCGGAGGCCGAGCGCCCCCTCATCGGGACCGCCGAGGAGAACGGCGTCATCGACCCGGACGTGCTCTGGTCCTGCACCACCTGCGGTGCGTGCGTGGAGCAGTGCCCGGTCGACATCGAGCACATCGACCACATCGTCGACATGCGCCGCTACCAGGTGATGATCGAGTCCGCGTTCCCGTCCGAGGCGGGCACGATGCTCAAGAACCTGGAGAAGAAGGGCAACCCCTGGGGGCTCGCCAAGAAGCAGCGCGTCGAGTGGACCAAGGAGGTCGACTTCGAGGTCCCGATCGTCGGCAAGGACGTCGAGGACCTCTCCGAGGTCGACTACCTGTACTGGGTCGGCTGCGCCGGCGCCCTGGAGGACCGCGCCAAGAAGACCACGAAGGCCTTCGCGGAGCTGCTCCACATCGCGGGCGTCAAGTTCGCGATCATGGGCGGTGACGAGAAGTGCACGGGCGACTCGGCCCGCCGCCTGGGCAACGAGCCGCTGTTCCAGCAGCTCGGCCAGGAGAACGTCGCGATGCTGAACATGGCGTTCGGCGAGGATGACGACGACGACTCCACCATGAAGGCGAAGGCGACGAAGAAGATCGTCGCGACCTGCCCGCACTGCTTCAACACCATCGCGAACGAGTACCCGCAGCTCGGCGGCGAGTACGAGGTCATCCACCACACGCAGCTGCTCCAGCACCTCATCGACGAGGGCAGGCTGGTCCCGGTGACGCCGGTCGAGGGTCTGATCACGTACCACGACCCCTGCTACCTGGGCCGTCACAACAAGATCTACACGCCCCCGCGCGAGATCATCGCGAAGGTTCCGGGTCTGCGGAACGAGGAGATGCACCGCCACAAGGAGCGCGGCTTCTGCTGCGGCGCCGGCGGTGCCCGGATGTGGATGGAGGAGCGGATCGGCAAGCGCGTCAACAACGAGCGCGTCGACGAGGCTCTCTCCCTCAACCCCGACATCGTCTCCACGGCCTGCCCGTTCTGCCTGGTCATGCTGACCGACTCGGTCAACGGCAAGAAGAACGACGGCCAGGCGAAGGAGTCGATCCAGGTGGTCGACGTCTCGCAGCTGCTGCTCGACTCCGTGAGGACCCCGGCCGATCCGGCGGGCGAGCCGGAAACGGCGGACGCGCCGGAGCCGGAACCGGTGAAGTAACCGGTACCGCGCCACCGCGGTACAGAAGCGGGGGGGCCGGGCCCCGGGGGGGGGGGGGGGGGGGGGGGGGGGGGGCCCCCGCGTGGGCGGATGTTTTGAGGGGGGGGGGGCGGGGGGGGGGGGGTCGCGCGCTGGGTTGAAAAAGTAGAGGGG
>NZ_JBVJHB010000017.1:166341-202814 GCF_055587045.1 Streptomyces sp. NPDC048671 | reverse complement strand
GGTCTTGCGTTTCCGACTCTATCAGACTCTTTCGTGTCCGATTCCCGGTCGAAGCGGGCCTCGCAGTTTTCGCTTTCCAGTTCTTCGCTTTCGCGTTTCCCTTTCCGGCGAGTCCGACTCTATCAGATCCTTTCGGGCCTGATTCCCAGTCAGCGGGGCTTGTCTTCCCGGCTGTTGGGCCGTTCCGACGTCCCAAACTCTAGCGGATCTTCCCGGCGGCTCATAATCGAGCCTTCGAAATCAATTTCGGCATACCGAAATTCTCCCGAGTGGGAGATCGTGCTGAGTTTTGGTTGCCGCATTCGCGGCGGGATCGGTTGTCGCAGAAACATTTCGGCTCCGTGACAACTCGAAGAACCTTACGGATCGCGGAGGGGCATGTCAACCCCTCCCTGACCCGCCCGGCAGGACCTCGTCAGTCCAGGTCGGTGAGGCGGCCGCCGGCGTCCGGCTGGGCGTGTTCCACCCGGCGCAGGAGCCTGATCAGCATCTCGCCGAGAGCTCCGCGCTCGTCGCCCGAGAGGTCCTGGAGCAGCTCCTCCTCGAAGTCCGTGGCCATCCGCATCGCCTCCAGCCACTTCGTACGCCCCTCGTCCGTCAGCTCGACGATGACGCGGACCCGGTTGTTCTCGTCGCGGTCGCGGGTGACCAGGCCCTCGCCCGCCATGCGGTCGATGCGGTGCGTCATCGCGGCCGGGGTGAGTCCGAGCCGTTTGGCCAGCTCCCCCGGGCCCAGCCGGTACGGGGCGCCGCCCAGTACGAGGGTCTTGAGGACCTCCCACTCGGCGTTGCTGATGCCGAGGGCGGCGACCTGGCGTCCGTACGCCACGTTCATCCGGCGGTTCAGCCGGCCGAGTGCCGAGACGACCTGCTCGACCTGTGGGTCCAGGTCCCGGAACTCGCGCTGGTAGGCGGCGATCTGCTCGTCGAGGCTCGGCTCCTGGAGGCCCGGCTCGGTGGTGTCAGACATGGCGCGCAGTATGGCACGCCACCCATGGCCATCGAAGTCCTTCGGTCTGTATTGTTGAGCTTCTAACTTTAGTGCTAAAGTCTTCGGGTTCGAGTCGTCCGGACCGTCCGATCGTCCGGGCCGCACAGGCCGTCCGGGCCGTCCGGGCCGTCCGGCTTTCGCTCGATCACATGGCTTCGAGACCTTGAGGTAGGTGAGTGTGACCAGGGAAATGGGTGCAGCACTGCGGCGGATCCAGCTGGGGAGCGCGCTGAGCGCGTTCGGGCTGGGGTTCACCGTTCCGTATCTGTACGTCTATGTGGCGCAGGTACGGGATCTGGGTGCCGGTACGGCGGGAGTCGTACTGGCGGTCTTCGCCATGGCAGCGCTCGCCGTCCTGCCGTTCACCGGCCGGGTCATCGACCGTCGCGGGCCGCTGCCCGTACTGCTCCTCGCCTCGGTCGTCGCCTCCCTGGGCGCGGCAGCCCTGGGCTTCTCCTCGCAGGTGACCGCCTCCGTCCTGTCGGCCGCGGTCCTCGGCGCGGGGACCGCCGTCATGCAGCCCGCCCTCGCCACGATGCTCGTGCGGTGCTCCGACACCGGCACCCGTACCCGTGCCTTCGCCATGCAGTTCTTCCTGCAGAACCTGGGGCTCGGCATCGGCGGACTGGTCGGCGGGCAGATCGTCGACACGGAACGGCCGTCGTCCTTCACCTTGCTGTTCCTGATCGAAGCGGTGATGTTCCTCGTGCTCGGCGCCATCACGGCGACCGTGCGGATGCCCCGTACGCCTGCCGTCGCGGCGGGGATGTCCGGTGCCGGGGACGCCGCGCGGGGCGGGATGCGGGCGCTGCTCTCGCACCGGGCCATGGTGCAGCTGTGTGTGCTGGGGTTCGTGGTGTTCTTCGCCTGCTACGGACAGTTCGAGTCCGGCCTCGCCGCGTACGGCACTGAGGCCGCCGGGATCAAGCCCTCCACACTCGGGATCGCGCTGGCCGCCAACACCGCGGTCATCGTCGTCGCCCAGTTCGTGGTGCTGCGCCTTGTGGAGCGCCGCCGTCGCAGCCGGGTGATCGCCTCGGTCGGTCTGATCTGGGCCTTCGCCTGGATCGTGGCGGGCTACGCCGGCCTCGGGCACGGCAGCCAGACCATGGCGACGGCCGCGATGATCTCCACGTACGCGCTGTTCGGGCTCGGTGAGTCGATGCTCTCGCCGACCGTCGCACCGCTGGTCGCCGATCTGGCGCCGGAGTCGATGGTCGGGCAGTACAACTCGGCGTTCGCCCTGTGCAAGCAGCTGGCGCTGGCGGTCGGTCCGGCCGTGGGCGGTCCCATGGGGGCCTCACTGCACGGGCCGTACATCGTGACGTTCGTGCTGTTCTCGCTGGGCATCACGGTGCTCGCGCTGCGGCTGGGCCGGCGGCTCACCCCCGTACAGGACCAGCCCTCGCTCGCGGCGGTGCCGTCGCGGGTGGTGGCCGTGTCGTTGCCGGAGAGCGCGTCGGCCGAGGTGCCGGCCCCGGTCGCCGCTGTCCACTGAGGGCCGGGGCCCGCGGCCGCCTACCGGGGCAGGGCGAATTCGCACCAGACGGCTTTGCCCCCGCCCGGTGTGCGGCGGCTGCCCCAGGACGTGGCGATCGTCGCGACGATGGAGATGCCCCGGCCCGCCTCGTCCGCCGGTTCGGCGCGGCGGCGGCGCGGCAGGTGGTCGTCGCCGTCGGTCACCTCGATGATCAGCCGGCGGTCGGTGCGCCGCAGCCCCAGGCGCATCGGCGGTGTGCCGTGCTGGAGGGAGTTGGCGACCAGCTCACCGGCGGCCAGGACGCCCAGGTCGCACAGGTCCACCGGGAAGCGCCACGACGTCAGCACGCCCGTCGCGAAGGCGCGGGCGCGCGGAGCCGCTTCGATGCCGCCGAGCAGATCGAGCGAGGCGTTGTGGAACAGCTCCGCGGTCGGCCCGGTGCGGGCCGGGTGCTGGACCACCAGTACCGCCACGTCGTCGTCGTGTTCCGCGGTGATGTTGAGCGAGCGCATCAGGCGGTCGCAGACCACCTGCGGTGCGCCCTTCGCCCCGGACAGCGCGCGCTCCAGCGCGGCCACGCCCTCGTCGATGTCCTCGCTGCGGCGCTCGACCAGGCCGTCCGTGTAGAGGACGGCGGTGGAGCCGGGCGGCAGCGCGATCGTGCCGGAGGTGTGGGTCCAGCCGCCGGTGCCGAGCGGCGGCCCGGTCGGGCCCTCGGCGCGGTGCACCGTGCCGTCCTCGTCGCGCACCAGGATCGGGAGGTGACCGGCGGAGGAGTAGACCAGCAGCCCCTCGTTGGGATCATGGACCGCGTAGGCGCAGGTGGCGATCTGGCTGGCGTCGATCTCCGCGGCCAGCCCGTCGAGCAGCTGGAGGACCTCGTGCGGCGGGAGGTCCAGCCGGGCGTAGGCGCGGACCGCGGTGCGCAGCTGGCCCATCACGGCGGCGGCGCGCACCCCGCGCCCCATCACGTCCCCGATGACCAGGGCGGTGCGGCCCGCGCCGAGGGTGATGACGTCGTACCAGTCGCCGCCGACCGCCGCGTCCGTGCCGCCCGGCTGGTAGGTGGCGGCGATCCGCAGGTCGTCGGGCTGCTCCAGCTCCTGCGGGAGCAGTGAGCGCTGGAGGGTGACGGCCGTTTCGCGGTGGCGCCGCTCGCTGGTGCGCAGCCGCTCGGCCGCTTCCGCGTGGTCGGTGACATCGGCGGCGTACACGAGGACTCCGCCCTCGTGCCCCTTGTCCTTGTCGCGCGATACGGGGGTGCAGGTCACGGTGTACGAGCTGCCGCTGCCCGCCTTGCGGGACTTGACCGTGCGGGGTGTGCCGCTGCGCAGGACCTGGTCCATCAGGGGGAGCAGGCTGAGCTCGGTGAGCTCGGGCATCGCCTCAGCCGCGGGGGCACCGGACGGGCGGGGGCCGAAGGCGGCGGCGTAGGCGTCGTTGACGTACGCGATGCGGTGGTCGGGTCCGTGGACCAGCGCGACGAGGGCGGGCAGCTGGCCGAGGATGTCGCGGGCGGAGAGGTCCTCCAGGGCGGGCGCCGGGGGGCGGGTCGCGGGGCCGTCCGGTTCGCCCTCCGGCGGGCCGGACCCGGTCTCGTCCTGTGCGTACTCGGCGCGGGCCGCCGGTACGGCACTGTGGTCGTCCCGGGCGGCGCGACGCTGCGTACCGGGTAGGCGGGCGCTCCAACGCGTGAAGTTCACGGAATTTCTGGCCTCGTGTGTCGGTCTGGTCCGCTCGGGCGGGCTGCTTCCTCTGCCGGATCCTCTGCCGGTTCTTCCTGCCGGTTCTCTCTCGCCGGTTCGGGGCCGGACCGGCGGGAAGGCGCAGCCGGAGCCGGTCTCTGCTGGTCACTGTCGGTCGCTGCCTGCCGGGTCACTCTGTGCAGATGTGAGCCCACCTATGGTCACACGTCCAGTGTGACGGACCCTACTGACACCGGGCTGGCACCGGGCCGACACCGGACCCTACTGACCGTCGTCGCCGTCGGGCCCGGGACGCCTTCCCGCGGCGAGTTCGAACTCGGCCCTGGGGTGTTCCAGCGAGCCGAGGGAGACGATCTCGCGCTTGAAGAGGCCGGCGAGGGTCCATTCGGCGAGCACGCGGGCCTTGCGGTTGAACGTCGGGACCCGGCTCAGGTGGTACGTGCGGTGCATCAGCCAGGCCGGGTAGCCCTTGAGCCTGCGTCCGTAGACATGGGCGACGCCCTTGTGGAGGCCGAGCGAGGCGACGGAGCCCGCGTAGCTGTGCCGGTACTCCTTGAGCGGTTCGCCGTTCATGGACGCGACGATGTTCTCCGCGAGGACCTTGGCCTGGCGGACCGCGTGCTGGGCGTTGGGCGCGGTCTCCCGTCCGGGCTCGTCGGAGGTCAGGTCGGGGACCGCGGCGGCGTCACCGGCGGCCCAGACGTGCTCGGCCCCCTCGACGGTGAGCCTCGCCGTGCAGATGAGCCTGCCGCGCTCGTTGAGCGGGAGGCCGGTGGCGGCGAGCAGCGGCGCGGGCTTCACACCCGCCGTCCACACGAGCGTGCGGGTCGGGAAGCGGGAGCCGTCGCTGAGCACGGCCACCCGGTCCTCGCAGGACTCCAGCCGGGTGTCGAGACGTACGTCGATATTGCGGCCGCGCAGCTCCCGTACGGCGTACTTGCCCATCGATTCGCCGACCTCGGGCAGGATGCGGCCGGTGGCCTCGACGAGGATCCACTTCAGGTCCTCGGCCTTGATGTTGTGGTAGTACCGCGCGGTGTAGCGGGCCATGTCCTCCAGCTCGGCCAGCGCCTCCACGCCCGCGTAGCCGCCGCCGACGAAGACGAAGGTGAGGGCGGCGTCGCGGATGGCGGGGTCGCGGGTGGCGGAGGCGATGTCCATCTGCTCGATCACGTGGTTGCGCAGCCCGATGGCCTCCTCGATGGTCTTGAAGCCGAAGCCGTGGTCGGCGAGGCCGGGGACCGGGAGGGTGCGCGAGACGGAGCCGGGCGCGATGACGATCTCGTCGTACGGGATCTCGACGGCTCCGGTGCCGTCCTCCCCCGTGGCCAGGGTGGTGACCGTCGCGATGCGCTTGGCCGTGTCGATGCGCTGCGCCTCCCCGATGACGATCGTGCAGTGCGGCAGGACGCGGCGCAGCGGGACGACCACATGGCGCGGTGAGATCGAACCGGCGGCGGCTTCGGGAAGGAACGGCTGATACGTCATATAAGGATCAGGCGTGACGACGACGATCTCGGCCTCGCCGCTTCTGAGCCGCTGCTTCAGCTTCCGCTGGAGACGCAGCGCGGTGTACATCCCGACGTAGCCGCCGCCGACGACGAGAATGCGCGCACCCGGCGTGGGGCCGGGGGGTGTTCCCCCGGAATCTGAAGCCATCACCACCCCATGACGCAACGCGCTCCGGAGTTTGTCCACAGCCCCGGCAAATTGTGTGACCGGAGCTTCCGAACGGGCCGCTCCGGTTGATCGTTGCGGCAATACGGAAGCCCCGCAGGTCAGGGGTTGCGGTGAGGGGCACGGGCGGAGGGCGAATCGGTGACCAACCGGTCCTTGTTCCGATCGGGGGGCGCTCCGGGCGGAACTGCCCCCTTCTGAATTGACCCTGGCTCAACTATGTTCGTGTGTCGTCGGGGTGTCGGATGTGGACCATCGGTCAACCCGGCAGACACGGCGGGAGTCTCCGGGGGGAGACGTCATAACCGGGGGAACAGTCATGCATATTCAGGAATCGCATTGGCCGACTACTGCTGTCGCGTCCGAAGGAAACGGACGAATCGGCGCAGTCGGCACAGTCGGAACGGTGAGCGGTATCGGGCCGTCAGGGGCCGCCCCGCCGTCGGGAGCAGTGAGCACTCTGGGTGCCGCGCTCGGCGCGGGCACCGTCGGTGCCGGAGCGCACGGCCGCTCGGCGCCGCTGCGGGTGGACGCGCAGCGCAATCTGGAACATGTGCTGCGGGCGGCACGCGAAGTGTTCGGCGAGCTCGGGTACGGCGCTCCGATGGAGGACGTGGCGCGTCGCGCCCGGGTCGGTGTCGGCACGGTGTACCGGCGCTTCCCCAGCAAGGACGTGCTGGTGCGGCGGATAGCCGAGGAGGAGACCTCCCGGCTGACCGACCAGGCCCGGTCCGCGCTGGGTCAGGAGGAGGAGCCGTGGTCGGCGCTGTCGCGCTTCCTGCGGACCTCCGTCGCCTCGGGCGCGGGCCGGCTGCTGCCTCCGCAGATACTGCGGGTCGGCGTGGACACCGACGACTCGACGGTGGTCGGCGATCCGGGCGCCGTACGGGCGGCGGAACCGGCCGGACCGGGCTCGGCGGCCGGTGACGCCCAGGACGAGCACCGGGTGCCGCAGCAGCGGCAGGAGGTCGGCCAGGGGGGCGGTCAGGCGTCGGCAGGTCAGGCGCCGGCGGGTCAGGCGCCGGCGGGTCAGGCGCCGGCGGGTCAGGTGGCCGGACAGTCGGTCGGACAGACCGCCGGGCAGCCGCTCGGACAGAGCGCCGGACAGGGCGGGCCGCGGGTGGCCGAGGCCCGGCCTGTGCCGGGGTCGGAGATCGACGGCGTCAGCAGCGGAGCGGCCGAGCTGCTGGAGGTAGTGGGCCGGCTGGTCGACCGGGCGCGGACGTCCGGTGAGCTGCGCCGCGATGTGACGGTGGCCGATGTGCTGCTGGTCATCGCGACGGCGGCGCCCTCGTTGCCGGACGCGGCTCAGCAGGCGGCTGCTTCGGCCCGGCTGCTGGACATCCTGCTGGAGGGGCTGCGCTCGCGGCCTGCGTGAGCGGGCGGGGCGGGGCGGCGTGCTGTGAGCGCTGCGTCGGCGGGCTGGGGGGCGTACGACCGCGCGCGCTGAGGCAGCCGGCTGCGTGAGCGCTGCTTCGGCGGGCTGCGTGAGTGCTGCGTCGGCGGGCTGCGTCTGTCTGCGCGGAATGCGGCGAGCGCGGTGAGTGCGGTGGGCGCGGTGAAGGCCGGTCGGAGCGTCGGTTGTGGCCCCGTGATCGCGGAGGCGGACCGGCGGACCGGCCGTGGCCTCTTTCGTCGCTCTCGTCGATCTCGTCACTCTCGGCGTTCTCGTCACTCTCGGCGCGACCTCGCTCAACTGCCGCAGCAGCACATCCTGTTACTCCTTCCCCGAACAAGTGTCCGCTAGTGCTCATATTCGGGAGAACGCCCCGGATGAGTGGTTGGCGGGGCTGAGGGGCCGCCGCCCCTGCCCTCTGTGGCACGCTTGCCCGGTATTCGGGTCCGAAAGCGCATACGGGGGCGTCCGCGATGAGCGGTGACGGGCAGCAGGAAGAGTCGTTCGACGGTGTCTCCGCCACGGACGGCGGCACCGGCACGGGCGGCCTGCCCTCGGAGCAGGTGCCGAACCAGGCCGGACCGGGGCGCCAGAGCGCCGGCGAAGAGGCCGGCGGCACGGTTCTCCCCGGACCGTGGCCCCCCGCACCGGTCGAGAGCCCGGCAGCGGCGGACACGGACGCGATCGACGCCGCAGCGGCGGCGGCCGCGGTCCCCATGCAGCGGGTGGGCAGCGGCTCGGCCGCCGCCGACGCCTCCGGACTCGCCCCATCCGACGCCCAGTTGATCCAGCGGATGCGGGACGGCGACGACCTCGCGTACGAGGAGCTGTTCCGCCGGCACTCGGACGCGGTGCGCCGGTACGCGCGCACCTGCTGCCGGGACGCGCACACCGCCGACGACCTGACGGCCGAGGTCTTCGCCCGGACGCTGCAGGCGGTACGGGGCGGCAAGGGGCCCGAGGAGGCCGTGCGCGCCTACCTGATGACTGCGGTCCGGCATGTCGGCGCCGCGTGGACGAAGACCGCCAAGCGGGAGCAACTGGTCGACGACTTCGCGGCGTTCGCCGCTCAGGCGTCGCGCTCCTGGGAAGTGTCGGACGCGGACACCCTCGATCTCGGCGCCGACGTGATGGCGATGCACGAGGCCGAGCAGTCGATGGCGATGCAGGCCTTCCGCAGTCTCCCGGAGCGCTGGCAGGCGGTCCTGTGGCACACCACCGTCGAGGAGGAGTCGCCCAGCGACATCGCCCCGCTGTTCGGGCTCACCGCCAATGCCACTTCGGTGCTGGCCAGCCGCGCCCGCGAAGGGCTCAAGCAGGCGTATCTGCAGGCCCATGTGAGCCAGGCGCTCACCTCCGGCGGGGACTGCGCGCGCTACGCCGACCGGCTCGGCGCCTATGCCCGTGGCGGGCTGCGGATGCGGGCCGAGCGCGGGCTTCGGGGGCACCTGGACGAATGCGTGAAATGCCGGTTGGCGGCGGGCGAACTCGCCCATGTGAACGCCGGGATCCCCGCGCTGCTCCCGGTCGCGGTCATCGGCTGGTTCGCCGCCGGATACGCGCTCAAGGCCGCCGGGATCGTGGCGGGCGGCGCAGCCGGTGCGGCGGGCGCGGGTGCCGCGGCTGCGGCGACCGGCGGAGGTTCGTCCGCGGGGTCGGCCGGTGGCGCCGCCGCCTCCGAGGGGCTCGGCGCTCCGGCGAAGGCGGGCATCGCGGCGGCGGTCGTAGTCGCGGCGGCGGCCGGTCTGGTCTGGGCACTGGTCGGGGACGAGCAGCCGAGGCCCGAGGCGAAGCCGGTGGCCAAACCGCCGGCCGTGGCGCCCGCGGTGCCGTCGCCCGCGCCGCCGAAACCGAAGCCGACCCCGCCTCCCAAGCCCGCGCCGGCCGTTCCCGTACCGCCGAAGCCGACGCCCACGCCGACTCCCACACCCACGCCCACGCCGACGCCGAAACCGAAGCCCACCCCGCCGGCCCCCGTCCCACCGCCGCCCGCCCCGAAGCCGACTCCGACACCCACCCCGACCCCGACCCCGACTCCTCCGACGCCACCCGCACCGGCGCCGGAGGTCTACCAGGTCAACGAGTTGAGCTACACCCTCTTCGGCGACCACACCGGGCCCGAGGTGGTGCTCGGTGAGAGCAGCTGGGTCTGGCAGCGTTCCGGGATGTCGATCGGCGGCACGCGGTACGCCCACGGGGTGACCGTGCACAGCCGCTCCTCGGTCGTCATCCAGCTGAACCGCGGGTGCACCCGTTACGAGGCGATGGTCGGCGTCGACGACCTGACCATGGGGCTCGGTTCCGTGCGCTTCTCCGTGTTCAACGGCGCCGGGGCGCGGCTGTGGCGGTCCCCGGTGATGAACGGCAACGACCCGGCCGTACCGGTCGGCGTCGGCATCGACGGCCAGGACCGGATCCGGCTCGTCGTGGAGCCGATGACCGGGTTCGGCGGGGTGGCGCTCGCGAACTGGGCCGAGTCCCGCATCAGCTGCCGCTGACCGGGCCCGCCCGGCCGGGGCATGCCCCACCACGGTGCCCGCCGTTTCAGCGGGCGGCCGCCTCCGGAGGTGGGAGCTCCGCGGTGATGTCCATGAGCAGGTCGATGACGTTGTCGACGGTCAGCCCGCGGCCCGCCGCGTGCTCCTCCTCGTACTGCCGCGCCCCCAGTTCCTTGCGGGCCAGCCGCGCGGCCGCGTCGACCTCGGACTGTTCCGCCGCGGTCCTGGGGCCGGACAGCCGCCAGCTGTCGGCGGCGGCCAGGATGCGTACGGCGGCCGCGTGACGGCCCACCTCGGGCAGTACGGTCACCACGCCGTCCGCCAGGTGCCCGGTGACGATCTCGGCGCACTGCGCGTCCCGTGCCGAGACGAGGGCCGCCGTCAGCCCGCGCAGGCCGGCGGCCGGACCGCCGCCGGGCCCCGGTTCGTGGATGGTGATGCGGGCCGACAGCCCCTCCAGGATCGCGTTGAAGTGCGTCGGCGGGCTGCCGTTCTCGTTCTCCGCCTTCGCCTCGGCGTACATCCGCCGCGCCGCCGCGACATCACCGCGTTCCAGCGCCATGGTGGCCCGCAGGTACGGGACGTACGCGGCCGCGTCGTGCGTCTGGTAGCGCCGTGCCTCGGACTCGGACCGTTCCAGGAGCTGATCGGCGGTGGACTGGTCGCCGGTGCGGTAGAAGAGTTCGGCGAGCCTGGCCAGGAGGAACGGGGCCTCGGTATGGGCCCCGACCTCGTGGGCGAGCAGCAGGGCCTCCTCGTAGGCCGCACGCGCCTCGTCGTACCGCCCGCGCATCATGCCCGCCTCGGCTGCGGCGGAGGCGACCTGGGCGCGCATCCAGCGGTCGCCGACGACGCGGCCCAGCACGCGCAGCTCCGCCAGATCGGCGTCGACCCCCTGCATGCCGCCGGGCATGTCGACGACCATGTGCGTGCGGAATATCAGCGCGACGCCGTACTCCCACGCCCCGCCATGGATACGGGCGTTGTCGACGACCGAGTCGATCCTCCTCCGGACGTCCTTCATGCCCAGACTGAAGAATGAGGTCATCGGCCAGAGCAGCCCGGGGAAGCGAGCGGCCTGGGGTCCCGAGGACATGAAGGCGTCGCCCACCCGGCTCGCGAGCGCCTGGACGCCGTGGCCGTCACTGTCCACGTCGGACGGACGGCTGTCCATCTCCAGGAAGAACCAGAGCAGGCGCAGATTCATCCAGGACCAGTAACGGGGATCGGTGCGGTCGGTGGGCTCCGGGCCGAACGCCAGCGCCCGCGCGGTCCAGGTGAGGCCCTCCGTGCGGTAGTTGCGCAGCCACCAGAACCAGCCCATGCCCAGCACCAGACGTGCCGCGTCCGCTTCGGACGGCTGGTCCACCTGGCACGGGCCGGACAGCTGGGGCGACTCGGACGGGCCCGCGAGGGCCGTGGTGCGGTGGAGGGCGGCCCGGATGTTGTCGAGGTCCGTCTCCAGGCGCTGGATCCAGGGGAGCTGGTCGGCGGAGCGCAGCCGTGGCTCGGCCTCCTCGACGAGGGCGAGGAAGTGTGCGGTGTGCGCACGCCCGGCAGCGGCCCGTACGCCCGGGGTTTCGGCGCAGCGCTCCATGGCGTACTCGTGAATGGTCTCCAGGAGGCGGTAGCGCATCCCGCCGCCGTCGACCGGGGTGGCGACGACCAGGGACTTGTCGATGAGTGCCCCGATGAGGTCCGCGGTGTCGGCCGCGGTGTGCCGGGCCGGGCCGGCCGACGTCGTGATGACCGCCTCGGCGGCGGGCAGGTCCCAGCCGCCCGCGAAGACCGAGACCTGGCGCAGGGCGGTGCGTTCGTCCTCGTTCAGGAGGTCCCAGGACCAGTCGACGACGGCCCGCAGGGTCTGCTGGCGCGGCAGTACGGTCCGGCTGCCGCCGGTCAGCAGGCGGAACCGGTCGTCCAGCCGGTCGGCGATCTGGCGCGGGCCGAGCATCCGGAGCCGGGCGGCGGCGAGCTCGATGGCGAGCGGCAGCCCGTCCAGGCGGCGGCAGATCTCGGCGACGGCGTGCGGATCGTGCGCGGCCTCCCGCTCGGGGTCGAACCCGGGCCGCACGGCACGGGCCCGCTCGGTGAAGAGGCGGTGGGCGAGATCGGCCGGGAGCGGGTCCACCGGACGTACGGATTCGCCGGGCACGCCGAGCGGTTCGCGGCTGGTGGCGAGGATGCGCAGCCTCGGGCAGCGGATCAGCAGGGTCTCGGCCAGCGCGGCCGCCGCGCCGATGACGTGCTCGCAGTTGTCGAGGATGAGGAGGTAGGGGCGGGATCTGGAGCAGTGCGCGAGGTGATCGGCGAGCCGGTCGACCGGATCGGTGCGCGGATACGTTCCTTCGTGGCCGCTGTCCCGCAGCAGGGCCGTCTCGCGCAGTCCGAGCGCGGAGAGTACGGCTCCCGGTACGGCTTCGGGGTCTTCCACCGGCGCGAGTTCGGCGAGCCAGACGTCACCGGCGGCGGCACGGCCCTCGTACGCCGCGGACTCCTCGGCGAGGCGGGTCTTCCCCGAGCCTCCGGGCCCGGTGAGGGTGACCAGCCGGGAGCGGGTCAGATCGTCCCGGATGGTGCGGAGTTCGGGCTCGCGCCCGACGAAGGAGGTGAGGCGGGGGCGGAGATTGCCCCGGACGGCTTCCGCCCCCGCGGAGCCGGGTGCGGATGACGCGGGGGTGAGCAGTCCGCGGTGGAGGGCGGTCAGTTCGGGCCCGGGGTCGGTGCCGAGCCCCTCGGCGAGGGCGCGGCGCGCGTCCTCGTACGCGGCGAGCGCGTCGGCCGGCCGGCCGGCGGCGCGCAGGGCGCGGATGAGCTGGGCCCGGAAGCGCTCGTCGTACGGGTGGGCCGCCGTCAGCTCCATCAGCTCCGGCACCAGGGCGGAGGGCGGGGCTGCTGCGGGTGGGGGCGGGGTGGGTGGGGGCGTGGCGAGCGGGGCCGTGGCGGGCGGGGCCGTGGTGGGCAGGGTCGTCCGGGGCTCGGCCGCTTCCCCCGTCGGTCCGCCGGCTCCCGCGCATCGCAGGTCGGCCTCGATGCGGTGCTCCAGTGCGGCCAGCCGGTGGGCCTCCGGACGCAGCGCGTGGCCGTGGTCGCGGTCGGGCAGGTCGGCCAGGGCGGGTCCGCGCCAGAGGGCGAGTGCCGTACGGAGCGTGCGGGCGGCGTCCTCGGGCGCGTCGGCCTCCAGCTCGGCCGTGCCCTGCCGGGCGAGCCGCTCGAACACGTGCAGGTCGACGTCTTGCGGGCCGGCCGCCAGGCGGTAGCCGCCCGGGGTGCTGGTGACCGCGTCCTTCCCCAGCGCCCGGCGCAGACGGCCCACCAGGGCCTGGAGCGCGGCGGGGGCGTCCGCCGGGGGCTCGTCCGCCCACACGTCGTCGACGAGTTCGGCGATCGGCACGGGCCGGCCGGGGCGCAGCGCCAAGGCCGCGAGGAGGGCCCGCAGGCGCATACCGCCGAGGGGCAGCGCACCGCCCTCCTCGTCTCGCGCCTCCGTGGCGCCCAGGATCAGATACCGCACTCCGCCATTGTGTCCCGCCGGTCGGACAACGGAAGGCGGCCGGCCCATGCCGGGCGGACAACGGGCGGCGGCCGGACCACGGCAGCCGGACCACGGACTGCGGCCGGCGGGCGGCCGCCGGACCACGGCAGCCGGCCCGAGAGCCCTTCCGCCCGCTCCCCGCTCCCCGCCGTCCGCCGCCCCGCCTACGGCTGCAGTGTCCGTCGTGCCGGGAGCACCCCGCCGGCGACCGCGCGCTGGCGCGGTGCCGCCGTGCCCGTCCAGCAGGTGCCGCGGCGCGAGACGAGACGGCGCAGCCACAGTTCGGTGGAGGCGAGGTCGGCGAGGCCGTCCAAGGGGAGGGGCTCGCCCTCGGCGGCCGCGCGCAGGGCCTTCCGTACGACACGGGCCTCGACCAGGCCCGCGTCGGCGAGCAACGGGGCGTCGAAGAGGGCGATCAGCTCGGGCAGCGAGGCGCGCAGGCCGGTGCGGGTGGCCTCGGTCGAGGTGGCCTGGGAGGGGGTGCCCCAGCCGGGCGGCAGGTCGTGGATGCCGGTGCCCGCCAGGACCCGGCGCAGGATCGCCGCGCGGGCGCCCGGCTGGACCCGGAGGGACTCGGGGAGCGCGCGGGCGGCGCGTACGACCTGGTTGTCGAGGAAGGGGGCGTGCAGCCGCTGGCTGCGGACCTCGGCGGCCTGCTCCAGGATCCGGTGGTCGGCGGCGTTCCGGGCGAGCGCGGCCCTGGCGCGGGCCTCGCCGGGGCGCTGGACGGAGGTGGGGCGGATCGCCGCCTCCTGAAGGCGAACCGATACTTCAGCGAGCGCCTCCCCGGTCAGCCAGCGGGCGGCGGGCCCCGGACGCGACCAGGTCAGCGCGGCGAGCGAGGCGTCCGCTGGGGTGCCGAGGTCGGAGGTGAGGCGGTTGGCGTCGGGAAGGCGGACGGCCGCCGCTTCGAGGCCGGTGCGGTACGACGTACGGGCGAGGCGCCGGGCCGCCCGGTAGACGGTCAGCGGGACGAACAGGGAGTGCGCGGAGGGGCCTTCGGCCTTGGTGAGTGCGGCGACCGGGCGCAGCAGATGGCGTCTGCGGCGGTCGATCAGCAGGTCCGCGAGGCGGGCCGGGTGGGCGTCGAGCACCTGCCGGGCGCCGTCGCCCACGAAGTGGTCGGCGCTGCCCGCGGAGAGCCGGCGGCGGTGGCGTTCGACGTCGACGAGGGACGGGGCCGGTTCGTCGGTCAGGGGGCCGCTCTGCAGCTCGGCGTACGGCAGGGCCTCTTCGCCCGCGGCGACGACGACGTGGTGCAGCCGGGGGTTGGCGGCGATGACACGGGCGCGTTCGAGTTCGTCCTCGTGGGCGCGGGTGGTCAGGTCGTTGAACGTGACGGCGAGCAGCCGCTCACCCGCTCCCGTGCCGTGGCCCAGGAGCGTGCCGGGCAGTCCGGGGAGCCCGGCGGCGAGCAGGGCGAGGGTGGCCGACGCGCTGCCTCCGGAGAGGTCGGAGCCGATGCCGGGCACGGGCGCGCCCCGGGCGGCACGGCGTTCGGCGGGGCCCATGCCGGGGACCGGTCCGGGGTCGGGAGGCATGGTCTCCGGGGCGTGGCGGGGCGCCAGCAGCCTGGCGCGTACGGCCTCGACCAGGGCGTCGCGCACCCCGTCGACGGCGCTCACCGGATCGAGCTCGGGCGCGGCCACGGCGAGGGAGGCCACCGCCTCGTAGCCGGTGATCTCCCGCGAACCCTCGCGGAGGATCAGCGCGTGCCCCGGCGGGATGCGCTTCACACCGGCGTACGGGGTGCCGTCGCGCAGCGCCTCCGGGGTTTCGGGGCAGGCGAGCAGCGCGGCGAGGTGGCCGATGTCGAGCTGTGCCTCGATGAGGTCGGCGAGGGGGAGCGCGGCGGTGGCGTACGCCGTGCCGCCGGCCCAGGGTGTGTAGAAGACGGGGCGGGCTCCGGCGAGATCGCCGACCACGGTGATCCGTCGGCCGATCTGGACGACGGCCGTGTAGCTGCCGGTCCAGGCGGTGAGGTGGCGCAGGGCTCCGCCGCGTGCGGCGAGCAGCCCGACGCGCAGCTGCTCGTCGGTGGCGCCGCAGCAGCCGAGTACGGCGATCCGGGCCGTGGGCGCCCCCTCGGGCGTGTCCACCCGGACGGTGCGGATCTCGTCGGGCCGCCAGTCGCCGACCGCCCAGAGCGGATCCGGGTCCCCCCAGAGGAGTTGGGAACCCACGGGGTGCATCGTGCGCCCGTCGTCACGCGCGCCGACCGCTCCGACCGTGCCGAAGCTCGCGGCGATACTGCTCCAACCCACCAACCAACGCATCGCCGCCTCCACAGGCTGTGGACAAAACGGCGCGGCAGGGCGGTATCGGGAGAACTCCGGTAACGCGCGGCGCCGTTGCGGACATGCTGCCACGACAACGGCGTGCAGGAGTGGCTACGGACGGCGCACGTCGTGAGCGCATGCGCCCCTGGCAAAGGCCGGAGAGGGCTGTCGGCCTCACCGGCCGGCCCATCGCCCGCGCGCGTCGGCCCCGACAGCAACGGAGTTACGGATTCCGCGTGTTGCTGCCTCTTGCGCGCACCACCTCGACGGCCCGGATCCGGCCACCGGGCACGCCCCGCGCGGACGGCCGACGAGATGTCCGCGAATCCGTCCGCCCAACCTCGCTCGACCGGCGATATCCAGCCAATCTCAGGCCGCGTTGGAACCTGAAGGCCAGAAAACCGCGCCCGCCTTCATCCGTATACGTACCGGATTGCTCCGGCCGCATCGGACAGGGTCGCGGGCTGCCGCAGACCGCCTCGGGGAGCCGGAGGAACGATTCGACCGAACGGCACGCGCTCCCACGCGAACTCGCAGAAACTCACGCGGGACTCGCAAGGAACTCACGCGGAGCTTCCGGCGGAACTCCCGTGTGACCTCCCGCGCGAAGGCGGCCTCACCGGGCCCGACACCGGGCCCGACACCGGCCCCGGCCGCTCGTTCCCGGTCCGACGCACGGTCCGACGCACGGTCCGACGCACGGTCCGACGCACGGTCCGGGAGACGCAGTTCGCCTCCCGGACCGGTCCACCGCCTGCGGGGAATGAGGCGGCAGTTTCCCCCAGCCCGCAGTGTCCAGTACAGCGGGCCGACCCACGCAGCACCCATGCAAGCGCTCCCGTACGGACCGGGCCAGAGCGCACGGCCGGGCGCACGGCCACACACGAGGAGCACGCCGGGACACCTCGAACGGGGCCCCCGCGAGGTCCGTCCGGACCTCGCGGACCGGGGACGGCCGTACCCCCCGGGAACACGGGTCCGGGCTGGTCAGCGCGTGGGGCAGGGGTGCGGCCGCACGTCCCGCGACCTGCCCGCCCCCATGCCCGCACCCCGCCTCCCGTGCCGCCCCGGCGATCCCCCCGCGCGCCCCTTCCCGGCCTCCTCCCCCGGCTCCGTTCCCGCCCCCTCCCCGGGCGCGTCCGGGGGACCGCGCCCCTCCTCCCCGTTCTCCCCGCTTCCTCTCCGCCCCGCCTTCACTCTTCTTCCGCCACCAGCCGCCACGGCCGCCCCACCGGCCCCTCGCGCCGTCGGGGTCCCCATCGTTCGCCGCAGTTGGCCGCCAATCGCCGTCGAAGGCTCCGGACGGACAACAATCCCGCCATACGAACGTCCGCCCCTTAACGGTAGGGATGCGGCGAACTACGCTGGGTTTACTGATGTTCTCAGCACAGGGGCATATTCCTCGGGGCTCGGCCAAATGCGTGTGCGGTCGGAGTGCCGGGGTTCGTCCCTGGGGAGAACACGGTACGAATGCCGCGCGCCTCAACGGTGACGCGGCTGCCGTCTGTGTGTCGAGGGGTGGCGCATGTCCAGGGAGCAACGCGGGCCGAACGAGAAGCTCGGAACCGTTCTCGCCCTCGCGGGAATCAGCAACGCCGGGCTCGCCCGGCGGGTCAACGACCTCGGGGCGCAGCGCGGACTGACACTTCGGTACGACAAGACCTCGGTGGCCAGGTGGGTCTCCAAGGGCATGGTGCCGCAGGGCGCCGCGCCCCATCTCATCGCTGCGGCGATCGGCGCCAAGCTCGGCCGGCCGGTCCCGCTGCACGAGATCGGGCTCGCCGACGCCGACCCCGCGCCCGAGGTCGGTCTGACGTTCCCGCGCGATGTGGGTGAGGCGGTCCGCTCGGCGACCGAGCTGTACCGGCTGGATCTGGCCGGACGGCGGGCCGGCAGCGGCGGTATCTGGCAGTCGCTGGCGGGCTCGTTCTCGGTGAGTGCGTACGCCACCCCCGCGTCCCGCTGGCTGATATCCCCCGCCGACCCGTCGGTCGCCCGCGCCTCGGCGGCCGCCGAGGCGGCGGTACTCGGCACGCAGGGCGCACGGGGCGCAGCGGGGGCGCAGGGCGCGCCGGGTGCACCCGGTTCCGCGGCGCCGCCCGGCGCACCGGGGCAGCAGACCCTGTCCGGAACACCGCTCGTGCCCGGTCAGACGGGGGCGCCGCCGGTCCACGGGCACGGCGCGCCACCGGTGCCGGGGCACAGCGTGTCGATCCCGGCCCAGCCGGGTCCCGACTCCCCGCACGGCGGCTCGCCGCTGCGGGTCGGCCACAGCGATGTGTCCAAGCTGCGGGAGGCCGCCCAGGACGCACGCCGCTGGGACTCCAAGTACGGCGGCGGGGACTGGCGTTCGTCCATGGTCCCGGAGTGCTTACGGGTCGACGCCGCACCGCTGCTGCTGGGTTCGTACAGCGACGAGGTGGGCCGGGCGCTGTTCGGCGCCGCGGCCGAACTGACCAGGCTCGCCGGATGGATGGCCTTCGACACCGGCCAGCAGGAGGCCGCACAGCGCTACTACATCCAGGCGCTGCGCCTGGCGCGTGCCGCGGCCGACGTGCCTCTCGGCGGCTACGTCCTCGCCTCGATGTCGCTGCAGGCGACCTACCGCGGCTTCGCCGACGAGGGCGTCGACCTGGCGCAGGCGGCCGTGGAGCGCAACCGCGGGCTCGCGACGGCGCGCACGATGAGCTTCTTCCGCCTGGTGGAGGCGCGGGCCCACGCCAAGGCGAGCGACGCACCGGCCGCGGGGGCCGCGCTGAAGGCCGCCGAGGGGTGGCTGGAGCGCTCCCGGGAGGGCGACGCGGACCCGTCGTGGCTGGGCTTCTACTCGTACGACCGGTTCGCGGCCGACGCCGCGGAGTGTCACCTCGACCTGAAGGCGCCGCGACAGGTGCGGCGCTTCACCGAGCAGGCGCTGTCCAGGCCGACCGAGGAGTTCGTCCGCTCGCACGGGCTGCGGCTCGTGGTGTCGGCCGTCGCCGAGCTGGAGTCGGGGAACCTGGACGCGGCCTGCGCGGCGGGGACCCGCGCGGTGGAGGTGGCGGGCCGCATCTCGTCGGCGCGGACCACCGAGTACGTGCGCGACCTGCTGCACCGGCTGGAGCCCTACGGGGACGAACCGCGCGTCGCCGAGCTGCGGGAACGCGCCCGCCCGCTGCTGGTGGCCCCCGCGTAGCCGGTCCGGTCGACGGGGCCGGGGTCCCCGGCCCCGGTACCCCGTGCCGCCGGATTCGCGGGCGCCACGCTGGCCCTCGCGGGTTTGAGTGCGTTGTCAGTGGGTCAGTGCACTATCGGGGTGGGAGGTGGCGTGATGATGACGCACGCGGCGTACGACTGCGATGTGCTGGTGATCGGCGGTGGGATCGTCGGTCTGTCGACCGCGTATGCGATCACGCGGACCGCTCCGGGCACGCGGGTGACCGTACTGGAGAAGGAGTGGGGCCCCGCACGCCACCAGACGGGGCGCAACAGCGGGGTGATCCACAGCGGCATCTACTACCGCCCGGGTTCGCTCAAGGCGCGGTACGCGGTGCGCGGCGCCGCCGAGATGGTCGACTTCTGCCGGGAGCACGGCATCGCGCACGCGGTGACCGGCAAGCTGATCGTCGCGACCGGGCGCGCCGAGCTGCCCCGGCTGCACGCGCTGGTGCAGCGCGGCCGCGAGCACGGGCTGCCGGTGCGCGAGCTGGGGCCGGCCCAGATCGCGGAGTACGAACCCCGGGTGCGCGGCCTCGCCGCGATCCGGGTGGGCACGACGGGCGTGTGCGACTTCGGCGCGGTCGCCGAGCGGTTCGCCGACGAGGTGCGGGCCGGTGGCGGCCTGATCCGGTTCGGCGCCGAGGTGAGCGCGATCGACCGGCGGCCGTGGGGCGTCGCGGTGCGGACGGCGGACGGCCTGGTGGTGCGGGCCCGGGTGCTGGTCAACTGCGCGGGGCTGCAATGCGACCGGGTGGCGCGGCTGGCGGGCGACGACCCGGGGATGCGGATCGTGCCCTTCCGGGGGGAGTACTACGAGCTGGCCAGGCCCGATCTGGTGCGCGGCCTGGTCTATCCGGTGCCGGATCCGGCGTTCCCGTTCCTCGGCGTGCATCTGACCCGCGGCCACGACGGCGGTGTCCACGTCGGGCCGAACGCGGTGCCCGCGCTGGCCCGCGAGGGCTACGGCTGGCCGGTCGTGCGCCCCCGCGAGCTGATGGACACGCTGAGCTGGCCCGGCTCCTGGCGGATAGCGCGCAGGCACTGGCGGTACGGGGTGGGCGAGGTGCACCGCTCACTGTCGAAACACGCCTTCACGGCGGCCGTGCGGCGGCTGCTGCCCGATGTCACGGAGGCTGATCTGCGGCCGGCCCCGGCCGGGGTCAGGGCCCAGGCGGTCCTCCGGGACGGCACCCTGGTGGACGATTTCCTGATCCGTGAGGCCCCGCACACGGTGCATGTGCTGAACGCTCCGTCGCCCGCCGCCACGGCCTCGCTGCCCATCGGGCGGGAGGTGGCACGCAGGGCGCTCCAGCGAGCGCGGGGGACGGGGTGGAGACCGCCCGCCGTAGAATCAGGGCATTGTGTCTGAGCCCATGAACCCCTCCCCCACGACGCCCGGCGGCGTCGCGCCCGGAGCCGAACCGACAGCGGACGACGTGCCCGGAGCCGGCGCCGTGCCCGACGTACCCGGCGCACCCGCCACCGCCGGAATCCCGGACGATCTGCGTGCCGCGGCCCTGGACCGCCAGCGCAGGCTGCGCCAGGAGCCCCGCTTTCCCGGCGGCCCCGCGGCCGATCCGGCCGGCTCGCACCACGAGCGCCGGATCCGCAGCTTCCAGCCGCGCCGCAGCCGGGTCTCGCCCGGCCAGCAGGACGCCCTGGAGCGGCTCTGGCCGAAGTGGGGCCTGGACATCGACGGGCTGCGGGTCCTCGATCTGCCCGAGCTGTTCGACGGGCTGCCGGTGGTGCTGGAGATCGGCTTCGGAATGGGCGAGGCCACCGCTCAGATGGCCGCCGACGACCCGGGCACCGGCATCCTCGCCGTCGACGTGCACACCCCCGGCCAGGGCAATCTGCTCCGCCTCGCGGACCGCAACGGCATGTCCAACATCCGGGTCGCCAACGGCGACGCGATCATCCTGCTGCGGGAGATGCTGACACCGGACTCGCTGGACGGGCTCCGGGTCTACTTCCCCGACCCGTGGCCCAAGTCCCGCCACCACAAGCGCCGGCTGATCCAGCCGGAGTTCCTCGACCTGGTGGCGCGGCGCCTGCGGCCCGGAGCGGTCCTGCACTGCGCGACCGACTGGGAGCCGTACGCCGAACAGATGCTGGAGGTGCTGACCGCGCACCCCCGCTTCGAGAACACGGCGGCGGACGGCGGCTACGCACCACGGCCCGCGTTCCGGCCGCTGACCCGGTTCGAGGGACAGGGCCTGGACAAGGGCCACGTCGTGCACGACCTGCTCTTCGCCCGCCACTGAGCAGGAACCGGGACAGGAACCGGGACAGGAACCGGGACAGGAACCGGGACAGGGGCCCGAACAGGGACCGGGGCAGGGGCCCGAACAGGGACCGGGGCAGGGGCCCGAACAGGAACCCGGACAGGAACCGGAGGAGCCGGGACCGGCCACACGCCATGGCCGTTGTCAGTCCTCCTCGTTAGGGTCGTGGGATGTCCGACGGTTCTGTCCAGCAGCGGCAGTCACAGCCGGCCGTCCCGGTGCTTGAGCAGCAGCGGGTCGGCGAGATCCTGGCTGCCGTGCCGGAGCGGGGCCAGTGGCGTTACCGGCCGCGCCGCGTCGGCATGCTGTGGCGGAGCAGGACGCTCCGCGTCGTCGCCGTCTTCACCGTGCTGGCCCTCTGCGGCCTGGTGATCCTCGCGCTGGTCCGCGACCAGACGGGCACTCAGGGGTTCCTCGTCGGTCTGGGGCTGGCGGTTCTGCCGGTCCCGTTGCTGATGACGGCGTTCCGCTGGCTGGACCGGGTGGAGCCGGGCCCGTGGCGCAACATGCTGTTCGCCTTCGCCTGGGGTGCCTGCGCGGCCGCCCTCGTCGCGATACTCGCGAATTCCTTCGCGACCCGGTGGATCGCCACGGCCACCGCCGACCCGGGCGGTGCGGACACTCTCGGCGCCACGGTCATAGCGCCCGTCGTCGAGGAGAGCGCCAAGGCCGCGGCCGTGCTGCTGCTCTTCCTGTTCCGAAGACGGGATTTCAACGGGATCGTCGACGGTGTGGTCGTCGCCGGCTTCGCCGCGACGGGCTTCGCCTTCACCGAGAACATCCTCTATCTGGGCAACGCCTTCGGCGAGGACCAGCAGATGGGCTCGGGGTTCGCGTCGGTGACCGTCGCGACGTTCTTCGTACGGGCGGTGATGTCACCGTTCGCGCATCCGCTCTTCACCGTCATGACCGGCATCGGCTTCGGGATCGCCGCGAGCAGCGCACACCACCAGCGGTTCCGCCGCATCGCGCTGCCGCTGCTCGGCCTGGTCCTCGCGATGGGCATGCACGCCGTGTGGAACGGCTCGTCGACGTTCGGCCCGTACGGTTTCTACGCGGTGTACGGCGTGTTCATGGTGCCCGCCTTCGGCCTGGTGACCTGGCTGGCGATCTGGTCCCGCCGGCGCGAGCTGCGCACCCTGGCCGTCGAGCTGCCCGCCTACGCCGCGGCCGGCTGGCTCTCCCCCGCCGAACCCCTCGCCCTGTCCTCGATGCGGGCCCGCGGCAGGGCCAGGGACACGGCACGCCGGTGGCGGGCGACGGCAGTGGGCGGCGGCGGCCCGTACGGGCACCGGGGCTACGCACCGGCCCCGATCACCGCCCAGGCCAGGGCTCAGGCCAAGGCGCAGGGCAAGGCGGCGGCCCGCACGGTCGCCGAGTACGAGTCGTTCGCGACGTCGCTGGCCTTTCTGCGCCGGCAGGCCCGCCGCGGCACGGCGGGCCCGGACCTGGCCGAACGTGAGCTGGAGCTGCTGCACCATCTGTGGCAGCGCCGGGAGGTCGCCGGTCCCGCCCTGGCGTACGCGGCGCAGGCGACGCGCCGCCTGCGCCCCCGGTTCACACCTCCGGCGCCCCAGCCGTACCAGGGGCACGGGGGATACCAGGGGCACGGGACGTACCAGCCCTACGGCAGCCACGCCCCGCACCCGCACCCCACGTATCCGTACGGCCAGGCTCCGTACGGCCAACCCCCGTACGGCCAGGCTCCGTACGGTCAACCACCCGCGTACGGACAGCCGCCGTACACGGGTCAGCCGTACACCAGTCAGCCGTACGCACAGGCCCCGTACGCACAGCCTCCGTCCGACGCGCCGCTCCACAACCCGGCGCCGTACAGCCCGCCGGATCAATACCCGGATCAGTACACCTAGGTCGTGGGACGGTTCTAGGCGGATGCCTCGGTGAGCTCGGTCAGCTCCTGGTCCGTGAGCCGCAGATCGGCGACGGCCACCAGCGCGGGCAGCTGCTCGACCGTACGGGCGGAGGCGATCGGGGCGGCGACGGTCGGCTGGGCCGCCAGCCAGGCCAGGGCCACGGTCGCGATCTCGGCGTTCCGCTCCTGCGCCACCTTGTCGAGCGCGGCGAGGACCTTCTGTCCGCGCTCCGACTCCAGGTGCCGGCCCGCCGTTCCGGCGCGCGCGCTGTCCACGGTCGTACCGGGGCGGTACTTGCCGGTGAGGAAGCCGGAGGCGAGGGCGTAGTACGGGACGGCGGCGAGCCCGGCGCCGGCAGCGATGTCCTGGAGCTCGCCCTCGTAGGTGTCCCTGGAAACGAGGTTGTAGTGCGGCTGCAGGGCCACGTAACGGGCCAGTCCCTCGCGCTCGGAGAAGTCCAGCGAGGCGCGGAGCCGCTCCGGGGCGATGTTGGAGGCGGCGATCTCACGGACCTTGCCGTCCTTCACCAGCTGGTCGAGGGCGGTGATGATCTCCTCGACCGGGACCGTCTCGTCGTCGAAGTGCGTGTAGTAGAGGTCGATGTGGTCGGTACCGAGCCGGCGCAGCGACTCCTCGGCCGCGGCCTTGACGGTGGTGGGGGAGAGCCCCTTGTACGAGGGGTGGGAGCCGACCTTGGTGGCCAGGACGATGTCGGAACGGTTGCCCCGCGCCGCGAACCACTTGCCGATGAGGGTCTCCGACTCGCCGCCCTCGTTGCCGGGGACCCAGGAGGAGTACGAGTCCGCGGTGTCGATGAAGTTGCCGCCTGCCGCCGCGTACGCGTCGAGCACGGCGAAGGACTGCGCCTCGTCGGCCGTCCAGCCGAATACGTTGCCGCCGAGGGAGAGCGGGAAGACCTGAAGGCTGGACGAACCGAGCTTGCGGAGAGAAGTCATGGATGGAACAACTCGTTCCACCGCCTCCGCTATTCCGATATTCCGTGCCGTGTACAGCTACGAACACGGATACGGACACGGACACGGACAGGGATACGGACACGGATACGGATGCAGCGGCGGACCGGCAGTCCCGACGTCGGGGGGTGAGCGTCAGGACTGCCGGGGTTCAGCGGCAGCCTGCTCAGACCGTCAGGCCCCGGGCACGCAGCCAGGTCATCGGGTCGATCCCGGTGCCGTCCGGGGTGTGGACCTCAAGGTGAAGGTGCGGGCCGGTCACATTGCCGGTCGCGCCGACGCGCCCGATGGTGTCCCCGGTGGTGACCTTCTGGCCGACGCCGACACCGATCGAGGACTGGTGGCAGAACCACAGCTCCGTACCGTCCTCAAGCTCCAGGACCGTGCGGTAGCCGTAAGCACCGGACCAGCCGGCCGACTTGACGGTGCCGCTGTGGATGGCCTTGATCGGGGTACCGGTCGGCGCCGCGAAGTCGAGGCCCGTGTGGTAGCCGGAGGACCACATCGAACCGGCTTCGCCGAAGGTCGAGGTGATCGTGTACGAGGAGGTGGGGATGGCGTAGCTGGCGGCGAGCTTGGCGAGCCGCGCGGCCTCGGCCTTCTTCTTCGCCTCCGCCTCCGCCTTCTTCTTCGCGGCGGCGACCTTGGCCTCCGCGGCGTCCTGCTGCTTCTTCGCCTCGGCTGCCGCCTTCTCCGCGGCGGCCTTCTCCTCGGCCGCCTTGGCCTCCGCGTCGGCGGAGTCCTGCTGCTGCTCGGCCTGCTGGAGGATGCGGGCGCGGAGCGCCTCGCCGGCGTCCGTCGTGCCCTGCTCGGCCTCGGTGGTGGTGATGCCGGCCGTCGTCAGCGGGGCGGAAGCGGTCTCGGCCCCGGCCTGCTCCGCCTCGGACCCACTGGAGAACAGTGCGCCGACGCCCGGCAGGGACTTGGCCTCGGGGAGCTTGTCCGAGATGGCGTCGGGAAGAGAGATGGAAACCGGCGGCTTGCTCTGCGCGGAGGCCATGCCGCCCGCGCCGACGGCCGCGATGACACCGACGCCGAGAACGGTGGAGCTACGGGCGAGACCATTGCGCTGCTTGGCGACGCGGTGCTTGCCGCGTACGGGGCGGACGGACTCCTCGGTGGGATTCCATTCCTCCCACGCCTTGTCGGACTCGGTCTCGTCGGCCGGGAAGCCGTTGCCGAACTCGCTGCCCCGATCGGTTCCGTAAGCGGTTCCGTGCTCGGTCCCGTAAGCGGTTCCGTGGTGGGTGCCGTATGCGGTGCCGTACGTGGTGCCGTGGTGGGTGCCGTAGACGGCACCGGGCCCGGTTCCGAAGTCATTTCCGTGTTCGGGTACGAACCGGGAGGGGGCTTCGGGGGCAGGCTTGTTGGACGCCACTGGGGCGCACTCCTTTCCTTCCTTCTCGCCTACCGGGTTAGCTGACGGGTTCGGAGCAGGAAGGTCTCCTACGGGTTCCTCCGTCTCGCGACAAGACAGAGATGCCCGATTCACCCCATGTAGGTGGTTCCCCGGTTCCCTTGCGGAATTCGGCGCTCGCGCACGGTGCCGCCTCTGACGGCGGCTGGGACAACCGCGCTGCGTTATCGAACGTTAATAGACACACGGGTCCGATTCCAAGCTGTTCCAGCTGATCATTCGCGCCATTGGCCTGGACTTACGGGGCACAACCGGGTGGAATCGGGCGAGTTGATCGCCCCTCAATCGTTATCCGTTTTCTGACGTTGCGTCAAATGTTATGCGGAGGGGTTCCTTACGGTTACGCACGGTGGCATCGGCCGCGGCCTCTCCCTCACCTCTGCTCACCCTCTCCCCCGTCCGCCCCTTCACCTTCACCCGGCGCCGCCCCCCAGACCCACGATCCTCACGGTCGTGCGCCGCTCCGGCTGGCCCTCGGTGGGGCGCACGACCGCGAGCAGCGCCATGTCGTCGGTCGTCACCCCACCGGTGTGCAGCCGTACGTCATCGGTCAGCGTCGACAGCAGTTCCTCGGGACCCGGGAAGATCCGTCCGCGCAGCCGCTCGGCGGGGTCGTAGAAGACCCCGTCGGCGTCACGGGCCTCGGAGAGGCCGTCCGTGTACAGGAGGAGCGTCGCCCCGGCGGGCAGCTCCCACTCGTCGGAACGGTCCGGCCACACGCCCAGGTCCATCCCCAGGGGCAGCGCGGGCAGCGTGGGCAGCAGCACCTCCAGCACCCCGTCCGAGTGCAGCAGCAGCGGTTCGGGGTGGCCGCGGTTGACGATCCGCACCCGGGTCGAACCCGGCGGGATCTCGGCCAGGACGGCGGTGATGAACCCCTCGACCGCGTCGAGGCCGCCGCGTCTGCTCGATTCCCGCGCCAGCGCACGCTCCAGCCGCTGAGCCACCCCCTCCAGCGACCGCTCCTGCTCGGCAGCCTCCCGGAACGCGCCGATGATCACCGCCACCGCCTCGACCGCGTCCAGGCCTTTGCCGCGCACGTCCCCGACCACCAGCCGCACCCCGTACGGGGTGTCCGTGACCGAGAACAGGTCACCGCCGACGAACTCGTCCGCCTGCGCCGCCTCGTACCGCGCGGCCACGTACAGTCCGCCGATCCGGTCGGACGGCGTCGGCAGCACCGCGCGCATGGCGGTCTCCGCGATGACCCGCGCGGAGGCCAGCTGCTCGTTGCTGCGCCGCACGACGCCGTTGATGAAGACCGCGAGGGCGGAGACGGTGAGGACCGTGAGGAGCTCGATGGACGGCACGACCTGGAACAGGGCGCCGCGGTAGAGCCGCAGCGCCGCTATGGCCACCAACGCGGCGGCTCCGACACGGATGGTGCCCGCCAGCGAGAAGAACGGCGCGGCGATCAGCGGGGCCGCGGCGAAGAGCGGGACAGCGGTGAAGGCGGCCGGGGTGAAGAAGTCGAACACCAACGCGCCGATGATCATCAGGCCAGGCAGAGCCCGGACGAACCGGCGGTTCCGGATCTGGTCGGCCCGCCTCCCTCGCCGCTGCTCCCGCTTCCCCACCTGTGCTCTCCTGCCCGGTGCGCTCAGGGCCGCGGACGGTACCGCGCACCGCCCCCAGACTTCCCGGAGCGCGGTCGCGGGGCTACTCCTCGACGGCCAATGGGAGTACGCGCACGGCGCGCGTCGCACCGGCCGGCGGGCCGATGACCTGACGGCCCGGCGGCCCGGCGGCCCGGCGAACGTACACATGCACAAACGAATCAGGCCCGGCACGCTTTATGCGTGCCGGGCCTGATTCTTCAGTAGCGGGGACAGGATTTGAACCTGCGACCTCTGGGTTATGAGCCCAGCGAGCTACCGAGCTGCTCCACCCCGCGTCGGTAAACCCAACTCTACGGCATGTTCGACGCACTCATGACCACCCCGCGCACGCTCCCCCCGCCCCTCCGCTCCCCTCCCTCGACAGCCTCCCTGGACTGCCCTCCGACGGGCCGAGCCACGTGACCGTGCCACGAACGTCGAAGCGTCGAAGTCAAAGTGTCGAAAATGAGAAGGTGTTGCGAGGAACACGTGTTCTGTCGCAAGGTATCTGCTGCATCCCCCGGACCGGTGGGCTGCCCGTGCGAGCAGACCCGGGACCGCCCGCTTCACCGCGCCGCCCCGCAAGCCGCTCCCGGTCTCTCATCGCAGCCTGTCTGGAGGGCCTCCGCCGATGACCGCACCGATCACTCCCGCCCCCGCTCCCGCAGCCGCCCCAGCAGCCACTGTGGCCTCACCGCTGCGCGGTGCCGTCATCAGTGGCGTGATCGGTGGAGTGATCGGGGCGGTGATGAGCGCGGGAGTCAATTACGCGATCATCGGCATGCCGGACAGCGAGTCGGCCAACGCGGTCAATCACGCGGTATCCGGCCTGGTCAGCGGGTTCCTCGCAGGCTTCATAGGAATCCTCGCGCACCACCGGAAGGTCACATCGGCCGCGCGTGCGGAGGCGGCGGCGAAGGCGGCCGCGCCCCCCGTCTCCGTACCGGAGCCGTAGCCGTACCGAAGCCGTAGCCGGAGCCGTACCGGGACGGCTCCCGCGCCCACTCCGCGAGCCGTCCCGGCCGTCGGTCCCGGTCTCCGCCCGTGTCATTCCGCGTCGGCGATCCGGGGCGTCCGGTCCCGGTCCGAGTCCTGGTCCTGCTCCGAGTCCTGATCCTGGCTCCGGTTTCGCATGTCGCGGTCCGGGGTCGCCCCCGTGTCCGTACCGCGTTGGAGCGACTGAAGGATCGCCAGCCCCTGGCCGACGACGCCCGCCGCCATCTCGTTGACACCGTCGGTGCCGTTGAGCACGGTGAGGCTGGCTCCCGACATCCCGCGGGCGGCCGCGTCGGCCAGGGCCGGCAGGTTCTCCACGATGCGGTTGGCCGCGATGAGTTCCTGGTTGCCTTCCCGCAGCGAGACGGCGCGGGCCGTGTTGGCGTCCGCCTGGGCCTGGGCGAGGGCCCGTTCGGCGTACGCGCTTCCGTCCGCCTCGAACTTCACCTGGTCGCGAGCGGCCTCGGCCAGGGTGCGCTGCCGGTAGGCCTCGGCGTCCGCCGGTCGCCCGACCTCCGCCTCCAGCCGCTGGGCGGCCAGTCCCGCCTGGCGCTGGGCCAGCGCGGTCTGCTCGTCGATGACCTCGTGCGACGCCCTGGCCTGCGCGAGCGGCCCGGCCTGGGCGGCACGGGCGTTGTACTGCTCCGTCTCGGCGAGGAAACCGGCCCTCTTGATCGCGGTGTCCCGTTCGTACTCGGCCTTGAGCGCGGAGGCCTGCTGCTCGCGTTCGGCGGCCTCCTGATCGGCCTTGGCACGGGCGATCCGGGCCTGACCGGCGACCGCGGCGGCGTGCGGGGCGGCCAGGTTCTCGATGTACCCGGTGGCATCGTCGATCTCCTGGATCTGGAGGGCGTCCACGACGATGCCGAGCTTCTCCATCTCTCCGTGGCTGCCGGCGATGACCTCCTGGGAGACCCGGCTGCGTTCCCGGATGATCTGCTCCACGGTCAGTCCGCCCACGATGGACCGCAGGTGCCCGGCGAAGATCCGGCCGACGAGCTCCTCCATCTGGGCCTGCTCGGACAGGAAACGCCGCGCGGCGTTGGCGATGGACACGGCGTCGTCGCCGACCTTGAAGACGGAGACGGCCCGGACCGTGAGGCGGATGCCCTGCTGGGTGACGCAGTCCTCGGTGATCTCCGCCTCCCGGAGCGCGAGGGACAGCATCCGTGCTTTCTGTTTGATGGGAAGGACGAAGCTTCCGTGGCCGGTGACGATCCGGAACTGCGTGTCCTGCGTCTGCCGCTTCGAACCCGATATGAGCATCGCCTCGTTGGGGGCGGGAACGTGCCAGAACAACATGAGCGGACTCCTGTCAGATGTAGGACGCCACTTCGCGGGGTCAGGCGCGGGGTCAGGACGGCAGGGGCTCCACCACCACCGTGCGTGCCGAGACCAGGTCGACGACCACGACACGTACATCCCTGCCGATCGACGTGGCCGACCATGCGGTGTAGGCCTCGGAGCCGCCCCTCACGGCGACCAGCACTTCGCCCGCCCCGTCGGGCGGGATCGGCACGGTGACCCGCCCGACGGCGCCGACCGGACTCCGGCCGGACTCATCCGCCGCGCGCACGCGCACACCACCGCGGGTCCCTGTGCGGACACGTCATCACAGTCACGAGGCGCACCGCCTCCCGGAGGCTCACGCCTCCCTCGACACGTCCACGGTACTCCCAGCACCCCGGCCGGCACCGCTCGTGGAGCCCACCGGGCGAGAGGCGAAATGCGGTGGTATCAATTATTTCGTATTCACCCATTCGGCGCGGCTCCCTGGAGTGGACGATGGACGACTACCCCCTGCTCAACCTGTTCTGGACCATGCTCTGGTTCTTCCTCTGGGTCATGTGGATGTTCCTTCTCTTCCGCGTCATCATGGACATCTTCCGCAGCGACGACCTGGGCGGACTGGCCAAGGCCGGCTGGCTGATCCTGACCCTGGTGCTGCCGTACCTGGGCGTCCTGGTCTACGTGATCGCCCGCGGCAAATCGATGGGGAAGCGCGACGCGAAGGACGCCAGGGAACGGGATGCGGCCTTCAAGGCGTACGTGAGGGATGCGGCCGGCACGGATGCCCCGGGCGGCTCGACGAGGAACAGCCACGTCGACGACCTGACGAGACTCGCCGACCTCAAGGACAAGGGCGCGATCACGGACGAGGAGTACCGCCAAGCGAAAACGAAGCTCCTGGTCTGACCCCGGGGTCCTCGCCCTACTCCGTCGGCAACGGCCCCGGCCCGGCTTGGTGAATTCCAGCGGCCGGGGCTTCCTCATGCTTCCCGCTCGCAAAGAGGATCTCAAAGGATCGGTGGGGCCGCGCCCGTGGTTTCTGCCGGAGGTGGCCGGCGAAGGTCCACTTTGAAATTCCGGACACCGGATGTCCGTGACGGTCGCCTCGAGATGCCGGGTACATGGAAACGGTTGCCCAGTTCCCGTCGCTGGGACAGGATCATCCTGGGCAGCGATGACGGGGGTGGGTATGTCGAGCCAGGAATTGATCGGTGGTCGCTATCGCCTGCTGCGGATGATCGGCGCGGGAGGGATGGGCGTGGTTCATGAAGCGCAAGACGCCGTACTCGACCGCAGAGTCGCCGTGAAGATCCTTTCGGTGGGGGCCGCCGCAATGGACATTGAGGGCATGTCAGAGCGGTTTCGCCGTGAGGCTCGGGCGCTTGCGCGGATCACGGGTCCTGGCGCGCCGACGCTGTACGACTTCGGAATACTCGAGGGTGCCCCGTACTTGGTGATGGAGTATCTCGACGGCGTTGACCTGCAGACGTTGGTGACCTCGCAGAACCGGTTACCAGATGCCGCGGTTATGGGCATCGGCATCGGGGTCTGCTCCTGTTTGGCAGCGGCGCACGACGCAGGCGTGCTGCACCGCGACGTCAAGCCGACGAACGTGCGGATCACCACCCAGGGGCGGGTTGTACTGCAGGACTTCGGGCTTGTCCGTCTGATTGAGGACACAGCTATCACCAAGGTCGGGGCGTTGGTCGGCACCCCCCGATACATGGCCCCCGAGATCATGCGCGGTGAGCGGCCTGGTCCAACGAGCGATCTGTACGGCCTGGGCCTGTGCATGTACCTGATGCTCACAGGTAAGCCGCCGCTTGCGGAGGTCGAGGACGTCGGTGCCGTCGTGGAACGCGCCATCGACGAGGGCGCACTACGACTTACCGGGAGTCACCACCAGGTCCTGCCCGAGCTGGCGGAATTAGTGGATGCCCTGTCTGCCCGGGAACCGTCCATGCGACCACAGGGCGCCGATGCAGCGCTCTCTGTTCTGCTGTCACTGCAGACGCGACCGGACGCAGCCCGGCTGCTCGGTGAACTGGTGAACCGGTGTATCCGTGATGGGGCCGTTGAGTACGTTCACAACCCTTCCGGGTTGGAAACCTCCTATCCAGAGTATCTGGATACCGCCCTCTTCCGTGGTCCCGCTGTGGAGCTGCGGCCTGATCACGGGCTGCCGCTGTCCCTGAGCGACGTGACCCGTCAGACCGTTCTGGGCAGCATGACGGCCGAGAACGCGATATCGCGCCAGAGAGAGGCGGTCAATCTCGTTTTGCGTGGAGAGTTACAGGAAGCCGTCCACGTGCTCACCTCGGTGGTGCAGGTATGTACCACGGCACTTGGCGCCGACCATCCCACGACGCTTAGCAGCCAGTACTGGCAGGCCGTGTGCCTGGCGAGACTCGGAGCGCGCGAGGAGGCACTCGCACTGTTCTCCGGCGTCAGCGCCCGCGTGGAACAAGGAAGGGACGTATCAAGTGCCTGAAGTCGAAATTCGCGTCGCCGAGAACGAACATCCGGATGGGAGCGAGGAAGATCTCCGCTCGCTGCTCCAGTGGGTGGGTGCCGATGAGTCGCTGCGACATGAAGTAAGAGGCCAACTTGCCGGCTCCACAACAGCGCAGCCGGGCTCCATGGGCACCGGCTTCGACGTCCTGCAACTACTGATTGGCTCCGGCCTCTCCACGGGAGCTCTGGTCGTATCCGTTCTGCAGTGGCGCGACTCCAGACGCAATCGGCCGGCGATCACTCTGCGCAGGGGCCCGGTTGAAGTGGAGATTCCGGTGAGTGGCGTACCGGCCGACGTAGCGGAGCGCATCATCGCGCTGCTTGACCAGGAGCCGGACGACGTGGCCGACGATGAACAGGCTTCCTGACCCGGCCGCGTCCAGGGCCGTACTCATCGGCACGCGCTCCTACCGGAGCCTCGAACAGTTGCCTGCGGTGGAGGCCAACCTGCGCGACTTGTCCGAGGCCTTGCGGAACGCAATGCTTTGGGGACTGCCTGAACTGCACTGCACCGTCGTGCTGGACCCCGACGACGGTTCAGCCATGCTGGATCCGGTACACGTTGCGGCGGAGGAGGCCACCGACACCCTGTTCGTGTACTACACGGGTCACGGACTGCGCGACGCCGACACCGCAGACCTCTATTTGTCGCTGACCGGCTCGCGAGAGAACACCGGCTACACCGCGGTGGCCTACGAGCATCTGCGAACTGCCATCCGTTCGTCCAGGGCCCGTCGTCGGGTGATCGTGCTCGACTGCTGCTTCAGCGGGCGCGCTGCCCGCACGCTCGCGGGCGATGGAGACGCACTGGCCATTCGCGTGGCAGTAGACGGAGCGTACGTGCTGACGGCTTCGCCGAAGAACAAGCTGGCCCTGTCTCCGGAAGGCGAGGTTCATACCGCCTTCACCGGCGAGCTGCTGCATTTGATGCGGACAGGGGTAGCCGGCGGAGCGGAACTCATTGACCTGAACACGATCTACCGGGTGCTGGACGAACGGCTGCTGGCAAAGAACCGGCCGAGGCCGCAGCGTTCACAGGAGAACGACATAGGGCGTCTGCCACTTGTCCGCAACCGAGCCCGCGCTGACCGTCACTTTCCGGCGGGCCCGGTCGTGGACGCTGATGTTCGCGCCGCATTGATAGCCTCCGGGCTGAATCTGGCCCGCCTGCTGCGTTCTGCAGGGCGGAACCGTGACGCACTGCCAGTGCTGAGATTGGCACTTGACGAGCAGGCGCCGGGCGGAGAGAGCAACGCCTTCGCCGTGCAGCTCGAACTCGCCGAGGCCTTGGCCGACGCCGGTCAGCTGAGGGAGGCGATCGAGGTGTTGGAGCAGGCATTCCACCAGACGCACAAGACACGCGGCCCGGAAGCTGTGCTGGTCTGCCGCCGACTCGCCAATCTGCTGCAGGAATCCGGTAACCACCTCCAGGCATGTGAGGTGCTCAAACACGCTCTGGACCTCAACCAGAACGGAACCGCCCGTCAACCTGCGACATGACTTGTATGGCCCAGGGTCTAGACATCCGTCGCCCAGCCGTCCGTGAGCTGGTGGCCGACATGGCCGCCCGCGACCGCCGTCGTACGCTGCCGGAACTGCACCGTTTCAGCCGTCAACTGGGAGCCCCCGCATGAGTGATCAGCCGGACCGGCAGACCAAGAAGCCCTTCCTGTACGTCGTCGTGTGCGCCTCCGGCATCGCCGGCGACGTCGGCATCCTGATCTCTGCGGCCCAGGAGGCGAACTGGGATGTGGGCGTCGTCGCCACCCCGCAGGCCCTCGGCTTCATCGACACCGAGGCGGTCGAGACACAGACCGGCTACCCGATCCGCTCGGCCTGGCGCTCGCCCGGCGACCCTCGCCCGCTGCCGCCCGCCGACGCCATCGCGGTGGCCCCGGCCACCTTCAACACGATCAACAAATGGGCTGCCGGCATCTCGGACACCCTGGCGCTGGGCATCCTGTGCGAGGCGTACGGGTTCGGCATCCCTACTGCCGTCATGCCTTACCTGAACTCGGCGCAGGCCGCACATCCCGCATACAGCCAGAGCCTGGAGCGGCTGCGAGAGATGGGCGTCCTGATCGGTTCGTACGAGGCCCACAAGCCGAAGGCCGGCGGTGGCGCGGACCAGTACCGCTGGGAAGAGGCGCTGGAGCTGCTTACTCCCAAGCTGTCCGCACCGGCCTGATCAGCGCCGCCGTGTTGGCGGTGCCTGCGGCGGAAGAGGAGCTGCTGCCCGGCCGTCGCCTCGCCCTGAGCCGCTCGCGGCATGACTCACTGGCTTCAGGCCGACCCGGCTCGCGCATGCGCGCCACGCAGATAGCGCCTGCTGCCAGGCCATCCGCTCACGCCCGAGCCGCGGAAAGACAGAGTGCCTCGATCGACCAAAGCCGATCGAGGCACTAAATAGCAGGTCAGAGGGGAAAACCCCGTCCCGCCAGAGGTAGGCCGTGTGGGACTCGAACCCACAACCAACGGATTAAAAGTCCGCTGCTCTGCCAATTGAGCTAACGGCCCTCGGCGAATCACCCCCGAGCATAGCCCGCCGCGACCCGGCCGCCGATCGGGTATCGGTTGCCGGGCCCCGTCATCGTGGTGGTGGGCCCCGCTCAGCGAGGGGTGTTGCGGGTGATCGTGCGCTTGTGATCGGGGTTGAGGAACCAGTGGCGGGCCGAGGCCAGCCACCAGGTGGCGGCGAAGCCGAGGACCACAAGGACGGCGATCGGGGCGTAGTTGAAGGTCTCCCAGGTGACGGGTGAGACCTGTGGCAGCATGAAGAGCATCGTGATGACCGCCACCCAGACCACCGCGACGATGCCGATGGGGCGTGACCAGCGGCCCAGGTGCCAGGGGCCCCGCCGGAAGTCGTCGCCGCGCAGGAGGCGGAGCAGGGTGGGGATGACGTAGGCGATGTAGAGGCCGATCACCGCGATGGAGGTGACGGCCGCGTACGCGGTGACATTGATCAGGTACGGGAGGCCCAGTACCAGCGCGCCGATGGCGGCCAGCCAGACCGCCGCCACGGGGGTGCGGGTACGGGGGCTGACCGTGTGCCAGATGTGGGAGAACGGGAGGGCGCCGTCCCGGGAGAAGGCGTAGATCATCCGGCTGTTGGCGGTCACGGACGCCATGCCGCAGAAGAGCTGGGCGCCGATCACCACCAGGAGCAGCAGCTTGCCCGTGGTGGCCCCCAGGGCGTCCAGGAGGATCTGGGCGGGCGGGGCGCCGGTCGGGGAGGCCAGGGCGCCGTCGTAGGACTGGATGGCGAAGGTGAAGCCGAGGAGGAGGACGAAGCCGGCGATCCAGGAGGTCCAGATCGACTGGACGATGCCGCGCGGCCCGGCCGTCGCCGCGTCGTGCGTCTCCTCCGTCATGTGGGCAGAGGCGTCGTACCCGGTGAACGTGTACTGGGCCATCAGCAGCCCGATCATCACCACGTAGAAGCCGCTGCCCCAACCGGTGTTGTTCACGAACTTCGTGAAGACGAACGACGCCGACTGGTGGGAGTCCGGTACGAAGGTCAGCGCGCCCACGATGACCGCGACGCCGAACACGTGCCACCACACGCTGACGCTGTTGAGGATCGCGACGATCCGTACCCCGAAAGTGTTCAGCAGGCCGTGCAGGAACAGGATCGCGGCGAAGAGGAGGATCGTGCGGCCGGGCGTGATCCGGAAGTCGAACTGGAGGTTCAGGTAGGCACCCAGGAACGACGCCGCCCCGAAGTCGATCCCGGCCGTCACCGCGACCTGGCCCAGCACGTTGAACCAGCCCGTGAACCACGCCCAGGCCGCCGCCGAACGCGGCGGAGCCAGCCGGTGGGCCCAGAAGTAGAGGCCCGCGGACGTCGGGTACGCCGAACAGATCTCGGCCATCGCCAGGCCGACGAACAGCGTCATCAGGCCGACACCGACCCAGCCCCAGGTGATCAGGACCGGGCCGCCCGTGTTCATGCCGAACAAGTAGAGCGTCAGGCAGCCGGAGAGCACCGAGATGATCGTGAACGAGACCGCGTAGTTGGAGAACGCCGACATCCGGCGGGCGAGGACCTGCGTGTAGCCGAGTTCGGCCAGCCGCTCCTCGTCGGAGACGGAGACGGAAGCGGAAGCGGAAGCGGAGGCGGAGGCGGAGGCGGGAGCGGGAGCGGGAGTAGAAGCGGGTGGGAGGTCTGGCGGGCCGTCGGAGGCGGCGGTCGGGGGCGGGTCGTCGGACGGGGCACCGCCGGGATTGCTTGTCATGCCCCCAGCGATTCCCTTGCCGGAGGCCCGACATGCACCGGGTGCCTGCCGCGCGGGACCGTCAGGTCCCCGGCCGGCGCCCCGACAGGCTTCAGGCCTCGACTGACCGGTACTCATGTCCCGCTGGACCGGGTCCGACCCACCGATGGAGGTCACCACGTCCGTGCCTGCCACCCCGGCCACCCCGGCCACCCGCAGACCGGCTCACAGCACCCGCGAGGGAGTATCGAAACGCGCTCAAAACAAAGATCAGGGCCCGCACACCACCTCAGTGGTGTGCGGGCCCTGATCAGCGGTCAGGCGGTCGGACGATCAGCCGTTGCGCTTCCAGCGCGGCTTGTCGTCGCGGCGGCCGAACGAACCGGTGCTCGTGCCGGTGCCCGTGGAGCGGTGGTCGTCACGGCGACCGGTCGGGCGGTCGCTGCCGCCACCGGCGCGGAAGCCACCCGCCGGACGGTCGTCACGGCGACCGGTCGGGCGGTCGCTGCCGCCGCCGGAGCGGAAGCCACCGGAGGGACGCTCGTCAC
>NZ_JBVJHB010000017.1:91450-166243 GCF_055587045.1 Streptomyces sp. NPDC048671 | reverse complement strand
ACGGCGGTCGCGGTTGAACGCCGGACGGTCGTTGTCACGGTTGAACGCCGGGCGGTCGTTGTCACGACGCTCGAAAGAACGGCCGCCACGGTCGCCACCACGGTCATTGCTGCCGCGGTCGTCACGACGGTCGCCGCCACCGGCGCGGAAGCCACCGGAGGGACGCTCGTCACGGCGGTCGCGGTTGAACGCCGGACGGTCGTTGTCACGGTTGAACGCCGGGCGGTCGTTGTCACGACGCTCGAAAGAACGGCCGCCACGGTCGCCGCCGCGGTCGTTGCTGCGGTCATTACTGCCGCGGAACGACGGACGGTCGCTGCTGCCGCGGTAGCCGTTTCCGCCGGTGGGACGGCCACTGCGCTCGCCGACCCGGTCGTTGCCGCCGCGGTACCCACCGCGGTCGCCGCCGCGGTTGTCCCGGCGCTCGAAGTTGCCGCGGTCGTCGCGACGCTCCTCGCGCGCGGCCTGCTGCTCCGGCACGGAAGCGGCGGCCAGGAGTGCGGCCTCCGCCTCGGCGGCGACCTCGGCCACCGCTGCCTCGGGGTCGTCGCCCCGCTCGCGTGCGGCACGGGCGACCAGGCGGTCGGCCTCCTCGCGCAGCTCCACGGCACGGCGCTGGATGCGCTCCAGCTGCTTGGTCAGGTCGGCGGCCTCGCGCTCGGCCTGCTTGGCGGCGTTGTTCGCGGAGTCGGCCTGGACCTCGGTGAGCGAACGGGCACCGGTGATCTCGGCGACCTCCGGCTCGAAGACGCCCGCGCCCTGGACGATGTGGCGCGAGGCGTCGACGCCCGCGTCCTCCATCAGGCGGAAGATCTGACGACGCTGGTGCGGCAGCGCCAGCGAGACCACGACACCGGACTTGCCGGCACGGGCGGTACGGCCCGAGCGGTGCAGGTAGTCCTTGTGGTCGCCGGCCGGGTCCACGTTCAGGACCAGGTCGATGCCGTCGACGTGGATACCGCGCGCCGCGACGTCGGTCGCGACCAGCGCGTTGACGAAGCCCTTCTTGAAGTCCTCAAGAACGCGGGTACGGGCGCCCTGGGTCATGCCGCCGTGCAGTGCGTCCGCCTTGACGCCCGCCTCGACGAGCTGCTCGGCGATGCGGTCGGCGCCCAGCTGGGTGCGGACGAAGATGATCGTGCGGCCCTTGCGGGCGGCGATGGCCGAGGTGACCGGCGCCTTGTCCTTCGGCTTCACGACGAGGACGTGGTGCGACATGGTCGAGACGTTGCCCTGGGCGGAGTCGACCTCGTGGGTGACCGGGTTGCTCAGGTAGCGCTTGACCAGGGTGCCGATCTCGTTCTCCATGGTGGCGGAGAAGAGCATCCGCTGGCCGCCACCGGGGATCTGGTCGAGCAGCTCGGTGACCTCGGGCAGGAAGCCCAGGTCGGACATCTGGTCGGCCTCGTCGAGGACGGCGACCTGGACGTTCTCCAGGGAGCAGGCGCCCCGGTTGATGATGTCGCGCAGCCGGCCCGGGGTGGCGACGAGGACGTCGACACCGCGCTCCAGCGCGTAGATCTGGTTGCCCATCGACGTGCCGCCGCAGACGACCTTCATCTTCAGGCCGAGCACGTCGCCGTACGGCTGGAGCGCGTCCGCGACCTGCATCGCGAGCTCACGCGTCGGGGTGAGGATGATCGCGCGGGGCTTCTTCTTCTCGGTGTGGCCACCGGAAAGCGAGGCCAGCGTCGGCAGACCGAAGGAAAGGGTCTTGCCGGAGCCAGTACGGCCACGGCCGAGGATGTCCTTTCCGGCCAGGGCGTCCGGGATGGTCGCTGCCTGGATCGGGAAGGGCGCGGTCACACCGTTCTGCGCGAGCTTGCGGACGATGCCGTCGGGCAGGCCCAGGCTGGCGAAGGTGACGGTCGGCTCGGCGTCCGCCTCGTCGGCGGCGGAGTCGGTGTCGGAGTCGGTGTCGGTGGCGGCGTCAGCCTCCACCTGCTCGGCCCGGGGGGCGTCGGAGACGGTCTGCTCGGCCTTCTCGGCCTGGGGAGCGGCCTTCTCAGTCCGGGGAGCGGCCTTCTCCGCCTGGGGAGCGTCGCTCTCCACCTGAGGAGCGTCGATGTCGGCCTGGGGGGCCGCAATGTAGTCCTTGATGGAGACGGCGGACTCGGCGACAACGGCCTCTGCCGCCTCGACGAGCTCGTCGTTCTCGATGTTCTCGGGCAGCACGGTGTGGTCAGAACTGGAAATTGACATGCGAAATGCGAAACCTTCCGGAGTCTCGGCACGCGCCCGTAACTCCGTGTTTTCGCAATTTCGACCGCCTCAATGCGGTCCAGCCACGGCAAGGGAGAGTACGCGCCACACGGCGCTCTTCTGTGTCGGCGCCGGGCAATGGATCAAACGATCTACTACCATACGCACTCACCCCCGCATCGCGCAAACCGGCCCCCCGCCGACCACCCCGTCAAGCCGGTCCCACCTGCGGTGATGCCTCCGGGGTCGGCATCTCGTCCACGTTGTCCAGCGCACCCATCGCCTCGGTGCGGAGCTGCGCCGCGGGCGACGCCGAAGGCACCTCCGGCGGCTCCGAGGGCTCCGGCTCGGGCTCGGGCTCCGGCGGAGCCGACGGCTCAGGGGTCTGCGGCTCGGACGGAGCCGGGGGATCCGGCCGCTGCGGGACCCCGGGCTCCGACGACGGGAGCGGCGGCGCCGACATCCGGCCGCCCCTGACCCGACGGGGCTCGGCGGACCCCGTGCCGGGACTGTCCGAGGGGGCGGCGGAGGGGCTCGGGGCGCCGGTCTCGGCGATCTCCCGCTCGGAGTGCGCCTCGGCGCCTCCGGTACGGGCCCGGCCGGTGCCGGCCACCGTGGAGCCGTCGGGGCCGGCCACCGACCCCTTCGGCGCGGCGGACCGCGAGGGTGCCGGTTTCCCGGCGTCGTCGCCGACGCTCATGCAGCCGGTGGACGCGGCGATCGTCACAACGGTGACGGCCGCCCAGCGGACGGGGACGGACAGCGGAACGGACAACTGGCGCACGGGGGCACCTCCGGAGGTGCGAGGACGGACGAGGCGGTACGGAAACGAGCCGGGGAGCACTGTGCCCAACTCCCGCCGCCCCGCCGGGGACACGCCCCCGGGCCCGGCCCGCACACCTCATTCACACCTGAGGCCTGTCCCTCACCCGTAACCCAGCGCGTGCAGCCTCTCGTCGTCGATGCCGAAGTGGTGGGCGATCTCATGGACGACGGTGATCTCCGTCTCGGCGACGACGCGCTCGCGCGACTCGCACATCCGCAGCGTCGGCCCCCGGTAGATGGTGATCCGGTCCGGCAGCACACCCGCGTACCACTCGCCGCGCTCGGTCAGCGGCGTGCCCTCGTAGAGCCCGAGCAGATCCGGATCGTCGGCTTCCGGTTCGTCCTCGACGAAGACCGCGACGTTGTCCATCAGCCGGGTCAGCTCCGGCGGGATCCGGTCCAGGGCCTCGCCGACCAGTTCCTCGAACTCTTCCCGCGTCATCTCCAGCACCCCGTCATTGTCACGTACCCGGGCCGGATGTGCCCCGAGGTGCCCGCAGCGCATACCTCCCCACGGACCGGGGCACAGTCGCCCCATGGCCCGCGACCCGTTCCGTGCCGCAGCAGCCCGTGTCCGCCGCCTCCGCGTCCGGCCGCGCGCCGGCCGACGCGTCGGCCGCGCCGGCGGCGCGCTCGTCGTCTCGCCGCGCCCGTTCGCCCGCGCGCTGGGCCTGGTCACCGTCGTGCTGTTCGGTGCCTGGCTCGGGCTGCTGGCCGTCGGCAGTGTCCGTACGACCGTCGGCCCGATGGACACGACGATGACCCTGCGCCCCTCCCTCAGCGGCGGCACCAAGATCAACGTGTCGCCGCTCGGCGCCCTGGAACTGGACTCGCACCGCGCCCCGGTCCGGCTCGACGTCGATGTCGACCGCCTCGACCCGGTCCGCTCCGAGGCCCTGGTCCAGCACCCCGAACGGCTGTCGGGACTGGAGGACGAGGTCACCGGCGACGTCGCCGCCGGCACCCGTGAGCTCGCCCTGCGCTCCTGCGTCGCGGTCGTCTCCGGAGCCACCGCACTGGGCCTCGCGGTCTACCGCAGGCCCCGCCGCGCCCTCGCGGCCGGCGGGCTGGCCCTCGCGCTGCTGGCCGCCTCGGGGGTCAGCGCGTACGCCACCTGGAACCCGAAGTCGGTCCTGGAGCCCCGGTTCTCCGGCCTGCTCTCCAGCGCCCCCTCGGTCGTCGGCGACGCCCGCTCGATCGTCACCGACTTCGACGTCTACCAGCGGGAGCTGGCCCGGCTGGTCACCAACGTCACCAAGCTGTACGACGCCACCTCGACGCTCCCCGTCTACACCCCGGACCCCGCCACGCTCCGCGTCCTGCATGTCTCCGACATCCATCTGAACCCCGCGGCCTGGCACATCATCGGCTCGCTCGTCGAGCAGTACGACATCGACGTGATCATCGATTCGGGCGACACGATGGACCATGGCGCCGCCGTCGAGAACAACTTCCTCGACCCGGTCAGCGATCTGGGCGCCCCCTACGTCTGGGTCCGCGGGAACCACGACTCCGCGATCACCCAGAAGTACCTGGAGCACGCCGAACGGTTCAAGAACGTGCACGTGCTGGACGAGGGCCGGGCCGTGAACGTCGGCGGGCTGCGGGTCGCGGGCATCGGGGACCCGGAGTTCACCCCGGACCGCACCGGGCCCGAACAGGCCGAGGACGCCGAACGGACTGCGGGCCTGCGGCTGGCGGCCGCGCTGCGCGACCAGCAGCGGGCCGGCACCCCGGTCGACATCGCCGTCACCCACGAGCCGGCGGCGGCCCGGGAGACGGACGGCACGGTCCCGCTCGTACTTGCCGGTCATGTGCACCACCGGCAGAACGAGGTGATGGAGCTCGGCACCCGGCTCAAGGTCGAGGGCTCCACGGGCGGCGGCGGGCTGCGCGCCGTACAGAACAAGAAGCCGGAACAGGTGCTCGCGTCCGTGCTCTATCTGGACCGCGCCACCCGGCGTCTGCAGGCCTGGGACGAGATCACCCTGGGCGGGCTCGGCCTGACGACGGCCGAGGTCAGCCGCCATCTCCCGGAGGGGAAACCTGCCGGCGCGACGCCCTCGCCTTTTCGGTTTGGCTGACACCGAAATGCACGTGTACAGTCTCCGACGTGCCCAAGGGCGCCGGTCAGGGCTCGACCGTTCTGCAATCTCACAGGTTGCAGGAGAAGCGGAACCTCTTGAGGGGATGCGGGGTCACATGCTTCTTACGTTCCCTCGGGCGACAGATGAAGAAGCGGCTGTACTAGCAGTTATGCCCTCATCGTCTAGTGGCCCAGGACGCCGCCCTTTCAAGGCGGTAGCACGGGTTCGAATCCCGTTGGGGGCACGCATAACCTGTGCGACACTTAGTCGCACAAAGCTTGGTCCTGTGGAGCAGTTTGGAGTGCTCGCCACCCTGTCAAGGTGGAGGCCGCGGGTTCAAATCCCGTCAGGACCGCTGCAGCCCGTACGAGCTGCGTGGCTGGGTAGCTCAGTTGGTACGAGCGATCGCCTGAAAAGCGATAGGTCGCCGGTTCGATCCCGGCCCCAGCCACCACCCGAAGGCCCCGTCCGGTGGACGGGGCCTTCGCCGTGTCAGGCACCCTCCCGGTCAGCGGTGTTCAGCTCGTCCCCGGCCTCCGCACGGCGGCGGCGCCCGGCCCGTACCGCGAGCACCAGCAGCACCACGGCCACCACCGCGACCAGCATCACCACATCCGGCACATGCTCGCCGACGCCCTGGGCCCACTGCTCCACGGCGAACGACTGGTCCACGTCCAGCAGTCCGGGCAGCGCGGTCGTCCCGTCGTACACCAGGAACATCGCGCCGAGCCCGATGAAGAAGAGCCCCGACAGCAGCGACGTGGTGTGCAGCTCGAAGCGGCCGAGCCGCAGAACCCGCCCGCGCAGCCACGCGCGGCGGCCCAGCTCGAACCGTTCCCAGAGCAGCGCGAGCAGGAAGAGCGGCACCGCCATGCCCAGGGCGTAGACGGCGAGCAGCAGTCCTCCGTACGCCGGGCTGCCGCTGACGGCCGCCACAGTCAGCACGCTTCCGAGGATCGGCCCCGCGCAGAATCCGGCCAGTCCGTAGACCGCGCCGAGCGCGTAGACCGATACGGCGGTCGTGGGACGGATCCGGCCGCTGAGGGCGGCGATCCGCCGCGAGGCGAAGCCGAGACCGACGATCTGGGCGACGCCGAGAACGATGATCAGCCAGCCCGCGCCGAGGACGAGGGCGTCGCGGTGGCTGTAGAAGAGCCGTCCGGCGTACGAACCCGCGGCGCCCAGCGGGACGAGGGTGGTGGCCAGGCCCGCGTAGAAGATCCCGGTCCGGGCGAGGAGCCGTGAGGTGGAGTTGATGGAGTACGCGAAGAAGGCGGGGAGCAGCAGGGCGCTGCACGGGCTGAGCAGCGCCAGCAGTCCGCCGAGGAGCGCGGCGAAGTAGCCGATCCCGGCCGTCACTTCGTCGCGCCCGTGGACGGCTCGGAGCCCTTGGCGTCCTCGCCACCGTTGCCGAGGCTCTTCGCCTGCTGTGCCGCCTGCTCGATGGCCTGGGTGAAGGCCTGCGTCGGCTGCGCTCCGGCGATCGGGCGGCCGTTGATCAGGAACGACGGGGTGGACGTCGCGCCGATTCCGTACCCCTGCTCCTGGTCCTTGCTCACCGCGGCCGCGGCCGCCGCGCCGTCCGTGTCGGCCTGGAAGCGGTCCAGGTCGGCCACCCCCGCCTGCTGGGCGAGCGCCTTCAGCCGGTCCTTGCCGAACCCCTTCTCCTTGGCCCCTTCGGCGTACGCGGCGCTGTGGAACTGCCAGAAGCGCCCCTGCTGTCCGGCGGCCCAGGAGGCGCGCGCCGCGGCCTCGGACTCGGCGCCGAAGATCGGGAAGTTGCGCCACTCGATGCGCAGGGTGCCGTTGTCGACGTACTTCTTCACCAGGGCGGGTTCGGTGTCGCGGGCGAACTTCGCGCAGTAGCCGCACTTGAAGTCGGCGTACTCGATGAGGACGACGGGCGCGTCCGGCCGGCCCTGTGCCAGCTTGTCGCCGGCGTCGCGCCTGGCCAGCTTCGCCAGCTCGGGGTAGACGCCGGCCTCCGGCTCCGCGGTGACGTCGGCGGCCGCGGACGAGCCGGAGCCGGAGCCCGGGGAGTCGGGGGCGGTGGCCCGGTAGGAGACGTAACCGAGCAGGGCTGCGGCCACGACGATCCCGGCGCCGTAGACGAGCGGCTTCCTGGACCTGCCGGCCTTGTTCGGCTTGCCGGTCGTACGGGACTTCGGGGACGGCTTGGACGTGGGCTTGGGCATGGGCTTGGACATGCGGAACTCCGTGCTGGCGATACGGGAGAGGTGAGGGACGGCCGTGGAGACGCGGGCCGTCTACACCCTCAGTACGGAGAGTTCCACCGGAGTGGGCGCGGTCGCCTCGGGCCCGCGCAGCGCCGTCGGAGCGGGGGGCTGGACCGGCCCCGGCCCGGTGACGACGGGCAGGCCCCATCCGGCGAGGCCCGGCGCCTGGTCCTGGGCCGCGCGGGACCGGCCGGGAACGGCGGGTTCGCCGCCCTCGCGCTTGGCGCCCCTGCCGCAGCCCGGAATCCCGTCCCCGCTGTCCGCGGCGACCGTCACGACCGACACCGGGTCCTGGGCGGAGACGTGGGCGGAGACGTGGGCGGATACCGGGGGCGGCACGACGGCCGCCGCCGGAACCGCCGCGGTGACCGCCGTCCGGGCCGCCGCCGTCTGTCCGCAGAACAGCCCGAGGACGACCGCGATGGCCGCCACCAGGCAGGACCACTGCGAACGGGTCACGGCGACCGGCCTTCCTCGGGCTGTTCTGCGGACAGGGCCTCCGGGGGTTCACGGGGGCCCAACGGGATTTCACGGGGGTTCAACTGTCCGGAATGGTACGTGCTGTGATCAGGCCGACCCCCACCGTGCCGACTCCGTGACCGAGCCCGCGCGAAATACGTTCGCCGTTCCTCGGGCCCGGGTGAGATCCTGGTACCCGTATGTCTACTTCCTTCGCCGATCTCCAGTCCCAGCTCGGGCAGCTCTCGCTGCGCGACGCCCACCGGCTCGGCCGCCGCCTCGAAGGGGCGCGCCGCATTCGTCAGCCCGAGGCCCAGCAAGGCGTGCTGGACGAGATCGCCGCCCAGGCCACGAAGGCAGCCGGGCGGCTCGCACTGCGGGCCGGGCGGCTGCCTGCCCTCACGTACCCCGAACAGCTTCCGGTCAGCCAGAAGAAGGACGAGATCCTGGAGGCGATACGCGACCACCAGGTCGTGATCGTCGCCGGTGAGACCGGCTCCGGCAAGACCACCCAGATCCCCAAGATCTGCATGGAGCTGGGGCGTGGTGTCCGCGGCATGATCGGACACACCCAGCCCCGCCGGATCGCGGCGCGCACGGTGGCCGAGCGGATCGCCGAGGAGCTGAAGACGCCGCTGGGCGAGGCGGTGGGCTGGAAGGTCCGCTTCACCGACCAGGTGAACCAGGACGCGACCTTCGTCAAGCTCATGACGGACGGCATCCTGCTCGCCGAGATCCAGACGGACCGCGAGCTGCTCGCGTACGACACGATCATCATCGACGAGGCCCACGAGCGGTCGCTGAACATCGACTTCCTCCTCGGCTATCTGGCCCGGCTGCTGCCCAAGCGCCCGGATCTCAAGGTCGTCATCACCTCGGCGACGATCGACCCCCAGCGTTTCGCGCGCCACTTCGGCGAGGCCCCGGTCGTCGAGGTCAGCGGCCGTACGTACCCGGTGGAGGTGCGGTACCGCCCGCTCCTCGAAGAGGACAGCGACGACTCCGACCGCGACCAGATCACCGCGATCTGCGACGCCGTCGACGAGCTCCAGTCGGAGGGGCCCGGCGACGTCCTGGTCTTCCTCTCCGGGGAGCGGGAGATCCGCGACACCGCGGACGCGCTGGGCAAACGCAACCTCAGACATACAGAGGTGCTCCCTCTCTACGCGCGCCTGTCGCACTCCGAGCAGCACCGGGTGTTCCAGCGCCACACCGGCCGCAGGATCGTGCTGGCGACCAATGTCGCCGAGACCTCGCTGACCGTGCCCGGCATCAAGTACGTGATCGACCCGGGCAACGCCCGTATCTCCCGCTACAGCCACCGCACCAAGGTCCAGCGGCTGCCGATCGAGCGGATCTCGCAGGCCAGCGCCAACCAGCGCAAGGGCCGCTGCGGCCGTACGTCGGACGGCATCTGCATCCGGCTGTACTCCGAGGACGACTTCCTGACCCGCCCGGAGTTCACGGACCCGGAGATCCTGCGGACGAACCTGGCCTCCGTCATCCTCCAGATGACCGCGGCCGGTCTGGGCGACATCGAGAAGTTCCCCTTCATCGATCCGCCGGACCACCGCAACATCCGCGACGGTGTGCAGCTCCTCCAGGAGCTGGGCGCGCTGGATCCGGAGGAGAAGGATCCCAAGAAGCGGCTCACCCCGCTCGGCCGCCAGCTCTCCCAGCTGCCGGTGGACCCGCGCCTGGCCCGGATGGTCATCGAGGCCGACCGCAACGGCTGTGTCCGCGAGGTCATGGTCATCGCCGCCGCGCTCTCCATCCAGGACCCGCGCGAGCGCCCGTCCGAGAAGCAGACACAGGCCGATCAGCAGCACGCCCGGTTCAAGGACGAGACGTCGGACTTCCTGGCGTTCCTGAATCTGTGGCGCTACATCCGCGAGCAGCAGAAGGAGCGCGGCTCCTCCAGCTTCCGCCGGATGTGCAAGCAGGAGTATCTGAACTTCCTGCGCATCCGCGAATGGCAGGACATCTACGCGCAGCTGCGTACGGTCGCCAAGCAGATGGGCCTCGAGCTCGATGAGTCCTCGACGGGTGCTGCCGCTCCCGAGCAGTCGGTGCACACCTCGCTGCTGGCCGGCCTGCTGTCGCACATCGGGCTGAAGGACACCGAGAAGAACGAGTACGTCGGTGCCCGCAGCGCCAAGTTCGCGATCTTCCCGGGGTCGGCGCTCTTCAAGAAGCAGCCGCGGTTCGTGATGTCGGCCGAGCTGGTGGAGACGTCCCGGCTGTGGGCGCGGGTCAACGCCCGGGTCGAGCCGGAGTGGATCGAGCCGCTGGCCCAGCACCTGCTGAAGCGCACCTACAGCGAGCCGCACTGGGAGAAGGACCAGGCGGCGGTGACGGCGTTCGAGCGGGTCACGCTGTACGGCGTACCGATCGTCGCCCAGCGCAAGATTAATTTCGGCCGTATCGACCAGGAGATCTCGCGGGACCTCTTCATCCGCAACGCCCTGGTCGAGGGCGACTGGCGCACGCACCACCAGTTCTTCCACGACAACCGCAAGCTCCTGGGCGAGGTCGAGGAGCTGGAGCACCGTGCCCGGCGCCGCGACATCCTCGTGGACGACGAGACGCTCTTCGACTTCTACGACCAGCGGCTCCCCGAGCACATCGTCTCGGGTGCGCACTTCGACTCCTGGTGGAAGGACAAGCGCCGGGACGAGCCGGACGCGCTGGACTTCGAGCGCTCGATGCTCATCAACGAGAAGGCCGGGAGCGTCACCAAGGACGACTACCCGGACTCCTGGCGGCAGGGGAAGCTCAAGTTCCGGGTGACGTACCAGTTCGAGCCCGGCGCGGACGCCGACGGCGTGACCGTCCACATCCCGCTCCAGGTGCTCAACCAGGTCACGTCGGAGGGCTTCGACTGGCAGATCCCGGGCCTGCGCGAGGAAGTGGTCACCGAGCTGATCCGCTCCCTGCCCAAGCCGATCCGCCGGCACTACGTCCCCGCCCCGAACTACGCGGACAAGTTCCTCGACCGGGCCGTGCCCCTCCAGGAGCCGCTGCCGGTCACCCTCGCCCGCGAGCTCCAGCGGATGGTCGGCGTCCCGGTCACCGCGGACGACTTCGACCTGAGCCGGGTCCCGGACCACCTGAAGATCACCTTCCGGATCGTCGACGAGCGGCGCCGCAAGGTCGCCGAGGACAAGGACCTGGATGCGCTGAAGATCCAGCTGCGCCCCAAGGCCCGGCAGGCGCTCTCCAAGGCCGCCGCGGCGACCGCGGGCCCCACGGGCGAGTCCATCGAGCGCTCGGGCCTCACGGACTGGACGATCGGCACGCTGGACCGGATCTTCGAGACCCGGCGGGCCGGCCAGCCGGTGAAGGCCTATCCGGCCCTCGTCGACCAGGGTGAGACCGTCGCCGTACGGCTCTTCGACACCGAGGCCGAGCAGCAGCAGGCGATGTGGCGCGGCACCCGGAAGCTGATCCTGCTGAACATCCCGGTGAACCCGGCGAAGTTCGCCTCGGACAAGCTGACGAACCAGCAGAAGCTGGCCCTGTCCCGCAACCCGCACGGCTCCATCCAGGCGCTCTTCGACGACTGCGCGACCGCCGCCGCCGACCGGCTGATCGCCGCGCACGGCGGCCCCGCCTGGGACGAGGCGTCGTTCCGGAAGCTGTACGACAAGGTGCGGGCCGATCTGGTGGACCTCACCGTCCGCACGATCGGCCAGGTCCAGCAGATCCTGGCGGCCTGGCAGGCGTGCGAGCGCCGGCTGAAGGCCACCAACAGCCTGGTCCTGATCAACAACGTCACCGATGTACGGGAGCACCTCGCCCGTCTCGTCCCGCCCGGGTTCGTCACCGCGACCGGGCTGCGCAGGCTGCCCGACCTGATGCGCTACCTGGTCGCGGAGGACCGCCGGCTCCAGCAGATGCCGACCAACGTCCAGCGCGACACCTCGCGCATGGAGAAGGTCCACGAGATGCAGGACGAGTACGCCTGGCTGCTCGAACAGCTGCCGCAGGGCAGGCCCGTTCCGCAGGAGGTCCTGGACATCCGCTGGATGATCGAGGAGCTGCGCGTCAGCTATTTCGCGCACGCGCTGGGCACCGCGTTCCCCGTCTCCGACAAGCGGATCGTGAAGGCGATCGACGCCGCCGCCCCGTAACCGTGCGCCGGTGGCCGGGTGACCGTCCGGCCACCGCAAGTGAGGTCGACCGCACCCTCTGACCTCCTGTAGAGTCTGTCTTCGCAGCCAGCCGCAAGGCAGCCGCGAAAACCTGGTCCTGTGGAGCAGTTTGGAGTGCTCGCCACCCTGTCAAGGTGGAGGCCGCGGGTTCAAATCCCGTCAGGACCGCAGTAACGAAAGCCCGGATCCCCTGGATCCGGGCTTTCGCGCGTATTGACTCCGGCGCCCGCCGACGAGTACTCAGAAAACAGGGACTGTCCCTGTTTTCTCGGCGCGGGGCAGCGCGCATCCACCGGGAGGTGGCGCGGATGGCGGCATCCACGGGCGAGGGGTTCCGGACGAACGAGGGATTCCGGACGGACGGGGAATCCGGAACGAGTGACGGTTTCCGGCCGGACACCGGTTTCCGGACGGACGAGGATCTCCGTACGGACGAGAGTCCGCGAGTGGACGAGAGGCCGCGGGCGGCCGCGGATCCCCGGCCGGACGGGGGCGGCGCCCTCGACCCGGCCCGGCCGCTGCCCCCCGCCCGGCGGAGGAAGCCCCGGCACGAGATCCACGCCCTGCTGCGCGCCCATCTGGCGGCCGCCACCCGCTACCGCCACCTCACCCGGCACTGCGCGGTCTGCGCCCGGCTGCTGCGGCTCGCCACGGACCCCCTGACGGCCTCTCAGGCGGCGGGACCGACCGAGGAGCCGCCCGGTCCTTCCGGGGCGCCCACAGGGCCCCGGAAGGCCGCCGTGCGGGCCGCCGGAGCGTCGCGCGGCGATGCGCCGGCGCCGGGCGGCCCCGGACCGGCCCATGACGGCCGGTCCGCCACCCCGCGGGACGAAAGTCCTCCCGCCACGTGACCAATGGCGTGCCGCCGGGCCCCTATGCAGTGGCAGGCTCGTACTTGGCAAGAGTCATGCCGTGTGACGGGTGTCACTGAATCCGTTTTGAGAAGGGGGGACTTTACGCCCTTCCTACAACTGGCGAATTTAATATGTGCAATTGCACCACTCGGACGGGACCCGCCCAGGAGCCCCCGAACCGTCCTCGCCCGGCCTTCCCGGGACGAGGCCACACAGTCCCGCACAGACCCGAGCAAGCCCGCACGAGACCCATCGGGAGCCAACCGGGCGTCCGGTTTCCAGTGGCCTGAACAGTCAGGGGCGGCGCGGACCGGAGCACACCTCGCAGCCGGCCGCGTACGCACAAAAAAGATCGCGCTGGACCCGGCGGAGTCCAGCGCGATCTGACGACGTGACCTGTATGACACAGGTGCGGCGCCCGTTGGGGCGGGCGCCCGTCATATGGAGCTATGGGTGGGCTACATGGGTTGGGGGACCCAAAAAGCCCAGTTGTGCTGCGGCGACAGGGGTTTGTCAGGCCTCGCTGCGCTGCTGCGGAATACCCGCAAGCAGTGCGCGGACCTCTGCCTCGCGGTACCGGCGATGCCCACCGAGCGTGCGGATGGACGTGAGCTTGCCTGCCTTGGCCCAACGGGTAACCGTCTTCGGGTCCACGCGGAACATCGTGGCAACCTCAGCCGGGGTCAGCAGCGGCTCGGCATCAGGGGTGCGAGCGGTCATGAGCGGCCTCCTCGGGAGAACCGAACCATCTCGGTTCTTTCCTCTAAATTCTGCACCTTGACCCGCGTTGCCCGATATGGCGGACGCGGGCCGAGTCGGTTATAGGACGAACGGCTTGTCCTCGGCACTACAACTACACCATCCGTCCAGCCACGTCGGCCAAACCGATGGAATTGCCCTCCCAGGTGTTCATCAGCGACGGAAGCCGATGGACCATGCCATAGCGGACAGTCACACCGCCGTGACGATCAGTCACAGAGCGATCAGGAGTCGTCAGACCCCCCATAGAACGCAATGCAGAGCACTCCGCCCATAATTGGACGAATGGAGCCCTCCCCGGACTCCTTGTCCTATTTTGGCACGAGGAGTAGGTAAGGGCGCAAGGGCCCCGTAAGTGCTATCCATCACGCTTGAGGCAAAGGCCCGGTTCGGGACGTAGGTCCTGACACATCAGGGGTAGGCTCCCGCCTCTTCACCCTCACGTGTCACACAGGACGCAGGTTCATCGCTTGTCAGTTCGCGAACTGACGATCCCTTACGGATCTCCAGCGCCCCGAAAGTCGGGCGTACGCCGCGCTCGCCCCCTCGGTGTCACCGGACCGCAGCGCCGAGATGCCCTCGGCCACGTCCGCTGCACTCCGGTCCTCGGCGAGGTGCCGCGCCGGCAGGGCGTGCACCAGCCCGCCGTAGTCCAGCTCGACCAGGGCGCGCGGATGGAACTCCTCCAGCCAGCGGCCGACATCCACCAGGCCCTCGGTGAGCGGCCCCTCGTCCATCGACTCGCGCAACGTCTTCAGCCCCCGCGCCAGCCGGCGGCGCGCCTGGACCATCGGCGTCCGGTAGCGCAGCACGGCCGGCTCGCCGTCCTCGCCGGCCGGCCGGTACTCGCGCTCCTCGTCCGAGACGAGGACGAACCAGCGCACCGGGACCTGCCACACCGCCGTCCTGATCCAGGGCCGGGCATCCGGATTGCGCTGCGACCACCGCTCGTGGTCGGCCTGCGCCTGCCCGCGCACCACCGGCGGCAGCACGGCGTCGAGCACCGGCCCGGGGAACATGTCCGCCAGACCGTCCAGCGCCAGCCAGCCGCGCAGCCGGGTCCGCCACGGGCAGACGCACACCACACCGTCCACCTCGGCGACGAACGCGTCGGCGCTCTCGTGCGCCGGGACACCGACCGGCGGGGTCGCCGCCAGGTCGGCCAGCGAACGGCGCAGTTCGTCCTGGGCCGTGGGGATCCGGGCACGGCCCGCATAGCGCGCCCAGTGCGCGCGTTCGGCCTCCGGGAAGGCCGCCAGTGGCTCGTAGACCCTGAGGTAGGACGCGTATGGGACGGGCACCGAAGACACCACCGACATGCAGCGATCGTGTCACGCCCGTACTCCGGTCGTGGGTGATCCGCGGCACCGGATCACATCTCCGCCGGTACGGGACGAGCGGCCTTAAGCTCATGCCCACGGACCGGCCGTGCCGGTCGGTCCGGGGCCCTCCCCACCTTCAGGAGGGTCTTCCCGCCGCTTCGTAATTGGGAGTCACCACAGTGACCGATGTGACCGACGGCGTCCTGCACACCCTGTTCCACTCGGATCAGGGGGGGCACGAACAAGTCGTGCTCTGTCAGGACCGTGCCAGCGGCCTCAAGGCCGTCATCGCCATCCACTCCACCGCCCTGGGCCCGGCCCTGGGCGGTACCCGTTTCTATCCGTACGCCTCCGAGGAGGCGGCCGTCGCGGACGCGCTGAACCTGGCGCGCGGCATGTCGTACAAGAACGCTCTGGCCGGGCTCGACCACGGTGGCGGCAAGGCCGTCATCATCGGCGACCCGGAGTCCTTCGAGGGCGCCCGGCGGACCGAACTGCTGCTGGCCTACGGCCGGGCGGTGGCCTCGCTCGGCGGCCGCTACGTGACGGCCTGCGATGTCGGCACGTACGTCGCCGACATGGACGTCGTGGCCCGCGAGTGCCGCTGGACCACCGGCCGCTCCCCCGAGAACGGCGGCGCCGGCGACTCGTCGGTGCTCACCGCGTTCGGTGTCTTCCAGGGCATGCGGGCCTCGGCCCAGCACCTCTGGGGCGACCCGACGCTGCGTGGCCGAAAAGTGGGGGTCGCCGGAGTCGGCAAGGTCGGCCATCACCTCGTCGAGCACCTGCTGGCGGACGGCGCCCTGGTCACGATCACCGATGTGCGGGAGGAGTCCGTGCGCCGGATCACCGAGAAGCACCCCGAGGTCGCCGTGACGGCGGACACCGGGGCGCTGATCCGTACCGAGGGCCTGGACATCTACGCCCCGTGCGCGCTCGGCGGCGCGCTGGACGACGACACCGTTCCGGTGCTCACCGCCTCGGTGGTGTGCGGCGCGGCCAACAACCAGCTCGCGCACCCGGGCGTCGAGAAGGATCTGGCGGACCGCTCGATCCTTTACGCACCCGACTACGTGGTGAACGCCGGCGGGGTCATCCAGGTAGCCGACGAGCTGCACGGCTTCGACTTCGACCGGTGCCGGGCCAAGGCGGCGAAGATCTTCGACACGACGCTGGCCATATTCGCACGTGCGAAGAGTGACGGCATCCCGCCGGCCGCCGCGGCCGACCGGATCGCCGAGCAGCGCATGGCCGACGCCAGGCGTCGCTGACCGCGGCAGGGGCCCTACGGGGAGTCATTCCCTGCGCAGAGCCTGCTGTACCCGCCGATCGGGGAGACATGCCTCACCCCGGTCGGCGGGTCGCATGCCCAGAAGAGGTTAAAATCGCAGTTGACCAGCGAGGACAGGGCTCCTCGCGGGTCCTCTTCCGGGGTGTGTGATGCGGGCGGCGTACCGTATGGCCGCGGAAGCAGGTACCGTTAAAGCCCTACAGGCACGGTCTCTCTGCCGAGAGTCCGTCCTGAAACATGAACGCGTGTCAAGACTCTGGGGCCGTCGAGCCCCGTCACCGAGGGGGTCGAGCCATGGGGCGCGGCCGGGCAAAGGCCAAGCAGACAAAGGTCGCCCGTCAGCTGAAGTACAGCAGCGGCGGGACTGACCTGTCGCGTCTGGCCAATGAGCTGGGCGCATCACCTTCGAGTCAACCACCGAACGCAGAGCCGTTCGAGGACGACGACGAGGAGGATGACCCGTACGCACAGTACGCGGATCAGTACAACAACGATGACGAGGACGAGGACGACCAGTCCGGTCCGTCGTCACAGCGCCGCGGCGCTTGACCTCGCGCTGACACATCAACCCGGTCCGGGCCTGTCCCGGACCGGGTTCTGTGCTGTCCCGGTCCAAAGAGCGCGCCCGGTCCGAAGAGCGCGCAGGCTCGGTTCGGCGAACGCGCTGCCCCGGTCCGCCGGGCGGATCATTCCGACCCGCCCGGCGTCCGGTGCCGTCTTCCGTGCCCACACTCAGCGCGCGTACTCGCCCACGAGCTCCGCGCCCGTCGTGTGCGCACCGCGGTCCGTGATCTCGCCGGCGACCCAGGAGTCGACGCCGCGGTCCGCCAGTGTCGTCAGGGCCGCGTCGGCGGACTCCGCCGGGACGATCGCGATCATGCCGACGCCCATGTTGAGCGTCTTCTCCAGCTCCAGCCGCTCGACCTGACCGGCCTTGCCCACCAGGTCGAAGACCGCGCCGGGCGTCCAGGTGGAGCGGTCCACGGTCGCGTGCAGTCCGTCCGGGACGACCCGGGCCAGGTTGTTGGCCAGGCCACCGCCGGTGACGTGGCTGAAGCCGTGCACCTCGGTCGTACGGGTCAGCGCCAGGCAGTCCAGCGAGTAGATCCTGGTGGGCTCAAGGAGCTCCTCGCCGAGCGTCCGGCCGAACTCCTCGACCTCGCGGTCCAGCGCCCAGCCGGCCCGGTCGAAGACGACGTGGCGGACGAGCGAGTACCCGTTGGAGTGAAGCCCGGACGACGCCATCGCGATGACGGCGTCACCCTTGCGGATGCGGTCGGGGCCCAGCATGCGGTCGGCCTCCACCACACCCGTACCGGCGCCGGCGACATCGAAGTCGTCCGGGCCGAGCAGTCCGGGGTGTTCGGCGGTCTCGCCGCCGACCAGGGCGCAGCCCGCCAGGACACAGCCTTCGGCGATGCCCTTCACGATGGCCGCGACACGCTCGGGGTGCACCTTGCCGACACAGATGTAGTCGGTCATGAAGAGCGGTTCGGCGCCGCAGACGACCAGGTCGTCCACGACCATGCCGACGAGGTCGCGGCCGATCGTGTCGTACACGCCCATCTGGCGGGCGAGGTCGACCTTGGTGCCGACGCCGTCGGTGGCGGAGGCGAGCAGCGGACGCTCGTAGCGCTTGAGGGCCGAGGCGTCGAAGAGTCCGGCGAAGCCGCCGAGGCCGCCGAGGCCTGCGACCTCGGGACGCTGCGTCTTCTTCACCCACTCCTTCATCAGCTCGACGGCACGGTCGCCGGCCTCGATGTCGACGCCCGCTGCCGCGTAGGAAGCACCTGTTGTCTCAGACATTGCCTGGGATCTTTCGTGTGGAGATACGGGGCTGGTGGAAAGGCTGCCGGACGGTCCGGGTCACGGACGGCGCAGCGCGTCGGCCGCGGCGGTCGCCGCAGGGCCTGCCGCCAGCTCGGTCTCCAGCAGCTGCTTGCCGAGCAGCTCCGGGTCCGGAAGCTCCATCGGGTACTCGCCGTCGAAGCAGGCGCGGCAGAGATTCGGCTTGTCGATCGTCGTCGCCTCGATCATCGCGTCGATCGAGATGTACGAGAGCGAGTCGGCCCCCATCGACGTGGCGATCTCGTCGACGGACATGCCGTTGGCGATCAGCTCGGCGCGGGTGGCGAAGTCGATGCCGAAGAAGCAGGGCCACTTCACCGGCGGGGACGAGATCCGGATGTGGATCTCGGCGGCGCCCGCCTCGCGGAGCATCCGGACCAGCGCGCGCTGGGTGTTGCCGCGGACGATCGAGTCGTCGACGACCACCAGGCGCTTGCCCTTGATGACTTCCTTGAGCGGGTTCAGCTTGAGACGGATACCCAGCTGCCGGATGGTCTGCGACGGCTGGATGAAGGTCCGGCCGACATAGGCGTTCTTGACCAGCCCGACGCCGAACGGGATTCCGCTGGCCTCCGCGTAACCGACTGCGGCGGGGGTGCCGGATTCCGGCGTCGCTATGACCAGATCGGCCTCGGCGGGAGCCTCGGCGGCCAGCCTGCGGCCCATCTCCACCCGGGAGAGGTACACGTTCCGCCCGGCGATATCGGTGTCGGGGCGGGCCAGATAGACGTACTCGAAGACGCAGCCCTTGGGCTTCGCTTCCGCGAACCGGGAGGTGCGCAGGCCGTTCTCGTCGATGGCGACGAGCTCGCCTGGCTCGATCTCGCGGACGAAACTGGCGCCGCAGATGTCGAGGGCGGCGGACTCGGAGGCCACCACCCAGCCACGCTCCAGCCGGCCCAGCACCAGCGGGCGGATGCCCTGCGGGTCACGGGCGGCGTAAAGGGTGTGCTCATCCATGAAGACGAGGGAAAAGGCCCCCTTCGCCTCGGGGAGCACCTTGGTGGCGGCTTCCTCGATGGTGAGCGGCTTGCCCTCGTCATCGGTCTGCCCGGCGAGCAGCGCGGTCACCAGATCGGTGTCGTTGGTCGCGGCGACCTGGGTGGCGCGACCGTCCTTGCGCGGGAGGTCGGCGACCATCTCGGCGAGCTGGGCCGTATTGACCAGGTTGCCGTTGTGACCCAGGGCGATCGAGCCGTGCGCGGTCGCACGGAACGTCGGCTGCGCGTTCTCCCACACCGAGGCACCGGTGGTGGAGTAGCGGGCATGACCGACCGCGATATGGCCCTGGAGTGATCCCAGAGAAGTTTCGTCGAAGACCTGCGAGACCAGTCCCATGTCCTTGAAGACCAGGATCTGGGACCCGTTGCTCACTGCGATGCCCGCGGACTCCTGTCCACGGTGCTGCAGGGCATACAGTCCGAAATAGGTGAGCTTGGCGACCTCTTCGCCCGGAGCCCAGACACCGAAGACGCCACAAGCGTCCTGGGGGCCTTTCTCTCCGGGGAGCAGGTCGTGGTTGAGTCGTCCATCACCACGAGGCACACCACCGAGTGTAGGCGAGATCGACCACTGGTCCGAATGGGGACACCCGGCCGTGGCACGGGGCGAGCGCCCCCGCGACCCCCTCCCGATGCCGCCGGGCCGGTCACCCGGAGTGATCATCGCGCGGGGGCGAACAGCCCGCCGCGAGGGCCGCAGGGCAGTTGTCGCCCGGATCACCGGCGGATTACCGACTGGATCAGGCCAGGGCGCCGAGGACCCGCCGGACCGGTTCGTGGCGCTCCGTGAGCCGGTTCCCGGGGGCGTGCGGCGGAGTGGCCGAACGCTCGTTTCGTGGTGAGCCTCACACCGGGGCGACCGGTATGCGGTATCTGAGGGCGGGGGCCGGGAGCTTGGGGGCCGGGGCGAGGGGGCGTGGGCCGGGGCTTGGGGCGAGGGCCGGAGCTTGGGGCGAGGGCCAGGGCCAGGGCGGCACTGTCGCAGACCGGTCGGTCGGTCTCGAACGTTGGCCGTCGGTCGGTCGCGGGCCTTCGCTGCCGGTCGGTCGCGGGCCTTTTGCTGCCCGTTGGTCCAGGGGTTCGGGTCTAGCTCATCAGGGGCAGCAGTGCGGCGAGGTCCGCGCGCTCGCCGCTGGCGCTGACCTTCGCCGCATCGAGTGCCTGCGCCCACTCCGTCCGCCCGGTGGCCAGTCGGAACCAGGTGACCGGATCGGTCTCGACGACATTGGGCGGGGTGCCTCGGGTGTGCTTCGGGCCCTGGACGCACTGGACGACGGCGAACGGCGGGACCCTCACCTCGACCGAACCGCCTGGCGCCTTCTCCGCCAGCGCGTCGGCGAGCAACCGGGTACAGGCCGCGAGCGCCTGACGGTCGTACGGGATGTCGAGCCCGGCCGCCTCGTTGAGGTCGTACGTGTGGACGACGAGCTCCACGGTCCGGGTGACCAGGAAGTCGCCCAGGCGCATCGCGCCGACTCGGGTGGGCAGCAGCCGGTCCTCGGACGCGCCGGACACGAGCGACTCGAAGCGGTCGGCGACCTCCCCGTAGAGCGCGTTCACATCCGGGTGGCCGGCGGCGAGCGCCGCGGTGTCGTCCGCGATCCGTCCGGCCCGCCCGGCCGTCGAGAACGGCCACTCCAGGAGCGTGACATCGGGCTTGGCGAGGGCCGGCTCGGGAAGCGCCAGATTCCGGCTGACGTGCGAGAGCGCCATGGTCAGGTGGACGGCCAGCTCACGCACCGTCCAGTCGCCGAGGCCGCTCGGCCCGTCCAACTGCTGGGCCGTGAGGGCGCCAACGGCTTTCCGGACAAGGGCGAACTGCGCCAGGACCGCGGTGCGGGTCCTGACCGGGTCGTAGCGGCGGGCACGCTTCTGGGACGGCGGCATGACGAGGAGCCTACGGCTTCGTGCCCGGCCCCTGCGGGGGCTGGGCGCGCTGTGCGGGGATGCGGGGGTGCGGCGACGGCGCGCGGTGCGGGGATGCGGGGATTGCGGTCGGGATTCTCAGCTCTCGCCCTGGGCGCGGGTCGCGTAGTCGCCCAGCCCCTTTTCGAGCAGGTCGAACCCGCGCCCGGCGATCACCACGGCGTCCGCCGCGATCTCCTCGACCGACTCCCCGGCCAGCAGCCGCCGGTGGTTCTCCGTGATCAGCGCGTTGCGGGTGCCGATGAGCTGGGCGGCCACGATGCGCGCGATGGCCGGCTCCTCGCCCTCCTCGACCAGAACGTCGGTCAGCTGGTCGAAGGAGAGCACGAAGAAGGCGTGGGCCCGGGTGAGCAGCGTGGGCGTCTGCTGGATCAGCTGAAGAAGTCCTAGCGCCAGCGGCGAATCGCTCATCCCCACCGAGGCGTCCCGGTTCTCGATGGCGGCCAGGAAGTGGCGGCGCACGCCGGCCACCGCCGACTCACCGGGCTCCCGGTCCCGCACCATCTGAGCGACATCACCGATGTGCTCCTCCATCGGCGCGAAGACCAGATCCTCTTTGCTGTCGAAGTAGTTGAAGACCGTCATCTTCGACACATCGGCCGCTTCGGCGATCTCCGCGACCGAGACCTGGTCGAAGCCGCGCTCCGTGAAGAGCGTCGTGGCCTCGGTCAGCAGACGGCGTCGCGTCTGGATCTTCTTGCGCTCACGCAGGCTCAGCCCCTCGGTCATGCCATCACTGTACCAGGATGAAACTTAATCTTGGATTAAAACTTGACTTAGTACATTTTAATCGGGAGGGCGGTAGCCACCACAGCGGCGCCATACCGCTCCGGAGGGGAGAGGGCCGGGGAGCGGTGTCCTGGGGTTCGGAACGCAACCCGCCGCGGGATGAATGCGTGTGGACGCGGCAAGCCTTCGACGGGACCCGCCGGAGCAACCCGACCGCAGGGCGGCTTTTGGCCAATAGTGGTGGCGAGAGGGGCGGTTGGGGCAACGGCCCGAGGGCTGTGCGGCTGTCGCGGCAGCTGCTTCGCTGTGGACGCGGGTGGGGCGCGGGCGAGGGCCGGGGCGGCTCGGGGGTTTCACCATCGGGAACGGGCCGGGTGCTCTCGGTTCGGTGAGGACGTGGTCCGGGTGTGCCCGAGTGAATTCTCTGGCCGGGGAGGAGGGCGGTCCAGGTGGGTTTCGCACGGCGTCGGCGGGTGCGGAGCCGTAAGCGTCGAAACGTGAATTGATCTCGTACGGCCCTCCTGCCCGGGAGCGGAATTGAGCCGTCGAGGGGTGGCTGGTGGAGGTGGCAGCGGTCTTGTGGCGCCCGAAGACGGGTAGTTAGGCTCCGGCTCGTTTCAGTTCCTTCGTAATTTCTGCAAGTTCTTGGGTAAACGGTGAACGTTTTCATGGGCCAGGAGGGGAGCTGGGATGGCGGAGACCTCGGCGTCCCCGGCGGGCGGCCACCCCGTCGCTCCTGGGCCGGAGACGACGAGCGCCGCGCCCCGGGACGCGCGCCTCTTCTGGTGGTCCAACACCGCTGACGCCCTCGGCAGCCAGACCTCCGGCGTGGTGCTTCCGCTGTTGCTGCTGGGCCTCGGCTACTCGTCGACCGCGGTGGGAGTCGTCGTAGGAGCCTCGGTGCTGCTGGGGCTGGTGCTCGGCCCGTTGGCGGCCGTTCCCGCCGACCGGGGCGCACGAAAGCCGGTAATGGTGTGGTCTGCGAGTGTGTCCGCGCTGGCCATGGCGGGCGTGGCGGCCGCGGTCGCCACGGGCCGACCGCCCCTGGTGCTGGTGCTGCTCGGAGTGTGGGTGGAACGGTTCTCCACCGCCGTGTACGAGGCGGCCTCGCGCGGCACGGTCGCGATGATCACACCGCCCGAGGGATACGCCCGCACTGTGGCGCGGCTGGAGGTCGGGGAGCGCCTCGCGCTCGTCCTGGGGCCCGTGCTCGGCGGTGCGCTGTACCAACTGGGGCGCGCCTTACCCTTCGTCGTCGACGCCGCTTCGTACGTGGCGACCGCCGTCTGCGTCAGGTCGATGCACGCGGACCTGCGCGCCCCGCACGAGTCCGGGGGCGGCACAACGGTCACGGAGAAGGCGGGGGTGCCGGGCGACGACGGCTCGGGCGGGCCCCCTCCGCGCACGTCGTCCCGCTCCCCGGCACGCGGCGAACTCTCCGCGGGACTGCGTCTCGTGGCGGGCTCGGCGATCCTGCGGCTGGTCCTGCTGTGGACCTCCGTCGTCAACGGCGTACTGGCCGCCCTCTACTTCAGCGTCCTGCTCACCCTCCAGACCGGCGGACAGAGCGGCGCCGCCACCGGAGCGGTGCTGGCCGTCGCCGGCGCCGCCGGAATCGCGGGCGCGCTGGCCGCTCCCGCACTCGCGCTGCGACTCGGCGCGGCCCGCAGCGTCCTCGCGGTGACCTGGCTCCTCCTGCCGCTCACCGCGGCACTGGCCACCACCCGCTCGCCGTGGTGGGACGCCGTCCTGTTCGGCGCGATCTGCCTGATCATGCCCGTGGCCACCGTCGTACTGCAGTCCCGGGCCATCGCCGCCGTACCGCCGCACCTCCAGGCCCGCGCCGGGGCCGTCCTGGCCACGGGGGCCGGCGGCGCGGCAGCACTCGGGCCTGCCGCGGCGGGCGTGCTCGCCGCAGCCGCAGGCACGCCGGGCCCCGCACTCGGCTGCGCCTCGGCACTCCTGCTCCTCGCCGCCCACACCAGCTGGGCGCACCCCCGAACGCTCGCGAACCGGCCGACGCGGTTTGCGGGGAGTACGGGGAGTACGGGAGAACCCGGCGACAAGGGGGAAGCCGAGTGACCGCCCCAGAAGGAGCAGCCCCCGGGGCAGTCGCAGCCGAAGCGCCCGCCCCCCGCTACCGCGTCTTCCGTGCCGCGCTGCCGGAGGTGTGCTCGGCCGACCCCACGCGGATGGTGTTCACGGCGGACGCGGACGGCCGCTGCGAGGTCTTCACCTGGGACACCGTCACCTCCGCCGCCCGCCAGGTCACCGACCGGCCGGGCGGCACCTTCCACTGCTCCGTCGACGCGGACGCCCACGTGTGGTGGTTCGAGGAGGACACCCACGGGGTCGGCCGGTGGCGGTTCCAACCCTTCGAGGGCGGTCCGACCAGGAGTGGCTTACTCGGCGTGCCCGCAGGTCAGGCCAGGGGGCTCGCGGTCAGCAGCAGCGGTGTCGTGGCCCTCGCGCTGGGCGACGGCGCAGCCACCACCGTGTACGGCGGCCCGCGCGGCGGGGTGGCCCACCGGGTCGCGCGTCTCCCGTACCACGCCAACCTGACGGGGATCAGCGCCGACGGGCAACTCCTGGCGATCGGCGGCCAGGCGCGCTCCGCGCAGGCCGTCACCGTCCTGCGCACCGCCGACGGCAGCCGCCTCGCCGAACTCCAGGAAGAATTCCGCGAGGAAGAACTCCGCGCCGAATTCCACGACGGAGTCGACGATGGCGGCGGCGATGGCGGCGATGGCGGCGATGGCGGCGATGGCGGCGGCGCACTGTGGTCACTGGGCTTCAGCCCGGTGCCAGGGCCCGGTATCGGCCCCGAGCCCGGCCGCCACCAGAGCGATCTGCTGCTCGTACGCGAGCACGGCGGGCGGTATCTGCTCGCCACCTGGCGTCCGGGGGAGCCGCCGCGCACCCACGCCTGGTGCGCGTTCGACACCGAGATCACCGCGCGCTGGCGGCCGGACGGCCGGAGCGCACTGATCCGGCAGGACCGGCACGGACGCAGCGTTCTGCACCGGGCCGACCTCGTCAGCCGCACCCTCACCGTTCTGCCCACCGCACCGGGCACCCTGCTCGACGCGGCCGAGCAAGCCCACGGCGACGTCCACATGCTCTGGACCAGCACCGCCGAGACACCGCGCGCCGTCTCCAGCGCGGGCACCGCGCTGCCCACGCTGCCAGGCCTTCCCACCCCGGTGCCCGGGGTGTCGCACGACCTGTGGACGCCGGGCCCCGACGGTGACCTGCACACTCTCGTCACCCTTCCCGAGGGTGCGCGCGGCCCGGTGCCCACCGTTTTTCTCGTTCACGGCGGGCCCGCAGACCACGACCGGGACGCCTACGACGGCATCGTGCACTCCCTGGTCGGCTCCGGATTCGCCGTCGCCCGCGTCAACTACCGGGGCTCCACCGGGTACGGGCCCGCCTGGCGCGGCGCGATGTCCGAGGGCGTCGGACTCACCCAGGTCGCCGATCTCGCCGCGGCCCGCGCCGACCTGGTGGCGCGCGGCTGGGCGGACCCCGAGGCGATCTCCCTGTGGGGCACCTCGTGGGGCGGCTACCTCACCCTGCTCGCGCTCGGCACCCGCCCCGGCCTCTGGCAGGCGGGCGTGGCGGTGAAACCCGTCGCCCACCTCGCCCGCGCCCACGCCACCGGAACCCCCGCACTGCGCGCCCTCGACGAACGCCTCTTCGGCGGCACTCCCGCCCAACTCCCCGAGGCCTACGCGCGTAGCTCGCCGCACACCTACGTCCAGCACCTCGACGCGCCCCTGCTGATCGTCGCTGCCGAACACGACGCGAAGTGCCCGCCGGAGCAAGTGCGGTACTACCTACGAGCACTGACGGCACATCGCAAGAGGCATGAGGCCCTCTGGCTGGACACCGGCCACGACGGCTACGACGGTGCCGACCACGTGCGCGCACTGCGCGCCGCCGTCGTCTTCCTCGACCGCGCACTGCGCGGCCGGCGGCGCACCACCCCTACAGCATCCCCCGCCACCCGGCAGGGGGAGGGCCGTGCGGAGCACGAGAGCGCACCGGCCGCAGGCAGCACCGCGCACCACCCCACGGAGAGGACAACCCACCATGCAGAAGGACATCATCCACAACGACCCGCTCACGGGTGACGAGGAGAACCGCAAGCCGAGCGTCGGCATCACCATAACCGTCCCCTTCCGCAACACCGAGGAAGGCCAGGACGAGCAGTAAGCACTCCGCTGCTCCCGTACTGACGGACCGGTCCGGGGCGTCTCTCGCCCCGGACCGGCTCCACCCTCCTTGACGACCCGGCCCACGCCCGTCGCGCTCCAGGTCGTCTCCTCACCACCGCGAAGGAGTCATCCCCGTGCGTGTCCTGCTGGTCAACATGCCCTGGTCGCCCATCGATCTGCCGTCGCTCGCCCTGGGGATACTCAAACGCAGCGTCGACGAGCGCGTGCCCGGCGCTCACGCCACCGTCCTGCACGCCAACCTCGAATTCACCGACTGGATCACCGCCCGCACCGAGTTCACCGCTGACGACTACGAGTACTACGCCCTCGCCTCGTACTTCATGGGCTGCGGCGACTGGGTGTTCTCCTCCGCCCTTTACGACGACCCCGCCTGGCGGGAGGCCGAGTTCACCGCGTCCATGCGCACCCGGCTGAACAAGGCCCGCATGAAGATGTCCCACGAACTGCACGCCGTGGTCCCGGAGTTCGTCGACGAGATCGCCCGCCGCATCGTCGCGGAGGAGCCCGACGTCGTCGGATTCACCTCCACCTTCCAGCAGAACACCGCCGCCCTCGCCGCCGCCAAGCACGTCAAGCGGCTCGCCCCGCACATCAAGACCGTCATCGGCGGCGCCAACTGCGACGCGGAACAGGGCGCAGCACTGCACCGCAACTTCCCCTTCGTGGACTTCGTCGTACGGGGCGAGGGCGAAGCGGCCTTCCCGCAACTGCTCACCGCTCTCACCACGGACGACGACCTCTCGACCGTGCCGGGACTGTGCCGCCGCACCGAGGACGGGACGTCCGTCGCGAACTCCATGGCCACCAGCCCCCTGCCGCCCGCCACGATCCTGCCACCCGACTACAGCGGCTACTTCGAACGCCTCGCCGCATCCGTGGCCCGCAACTGGGTGGAGCCCAAACTCGTGGTCGAAGGCGCACGCGGCTGCTGGTGGGGCGAGAAGCACCACTGCACCTTCTGCGGGCTCAACGGCTCCTTCATGCAGTTCCGCAGCAAGAGCCCCGACGTCTTCTACGAAGAGATCATGGACCTGGCGCGCAGACACAAGGTCCTGGACATGTACGTCGTCGACAACATCCTCGACATGGGCTACCTCACCACCGTGCTGCCCCGCATCATCGACAGCGGCTACGACCTGCGCCTGCACATCGAGATCAAGGCCAACATGCGGCGCAACCAGCTGCGCACCCTCTCCGACGCGGGCCTCATCTACGTCCAGCCCGGCATCGAAAGCCTCAACAACCGGGTCCTGGACCTGATGGACAAGGGCGTCAGCGGCTGCCAGAACGTCCGCATGCTCCGCGACGGTGCCGAGACCGGACTGTCCGTCTCCTGGAACTACCTGCACGGCTTCCCCGGCGAGAGCGCTGAGGACTACGAGGGCGTCATCGGCCAGCTCGCCGCCCTCGAACACCTCGACCCGCCCGTCGACCTCTCCGCCCGCATCGCCATCGAACGCTTCAGCCCCTACTTCAACCGCCCCGAACTCGGCTTCGACGGGCTGCGCCCCGAGGCGCACTACCGCTTCACCTACGACCTCCCCGAAAAGGAGCTCTACGACCTCGCGTACGTCTTCGAAGCCCCCGAACGCGGCATCAGCGAGCCCACCGTGTCCGCTCTCAACGACGCCATCGCCCTGTGGAAGAAGCACCACGCGGACGCCCGCCTCACCCACACCGACCTCGGCGACCGCATTGTCCTGGTCAGCAGGCGGCGCGCCTTCGACTGGCGCACGAAGGAGCTGACCGGCCCCTTCGAGACCGCCGTCTTCCGCCTCCTCGACCAGCCGCACGCCCCGGCGGCCCTGCTGCGCAAGGTGACCGCCCGCGTCCCGGGCCACGCACGCACCGAGGCCGATGTCGAACTGCTGCTCGCCGACTGGGTGCGCCTGGGGCTGGTCTTCACCGACGCCGGACAGTACGTCCACCTCGCTCCAGCGGCGGTCAACGAGGACCTCCTGCGCCTCGACTTCATGCGGCACCTGCACGCGGCCCCCGCGCCGGATCCCGCCGCCGGCCCGCACCAGGACGGGACCGCCCCCGCTACGGACGGCGCGCCGAACCGGACGCCGGCACTGGCCTGACCTTCCTGCCGCCCGACCGCACGGGCGGGCCGTCCCCACCCCGCCGGGCTGGCTTCCTCCCTCCCCGCCACGGGCTGGCTTCCTCCCTCCTCACCTCGACACGACGGAAAGACCCCGCCATGGACGCCGCACTCGACACCTCACCCGCAGCCGACGACACCACCCCGCTGAGCATCGCCGCCTGGCGCGACTACGACGACGACGCCTGCGCCCTGCCGGGCATGTCCCTGGGCGACCTCGAACTGACCGGCCCCGTCGCCGAGGAGAGCGACCGGCTGTGGGACCTCGGAGTCCGCCGCGTCCGTCTGCCCGCGGTCGTCGACCTCGCCGACGCCGCGGACCTCGCCGCAGCCCGCCGCACCGTGCGGGCGCTCAGTCTGGTGCGGGACCTCACCGCCCGCGCCGTACTCGTCGAATGGGACCTGCGCCTGGACCCGGCCCGCCCGGACGACCCGCTCGTGCTCAGCCACCTCCAGCCGCCCCGCACCCTGCACGGAGCCCCCGACCCGGACGCCGCGCTGGCCGCCTGGCGGAGCGGGCACTATCTGGGCAAGTGCCTGTGGCGCAACGGCCCCGGCTTTTTCCAGATCCGCGACCGCCGCTGGGGCAACCTCCAGCGCTTCACCGCGGACGAACCCCACTACCGCACCGCCGTCGACGCGCTCGCCTACGGAGCCGGGCAGGAGTCCGTCCCCCAGGACGCCCTGGCGGACTTCACCGGGGAACGGCTGGTGCTGCACGTGGGCCCGCTCGCCTGGTGGGTGCCCTACCGGGTGAGCCGATGGACGCAGGAGGCCATGGCGATCTGAGGAGGCGGAGCGGTGCCGGGCCGCCCCGCACCCGGCCGCCCCGCCCCGCACCCGGCCGCCCCGGCCGTCCCCCCGCGACGGCACCCGGCTCCCCGTTGCCTTTTCCGTGGCCCCGAAATGGGTCGCCCGGCCCCCGGGTCCAGTTGGGCTGTGTGCCCCCTGTCGATGGGATGACCTGGGGGTTTTGCCGCCGGGCTTCGGGGCACCGTTTGACCGCTGATGAGGGGCCTGTACTGCGCCACCGGCGTGATGATCCTCGCCGCGTTCCTGGCCACCCGGCTGCCCGGGGCCGTCCGGACTCAGGAGGCCTGAGCCCCTCCCGGCTCCCCTCCGCGCTCCCCGGCCGGACCTCCGTGAACCGCTGCCCCGGCCGTGAATGCCTCGCCGTTCGCCGGAACACCTATCCCCCGCCAGGTGAACGGAATTCCGACCGCCACATCCAGATCCGGATCGTCCATCAGCTGGAAATGCACATGTGGTTCGGTGGAATTCCCGGAGTTCCCGCACTCGGCGAGAGGCTGCCCGGCCCGGACCTCCTCCCCCGCCCGCACCCGGATCGAGCCGTGCCGCAGATGGGCGTACATGGCGTACGTACCGTCGCCCAGGTCCAGCACGAGGTGGTTCCCGACGATGGCGCCCGCGCCCCGCATGTCACGCACGGACGCCTCTATCAGCATCAAGTAGGCGAGCGCGGGGCCGGAGTTGCGGCTGAGGTGGTCGCGGCGGCCGTGCGAGGCGTGCACCACCGTGCCGTCGCCCACCGCGAGGAGCGGAGCCCCGAAGGCCGGGAAGTGGTGGTTGCGCCGGGCGACGGGCCACAGGACGCGGAACTTCGGTCGGGACAGGACGGCGCGCCCCTCGGGGCCGGAACCGGGCCCACGATCCGGAGCCGGCCTCGGCTCCGGCTCCGACCCCGACCCCGACCCCGGCTCCGACCCCGATCCCGGCTCCGGCTCCGGCTCCGGCTCCGCCACGATGTCGATCGCGTACGTCTGCCCATAGGCGTGCACCCCATGGCTGGGCACCCTGTCCGCCGGGCTGTTCAGTGCCGTCCAGCGTCCCGTCACCGGCGGCTCGACCTCCACCGCGGGCCGTGGGTCCGCCGCCGCTGCCCGGCCCCTGCGGCCCGTCGTCAGAGCGAGGGCGACCGCGGCGGCCGCCGGCACCCAGGTCAGCCAGTACGGGAACGGCGGCCGGGGAAAGAGGCTGATGATCACCATCACGAAGAAGGCGATCCAGCAGACCCGGTACAGCACCATGACAGCTTTACGGACAGACATGACTTCCCCCTGGATCGTCTGCTTCGTCGTACGTGTTCCTCGGATTGCCTGCTTCGTCGTACGCGTTCCTCAGGATCTGGCCGTGGTGAGGGCCACCAGCAGCGGCACCACCCGGGCGCCCGGGACCTCGTACCGTCCCCGTCCCGTCGTGTGCAGCCAGCCCGCACCGGTCAGTTGACGCAGATGGTGGTAGATCTGCCCCGTCGTACCGGTCTCGTCGAGCGCGGCGAGCTCTGCGGCCGTGCGCCGGCCGCCGAGGATCTCCCGCAGCAACCGCAGCCGCACCGGGTGCCCGAGCGCGGCGAACGACTCCGCGGCATCCGACCAGTCGGCGCCCGGCTCCCCGGGATCACCCGCCTCCCCGTCCTCCAGCAACTGTTCCGTCAGCGCGCTGTACTGCCACTCGTACCGCTCGCCCGTCGGCAGTCGTACCGCGCCCGTGTACAGCACACCGCCATCGTCGGTCCCGGCCCCGGAGAGCTGTTGCTTCAGCCCTTCCAGGGCCCAGAAATCGGCCCCCGTCGGGCGCGGGACATCCGGGCGGTCACCCACGAGTGCCTCAAGCCGCCGCTCCAGCTCCGAGACGCGCTCTTCCAGTTCCATTCATCGAGAATACGTAATTACGTAATCCAGCGCAAGGGGGCAGCACACGGAGGCAGCACAAGGGGGGCAGCGCAAGGGAACCTGCGCGTGGGAAGTGAAAAGCCGAGAGGCCCCCACCCGGACGGAAGCGGTCCGGGTGGGGGCCTCTGCGGCAGTGCGCAGGCAGAACTACGAACTACGAACTACGTGAGCAGCGCGGGGATCGTCCCCTCGTGCGCCGTACGCAGCTCGCTCAGCGGGATGCCGAACTCGCCCTGGATCTCGATCTCCTCGCCGTCCACGACACCGATCCGGGCCACGGGCAGACCCCGCGCCCCGCACATGTCGTTGAAGCGGAGCTCCTCGCTGCGCGGGATCGAGACGATCGCGCGTCCCGCCGACTCGGAGAACAGGAAGGTGAACGCGTCCAGTCCGTCCGGCACGACCAGCCGGGCGCCCTTGCCGCCGCGCAGGCAGGACTCGGTGACCGCCTGGATCAGACCGCCGTCGGACAGGTCGTGCGCCGCGTCGATCATGCCGTCGCGGGAGGCCGAGATCAGGATCTCGCCGAGCAGCTTCTCGCGGCCCAGGTCGACCTTGGGCGGCATGCCGCCGAGGTGGTTGTGGACGACCTCGGACCAGGCCGAGCCGCCGAACTCCTCGTGGGTGTCACCGAGCAGGTAGAGGAGCTGGCCCTCTTCCTTGAAGGCGACCGGCGTACGCCGGGTGACGTCGTCGATCACGCCGAGCACGGCCACGACCGGCGTCGGGTGGATCGCCGTCTCGCCGGTCTGGTTGTACAGCGACACGTTGCCGCCGGTGACCGGCGTACCCAGCTCCAGGCAGCCGTCGGCCAGACCACGGGTTGCCTCGGCGAACTGCCACATGACGTCCGGGTCCTCGGGCGAGCCGAAGTTCAGGCAGTCCGAGATGGCGAGCGGCTTGGCGCCGGAGGCGGCGACGTTGCGGTACGACTCCGCCAGCGCGAGCTGTGCGCCGGTGTACGGGTCGAGCTTCGCGTACCGGCCGTTGCCGTCGGTCGACATGGCCACGCCGAGGTTGGACTCCTCGTCGATGCGGACCATGCCGGCGTCCTCGGGCATCGCGAGCACGGTGTTGCCCTGCACGAAGCGGTCGTACTGGTCCGTGATCCAGGACTTCGACGCCTGGTTCGGGGAGGAGACGAGCCGCAGCACCTGCTCGCGCAGCTCGGCGCCGTTGGACGGACGGGCCAGCTTGCCGGCGTCGTCGGCCTGGAGCGCGTCCTGCCAGGACGGGCGGGCGAACGGGCGGTGGTACGTCGGGCCCTCGTGGGCGACGGACCGCGGCGGCACGTCCACGATCTGCTCGCCGTGCCAGAAGATCTCCAGCTGCGAGCCCTCGGTCACCTCACCGATGACGGTGGCGATGACGTCCCACTTCTCGCAGATCTCCATGAAGCGGTCCACGTGCTGCGGCTCGACGATCGCGCACATGCGCTCCTGCGACTCGCTCATGAGGATTTCCTCGGGCGAGAGGGAGGAGTCGCGCAGCGGCACGGTGTCCAGCTCGACGCGCATGCCGCCCGAACCGGCCGAGGCCAGCTCGGAGGTGGCACAGGAGAGCCCGGCGCCGCCGAGGTCCTGGATGCCCGCGACGAGCTTCTCCTTGAAGATCTCCAGGGTGCACTCGATGAGGAGCTTCTCCTGGAACGGGTCGCCGACCTGGACGGCCGGGCGCTTGGCCGGACCGGTCGAATCGAAGGTCTCCGAGGCCAGCACGGAGACGCCGCCGATTCCGTCGCCGCCGGTACGGGCGCCGTACAGGATCACCTTGTTGCCGGGGCCTGAGGCCTGCGCCAGGTGGATGTCCTCGTGCCTCATCACGCCGATGCAGCCGGCGTTGACGAGCGGGTTGCCCTGGTAGCAGGCGTCGAAGACGACCTCGCCGCCGATGTTCGGCAGGCCCAGGCAGTTGCCGTAACCGCCGATGCCCGCGACGACGCCCGGCAGGACGCGCTTGGTGTCGGGGTGGTCGGCCGCGCCGAAGCGCAGCGGGTCGACGACCGCGATCGGCCGCGCGCCCATCGCGAGGATGTCGCGGACGATGCCGCCGACGCCGGTGGCCGCGCCCTGGTAGGGCTCGATGTACGAGGGGTGGTTGTGCGACTCGACCTTGAAGGTGACCGCGTACCCCTGGCCGACGTCGACCACACCGGCGTTCTCGCCGATGCCGACGAGCATCGCGTCGTTGTCCGGGACCTTCTCGCCGAACTGCTTGAGGTGGACCTTGCTGCTCTTGTAGGAGCAGTGCTCGGACCACATCACCGAGTACATGGCGAGCTCGGCGCCGGTGGGACGGCGGCCCAGGATCTCGCGGACCTTGGCGTACTCGTCCTCCTTGAGGCCGAGTTCCTTCCAGGGCTGCTCGGTGTCCGGGGTTTCGGCCGCGTGCTTGACCGTGTCCAGGCTCATGCGTTGACCAGCTTCTTGATGATCGAGGTGAAGAAACCGAGACCGTCGGTGCGACCGGTGCCGATCAGCGGCTCGACGGCGTGCTCGGGGTGCGGCATCAGACCGACGACGTTGCCCGCGGCGTTGGAGATGCCGGCGATGTCGCGCAGCGAGCCGTTGGGGTTGACGTCCACGTAACGGAACGCCACGCGGCCCTCGGCCTCCAGCTCGTCGAGCGTGTGCTCGTCGGCGGTGTAGCGGCCGTCCATGTTCTTGAGGGGAACGGAGATCTCCTGGCCCTCGGAGTAGTCCGAGGTCCAGGCGGTGCCCGCGTTCTCGACGCGCAGCTTCTGGTCGCGGCAGATGAAGTGCAGGTGGTTGTTGCGCAGCATCGCGCCGGGCAGCAGATGTGCCTCGGTCAGGATCTGGAAGCCGTTGCAGATGCCGAGAACCGGCATGCCCGCCTTCGCCTGCTCGATCACGGTCTCCATGACCGGCGAGAAGCGGGAGATGGCTCCGGCCCGCAGATAGTCGCCGTAGGAGAAACCGCCCGCCAGGATGACCGCGTCGACCTGGTGCAGATCCTTGTCGCGGTGCCACAGCGAAACGGGCTCGGCGCCCGCCACTCGTACGGCCCGCAGGCTGTCCTGGTCGTCGAGGGTGCCCGGAAAGGTGACGACTCCGATACGAGCAGTCACTTCGACTCCTCGGCCTTCTCCACCTTCACGGTGAAGTCCTCGATGACGGTGTTGGCGAGGAACGTCTCGGCCATCTCGTGAATACGGGTGAGGGCGGCCTCGTCGACCGGCCCCTCGACCTCCAGCTCGAAACGCTTTCCCTGACGTACGTCCGCGATTCCCTCGAAGCCGAGACGGGGCAGCGCACGCTGCACAGCCTGTCCCTGCGGGTCGAGGATCTCGGGCTTGAGCATGACGTCGACTACGACGCGTGCCACTGGCACTCCCGGTGTGGTGGTGTGGTGCGGCTGTTTCTCCGGGGGGTTCCCCAGGACCCCCGCGGGTCCCCTCAGCGTACCTGTCCAGAAATTCTACGCGGGTAGATATCGGGCGGCCCGGATCACGCCGAGATATCGGCCGCGACAGCCGACGGAACCGGGAAGACACGAGGGAACGGAACCGGGAACGGATGTGGCAACGGAACCGGGAACGCACGCGGGAACGGATGTGGCAACGGATACGGAAAATCCTGCGGAAAAAATCCCCACCAGCAGCACACATAGCAGGCTGACACGCGCACGTAATTGGGTGGGCTTCACAATGCGGTGCACATCGCTGTACAAATGATTACCGGGGAAAGCGACATTGCCCCGGAACGGCCGGCACCAGTCGGCCCTCATCCGCGCTCACAGCCGGAAGGCCGGCATCCGCGCATGTCAGACGCGCAGATGCCGCAGGAAAGGACCGATATCCGTGGCTCAGCGCGTAGTGGTCACACTCTCCGACGACATCGACGGGGGAGCGGCAGCGGAAACGGTCACCTTCGCGCTGGACGGGAAGTCGTACGAGATCGACCTCAATCCGTCCAATGCAAAGAAACTGCGCAAGGCCCTGGCCCCGTACATGGCGGCGGGCCGTAAGCAGACAAATGCCAGCAAGCACGGCAAGGTTCCCGTCTCGTACCGGCACACCTCGCTCGCACCCGCCCCGGCGGCCGTGCGCGCCTGGGCCCGGTCGCACCGGATGGAGGTGCCGGCCCGCGGCCGGATTCCCAAGAAGGTCTACGAGGCGTTCCAAGAAGCCAGTTGAGCGGAAGCGCCGGACGGCCGGTGCCGGGCGGGGGCGTCCGACCGTCCGGCACCGGCCTCCTCGACGACACCTCGCGGGAGCCGACTTGCGCGACACCCCCGCAGGTCGGCTAGAGTCTGGAGCACGCCGAAGGGCAAGGCCGAAAAGCCGGGCCCCAAGCAGCGTGCGGGTGTAGTTCAGTAGTAGAACATCCCCCTTCCAGGGGGAAGGCGCAGTGTGCAATTCCTGTCACCCGCTCTGCATCACTCTTCCTCAACCACTCCAGTGGATCAGGTAGAGTAGTGCTCGCTCCACCGGTGAAAGCCGAGTGGTTGCAATGCGGACGTAGCTCAGTTGGTAGAGCGCAACCTTGCCAAGGTTGAGGTCGCCAGTTCGAACCTGGTCGTCCGCTCGTTCAGTAAGAAGCCCCCGGTCTTTCGGCCGGGGGCTTCTTCGTATTCGATCTCGGTCATATCCACACCGTCCGCACCCCTCCATGACGTTTGTCATGCACTGCGATGACAGCTCGCACTGCTCCCGGCGCCGTCCGGGAGGAAGCCTTGAGTCATGACCTTCGACGAAATTCCCCATGAGTGCGTGATCGAGGCGGACGGTGTCCGACGCAGTTATGCGGGCGGTTTCGAGGCCGTGACCGGCGTCTCCTTCTCCGTGGCACGCGGCGAGCTGTTCGCCCTGCTCGGCACGAACGGCGCCGGCAAGACCTCGACCGTCGAACTGCTGGAGGGTCTGGCCCGCCCCGACGGCGGAACGATTCGGGTGCTCGGCCACGACCCGTACGAGGAACGCGCCGCCGTCCGCCCCCGGATCGGGGTGATGCTCCAGGAGGGCGGCTTCCCCTCCGACCTGACGACCACCGAGACGGTACGGATGTGGGCGGGCTGCACCAGCGGCGCCCGGCCCACCGGCGAGGCCCTGGACCTGGTGGGGCTCGGCCACCGGGCGCGCGTCCGGGTGAAACAGCTCTCCGGCGGCGAGCGGCGGCGGCTGGATCTGGCGCTGGCCCTTCTCGGCAGGCCCGAGGTGCTCTTCCTCGACGAACCGACCACCGGCCTCGACGCCGAGGGGCGGCGCGACACCTGGGCGCTGGTGCGCCGGCTCCAGGAGGGCGGCATCACCGTGCTGCTCACCACGCACTACCTGGAGGAGGCCGAGGCGCTCGCCGACCGGCTGGCGATCATGCACCGGGGACGGATCGTGACCTCGGGCACCACCGCGGAGGTGACGGCCGCGCGGCCGTCCCGGATCCGGTTCGAGCTGCCCGAAGGGACCGCCGCGGGACAGCTGCCGCTGAGTCTGCGCGCCGCGGCCGACGGCCCGCGGATCGAGATCCGTACCCACCGTCTCCAGGAGTCGCTGGCCGAACTGCTGGGCTGGGCAACGGAGTCGGACGTCCGGCTGATCGGGCTCGATGCGCGGTCGGCCTCGCTCGAAGAGGCATTCCTCGACATCGCCAGGACCGCGGCGAAGACCGAGAACGAACCCGAGAACACGGCCGAGGCCGAGAGCGAGACCGGGAACAAGACCGGAACCGGAACCGAAAAGGTGGCTGTGGCATGACGACCGCGACAACGCGCGCGAACACCGCGACGACCGGATCCCCGACCACGACGGCCCGAGGCCGGCTGACCGCCCTCGGACGGGCCGAGCTGACACTGCTCCTCCGCAACAAGACGGCCGTCTTCGTCGCGCTGTTCATGCCCGCCGTGATGGTCACGGCCATGAAGTCGACATTCGAGCAGATAGATCTCGGCGGGACCGGGCTGACCGTAGCCGGAGCGGCGCTCACCGGCGGCATCGGAACGGTGCTGCTCCAGGCCGTCTACATGAACATGGTCGCCGCCTATGTGGCACGCCGCGAGGAACTGGTCCTGAAGCGGCTGCGTACCGGCGAGGTCACCGACGGGGAGATCCTGACCGGAACCGCGCTGCCGGCGGCCGCACTCGCCCTGGCACAGGCCACGGTGATCGTCGTGGCCGGTACCGCCTTCTTCGGCCTCGGCGCACCCGAACGCCCTGAGCTGCTCCTGCTGGGGCTGGTGATGGGCGTGGTGCTGCTGACGGCACTGGCCGCGGCCACCTCGGTGATCACCCGCACCGTGCAGACCGCCCAGCTCACGACCCTCCCGCTGTTCTTCGCCTCACTGACGGGCTCGGGACTCTTCGTACCGCTGGCGATCCTTCCGGACCGGCTCGCGTCGGTGTGTGAGCTGCTGCCGCTGACCGGAGTGATGACACTCGTACGGGCCGGCTGGCTCGGCGGCGCGGAAGGCACCGACCTGCTGTCGGCCGCGCTGACCGGGTTGGTCTGGACCCTGCTCGCGGTGTTTGCTGTCAAGCGGTGGTTCCGCTGGGATCCGCGACGCTGAGGGGTGTGGTGCGGTGTTGACGCGCGTACGTGGCTGGCGCCGCGGCTGGCAGGAACGCAGCAAACTGGAACGGATCGACCTGTACTCGCGGCTGACCGTGGCGGCCATCCCCTGGCTCTTCACCCTGACGTGGCAGCTGGCTCCGCTGACGGCGGACATCCACCATGCGCCGCTCCCGCTGGCGCTGGGCCTGGCCCTGCTCGTGGTCTGCCTGGCGCAGTGTGCGCTGAGCAACCGCAACGCGCGGCCGTCGTACGAGCACTACTGCGGCATCTCCGTGTTCCCCCGGCAGCGGATGATCGCACCGCTCACCCTGCTGCTGGTGGCGCTGGGGCTCCTGGCGACGCTGGCCGCCGTGGACGGGGTCGACGGGGACGGGCTGCTGCTGATGGCCATGAACATACCGATGGCGCTGGTGATGACGCAGGCCCTGCTCGTCCCGGTCCGCACGTTCCTGGTCCAGTCGCTCGGCCTCGCCGCGCTGACCACCGGCGTCCTCGCGGCCGCCGGGGTGCGGGGCGGCATCCTGGCCGGCGCGGCGCCGGCCACGCTCTTCGGCTGTGTCCTGGTCCTGATCTCCGTACGTCCGAGCACCTGGAGCCTGAGCGTGATGTGGCAGGCGGAGGAGGCCCGGGACGTACAGGCCCGGCTCGCGGTCGCCGAGGAGCGGCTGCGGTTCGGGCGGGACATGCACGACGTGCTGGGCCGCAATCTCGCCGTGATCGCACTCAAGAGCGAGCTGGCGGTGGAGCTGGCCCAGCGCGGCAGGCCCCAGGCGGTGGACCAGATGGTCGAGGTGCAGCGCATCGCCCGTGCCTCCCAGCAGGAGGTCCGCGATGTCGTACGGGGCTACCGGGAGGCGGATCTGAGTACGGAACTGGCCGGGGCGAAAGGCGTGTTGCGGGCGGCCGGCATCGAGTGCGCGGTGGTGGGCGACAGCGGCGCCGAACTGGCCGCGCCCGTCCAGGCCGCCCTCGGCTGGGTGGTGCGCGAGGCGGCCACCAACGTGCTGCGGCACGGCGACCCCCGACGCTGCACGATCCGGCTCACCGCCTCGGCGGACGAGGTGGTGCTGGACGTCGAGAACGACGGCGCGTCGGCCACGGCCACGGCCACGACCACGACCGGTGATTGCGGTGCCGGGGACCACAGTTCCGGCGGGAACGGTTCCGGGCTGACCGGACTGCGCGAACGGCTCGGCTCGCTCGACGGCTCGCTGGACGCGGGAACGGCCGGCGACGGGCTCTTCCGGCTGACCGCGAGAATCCCGCTGTCCCGCCCGGACGCGGGCCGGAAGCCCGGCGCCGCGCCGTGGACGGCTTCGGGGGCCGTGTCGGGTACGGACGCCGGGGGCGTATCGCGTACGGCTTCCGCTTCCGCTGATGTACGAGGTACGGCTGGTACGGCTGGTACGGCTGGTACGGCTGGTACGGAAACGCGTAGGGCCTTTCTGGAGGAGCGACGATGACTACGGTGCGGGTGCTGCTCGCCGACGACGAGCACCTGATCCGGGGCGCGCTCGCCGCGCTGCTCGCGCTGGAGGACGACCTGGTGGTGGTCGCGGAGGCGGCGACCGGGCCCGAGGCGCTCGCCATGGCCCGCGCGCACCGTCCCGATGTGGCGGTCCTGGACCTGGAGATGCCGGGGGCCGACGGTGTGAGCGTCGCCACATCGCTGCGGTCCGAACTCCCGGGCTGCCGCACCATGATCGTGACCAGCCACGGCCGGCCGGGACATCTGAAACGGGCCCTCGCGGCGGGCGTGCGGGCGTTCGTGCCGAAGACCGTCAGCGCCCGGCAGCTGGCCGGGATCATCCGTACCGTGCACGCCGGGAACCGTTACGTGGATCCGGAGTTGGCGGCCGACGCGATCGCGGCCGGGGACTCGCCGCTGACCGTGCGCGAGGCCGAGGTGCTGGAACTGGCGGCGGACGGGGCGCCGGTCGCGGAGATCGCGGAGCGGGCCTCGCTGACGCAGGGAACGGTACGGAACTACCTCTCGTCCGCGGCCTCGAAGCTCGGGGCCGAGAACCGTCACGCGGCGGTGCGTCTCGCGCGCGAGCGGGGTTGGGTATAGTAGTTCTCGCGCTTCGGCGCTTGCGGACGTAGCTCAGTTGGTAGAGCGCAACCTTGCCAAGGTTGAGGTCGCCAGTTCGAACCTGGTCGTCCGCTCGGTTCAGCAAGAAGCCCCCGATCGGGAAAGACCGGGGGCTTCTTCGTGTGCGGGGACTTCTTTGTGTGCGGGGTCTTCTTTGTGTGCCAGGGGCGGCTACTTCCAGGGCATGCCGGTGAGGAGTTCGTACGCCTCCAGGTACTTGGCCCGGGTCGCGTCCACGATCTCCTGCGGCAGCGCCGGCGGCGGCTGCTCGCTCCCGCGGTCCCAGCCGGAGACCGGCGAGGTCAGCCAGTCGCGCACGAACTGCTTGTCGTACGAAGGCTGGGCGTGGCCCGGCTCCCAGGTGGCGGCGGGCCAGAAGCGCGAGGAGTCCGGGGTCAGCACCTCGTCCGCGATGATCAGTTCCTCGCCACCGTCGGCGGTGGGCGCGAAGCCGAACTCGAACTTCGTGTCCGCGAGGATGATCCCGCGCTCGCGTGCGATGTCACGGGCCCGGCCGTACACGTCCAGTGTCGTGCGGCGCAGCTGCGCCGCCGTCTCGGCGCCGACCTGGCGGGCCACTTCCTCGTAGCTCACGTTCTCGTCGTGGTCACCGACGGCCGCCTTGGTGGCCGGGGTGAAGATCGACCCCGGAAGCTCGGAGCCGTCGACGAGACCCTCGGGCAGGCCGAGGCCGCAGACGGTGCGCGAGGCGTTGTACTCGACGAGACCGGAGCCCGTCAGATAGCCGCGGGCGACGCCCTCGACCGGGACCATCCGCAGCGACCTGCAGACCGTCGTACGGCCGGCCCAGTCGTCGGGGGCGCCGGCCGGCAGCTCGGTGGACAGGACGTGGTTCGGCACGAGGTCGGCGAGCTGGTCGAACCACCACAGCGAGAGCTGCGTCAGCACGCGGCCCTTGTCCGGGATCTCGGTGGGCAGGACCCAGTCGTACGCGGAAATCCGGTCGCTGGCGACCATGACGAGGTCACCGGCCTCGTTCCGGTACAGGTCGCGCACCTTGCCCGTGTGCAGGTGGGTGAGCCCCGGTACCTGTACGGGCTCGGGCTTTTCTACAAATCCGGACACGCTGCCTCCGCGTAGGTTGATCCAGGAGTCGTTCCGATTGTCCCGTATCCGGGTGCGGACGGCAGCGCAGGGGTGCGGCAGTGGCGCGGCAGGGCTGCGGCCCGGGTGCAGCCTGAGTGCGGCCCGGGTGCGGCCCGGGTGCGGCCTGGCGTGGGGGTGTGCCGTGGTCCTCAGGCGCGCTTGCAGATGCGGTCGAGGAGGTTGGCGGTGGCGCGCTGGATGCGCGGGTCCACATGGCCGGGGCGGTCCAGGGCCGGGGACCAGGCGAAGGTGCCGGAGGCGAAGACGAGCGCGCCGGACGGGGCCCGGTAGAGGGACGTCTCCTGGTGACGCGTCGCACCCTCGGTGTCCTGGTACGGGGAGTGGGCCAGCAGGATGCGGTTGTCGTGCTCGGGAAGCGTGGTGCGCGGGAAGTAGCGGTCGGCCTCGCCCGCGACCAGGCCGTCGATCTCGTCGCCCTCGCCCGCGCCGGTCGCGTCCCACAGCCAGTGCTCCGCGTTGCGCACGACCAGGGGGGCCGGGTCGGGGACCCGGCCCGCGTACTGGATGCCGAGGAGCTGCTGCTCGGCGCGGTCGACCTCGCGCCAGAGAGCCGGCTTTCCCGGGCCGCGCCGCTTGCGGCAGGTGAGGAGCCGGTCGGGGACGCCGGACGCCGACGGCGCGAGGCTGACCTGCCAGTACATGGTGTTGGCGGAGAGGAAGACCAGGGAGGTGCCGTTGTCGCGGGCACGTTCGGTGGTGCGGCGCATGGTGACCGACCAGTACTCGTCGTGGCCAGGGAAGACCAGGCCCCGGTAACGGGTCGGGTCGATGCGGCCCGCGTGCAGGTCGCGGGTGTCGGCGTAGGCGATGTCGTAGCCGTAGCGCTCGGCCCAGCGGATGAAGTCGTAGGCGTGGCCGACGTGCAGCGGGAGGCCCGCGCCGGCGTAGGGGCGGTCGAAGGAGACGGTGACCGCCGCGTCCTCCTCGCCCAGCAGCCGGCCCTGCTCGTCCCAGGCGTGGTAGAGGCTGGCGCCGGTGCGGCCGTCCTCCGGGTAGAGGTTGTACGCCTGCCAGGTGATGTCCGGGAGGATCAGCAGCAGATCGGCCGGCTGGTCGTCGCGGACCGTGAACGGGATGTGGGAGCGGTATCCGTCGACCGTCGTGAGCACGGCGACGTAGGCGCCGATCGACCAGTAGGTGGGGATCTGGAGCCGCCAGGACTGCCACCAGTGGTGGCAGGAGACCGTGCGGTCGGCGGCGAGGGGCGCGGGCTGGACGATGCCGGAGAGCCGCGGGCTCGTGGTGATCTTTGCGGCGCCGTCGCCCCCGTAGTGGCCGATGCGGTAGATGTCCACGGAGAACTGCTGCGGCGGGTCCACGGTGATGTGGAAGTCGATCGCCTCACCGGGGGCCGCGGCGCCGGTGGAACTGAAACCCTTGATCTGCCGGTGCACGTCGTCGGCGGTACGGGTGCCGCCGCCGGTGGAACCGCGGGGCAGCGTGGGGTCGGCGTACCAGGGCACTACCTGACCGGTGTCGTCGAAGTAGTTCTCACTGCCGCGCAGCCAGGGGAGCGGCCCCTGCCCGAAGGGGTCGGTGACGGCGTGCGCGAGGGCACCTGATTCCCAACGACGAATCTGCTCCGCCCCCATAATGCGCTTCCCTCTCTCGGGCCCCCGGAACAACAGTGGTGCGCTGCCTGTCAGCGCCGGTCCCCAGCACATCACATAACGCATCCACTCCGTCACCGTTCGTCGCGAATTGACGTTAACGGAACCTGGTCTTCCGGGTATTGGGGGCCGAGGAGTGGTGATATGCCTTGATTACACCCCAGTTGCGCTTCGGGACGCATCGGATACGCACGGGACGCGGGCGGGACGCGGGCGGGACGCGGGCGGGACACGGGCGGGTGCGTGTGCGGGTGCGTGTGCGGGTGCGTGCGGGACGCGGGCGGCGTGCCTGCGGGACGCGACTTCGAGACGTCCGGGACCCGTCTTCGAGACGTCCGGGGCACGTTCGGGTTTGAACCCGTTTCAGACGAGGCGTACGGGCTTGTCGGTACGCACACCGACCGAAGCGAGCCAGGAGTGCAGGGGGCCGGCGTCGCCGTCCTCGACGAGGCTGAGGACCGGGGCGCCGAGATCGGACCGGCGTGCGCCGTCGACCAGCAGCGCGGGACCGTCGAGCCAGTCGAGGCCGGGGGCCGCACCCGCCGTGTCGACCGCGGCGCAGCAGACCATCGCCGCGACGTGGTCGGCGAGCAGCTCGGTCCCCGTACGGGGTGGCTGGAGCGGGAACAGCGGGAGGGGGTCGGGCCCCCAGAAGTCCAGCACGTCCCCACCGGACCCACCGGACCCGCCGGACGGACCGGCACCGCCGATACCGCCGGGCACGGGCTGCGGGGTCTGGCCCTGGGCCTTTCCTCGGGGCTGCCCCTGGCTCTGGGCCTGCGCCTGGGCCTCGTCACGGGCCATGGCGGCGCTGATCCCTGCCGCGAGCTCCTCACCGTTGCCGCTCCCGTTGCCGCTCCCGTTGCCGTCGCCGTTGCCGTTCCCGTTGCCGTTGCCGCTCCCGTTGCCGTTGCCCGAGGCGAGATGCTCGACGACGCGGGCCAGTGTGGGCACCGCGGCACCGGCGACGTCGGATGCGCCGGCGGAGGACGCGGGCGGTACGCCCATGTCGTCCAGGACGCGGTGCAGACGGGCCGCCTCGGTGCGCCACTTCCGGTCGACGACTTCTTCCGGATACTGCTGCCAGTCCACCGGGGACCAGTCGGGCCCCGTCTCCGCGGGACCGCCGTGGAAGAGCCGGGCGGCCAGCAGGGACGCCGCCTCGTCGGCCGCTCCCGGTTCCTCCAGGAGGTCGCAGGCGGGCCGTTCACCGAGCCGGGAGGTGAACCCGTCGGCCAGCCGGTCGCGCCGGGAGAGCTCGGTGAGAGCGGAGACGACACCGGCGTCCAGCCGGGACGGCCAGCGCCCCATCCGCCAGGCGGGCAGCGCGACCCGCGTGAGCAGCCGGTCCCAGCCCGCGTAGGCGAGCCCGACCTGCTCCTGGGCGACGATCCGCAGTCCGTAGTCCACCGCCTGGGCGCGGGTGGACGCCGCGGCGGCGACGCCGCGCTCCATCTCCGCGGCGTGGCTGTGACAGCTGCGCAGCAGCAGCCGGGCTATCCGGCCGATGAAGGCGTGCGGCAGCCGCAGAACCTTGCTCAGCGGTCCCTGGGCGGGTGCGGCCGCGTCGGCGACGGCCCCGTCCAGTCCCCGGACGAAGCGCCGGGCCGCGGCTATGTCGGGATGGGCGGAGGGGCCTGTGCCCGCGACGACCGGGGCGAGCACGGCGCGCAGCTCCGCGACCCGCATCCACCAGAGGAACGGCGAACCGATCACCAGTACGGGCGCGGCCTGCACTCTGCGGTGGCGTCCCGGACCGGTCCCCGGCCCGTCCGGGTCCCGGCGGGCGGCTTCCTTGGCCGCACGGTCGGCGGCCGGATGGGTGCGGTCCTCCAGCCAGCTGTCGCAGTCGGGCGTCAGCGCTATGGCCGAGGGCGCGGGCACGTCGAGGCGATCGGCGAGATCACGGACCAGCCGGTAAAGATCCGGGGCCGCTTTCTCGCTGAGCGGGACGGTCGGGCTGACCGCCGGCTTCGCCCGTACCACCGCGATCGCGGTGGCTGCCGCGACCAGCAGGACGACGACGGCGCAGGCCGTCACGGCCCAGCGCACCGCCTCCCAGCCGCCGCCGTCGACGAATCCCTGTGCGCCCGCGGCGAACAGCACGACGGCGACGGCCGCGGGCAGCAGCGCCGCTGCCGTCGCCCTGCTGCGGATGCGCAGCAGAGCGAGCGCGCGGGCGCGCGCAGCCTGCGCACCCAACTCCTCACCTGTACCGGTACCGGACACGGCTGGATGTCACCCCCTCTGCCCTCGCGACGGTATTGCTCACTCCCCCACTGTGGCACCCGGCACTGACATCGCAATGCCGGTGGGCCAAGTGCCGGAAAGCTTGCGCCGCACCCTAGTTGGGGCTTCGGCGGGCGTCATCCGGATGGCTCAGCCGTCACTCGATGGAATGGCTTTGGGTAAAGCTGCTGACGCGCCGCTGCCCATGGGGCAATGGCGCGTCGGCGGAGGCAGGACCGTTACCGGGACCGGGACAGTTACCGGGACCGGGTACGAGAGGGCGCAGACCTCCGCGCCCTCTCGACGGTGGGGCGTCTCAGGCTTCCGCGGCCTTCCTCGCCAGGTGCTTGTACGTCTCAGGCCTCCGCGGCCTTCTTCGCGATGTCGGTGCGGAGCTGGGAGCCGTCGAGCCGGATCCGGGCCGCCGCCGCGTAGGCGCGTTCGCGGGCGCCCGCGAGGTCCTTGGCGGTCGCGGTGACGGACAGCACCCGGCCGCCGGCGCTGACGACCGCGTCGCCGTCCCGCCGGGTCCCGGCGTGCAGGACGTACGCATGCGGGGCATGCTGTGCCGCGACGTCTTCGAGACCCTCGATCGGGTCACCCGTTCGCGGGGTGTCCGGGTAGTTGTGGGAGGCGATGACCACGGTGACGGCCGCGTCGTCGCGCCACTTCAGCGGAGGCAGCTCGTCCAGGGTGCCATTGGCGGAGCCCAACAGGACACCGGCCAGCGGGGTCTTCAGGCGGGCCAGGACCACCTGGGTCTCCGGGTCGCCGAAGCGGGCGTTGAACTCGATGACCCGTACGCCGCGCGAGGTGATCGCGAGACCCGCGTACAGCAGCCCGGAGAAGGGCGTACCGCGGCGGCGGAGCTCGTCGACGGTCGGCTGGAGGACCGACTGCATGACCTCGTCGACCAGCTTGGGGTCGGCCCACGGCAGCGGGGAGTACGCGCCCATGCCGCCGGTGTTCGGGCCCTCGTCGTTGTCGAGGGCGCGCTTGAAGTCCTGGGCGGGCTGGAGAGGCAGCACGGTGGTGCCGTCGGTGATCGCGAAGAGGCTCACCTCGGGGCCGTCGAGGAACTCCTCGATGACCACGCGGTCGCAGGCGAGCGCGTGGGCACGGGCCGCCTCGACGTCGTCAGTGACGACGACGCCCTTGCCGGCGGCGAGACCGTCGTCCTTGACGACGTACGGAGCACCGAACGCGTCGAGGGCCGTGTCGATCTCGGCGGAGGTGGTGCAGACGTAGCTGCGGGCGGTCGGAACGCCTGCCCCGGCCATCACGTCCTTGGCGAACGCCTTGGAGCCCTCCAGCCGGGCCGCCTCGCCGGACGGGCCGAAGCAGGGGATGCCCGCGGCGCGCACGGCGTCGGCGACCCCTGCGACAAGCGGTGCCTCCGGGCCGACGACCACCAGCTCGGCGCCCAGTTCGGTGGCGAGGCGCGCGACGGCAGCGCCGTCGAGTGCGTCGACGGGGTGCAGTACGGCCACCTCTGCGATGCCGGCGTTGCCGGGGGCGCAGTACAGAGCGGTGACGTCGGGGTCGAGGGAGAGAGAGCGGCACAGGGCGTGTTCGCGGGCGCCGCCGCCGATGACGAGGACCTTCACGGGGTGCAGCCTAGCCGCCGGGGCCGGGCGGCCTTGACGGGCGCCGGTCCGTGGACACCGGGCCAGGGCCTGGCCCCGTGGACACCGGGCCAGGGCCTGCCCGGCGGATCGGGGCCGGGTCGGGGTCGGGTCGGGGTCGGGGCCTGCCTTGCGGGTCGGGGCCTGCCTTGCGGGTCGGGGCCGGGGGTCGGACAGGGCGCGGTGCCCGGTGGCGTGCACCGCGGGGCGCCGGAGCGTCTCGACGGCGCGCGCTCTACTCGTTGGTGAACTCCTCGACGACCGTGGCGCCCAGCTCGCGGACGATCAGGTCGTGGCCGGAGAGCGCGGAGTCGACCAGGTCCGGGTCGTCGGCCTCGGCGGTGTCGTCCTCCGGGGCGACCGAACGGGGTGGTTCCGGAGCGGTGTACGGCGGCGACGCGGGCGCCGCGGCGGACTCGCCGCCCCCCTGCTGCTGCCGCTCCGGGGCCGGCCGGGGCTCGTACTGCTGCTGCGGCGCGGGCGGCGCCGGTCGCTGCGGTGCGGGCGGGGCCGGGGGGCGGCCGCCGCCGGTCTGCGGGGGCTGTCCGGCGCCGCCCGACGGGTCGACGATCGCCTCGATCTTCCACTGGGCGTTGAACCGCTCGGCCAGTGCCTGTTTCAGCACGTCCTCGCTGCCGCTGCTCGTGAAGTTGTCGCGGGCACCGGCGTTGAGGAAGCCGATCTGGAGGGTGGCGCCGTCGAAGCCGGTGACCTGGGCGTTCTGGCTGAGCAGGATCCAGGTGAACCGGCGGCGGTTCTTGACCGCCTCCAGGATGTCGGGCCACATGTTGCGCACCTGCCCGGCGCCCTGCGTCATACCCGGGGCCGGCTCCGGCGCGGCGGGACCCGGAGCCGGTGCCACGGGCGCGGCCGGCGCGGGGGCGGCCTGCGGGGCCGGTGCCTGGCCGGGGGTGGAGGCGGTCGGCCAGCCTCCCGGCCGGCGCCCCTGCTCGGGCGCGGCCGCGCCGGGCCAGGCGCCGGGCCGCTGACCGGCCGCGGGAGCCTCGGCGGGCGGCGGCTGGGCGGGCGGGGCGGGCGGGGCTTCCTGCACCGGGGTGGGCGGCGCTGCCTCTCCGCGTGCGGCGGCACGCGCGGCGGCGGGCCCCGACCCGGCGTCCGGCTGCGCGGCCGGGTACGGCGCGGGAGCAGGGGCCTGCGGGGCCTGAGCCGCCTGAGCTGCCTGAGCTGCCTGAGCTGCCTGCTGAGCTTGCGGTGCGACGGGGGCGTGGGCCAACGCCTCGGGGCCCGGGGCGTACCCCATGGCGGGCCCCGGCCCGGTGGTGGCGAAGGACGCGCCACGCTCCAGCCGGTCCAGCCGCGCCTGGAGCGAGCGCTCGTCGTCGAAGGCCGCGGGCAGCAGTACCCGGGCGCAGATCAGCTCGACCTGGAGCCGCGGCGAGGTCGCCCCGCGCATCTCCGTGAGCCCCTCGTTGACCAGGTCGGCGGCGCGGCTCAGCTCGGCGGCCCCGAAGACGGACGCCTGGGCCTGCATCCGCTCGACGACATCGGCCGGGGCATCGATGAGCCCCTTCTCCCCGGCATCCGGCACAGCGGCCAGGATCACCAGGTCGCGCAGCCTCTCCAGCAGGTCGGCGACGAAGCGCCGCGGGTCGTTGCCGCCCTCGACGACCCGGTCCACGACCTCGAACGCCGCCGCCCCGTCGCCCGAAGCGAAGGCGTCCACGACGGAGTCGAGCAGCGAGCCGTCCGTATAACCGAGCAGGGACGTCGCCATGGCATACGTCACACCGTCATCGGCCGCACCGGCCAGCAGCTGATCCATGACCGACATCGAGTCACGCACGGACCCCGCGCCGGCCCGCACCACCAGCGGAAGCACCCCGTCCTCGACGAAGCTGTCCTCCTTGGCGCACACCTCGGCGAGATAGTCGCGCAGCGTCCCCGGCGGCACCAGCCGGAACGGATAGTGGTGGGTACGCGACCGGATGGTGCCGATGACCTTCTCGGGCTCCGTGGTCGCGAAGATGAACTTGAGGTGCTCCGGCGGCTCCTCGACCACCTTCAGCAGGGCGTTGAACCCCGCCGACGTGACCATGTGCGCCTCGTCGATGATGTAGATCTTGTAACGACTCGACGCGGGCCCGAAGAACGCCTTCTCCCGCAGATCACGGGCATCGTCCACGCCACCGTGCGAAGCGGCGTCGATCTCGATCACGTCGATCGAGCCCGGTCCGTTGCGCGCGAGGTCCTGGCAGGACTGGCACTCCCCGCACGGCGTGGGCGTGGGCCCCTGCTCACAGTTCAGACAGCGGGCGAGGATGCGCGCACTGGTCGTCTTGCCGCAGCCGCGCGGCCCGCTGAACAGGTACGCGTGATTGACCCGGTTGTTCCGCAGGGCCTGCTGCAAGGGGTCAGTGACATGCTCCTGACCGATGACCTCGGCGAACGACTCGGGGCGATAGCGGCGGTACAGCGCAAGGGACGACACACATACGAGGCTATAGGGGCGGACCGACAACCGGCCCCGGGCCGGGCACACCACCGGCCCCGAGAGCACCGTCACGGCGAAGACCAGGCGCCCCGGACACGTACCGGACGGCCCCGGAAACGTAAGGGCCCCCCACGCACCCGCCAGAGCCAACCTACCCTTGCTGCCTTCCGGCCCTGGGGGAGTTCAGTCAGATAGCGCCACGTGAGGGGCTGACGCCCACCTTAGCCGATCCCCGCCCCCACAAGTCCACCTCCCCACCCCTCAGGACCCCGCTGGGACCCCGCCGGGACCGCGAACGGGGAACGGGTTCGCGAGCACTCCTCAACGTCTTGTATTGTTTGCCGCGGAGGATTCGCCTAGTGGCCTAGGGCGCACGCTTGGAAAGCGTGTTGGGGGCAACCCCTCACGAGTTCGAATCTCGTATCCTCCGCCATTGCTCTCACCGGGCAATACGAAGAAGGCCCTGACCAGTTTCGACTGGTCAGGGCCTTCTTCGCGTCCCGACCCGAGACGGCGCAGCCGCAGACCGCGAGCCGCGAGGCGGCAGCCTCTCCGCGATCTTCCGTCTCAGTTGAGGTCTGAGGGGCGACCTTCCGAGCCTTCGACCTCTGCTTCGTCGGCCTCCGAGGTATCGCCCCAGAGCGCGTCACCAACCTGCTGTGCGACGTTCTGCAGCATGGGACCGGCCCTCATCCGAGCAGAGCTGCCCGGTTCCCAACCCATGATTGCGTCCACCACCACGTCGGGGACTCCGAGCAGGAGCAGGACGGTCCCGGCCGTGTGCCGTGCGTCGTGCAGGCGCGTCCGGTGATCGGGCCCCAGCCGGGCGTCCGCCCCATCGCCGCTCACCGTTCCTGGCACACCAGCCAGGTCTTCCACGGCGGCCCACGTCCCGCAACCACCGCCCGACCGCCGCCCCGCCGATCACGAGAATGCGCTGGTAAGGGGCGCGATACCAAGAGTATGGTCTCTTGTATGGCGACGAAGAAGGTAACGGTGACGATTCCCGAGGATCTCTTGGACGAGATCCGTGCGGAGGCGGCGGAACGGGGCATGTCGGCGTACGTAGCCGAGGCGCTGCGCTTCAAGCGCGACCGGGACCGACTGCGGGAACTGTCGGACTGGCTGCAGGAGGAACACGGTCCCCTCACCGAAGAAGAGCGCAGCACTGCGTTCGAGGAGTTGGAGGACCTCGATGCCGAGCACGAGCGCCGGCGCGCCACCGGAACGCACGGTGCCGGAAAAGCCGCGTGAAGAAGCGGTCCGGTGAGCCCGGGCAGCGACCGCTGCGCATCTTCGTGCTCGACTGCGAAGCCCTGTCCCTGGCCGTGCGCGGTGACCGGAAGATGATCGCGTGGCTCGACCTCGCAGCCCGGGGTGAAGCCGAGGTGGTCACGTCTCCGATGACGCTGGTCGAGGCCTACGACGGCAGAACCACCGAGAAGCGCTGGGACTGGGTGCTTTCCCGGCTCGAAGTCGCCGACGTCGGGAAGGACGAGGCCCGCCAGGCCCGCCGCCTGCTGGCGGACGCCAAGCTGCACGGCCACAAGTACGCGATCGACGCAATACTCGCCGTTGTCGCGCGCCAGCAGAAAGGGCGGGTCACCGTCTTCACCTCGGACGTGGACGACCTGGAGAGGCTGGTCCCGGAGTCGATCGTCGTCAAGAAGGTATGACCCGGCACTCCGGTCTCAGTTCTGGTCTCATTCACGCCTGTCCAGTGCCGTTCACCATCCGTCCGATGCCCGGCTCCGTCCTAGGTCAGAACAGCCCCGCCCCGCCCCGAACCCTCGGACGAACATTTGGAAAGCGTGTTGGGGGCAACCCCTCACGAGTTCGAATCTCGTATCCTCCGCCATTGCTCTCACCGGGCAATACGTCGAAGGCCCCCTCAGCTCGCTGCGGGGGCCTTCGACGTTGTCCGTCTCAGTTTCCGTCTCACTTGGGTTCTGCGGAGCCCTCCACGGTGGGCTTCACCCGCTCCCGCACGACTCGCCGGATTCGGACCTGTGGCCCGGCGTTCGGAGACTTCGGGCCGCCTCACGCCCGCCCGGTACCCGACTCCGGCTGTTGGCCCGGCGTCAGGCTGAAGATCCCCGGCTTCGAGGGCGCGCCTGTGGCTCCTTGGACACAGAGTCCGCCGCGACGTCCACAACACTTCTCGAACCAGTGACAACCTCCCGTACCGCCCAGCACGTCAGTACGGCATGAAGCACTTCTCACCGCGCACCGTTGCGGTGCCGGGCGGAGGCGGTCTGTGATCCGGACACCGGACGACCAGGACGTCTCCGCGGTCGGCGTCGGCGGCGACGTCGCCATCGAATTCGGCGAGTTCGCGCGCAGCCGCCAGGCACAGTTGCGCCGTGCCGCGTATCTGCTGTGCGGTGACTGGCACTTGGCCGAGGACCTGACGCAGACGGCGCTGGCGAAGCTGTACGCGGTGTGGCGCAAGGTACGGATGGACTCTCCCGACAGTTACGCCCGCAAGGTGCTGTTCCGTACGTTCGTGGACGAGACCCGGCGGCGGCGCTGGTGGGAGCGGCCCAGTGCCCGCCAGTACGACGTGGCGGCCCCGGCGGACGACCCCGATCTGCGGCTGGTGCTTCTGGCCGCCCTGCGGCAGGTGCCCGCGCGCAGCCGGGCGGTGCTGGTCCTGCGGTTCTGGGAGGACCAGAGCGTGGAGGAGACCGCGGCGGCGCTGGGATGCAGCACCGGCACCGTGAAGAGCCAGACCTCCCGGGGGCTGGCGACCCTGCGCCGCATCCTGGGCGACCGGGCGTCGGCGGCACTGCCCGGGAGCGGGGCCCGCGCCGGTGCGGGCATGGAATCCGGGACCGGTTATCTGAAAGCGGGGTGGTGAGCATGGCGGGCAGGCATGGCGGTGGCGAGGACGGGTTCGCCCTGGCCGAGGCGCTGGGCGAGGCGCTGGGCGGGCTGGATGCCGTTCCGGAGCCGCCGATGCCGGATCTGGTGTCGGGCGCGATCGTGCAGGGTACGCGGATCCGGCGGCGGCGCCGGATCGGTGCGGCACTGGGCAGCGCGGCCATGGCGGCGGTGGTGTCGGTCGGCGCGTACGGGGTGCTCGCCCCGACGCCGGAGACCAGGCGCTCGCTGCCGGCCGTGGCACCGACGGTCTGGCATCCCTCGCTGAAGCTGCTGCGGTCGATCGTCCCGGCGTCGGCCGGCATGATCGAGGCCGCGCAGCCGCACCACTCGCGGCGCCCGGCAACGTACTTCCGGCTGACCGACCCCAGGACCGGGCTGGTGAGCGACCTGTACGTGTCGGTGGCGCGGTCCGCCACCGGGGCTTCCCTGCTTCCGGCGAGATGCCGGGAGGGTCATGGTCCCGAGTTCACCTCCCCGGGGGGTGGCCGCTCGTTCAAATGCTCCGTCATGTCGACGAAGTCGGGGGACCGTGTGCTGGCCTACTACGCGGATGTGCGTTTCCTGCCCGCCCGCAAGGACGACCGGGGCGGTTCGTACACGTTCGGCATCACCCATGTGACAACGGGCGGCTGGGAGGTGCAGGCGCTCATGGGCCCCCATGACGAAAGCGGCAAAGGCCACGTGGTCACGGCCTCGGACTGGTCCGTGCTGACCGACCTGGCCACCGACCCTCGGATCTACGACGCCGTCGAGGAGACCGGCAGTTGACGACCCGTTGATGACCCACTGACGACCCACTGACGACCCACTGACGACAACCCGCACTGCACCACGAATGGATATCTGGCATGCGCATGTCAACCCTTGCCCTACGTAACTCCCTGGTCGCAGCCCTGGCCGTCGCCATGCTGCCGCTGCTCAGCGCGTGCGGAGGTTCGAGCGACACGGCCGCCCCCGACGCCGGTTCGGGTTCCACAGCCGACGGCGGTACGAAGACCGTCGACGGCGCCGCCCAACTCACCATCCCGGACGGCACGGACGACGCGACCAAGAAGATGTACATCGAGGAGAACGCCATCGCGGCCTGCATGAAGAAGAAGGGCTTCACCTACACCCCGCACATGGCGAGTCCGGAGGCCGCCGACTCCCTCGACGGACAGGACTACGCCCTGGAGAAGAAGCAGCGACAGAAGTACGGCTTCGGCACCTACGCGGCCGCCGCCTACCCCGACGACCCGAACGCCCCCGGCGCCAACACCGAGGGAAAAATGCACGGGAAGGTCATCACCCCCGACGACGGGGACGAGAAGGGATTCAGCGCCGCCCAGCAGAAGAGCTACGACGAAGCGCTGAACGGCATCCGGCCCACGACGGGCACGAAGACGGAGAGGGAGCAGCCCGGCGGGTGCTCTGCCGAGGGCAGGGCCAAGGCTTACGGACCGGAACTGAGCATCAAGGATCAGATGAAGGAGCAGGCCGAAAGGGAGGAAAAGAACCGTGCGAACGGGCTGGAGCTCAACGGCGACCCCGAGCTGGTGCAGCTCGCACAGAAGTACGCCAACTGCCTCAAGGCGCAGGGCATTCCGGTCTCCACCACCCAGCCGACCGGCATGTTCGACATGGTGCGGCTCGACCTCACCGAAGAAATGCCGATGCACAAGCCGGAGCTGACCCAGGCGGAGGCGCTGCCTCTGCTCACCAAGGACATCGCCATCGCCATGAAGGACCTGGAGTGCGGCAAGGAATTCCGGGCCGCGTACTTCCCCAAGGAGAAGGCCAACCCGTACTGGGGTTCCGGCGCGTGAAACACCTCAGCGGACGCAGGCAGCTGGGCGCACTGGTCGGCGCGGTGGTCCTGGTGGGCGCGGGCGGCTGGATCGCCGGTACCCAGGTCCACTCCCCCGCCGATGCCGCCGCCGCGCACAACGCGCCGAAAGCCGGCCCGGTGACCGTCCAGGTCCAGCGGCAGTCCCTTATCGCGACCGTGGTGGCGAACGGCTCCATCGAGTTCGCCTCGCCCCAGCCGCTCTCACTGGCCGGCTCCGTGGGCACCGGATCATCCGGCGGCACGGCCGGTGAAGGTGCTGAGCAGCGGGTCACCAAGGCACCGGTCGCCGGTGCCAAGATCAAGGAGGGCGATGTTCTGATGGCGGTCAACGGCCGCCCCGTACTCGCGCTGAGCGGCCGGGTCCCGATGTACCGCGCGCTGGGCCCCGGCACCTCCGGCGACGATGTGAAGCAGCTCCAACGAGCCCTGCGACGGCTCGGTTTCGAGCCCGGCGCGATCAGCGGCAACTACGGCCAGGGCACCGCGGCAGCGGTCACCCAGTGGTACGCGGACAAGGGATACCAGGCGCAGCAGCCGAGCCCGGACGAACAGCAGCAGCTCGGCCAGCTGCAGCAGTCGGTGTCCTCCGCCCAGGAGACGCTCCTCACGATGACCGGCAGCGAAAGCACCGGCGGGACGCAAGCCGCCCCCAAGAAGGACACGGACACGGAAACCGACGGCAACGGCAACGGCAACAGCAACAGCAACGACGGGGCGATCCGGAAGATCCAGCTGGAGTCCGCCCAGAAGTCGCTGGCCTTGGCGAACGCCGCCCTCAGCACCTATCAGACCACTTACGGAACCAAAGTCCCCGCCGGTGAGGCCGTCTTCTTCCCGAAGCTGCCCGTACGGCTGGACAAGGTGACGGTGAAGACCGGGGATTCCGTGTCCGGCCAGATCGGCACCGTCACCGGGTCCGAGCTGGTGGTCCAGACAGTCGTGCCCGGTTCGGACGGCGAACTGCTCAAGAAGGGCATGGCCGTCGAGCTGACGACGGCGGGGGGCGGGAAGGCCCAGGGAACCGTCTCCGCGCTCGGCGCCGACGCCGCGCCCTCGACGGCGGAGGGAGACGGCGAGCAGTCCACGGGGGAGGCGTCACGGGGCACCGAATCCGAATCCGAATCCGGTGACGCCACCACCGCCGAAGCCCCGGCGGCCGGCGACCCCTCGGCCCCGGTCCCGCTGCGGATCTCCGTACCCGACCCCGGCCCGCTGGCCGGTCAGCCCGGGGCCTCGGTGAAGGTGACCATCAAGATCGGCGCCTCGGACGGCAAGGTGCTGACCGTGCCGCTCGCCGCGATACGGACCTCGGCCGACGGAAAGGCCCGGGTGCAGGTGCAGCGCGACTCCGGCGTCAGCGATGTACAGGTCACCGTCGGGCTGTCCGCAGCCGGCCTCGTCGAGGTGAAGCCGGCCGGCGGCGCACTGAAGCAGGGCGACAACGTGGTGGTGGGCAAGTGACTCCCGGCCCGGACGTCGTCATCGAACTCAGCGATGTGGAGAGGACCTTCGACACCGAACCGCCCGTACACGCTCTGCGCGGCGTGAATCTGACCGTACGGCGCGGTGAGCACCTCTCCATTGTCGGGCCCTCCGGATCCGGCAAGTCGACCCTGCTCAACACGCTCGGCCTGCTCGACCGGCCAACCGCGGGCTCGTTCCGGCTCGACGGGGTGGAGACCACCGGGCTGGGCGACCTCGAACGCACCGCGCTGCGCGGCAGCCGGATCGGGTTCGTCTTCCAGTCCTTCCACCTCCTGCCCTACCGGACGGTGGACGAGAACGTCATGGTGGCCGAGGCGTACCGCAAACCGCGCCCCGGACACGAACGCGGCACCCGGCTGGACCGTGCCCGCCAGGCCCTGGAGCGGGTCGGGGTGGGGCACCGGTCGGGCTTCCGGCCGGACCGGCTGTCCGGCGGCGAACGCCAACGCGTCGCCATCGCAAGGGCCTTGATCGGCGACCCCGCACTGCTGCTGTGCGACGAACCCACCGGCAACCTGGACAGCGAGAACACCCTGTCCGTACTGGAACTCTTCGACGACCTGTGTGCCCAGGGCATGACACTCGTCCTGATCACCCACGACGAGGCGGTCAGCCGCCGGGCGAGCCAGCGCGTCCGCATCACCGACGGCTGCCTCACCCCGGAGGCCGTATGACACGCGGGAAACACACGACGCCCGCGCCCCCGGCAGCGGCCGGGGCACGTTCCGAACGCCCCCGGATGGACCCACGGGACCTGTGGACGGAAGCACTCGCCGGCGTCCTCGCCCGCCCGATGCGATCCGCGCTGACCACACTGGGCACGGTGCTCGGCATCACCACGCTCGTCATCACCATCGGTGTGGCCTCCACCGCGGGCAACCAGATCGTCGGCCGGTTCGACGCGCTCACCGCGACCTCGGTGACCGTGAAGGTGCCGCGGACGCAGCCTGGCTCGGTCGACACCGGGCCACTGGTGGACTGGTCGGGGACCGAAGCGGTCCGGCGGCTGGCCGGGGTGGAATCGGTCGCCGCCCTCGGGGACTCCGCCACGACCAACAGCGTCCAGGTCCGGGCCAACGACGTGAACGCACCCGGCGACACCTCCGGACAGACCCTGGCCGTCGTCGCCGCCTCGGCCGGGCTGCCCGCCGCCGTACGCGGCACGATGACCGCGGGACGGTTCTACGACGCCGGCAACCTCGCCCGGCACGACCAGGTGGTGGTGCTCGGCGACCAGGCCGCGCAGCTGCTCGGCATCAGCCGGGTGGAGGATGCTCCCGCGGTCTTCTTCAAGGGCCAGTCGTACACGGTCATCGGCATCCTCGGCGGCATCGAGCGGGAGCAGCGCCTGTCCACCGCCGTCATCATCCCGCCCACCACCGGCGCGGATCGCCTCGGCCTGCGAGACGTCAGCCTCGTACTGGTCAACACCGCGCTCGGGGCGGCCGAGCAGGTGGCGCGCCAGGCACCGATCGCCCTGTCCCCCGGGCACCAGGACTCGCTCACCGTCGTGGCGCCGCCCGACCTGTCCAAGGCACGCGACGGCGTCCAGAACGACGTCAACGGCCTCTTCCTCGTCCTCGGCCTGGTCTCGCTGGTGGTGGGTGCCATCGGCATCGCCAACGTCACCTTGGTGACGGTGATGGAACGGGTCGGAGAGATCGGACTGCGGCGCGCTCTGGGCGCGTCGAGGCGACAGGTGGCCGGCCAGTTCCTGCTGGAGTCGACGACGATCGGCCTGCTCGGCGGCATCGTCGGCGCGGCCCTGGGCATCGCCGTCGTGGTGTGCGTCGCCGTCGTCAAACAGTGGACCCCGGTACTCGACCTGACCTTGGCCTTCGGCGCCCCGCTCGCCGGAGCCCTCGTCGGCCTGCTCGCCGGCCTCTACCCGTCGCTGCGCGCCGCCCGCATGGAACCGGTCGACGCGCTGCGCGCACCGTCGTAGCACCCTGCCGGCTGCCCGGGACGCCCGCGATGTGCTGATGCCTGCGCCCTGGGGACCTGCGCGGTCACGTTGTTGACTGAGGAAAACGGACGGGCATTTCGGGGGCCGGTACGGGCCTCTCGTGCAGAATTGTCGGACATCACAGGTGCGCTGGAGACAGGTCCCTCTGAAGACCCTCATCTGACCAAGCGGGCGAAGGAAGCAGGGGCGCTTCCGTCGCTTGCCCGACAAGCTCCTTGATCACGAAGGAGTCGGGACGGGCACGCCCGCCTTGGTCTCAGTTTTGGTCGCATTCGCCTCCGTCCGGCACCGTCCACCACGAGGCGTCCAGTCCCCTCCGCCCCCGGTCAGGACGAATACGCTCCGCGCCGGACGGGCATACGAAGAAGGCCCTGACCGGTTTCGACTGTTCATGGCCTTCCTCGCGGGAACGAGTACGAAGCCCGAGCGGTAGGCGGTGCGGCGGCGATTGCCAAGGGCGGTCCTGATCCAATCGATCAGCCGACCGCCCCGGCTTCCGGCCTCGACCGGCAACGGCGGGCAGGTTCCACAGATCGCAGTAAGGCCGCACCGGCTCGGAGCCCTCAGCCACCTGCTCCGGTCCCCTTCAACTTCAACAGCGTTTCTGCCCACCGGGCCGGATCAGGATGACGGCGGTGTGCTCCTCGGCAGCGCAGCCGACAGGCACGAGGACTTTCTGACACCACTTCCGCGACTCCTTCAGCTCGTTCTTGTTTCCTCGTCGGCCTCGTGACGACTAACTTTGGACAACTTGACTCGGGTGGAGGGCACATGGCCGGATTGAGCAGGCTCGACGGCAAACGGACTCTGGTGATCGGTGGGGGCGGAGCCGGGATCGGCCGAAGCATCGTCCGTTCCTGCGCAGCCGCCGGGGCGACGGTCGCAGTGGCCGACGTGGACGCTGTACGGGCAACCGAGGCGGCGGACGAGTTGCGTGCGGCCGGGCACGTCTCCCATGCGCTGAGCGGTGACGTCCGCTCCAGCGAGCAGCTCGAAGACGTGATCGTCGGCGCGGCCGAACGGCTCGGCGGGCTGGACATCCTGATCACGGTGGTCGGCGGGCAAGTCGCGTTCGTACCCGCGGTCAAGCTGCACGAGATGACCGACGAGGACTGGGACACCGTCTACGACGTAAATCTGCGCTACGTGGCTCGCGCGGTGCGGCGCGTGTTGCGGCTGTTCCTGGAACAGGGCACCGGCGGGAACATCGTCAGCATCGGCTCGGTCACCGGATTCATGGCCGCTCCGAAGCAGGCCGGTTACGGCGCTGCCAAGGCCGGCCTGTACAGCCTGGCGCGGACCGTCGCTGCCGAGTACGCGGCCGACGGCATCCGGATGAACGTCGTCGCAGGTGGGGCGATCAGCACTGCTGTCAACGCCGGTCCCTCCGACGAATGGGTCCCGGAAATCCCGGCAGGCCGATACGGGACGTCGGAGGAGATGGCTGCTGCGGCCGTCTACCTGGCCTCGGACGAGGCGCGCTACATCACCGGTCAGCAGATCGTGCTGGACGGCGGGGTCTCGGTCCGCGGCCCATTCCCCGAATAACCGGGTACGAGGGCGACCCGGGCCTCATACCGACCCCGGCTCGCCGACGCTTCTGGGTGCCTCCAAGCGAAGGCTGCGGCAGCAGATCCATCGCCACCCTTCCCGTATCGGGGTCGCTGTCCCTGTGACTGACCGCCCGAAAAGGCCATGGCCACCGAGGAACTGCTGAGCGCCTGGCGCAGGGCGTAAGCAGAGGCCGGGCCCGTGGTTGGCAGTCAGCGCACAGCCCGAGCTCCCAGGGTGGGCAGCCCAGCGCTGCGGAGGCTGCTGCCCGCTCGACGGGAGTAATCCGCGTCAAGTCGCTGGACGTTGGGCGGGCAGGCGGGTGAGGGTGAAGCCGCCCGGCGCTCGCACACGGGCCCGCCTCCCACGGAGGGCAACCCAGGGCGGAAGCAGCCGCTTCCCGCTCCACAGCCGTGATCCACATGGCCCGTCGGCTGCGCCGGGCCGGGACACGGGCGAGGGTAAGACCACCCGCCGGCTGCCCAAGGTTCACGAGGGCGGCGAAGGGTCTCGGGCAGCGTAGTAGGCGCGCAGCGCCGCCTCACTGCCGGAGCCCAAAGCCGTCATGATCCGCTGGAAGCGGGCAGAGCGCAGGTCTCCGGCCACGATGATGCGGGGATGCTGGCCGGCGGGCGGGCAGTAGCCGTCGGCGCTTCGGACGAGGTCACCGGACGGGGCGGTGGGTGCGTTCCCGATGCTCACGTACGTGGCGTCTGCGGTGACCACGCGCCGCGCACCGTCCTGCCCCACCACGTCCGCTGTTGCGGCGCCCTCTTCGGAAGGGCGCAGAGTCAGGCGCGCGACGGGCAGGAGCGTGACGCGGGGATCATCGCGGATCTCCTCGACCTTGTACGCGTCCGCCTCCGGGTAGGCGACGAGCAGGCGGGTGTCGGTGTCCGGGTGGGCGCGCAGGAAAGTGCCGATCGGGCGGTCACCGCCGAGGACGAGGAGCGTGCGGCCCTCGCCGTCGTCCGCGTCGGCCTGCCAGAGCGGGGGCAGGGTGAGGCCGCTGGGAACGGTGATCCAGGGGACGTCGCAGGGCTGGAGGGGGCCGACGCCGGTGGCGACAACGGCGTACGGGGCAGTCAGGCGCGCACCGGTGTCCAGGGTGGCGGTGACGTGGTCGTGATCGGCGCGGAGTTCGACGACCTGGCGACCGAGTTCCAGGCGGCACGGCTCCGTGCTTCTCAGCTCGGCGGTGATGGCGTCGGCAAGCGCGGGGCCGCTGGTGTGGCCGCCGAGGACGTTGTTCAGGGCCGGGATGCGGTAGAGGTTGCGGCACAGGGCGTCCGGCTCGATCAGGACCGAGCGCATGCCGACGCCGGCGGCCATGCGGGCGGCGGCGCAGCCGGCCGGCCCGCCTCCGATGACAAGCAGGTCGGTGTCCTGGGATGCGGGCGAACCGGTACGGGGCGAGGTGTCGACCATGGGGCTATTCCAGCACCGGCGCCCGTGCGAAAGCAGTGAGTTGCTCCACCACATGATCAGTGGTGACGAGTTGGCTGGATCCGATCAGGCGGCGTGCAACAACGAGTCCGGCGTCGTGCACGTCCGGGCCCGCGTCGGTGGCGCAGGCGTCGGTCACGATCCAGGGCGCGTAGCCGCGCTCGAAGGCATCGGCTGCGGACTTCAGGACGCAACTCTCGGTGGCGATCCCGCAGAAGACTAGGTCGGTCCAGCCGGCCTGGCGGATCAGTCCGTCCGCCTCGGGAGTGAACAGCGTGTACCCGGTCTTGTCGATGACCTTGTGCGCGTGGGCGGCGGCCTCGGCGAGTTCGGGCACGATGTCGGTCTCGGGCGATTCTTGGAGCCGGTGCCACTGGAAGAAGCGCTCGTAGGAGCTGCCGGGGTAATTGAAATAGCGGGTGAAGATCACCGGCCGGCCTACGGCCGTCCACTGGGCGGTCAGGCCGGAGACCGCTGGTACAGCGTGGCCGCTGTGGTGGTTCACGAAGCCGTTCTGCATGTCGATCACGACCAGCGCGGCGCTGCCGACGTCCATCCGCCGTCTCTCCTGCCTCTTGCCCCTCAGCCAACGCCCTCGCGTAGAACGTCCTGCGCGGCGCGCAGCCGTTCGGCCAGCCCGCTGGTCTTCATGATGGCCTCTCGCATCAGAACGTGTTGAGCGGTCTCCTGAGCGCGGGCCGTCGTGAGCCGGAAGTACGCGGCGCGCAGAAAGCGCCAGCCGTACTGCTCGGGCATGGAGGGATCTTGTCCGTCCTCGATCATCTGTTGGACCTGGTGAGTGAACCACCACAGGGCCTGAACGATCAGCTCGCAGATGATCAGCTCGCCGATCGTGAGGCTGCGCTCGTGGGAGTGGGACGCATGGCGTCGACGGCCACTTCCCGAGTGGGTCCTCCGACTCCCTGTGCGACGTCTGCGAGGGTGCCGCCCGTCACGTGCTGGTACCGGGCCGCCATCGCCGTGGACGACCAGCCCACGGTCTGCGTCACGACCCGCTCGGGTACACCGAGGATGAACAGACAGAACGAGCATGGTGCTCGGGTACGGCACGCTCCGTTCTTGATGCCCACGTGCTCTCCGAAGCGGCCACCGGGGCCGGCTTCCGGAACCTCTTGCCGAGGCGGGTAGGCCGGCCCCCGCCCCGGTCAAGCCACTGCCGTCAGCCGGCGGGCGGCGTCGCGGGCCGGGAGCGTGAAGGTGTGGGCGCAGTCCCGCAGGAGCGGCGGGATCGCGAGGTGGGCGGGGCTCGGTTCGTCGGCCAGGTTGTGGTCGAGGAGGGTGTCGAAGAGGCACTCCACGGCCGAGGGGGCGAGGCCGGTGGCGGCGCAGGCCTGCGCGATGTCGTGGACGGCGGCCGGAAGCAGCGCGAGGGTTCGGGTGAACTCTTGTGCTTCGTAGGACAGTTGTGCGTAGGAGAGGGCCAGGACTGACATCAGGTCGCGGTCTGCCGTGCGCAGGAACGCGGTACGGCCCGCGCTCGTGCGCAGGCGCGCCGTCACGTCCGGCACGGTCCACGAAGGGCGGTCGCGCAGGCGGGTCGCCGCGATGCGCAGGGCCAGCGGGTGGTGCCCGCACAGAGCGACCGTCCGCTCCAGGGAGGAGCCGGTGCAGGCGTCGCCCGCGATGCGGCGGAACAGGGTCTCCGCGTCCGCCGGGGCCAGCGCGCCCAGGGGCAGCGAGAGGGCGCCGTCCGTCGCGGTCAGCTTGCGGCGGGTGGTGATCAGGGCGAGCGTGTCGCCCGTGCCGGGCAGTAGCGGGGCCACCTGGGCCGCGTCGGCCGCGTTGTCGAGGACGAGCAGGGCACGGCGGCCCGCGAGGCGGGAGCGCCAGATGGCGCTGCGCTCGGCCAGGCCGGCCGGGAGGGCGTCGGGCGCGGCGCCGTCGGAGCGCAGCAGCACGCCCAGCGCCTCCTCGGGGGTGAGCGGTGCGCGAGCCGGGCTGAAGCCGTGCAGGTCGACGTAGAACTGGCCGTCCGGGTGGTCCGTGGTGCGGCGGTGCGCGAAGTGGACGGCGAGTGCCGTCTTGCCGATGCCGCCCATGCCGTCGATCACGACCGTGCGGGGAGAACCGGCGCCCTGGTCGGCGACGGCCCGGTCGAGCAGCGCCAGCTCGGTGGCGCGGCCGGTGAAGTCCGGCAGGTCACGCGGCAGGTAGTTGTCCTGGACGGGGCGGACGGTGGCGGGCCGGCCGGGCGCGGGTGTCCGGCGCTGCACCCGCGGGGCGTCCGCGAGGATCTCGGTCTGCAGACGGCGCAGCCGTGGGCCGGGTTCCAGGCCCAGTTCGTCGGCGAGCAGCCGGCGGCCCTCGTCGTAGACGGCGAGCGCGTCGGCCTGCCGGCCGCCCCGGTACAGCGCGAGCATCAGACTGCCGCGCAGGGCGTCGCGCAGCGGGTGCCTGGCGGTCAGCGCGGACAGTTCGGCGACCAGGGAGCCGGTCTCACCGGCCGCGAGGCGCAGCTCCATCAACTCCTCCACAGCGGTGAGGCGTTGCTCGTCGAGTCCGGCCGCCGCGGCGGTCACCGCCGGGCAGTCGATGCCGGCGAAGGCGTCGCCGCGCCACAGGTCGACCGCCGCCTGCAGCAGCCGCATCGCCTCGACGTCGCGGCCCTCCCGCCGGGCGGCGCGGGCGGCGCGGACCCAGTCGGTGAAGCGGTGTGCGTCCACCGCGTCGGCGGGCACGTCCAGGCGGTAGCCGATGTCCACCGTGATGAGTCCGGCGCCTTCGGAGCCGGCCAGGGCGGCGCGTAGATCGCGGATCGCGTTGTGCACCTGGTGGCGGGCGGAAGCGGGCGGGTCCTGCCACAGCTCGTCCACCAAGGCGTCCATGGACACCGCGTAGCGCGCGTTCAGCAGCAGAAGAGCCAGAAGCCGGCGGCGACGCATTCCGCGGAGCCGGACCGGCACCCCCGACTCACGCACTTCCACCGGTCCCAGAACCAGGAAATCCATTTCCCGCACCCCCGACGTTCCGCATCATGCAGCGTGATTGCGACACTGATGAAGCTAGGCGCGCGGGCCCCCCGCATACAACGCGAGTACTCCTCAAGGCACATGCCGTACCTCGGAAGACACACGACGGAACCGGGAATTCCAGCTTTAGGTTCCCAACATGACACAGGCCCTTACGCCTCGCCTCTCCCCCTCGTCCCCCTCCGCCTTCACCCTGTCCGACGTCCCGTGGTCCTCCCTCCTCTCGTCGGCCCGCACCGTGCGGCTGTGCCTGCGGGAGGCGCGCCCGCTGGTACAGGTGATGTTCGTCCTGCGGTTCGTCACGGGCGCGCTGCTGACGGCGTCCGCCGCGCACCACCGGCCCGACGCCCCGCACCTGCTGATCGGGGCGGCCGCCTGGTGGGCGGCGACGGTGAGCGTCTACGTGTTCAACGGGGTGAGCGACCTGTGCGAGGACCGGGCCAACCGGTCCCAGAGACCCCTGGCGAGCGGCCGGTTGACCGAAGGGGCGGCCCGGCGGGCCGTGGTGCTGACCGCGCTGGCCGGGCTGCTGCTCGGCTGCGCGGCGGGGTGGAAGGTGGCCGAGGCCACCGCCGTCTTCCTCGCCCTGGGATACGCCTACTCCGCGCCCAGGATCGCCGCCAAGTGCCGTTCCTGGTCGGCCTCCGCGGTCACCTGCGCCGCCGCGGGGACCACCTATCTCGCCGGGGTCGCGTCCTCCGGCAGCGCACTCACCGCCGAGGCCGCCGTCTTCGCCCTGGTGCTCTCGCTCGGGGTGGGGCTGATCGCGGCCGTCGCCAAGGACCTGGGCAGCACCCGGGGGGACGCACTCGCGGGCCGGCGCACCCTGGCCGTCATCCGCGGCGAGCACAGCGCCCGCCGCTTCTGCGCCGCCTCCGGCGGGGCGCTGGCCCTGGTCCTCACGGCCGGAGCCCTATGGGTGCACGAGCTGCCGCTCGACGCGGCCGCCGCCGTTTTCGCCGTAGGCGCCCTGTGCGTGGCAGGACGCTGTCTGCCGCCCCGGATGAAGGGCAGCCGGGCGGAGAACTCGAAGTCCCGTGCTCCGTACCGGAGTTGGATGGCCACGCAGTACGCCGTCCATCTGTGCGCGCTGGGCGCGCTCGTCCTGGTCTGAGCTTCTCGCCCCCCTTTTCGAACTCGCCTTCTGATCCGAAGCCCCTTACTATGATCCCGCCGGACGGGTGATTGTGGGGAGTCGTGCCGTCCTGGTCCTGACGACTCCTCATATCGAGGGGGCGCACCGTGGAACTTTCCGCCGATCCGGCGACCGACCGGTCCTGTCTGATCGATTCCTCCGTCGCCCGCTACGCCGACGGCCTGCGCAAGGCCGCCAATCCGCTGGTCCTGCGTCCGGAGCTGTGGGTCTCCTGCGAGAAACAGGCCCGGCAGATCCTTGGTGAGTGCATCGCCACCCTGCACGGCACGCCCGTACAGGTCGCCGCGGAGGCCGAACTCACCTCGATGGCGCTCGGTGTGCAGCGCTCCTTCGAGAAGGTCTCGCCGATCGACTCGGTGCACGCGGCACGCGTGCTGTTCGACGTGGCTGTCGAGACGATGACCGAGGCCGCGGCCCAACTCCCCGCCGAGGTCGCGCTCTCCCGGTTCCTGACCGCCGTACGGATGCTGCACAAGGGCATCTTCGCGCGGGTCAGCGCCGCCGCCATCGGCTACGAGTCGACGACCCTGCACGACGTCGGTCAGGCCAGCACCGCCCGCCGCCACCAGCTCGCCCGCGATCTGCACGACCACATCGGCAGCAGCATCGGCCTGGCACTGCGCTGCCTCGACCTGTACACCATGGAACAGGCGAAGGGGGTCACCTCCACCCGCGACCGGCTCCAGGACGCCCGGCAGGCGCTGCGCGACGTGTTCAGCTTCACCCGCACGATGGTCAGCGGACTGCGCGTCAATGAACTGCACGACGGCCTGAAAGAGGAGATCGACGCCTACAGCGCCGCCGCCTGCGACCGGCCGGCCGAAGTCGGCTCCCGTATCGACGGCGACGAGTCCTGGCTGCCCGAACAGACCCGCCAGGAGCTGTTCCTCGTGGTGCGCGAAGCCCTGCGCAATGCCTTCGCACACGCCAGGGCCAACCATATCGACGTCCTCGTCAGCGTCTTCCCCGACGCCGCGCACGCCACCGTCACCGACGACGGGGTCGGGCTGCCGTACCCGCGCGACGGTGACGGCACCGGCCTGACCGCCATGCGGCAGCGGGTGACCGCCCTCGGAGGGACGCTGGAGCTGATCAGCGAGCCCGGCCAGGGGACGCGCGTCCAGCTCCGCGTCCCGCTGGACGGCGCCGGGGCGGCCGGCCGATGAGCGCGGGAGCGGACACCTCCGGCGACATCCGGGTGCTGGCAGTGGACGACCACCGGCTGCTGCGCGAGGCACTGTGCGACCTCCTGGAGATGTACGAGGGGCTGACGGTGGTCGCGCAGGCCGACGACGGGCCGAGCGGCGTGCGGATGGCGGGCCTGCACCGGCCCGACCTCGTGCTGCTCGATGTGGAGATGCCGGGGCCCGGCCCGCTCGCCAACCTGCGGGGAGTCCGCCAGGCGGCGCCCGAGGCGCGGATCATCATGCTGACGATGCACGACAACCGCCAGCTCATCGACTCGCTGTTGTCCGCGGGAGCCGTGGGCTACCTCCACAAGGAGGCCGACCGGGAGGTCCTGGTCGCCGCGATCCGCAGCGCGATGGCGGGCGGCACGACGATGTTCCTGCCGCGCACGCCGAGCGGATCGAGGCCCGAGCGGGAGCCCGCGCCCGCCGACACGCTCACCCTCCGCGAGCGGGAGCTGATGGAGCTGGTCGCGCAGGGACTGAGCAACCGGCAGATCGGCACCCGGCTGGGGATCACCGAGGGTACGGTCAAGCGCCATCTGCGCAACATCTTCGACAAGCTCGGCGCCACCTCCCGGCTGGACGCGGTCAACCGGGTCCAGCCGTTGCGCCGTTACTGAGCCGCGGCGGCCCGTGCCGCCTTCTCCCGGCGATCCGCGATCAGCAGCGCGACAGCCGGGACGAGGGTGAGCGCGTACACGGCGAGCAGCAGGCCGAAGGAATCGGCGAACGCGGCCGGTACGAGCCCGTGATGGGAGTGCGCGGCCCGGTCCAGGACGATCGTGACCACGGCGAGGGCGAAGGTGCCGCCGATCCGCTGGAGCAGGTTGAGCTGCGCGGAGGCGTCCGGGATGGAGCGCGGCTCGACCGACTCGAAGGCACGGGTCATGGCCGGCACGATGGTCAGGCCCGTACCCAGGCCCCGGACCGCGATCGCCGCGCACAGCAGCACGTACGACGTGCTGGACGACAGGACGGTCAGCGGAACGGTGGCCAGCATGGTGAGGACGATCCCGATCACGACGGTGGTACCGCCGCCGATCTTCTTCATGATCGGGCGGCAGGCGAGGCCCGCGATGACGACTCCGGTGCCGCCCGCCGACATCAGCAGACCCGTGGTGACGGCGCTCTCGCCGCGCGCCGACTCGAAGTACAGCGGGATCAGCATCATGGGGGAGAAGAGGACGAAGCCGAGGCAGAAGATGTTGATCGCGGCCGTGCGGTAGACGCGGTGCGTGAACAGGCGCAGGTCCAGCAGCGGGGCCGCGGTGCGCAGTTGGTGACGTACGAAGACGATGCCGCTCCCCACGCCCACCACCAGCGGGACCAGGGAGGCGGGGTGGACGGACAGGCCCGTCTCGGAGAAGGCGTGCACGGCGAGGACGACACCGACCGTGCAGGCGGCGGCGCTCAGCAGTCCCAGCACGTCGAGCGGGCGGCGGCCGTCCGGGCCGGCCGGGGCGTCCTTGCGGACACGGCGCAGCGCCACCACCAACAGCACCGCGCACAGCGGGATGTTGACGGCGTAGACCGCCCACCAGCCCCATGCGTTGACCAGGAGGCCGCCGACGGTGGGGCCGAGCAGCGGGCTGATCAGCATGACGCTGCCGTTCAGCGCCTGGACCTGGCCGAGGCGTTCACGCGGCATGCTGCTGGTGAGCAGGATGGTGGCGACCGGTACGAGTACGCCCGCGGCGGCGCCGGACAGCGCGCGCGCGGCGATCAGTTCGGGGAGTGTCGTGCTGAGGGCACAGGCCGCCGAGCCGACCGCGAACACGGCGACGGAGCTGATGAAGACGCGGCGGGTGCCGAACCGGGAGGCCAGCCAGCCCGCGGCCGGCATCAGGGCGACCAGGGCCAGCAGGTAGGCGGTGACGACCCATTGGACCTGGGTGATGGCGCCGAAGCGGGCGGAGGTGTCGGCCAGCGAGACGTTGACGATGGTGGTGTCGAGCTGGGCGACGAAGGCTCCGCCCACGGCCACGGCGATGGTGAGGATCGCGGTGCGGGTGGCCGCCGCGGCCGCGGGGTCACGGCCCGCCGCCGGGCCTCGGTCCGTAGCGGGAGCCGCGTCGGCGCCGGGAGCCGCGTCGGCCTCGGGAGCCGGCTCCGCCGGACTGGCGTCCGTCGCCGGGGAACGGTCCGCCGGGGGTGTCGGGTCCACCGCGGGCGCGGGCTCCGCCACGGGGGTCGGGTCCGCCGCCGGCGCCGGGGGCTCGGTTCTCTGGTCCAGGGACATACGGGGTCGTCCTTCGGGTGGGTGGTGGATCGGACTTGGGGTCGGTCGGAGACGGGGCTTTCGTGATCGGGTGGGGTCGCCGTGAGTGGGGACGGGCCGTGGTGAGCGGGGACGCGCCGTGGTGAGTGGGGATGGGCCATCGCGAGTGGGGACGGGCCGTCGTGGGCGGAGCGCTCGCGGCGACCGGGGCAGGTCGCGTCTCGGGGCGGGGGAGGGCGGCCGCGTCGAGGATCAGCGCGCCATGCCGAGGCAGGGTCGCTTACCGGGACCGGGTTGCCTGCCGGGGCCGGGTTGCCTGCCGGGGCCGGGTCGCCTGCCGGGGCCGGGGCGCCGGCTCAGGCAGAGTCGCCTGCCGGGGCGCCGGCTCAGGCGGAGCGCAAGGCCTCGGCGATGTCGTCCAGGAGCGCCCCGGCCTTCTCCCTGGCACCCGGACGGTCGCGGCAGGCCAGGGTCAGCTCGGTGCTGTCGCCCACGCGGCAGGCGCTCAGGAACATCTCGGCGTACGGGACCAGCATCGGCAGCGTGGCGAAGGAGGTGGCGCGGAAGTCGGGCGTCGAATAGGCCTGCGGGTCGACCTCGCCGTGGTCGGTGATGATCGCCGTGCAGGGGAAGCGGGTGCCGTCGAATTCGCGGGCCTCGCTCAGGTTGTTGGCGAACGGGTTGTCGCGCAGGAAGTCACGGTCCAGGACGGCGACCTCGGTCTTGGCGATCAGGGCGCGGACCAGCGTGGAGTGGACGCGTTTCCAGCTGTCGTCGCGGCGCAGGTCGAGGACGAGCTGGGAGGTCAGGTTGGCGGTGGAGCGCGTCGTGGTGTCGTGGCGGCGCAGGTCCACCGGGACGATCAGGCGCCCGGTGTCCGTGGTGAGGTGGCGGGAGAGCGCGGCCGCGGCGCGTGCGGTGACCCCGGACGGGGCGGCGGGCACCCGGCGGCTCAGCCACAGGGGCCGTTCGCCCGCGGGGCCCTGGCCGATGATCGCGGGCAGTCCGGTGAGACGAGTGGCCTCGGGGGCCGGGCGGACGTCGCCCGCCGCCGCGCGGAAGTGTGCGTCGTCCACCGTGTCCGGACAGCCGACCAGTTCCTCGTCGCGCAGGGCCCGGAAGAGATCCGCGATCCACTGCCGCAGACCGCGCCCGTCGGTGACGATGTGGCTGGCCCGGACGACCAGCCGGGTGGTCCCCGCGTCGTGGATCAGGCCCAGTTCGCAGACGGGTCCGGTGACCACCGACAGGTCGCGGTGGAAGAACGGGTGGTCGAGACCGGTGCCGGCGGGCAGCTCCACGACCTCGGGGACGGTGCCGGCGGCGCGCCACAGCGCGCCCCGGCGGCGTACCGCGAGGCCGGGACTGACCTCGGTCGCCGCGCGCGCGGCCCGCCGTAGCGCGACCGCGTCGAGCGCGCCCTCGCCCTCGATCACCATCTGAATGAGCTGCGGGGTGCCGGTCGCGGCGGCGTTGAGGTAGCCCCGTTCGATCGGGGAGATGCGGCGGGTGTACGGCCGCGCGGCGGTGAGGGTCATTCCTCCTCCAAGTGGTGGAAGCGCACCGAGGCCGGTGCGTCGCAGGCGAGGGCGAGGTGCAGGAGCGGTTCGCCCTCGGCCCGCAGGACGACGGAACGCACCTCGTAGGTATCGGTGTTCGTGGGCCGCCAGCCCGGCTGCCACGCAGGCAGCCGGGTCCCGGCGAAGGTCTCCTTCGTCAGGTGCGAGGCCTTGATGAGCGCCTCGCACTCGGCGAAGTCCCTGATCGTGGCCGGCTCCTCACGCCCGAGCAGGTCACCGAGCCAGCGCAGGGCGTGCGGCCGGTCGCGCTCGTCCTGGAGGTCCACGCCGATCGCGCGGCCGGCGGGCGCGAAGGCCACGGCGCTGTACGTGCCGACGTGCGCCACCGAGGCGGACAGGTCCAGGGCGGGCACCGACCAGCGCTTGAGGTCGTCCCGCGCCAGGTCGCCGGCGGTGATCCGGATCCCGTACGTCGTGTCGAGCGCCCCGACGATCAGGGAGCGGCCCGAGGCGGACAGCCGGTTCCCCATCCGGTCGCGGGGCAGTCCGCGGTGCCGGGAGACCAGGACGTTCACCGCCTCCCCCACCGCCGACGGCCCGTCGGGCGCCAGCGTGTACCCGTTCAGTCCCGGATCGAGGAGCAGTCCCATCAGGGCGCCCATCACGCCTCCGGGTCGAGGACGGCCGCCGCGTAGCTGCCGCCGTACGCGAAACTCGACAGCAGCACGGGGCCGGGAGTGCCGGCGCCGGTGAGGGCGGCGACCAGGCCGAGGGCGCCCGCGCTGCCGTAGGTCTCGCCGAGCAGGGCCTTGGGGGCGAGGACCGGCCGGCCGTCGAGGCCGGTGTGGCGCAGGGCCGCCCGCTGGGCCAGGTCGACCAGCGGGTGGCCGGACGCGGCCGAGACGACCGTGCCGATCCCCTCCGGGCCGAGGTCCGCTTCTGCGAGCGCGGAGCGCAGCGAGCGTCCCCAGGCCTCGCCGTCCCTGGAGATGCGGCCGATGCCGGCCGATTCGCCACTGGCGCCGAAGCCGCGGACCCGCGCCAGGACGTCGGCGCCCCGGTCCTGGGCCGCCGCCCGGCTCTCCAGCAGGATCGCGGCGGCGCCCTCGCTGAGGACGGTGCCGGTGCGCCCGCCGGGCACGACGTGCGCGGACCGGGCGTAGCCGGGCAGCGCCGCCTGGGTGGCGAGGGCCTGCTCGGGGAACTCGTCGGCGACCACCACCATGATCCGCTCGGCGGCGCCGCGGGCGATGACCCTGGCGGCGAGCTGGAGCGCGAGCACGGAGCTGGTGCCGCCGTTGGCGATGGTCGCGGTGTAGCCGCGGAAGCGGTGCAGCATCGCGACATGGCCGGCGGCGGCGTTGACGACGGTGTTGGCGAACAGGGACGGGTTGGCACCGGTGATGCCCGAACGCACCACGCCCTCGTGGAACCGCAGGACCGAGGTCACCGGGCCGTACCCGGTGGCGAAGACGACGCCGGTCGACTCCGCCACGGCCCGCGACGGTTTGCCATGCCGGGCGTACAGGTCGCCCACGGCGGACGCGGCGAGCAGGCTCAGCGGGTCCATGCGGCGGGCCCGGCTGGGGTTCGTACCGCGCGACGCGGCCTTGATGTCGACCCGGCCGACCGGCACCCGGCCGACGCCCGGCACCTCCTCGAAGGTGTCGAAGCAGGGCCGCCCCTCGGCGAAGGCCTCGGCGATCGCCTCGGTGCCGCCCGCCGTTCCGGCCAGGCCGGCGACCCCGGTGACGACGACCTCATGGACAGCCTCGCGGCGCGGCGGCCTGGAGCCGGTACGGCCGGGCCGGTTGATGACGACGGAGGCGTTGTTGCCGCCGAACGCGAAGGAGTTCGACAGCACCACCTCGGGGCTCGCGTCGCGGCCGGTGTCCGGGATGACGTCCAGGCCGTACGGCGAGGCGACGCCCCGGGTGTTGATGGTGGGCGGCAGCGTGCCCCGGTCGATGGCCAGCGTGCTCACCACGGCCTCGACCGCGCCGGCCGCGCCGAGGGTGTGGCCGAGGATCGACTTGGTGGAGCTGGCCGCCGGTATCTCCTGGCCGAACAGGAGCTTCAGCGCCTTGGGTTCGGAGGCGTCGTTGGCGGGGGTGCCGGTGCCGTGCAGGTTGAGGTAGTCGACGTCGGCGGGGGTGAGGCCCGCCGTGTCGAGGGCCTGTGCCATGGCGGCGCAGGCGCCCTTGCCGCTGGGGTCGGGCGCGGTCTGGTGGTAGCCGTCGCAGGACAGTCCGTATCCGCCCAGCTCCGCCAGGACCCGGGCGCCGCGCGCCTCGGCCCGCTCCACCGACTCCAGGACCATGAATCCGGCGCCCTCGCCGAGGGTGAGTCCGGTGGAGGCGGACAGCGGCGAGCACGGCTCGGCGTCCAGCGCGCCGAGCGCGCTGAACCCGTAGGCGGACAGCTCCGCCAGCGGGTCGACGCCGCCGCACACGACGTAGTCGACGTCGCCCTTCCACAGCAGCTCGGCTGCGTAGCCGAGGGCGACGGCGCTGGCCGCGCAGGCGTTGGAGAGGACCACGCGGGGGCCGCGCAGATCGAACTCCGCCGCGATGTAGTCGCCCACGCAGGGCAGTTGGGAGGCGACCGCCTGCGCGACGTCCAGCCTGCCCTCCAGGACGAGGGTGCGGTGGGTGGCCTCCAGCGTCGGCATGGCGCCGAGGCTGGAGCCCACCACGACGGCCACCCGGTCGCGGTCCACGGTGGTGAGGTCGAGGCCGCTGCCGTGCAGGGCCTCGCGGATCGCGGTGGCCGCGAGCGCGTAGCAGCGGTCCAGGTCGGCGGGCTGTTCGGCGGTGGCCATGCCCGCCCAGTCGGTGAGCAGCTCGGAGGTGTCGAAGAGGGTGTTGGTGCGGATGCCGGTGGTGCCGGCCGCGATCGACGACCAGCTCTTCTCGACGTCGTCACCGGCTCCGGTGATCAGTCCCAGGCCCGTCAGGGCGATGTTCGCAGGTGTCATGACCCGGCCCTCTCAAGCGATCTTGACGGTGAGGGAGCGGGCGATGACCCGGGGCAGGGTCGCGGTGCGCACCGGGCGCTCGTCGCCCGCGCGGTCCGCGGCGGTCAGCTCCAGTCCCGGCACCCAGAAGGGGGTGTCGAGCAGGGCCAGGACCAGCTCCTCCTCCGGGTTGGCGGCCGGCGCCTGGTGCAGGACGGTGCCGACCTCCTGACCGGCCGCGGTGACCGGCGTACCGGCTGCGAAGCGGCTGCCGACCGGGGCGACGAGCGCGGTGAGGCGGGCCTCGGACCCGGTGGGCGCGGTCAGCTCGCCGGAGCCGTGGAACTCGCCGATCCGGCTCCAGTCGATCATCCAGGCCAGGTCGGCCTCGCCGACGCCCAGTTCACCGAACCCGGTGCCGTACACGCCCATCCCGGCCTCGGCCTGTACCCGGGCGAGGCCTTCCTCGCCGATCTCGGCGCCGCCCTTGTCGGCGACGGCCGCGAGCACCGCCTCGTGTGCGGCCTGCGGGGCGTCGGACAGCAGCAGGTAGCCGTACTCCCCGGTGGTGCCGACGCGGGCGAGGTGGGCGGTGGCGCCGGGAACATCGAGGGTGGACTCGGTGACGGCGTGCAGGGTCAGGCCGGATATGTCGAAGTCCACGAAGTCGGCCGCGACCGACCAGGCCACGGGTCCCTCGAAGGCGGTGGCGCCCCAGCCCTCGGGGGAGATCTCGACGGTGACGCCGGCGGACGCGTCGAACCCGCCGAGGTAGGCGCCGAGTTCGTCGGCCGTGACGGCGGTGCGCGGCAGCAGCCACGACTCCTCGCCGATCTCGAAGTGCAGCAGGATCGCGAACGGCTTGCCGTCGGCGTTCAGCGCCAGCACCTCACGGACCGAGTCGGGCTCCACGTAGTCGGCGGACTTGGCGAGGAAGCCGTCCAGGAAGGTCAGCCGGTCGTCACCGGTCAGCCTGACCAGCGGGGCGGTGACGCGGTGGGCGCCGACGGCGGTGCGCAGGGTGGCGTAGTCCTCGGTGGCGGTGCGGACTGCCGGGGCGATGGTGGTGGCGGTCATGATCTGTCGTTGCCTTTCGGGTCGGTGGCTCAGAAGAAAAGGGGTGTGTCGTGTACGGAGAGCAGCCAGGCGCTCTCCCGGGCGGCGGACACTCCGCCGACGAGCAGGCCCGACCGGGTGGCGCGCAGCACCAGTTCGTCGTGCGGACCGGCGGCGGGGGCGCAGTGCAGCCACCGCCCGTCGGAGAGCCGGACGGCTGCCCGGCGGGCCCACACCTGGCGGAAGTCGCCGGAGCTCAGCTCCCAGCGCTCGCCGTCCGAGTCGAGGACGACGGCCGTCTTGAGCGGCGTCTGCGGGGTGAGCCACACGACGGTCTCGCGGTCCGTCCCGCTCGTACGGGCGTCGACGCGGATCCCGTCGCCGTCGGCGGCGATCTCCCAGTCGAGGCCGGATTCCGGGGCGTGGAGGCCGAGCGGGTGCTTCTCCTCCCAGGCGCCGGCGGCCGGCACCCCCCAGCCGAGCCCGGCGGCCCGGTCGTGGCGGCTGTTCTCGTGGGTCACCCACAGGCCCGCGGACCAGTGGGGGTTGTAGCCGTGGGAGCGGGTGCGGGGGTAGGGGCTGCGCAGCACCTTGGTGGTGCCCTCCCGCCAGACGGTGACGCCGCCGGCGGTGGCGTGCACCTCCAGTCGGCGCGTGGTGTCCGCGCCGCTGGGGCGGATGGTGGTGCGCATCCGGGCCACGCCGTCCGCGCCGGGTTCCAGGCCGCGCTCCAGGAGCGTGCTGTGGACCAGCCGCAGGGGCCCGTCCACCGGCAGCGAGACGCGTACGTCCCGCCCCTGCCAGGTCAGCTCCGCGCCTTCCCGGACGGTCCGGGAGGCGGCGACGACCTCGGATGCGTCGCGCACCCCCTGGCCGAGACCGATCGGGTGGGCCTGTCCTTCGGCACCGGTGAAGACGCCCTGGCGCAGGCCGACGGTCTGGAAGATCCGGCCGGTCGCGGAGCCGGTGCGGGTGAACTCCTGGAGCAGACCGGAGCCGTCCAGGGTGAAGGTGCCGGTGACCGTGGCGTCGCCGTCCCGCTCGGTGACCCGTACCCCGCCCTCGACGGGCTCCAGGGTGAGGTCGCGGGGCTCGCCCTCGCGCCAGCCGGCCGGGCGGTCGGCCCGGCAGCTCGGCCAGGTCGAGACGAGTACCGGGCCGCGGTGCCCGGCCACCAGGACGCTCAGCGTGCCGTCCTCGCCGTCCACCTCACAGGTGAGGGCGGACTCGGTGAACCGGTACGGCGCCACGCCGCGCGGGGCCCGTACCTCGTACGGGGGCCGGGTGATGCGCAGCGCCCGCTCCGTGCCGCCGGGCTCGGTGAGGCGGGCCTCGCGCACGGCGCCCCGGTCCACGTCCACGGACGCGTCGATCCGGAACTCGCCGAGCGCCAGGCTGTAGTCGATGGTCCGGATACCGTCCACCACCCGCACGTCCGAGCGCAGCTCGTCGTCGCGGGCCTCGGTGACGGAGGCGAAGCTGGTCAGGCTGCCGAGGGCCGCCGTGGCCCGCTCGCCCAGGTCGGCGAAGACGCTGCGTACGACGAGCGGGATGTAGTTGTGCAGCTCCACGTTGCCGTCCTCGCCGGGAACGGCCCGGCCCACCGAGACGCAGCCGACGCGCCGGTAGAGCCGGAAGGCCACGGTGTTGGCCGGGTTGACGGTGAGCCGCAGCACCAGGCAGCCGGTGCGCATCATCCACTCGACGGCCTCGGTGAACAGCCTCCCGGTGACCAGGCCGCCCCGGTGGGCGGGGTGGACGAAGAACATGTCCGCGATGAGTTCGCCCGCTCGGGCCGAGCGCCGGCCGGTGTTGTGGAAGAGGCCGAACGTACCCACGAGCCGCTCGTCGTCCTCGGCCACCAGGAACGTCGCCGTCTCCCGCTCGGCCAGCTCGCGGGCGAGCTCGGTGCCGCTGACACCCCCGGCGACCGGGTTGGGGTTGTCACGGTGGCGGTTGTAGAGCTCCGCGATGGCGTGCGCGTCGCCCTCCTGGTACGGGCGGATCGTGAGGGCCATGACCACACCTCCTTCTGTCGGTCCTGTGGCTCTGGTTCTGGTTCTGGTTCTGGTTCTGGTTCTGGTTCTGGTTCTGGTTCTGGTTCTGGTTCTGGTTCTGGTTCTGGTTCTGGTTCTGGTTCTGGTTCTGGT
>NZ_JBVJHB010000017.1:0-91352 GCF_055587045.1 Streptomyces sp. NPDC048671 | reverse complement strand
TTCTGGTTCTGGTTCTGGTTCTGGTTCTGGTTCTGGTTCTGGTTCTGGTTCTGGTTCTGGTTCTGGTTCTGGTTCTGGTTCTGGTTCTGGTTCTGGATTCTTTTTGGGAGGGGGGAGTTCAGCCCTTGCGGCCGGTGGTGACGACGAGCGTCCCGGCGGCGGCGAGTTCGGTTCCGACGCACGCCCGCACCTTCACCTGGCGCAGGCCTCCGAGGCGCTGCCCCAGCTTGGCCTCCAGCGTGAGCTGGTCCCCGGGGACGACGAGCCGGGAGAACTTCATGTTGCTGATGGAGCCGAGGTAGCCGACGCTTCGCGAGGCGTCGTCCTCTCCGGTGCCCGCGGCGCTTTCGAGGATCTCCGCGACGTAGACGACGGCGACGAGCTGGGCCATCGACTCGACGATCATCACGCCCGGCATGATCGAGTGGTCCGGGTAGTGCCCGGCGAAGAATGGCTCGTTGACGGAGACGCTCTTGACGCCGCGGCCCGAGACGCCCGGGACGACGTCGTAGGCCCGGTCGATCATCAGCATCGGCCACCGGTGCGGCAGCATCTGCTTGATGTCGTCGGACGAGTAGCTCAGGGCCTTGCGCGCGGGCGCGGGGGCCGGCGCTTCGAGGAGTGTGGTCGCGGGGCTCACGCGGCGGTCTCCCGGTCCTCGATGAAGTCGACCAGGGCGTTGATGGAGCCGAAGGCCTCGAAGTCGTCGTCGCTGATCAGCACGTCGAACTCGTTGTTGACCATGACGACGATCTCCAGCGTGTCCAGCGAGTCCATCTCCAGGCCCCGGCCGAACAGCGGCTGGTTGTCGGAGACGACGGCCGGCTCGACTTCGAGACCGAGCCGATTGATGATCATCGACTTGACCTTCATGTTCTTGCCGAGACGGGTCTCGGCCTGGGTACGGATGTCCTCGAAGGTGGCGGTGGACATAGTGGGTCTCTCCTGTGAATCGGTGGATATTGAGTTCAGTTGGGGATCATTCCGCCGTCGACGGTCAGCACCTTTCCGGTGATGTACGAAGCGGCGGACGAGGCCATGAAGACAGCGGCCTGGGCGACCTCGGCGGGGGTGCCGGTGCGGCCGAGCGGGATCACCTGGAGGGCTTCCTTCAGGTGGGCCGGGGGGACCTTCTTGACCATGTCGGTGTCGATGAACCCCGGGGCGACGACGTTGACGCGGATACCGCGCGGCGCCACCTCGTACGAGAGGGTCTTGGCCAGGGCGATCACTCCGCCCTTGCTGGCGGCGTAGTTGGCCTGGCCGGCCCGTCCGGCGATCCCGCTGGTGGAGGCCATCAGGACGATGGAGCCGCCGCTCGCGTACATCTGCTTGGTGGCCTCGCGGGCGGTGAGGAAGGAGCCGGTGAGGTTGGTGCCGATGACTTCCTGCCACTTGGCGCTGCTCATGGCCGCGAGGTGGCCGTCCGCGGTCACGCCGGAGTTGAGGACGGCGACCTGGATCGGCCCCCACTCGGTGCGGATCCGCTTGAACATCGCGATGACCTGAGCCTCGTCACCGACATCGGCCTGGACGAGGAGGGCCTCGCGGCCCAGGGCGCGGATCTGCTCGGCGACCTCCTCCGCCTTGGCCGCGCTGGCACGGTAGTTGAGGACGATGTCGCAGCCCTGCTCGGCGAGCGCCAGCGCGGTGGCCGCGCCGATGCCGCGCGAGGCTCCGGTGACCAGGGCCCGGGTGCCCTCGGGGAACAGGAAGCTCATGCCACGCCTCCCGCCATGGCCGCGGTGACCCGGTGCCGGCCGGGGTCGAAGCCCTCCGCCTCGCTGCCGATGCCGTCCCGGGTGGCCGCCGCGAGGATCGTCCGGGCGACGGCGAGGTCGAGGATGCCGAGGCCGAAGGGGGAGAAGACGATGGTCCCCCCGGTCACCGGCCCCTCACTCTGGCCGAGCACGGTCGCGATCTCGGCGTTCACGAAGCGGCGGTGCCCCACCTCCTGCTCGGCGCGGTGCAGCGAGGTCCGCTCGCGCATCACGTGCTCGATGTCGTCGACCACGTTGTAGGCGTTCAGGACGGAGTCCGTGCTCAGGTCGCGCAGCGACAGGTGCAGGATCACCTGATGCCCGGGGCGGTCGGGGTGGGCGGCGAGGTCGAGCCAGTAGGTGGAGTCGGTGGTGGCGACGGAGACCGTGCCGGCGCGCAGCGCGTCGTCGACGTCACCGGCGAGGAAGCTGATCTCCGGTCGCTCGGCCGCCAGTTGGGCGGCGAAGGTGGCCGCGCGGCCGGGCACCGCGTCCTGGACGGTGACCGTGCGCAGTTCGGGGTGGACCAGCACGAGGAAGTCCAGGACGCGCCGGTTGATGGTGCCGCAGCCGATCAGCCCGGCCGTGTGCACCGGGCGGTCGCCGTGCAGCGTGCGGCTCGCGAGGGCGGCCGACGCCGCGGTGCGGGACGCCGATATCTGGCTGGCCTCCAGGACGGCGGCCGGGTAGCCGGTGCGCAGGTCGTTGAGGATCTGCACCGACGAGGCGCGCTGCAGGCCCCGCTCGACGTTGGCCGGGAACGAGGAGATCCACTTAAGGCCCATGACGGGCTCGGGTCCGCCCAGGTAGGCGGGGAGCGAGATGATGCGGGAGCCGTCGTCGCCGGGCGGGCGCAGGAACCCGGAGAACGGCACCTCCGAGCGGCCCTGGCCGTGCAGCACGTACGCGGTGCGTACGGCGTCGAGCACGGCGGGGTCGAGGCCGTTGAGCGCGGCGGCGACGTCCTCACGACCGAGGATTCTCATGACTGGTCAATTCCTCTGCGTGGAAGATGAGTTGAGACGAAGAGTTGATGGGACGCGTAACGCGTCGCCGGCGGGGCGGTCAGCCGAAGCGGGACTCCACCCAGGTGTCGCTGTAGATCGTGTCGAGGTAGCGGTCGCCCCCGTCGGGGAGGATCGCGACGCAGGTGGCACCCGGCGTGATCCAGGAGGAGGCATCCAGCAGGGCGGCCATGACAGCGCCGGACGAACCGCCCGCGAGGATCGACTCCTTCGCCAGCAGGGCCCGGCAGCCGCGCACGCAGTCCAGGTCGGTCACCTTCACCACCCGGTCCGCGAGACCGGGACGCATCAGCGCCGGGACCACCGCCGCGCCGTGCCCGGGGATGGTGCGGCGGTGCCGGCGCTCCCAGGACTCGGGCGGGCCGAAGATCACGCTGCCCACCGCGTCCACCGCCACCACCTGGGTGGGCAGGCCCTCGGCGGCGATGTACTCGGCGCAGCCGCGCAGCGTGCCGGTGGTGCCGGCAGCCAGGAAGAGGTAGTCGGGAGCCTGCGAGAGCGCTTCGTGGATCTCGCGCATGGTGTGCTGGTGGGCGAGGGCGTTGTACTCGTTGCCGTACTGGTTGGGCCAGTAGGCGTCGGGCACGGTGCGCAGGAGTTCCCCCACCCGCCTGATCCGGGACGGCAGGTACTCGCCGGTCTCCGGATCGCGGTCCACGATCTCGACCGTCGCCCCGTACGCCCGCATGATCGCGGCGTTCTGGGCGGTGGTGCGCGGGTCGGCGACGCAGATCAGGTCGAGCCGGTAGAAGTTGCAGAGCTGGGCCAGGGCGATACCCAGGTTGCCGGAGGAGGACTCCACGACGGTGGAGATGCCCGGCATCAACACCCCGGTGGACAGGGCGTGTTCGATCATGGAGCGGGCGGCGCGGTCCTTGATGGAACCGCCCGGGTTGAACCGCTCGCACTTGCCGTAGACCTGGAAACGCGTGGGCGGGAAAAGACGGTCGAGGGCGACCAGCGGGGTGGAGCCGATCGTCGCGATGATGTCCGGATCGCGGGGACGGGCCGCGGCGGCGGCGCGGGTCGCCGCGGCGGAGGGGGCCACGGTCATTCCGGTACCTTTCTGCTGATCTGGAGCCGGAGTTCACTGACGTAGCGCTCGCCGTCGGCCCCCGTGAGCCAGGAGTCCCGGGGGTGCGGCAGCGGCTCGCTGAGGATCACGGTGGCGTCCTCGTCCAGGCGCCGGGTGCGGCGGACGAGGTTGGCGAAGGAGAGCACCAGGGTGGGACTCGTGAAGTCGACCAGGGACGGCTTCGTCTCCTGCGGGAACTTCACGAAGGCCTGGTCGGGCAGCCCGCCGGCGCGCAGCCAGCGCCGTACAGCGAGGTAGTCACCCGCCCGGTCCGGCTTGGCGGCGAGCAGGATCTCCCCGACGGGCACCCGCCAGGTCTCCCGGAACAGGACGAGCCCGTCGAGGGTGACGCGCGGGGCGTGCGGCCGGTCGAGCCCGATCTTGAAGGCGTCCGCGGCGATGATCGACACCGGTACGGCGAGCAGTTCGGCCATGCTCCACTCGCGCCCGCCGGGCGTGGTGGCGGTGACCGTGCCGTCCCGCTCGGCCAGGGTGATCGCGGCGGCCGGGTCGATCCGGGAGCGGTCGTCGAACGGCGCCCGGGTGAACCCGATGAGCCGGTCGCCCGCGCCGATGGGGGCGGGCACCATGCGGCCGCTGTTGCGCTTCCAGTCGACCGGGAGCAGCGGTACCAGGCGTGGCGCGCCGATCGCCGCGTTCACCTTGTCGCGCAGGGAGCCGGCGTCACTGGTCCAGTCGAGGAACGGCAGGTCGCAGGTGGCGAGGCAGGCGTGCAGCTCGCCGAGGACGACGGTCAGGTCCCCGTCCGCCTCCTGGACCACCTGGAGGTCGGGGCTGTGCAGGGCGAGATGGGGCGAGCGGACCGGGCCGGTGGCGAAGACGGCGCGCGCCCGCCGCTCGATGTCGCCCACCCGCAGCGCGACCGGCTCCACGCCGGCCGGATCGAGATCGAGGACCTCACGCCACTTGCGGGCGAGTTCCCTCGTCGCGGTGTGCACCGGCCGGGCGCCGTCGCCGCCCCAGAACAGGCCGAGCACCTGCGGCCACACGTCGGCGAGGGTGACGGGGGAGCGCCGCGGCGCGGCAGCCCGGATGAACCCGGCCACCTCCGCCTCGACCAGCTCCACCAGGCGGTTGCCGAACCAGTCCGCCGCGTCGGCCACCAGGGCGAGCGGCCGGGCGATCCCGTCCAGGAAGCCGGTGCCGACCTCGACCTGGCAGTCGCGCACCGCGTCCTGGTAGCAGAGGGTGCGGCCCGCGTACGCCTTGCCCTCGTCGCGGGACGCGTCGAGTCCGGTCGTCCGCACGAAGTACGCGTCCAACTCGTCCATACGCGCGGCGAGTTCGTCGGCGGTGGTGGCGGCGTCGATGGCGTCGCGGTGCCGGTCGAGTCCGGTGAGGACGGTCTCGAAGCGGACGAACAGCTCGGGATCGGCGACGGCGGCGACCCGCCGTCGCAGGATCCGCTCGGCCCGCACGTCGACCGGGATGTTGGCGTCCCAGGTCAGCACGCGCTGCTTGAGCAGCCGGGTCAGGATCTTCTCGACGCGGGGCCGTGCCCCCTCGGCGTCCCAGCCGTCCTCGCGGACGAGGGCCTCGGTGATCGCCGCGCCGTTGCGCTCCCCGTCCGCGTGGCCGAGGACCTGCCGGTCCTCCGGGCGCAGCCGCGTCACGCGTCCGCCCGGCAGCAGCAGCCGGTCACCGTCGAGGTGGACGTCGGGGCGCGGCAGCGGCGGGAACCACCAGCGGGCGCCGGGCTGGGCGGCCATCCAGTCCGCGACAGCGGCCAGCGCCCAGCGTTCGAAGTACGTACGGCTGCGCGCGACCAGCCGCTCGCCGTGGTCCACCGCGAGGCCTCCGGGCGCGCGCCCGACGGACATCCAGGCGGCCGGACCGAAGAAGCCGATGGTCTCGGCCTTGGCGCAGTAGCGCAGCCAGTACATGGCCAGGGTGCGCTCTCGCTGCTTGCGCTTGGACTCCTTGCCCGTGCCGGCGGCGAGCGCGTCGAGGACGCGGTAGACGGTGCGGTTCTGCCAGGCGATGGCCGTGCGGACCTTCTCGTCACCGGCGAGGACGGCCAGGCGGTGCGTCTCGGCCGCGCAGTCGGCGAGGTAGGCGGCGGTGAAGGCGTCCTCGTCCCCGCGGTCGGCCGCGGCGGCCGCCGCCGGCCCGCCGAGCAGGTCGAGTCCCGAGGCGGGGAAGCCGGCGCTGCGCAGCAGCCCGACGCCCCACATGTGCCACTCGCTGTCGCCGAGGCGCCGGGTGGGCCGGAAGTCGGCCCAGTCGTGCCCGCGCAGCGCTTCACGGGTGCCGGTCACGCGGCCCGCCTCCCGAGGTCCGCGTCGCGGTCCCCGCCGGTGCCGGTTTCGGGGCCGGCCTCCGCGCCTCGCAGCGCGGCCGCGAGCCGGGCGACCCCCTTGGGGATGAGCTTGCGCGGGACATTGCTGAAGCAGAGCCGCAGCGCGTCGCCGCACTCCCCGTCGAGCCCGAAATGGCTGCCGGGGACGAAGGAGACGCCCTGCTCGGCCGCGGCGAGCGCGAAGCGGCCGGTGTCGGCGCCGCCCTCGTGCCGCAGCCACAGGTAGAAGCCGCCTTCCGGCCGCTGCCACCGCCAGGGCCCCTCGGTCCCCAGCTCCTCCTCCAGCGCATCGGCCATCAGGCCGCACCGTTCCCGGTAGCGCTCGCGGTAGGCGTCGATCAGGGCGTCCCAGCCACCGCGGGCGTGGAACGTGGCGAGCGCGGCCTGGGCGAACGCCGACGGCGACAGCGCCATCACCTCGGTCGTGCGGCGCAGCCGCTCCGCGACCGGCTCGGGTGCGGCGATCCAGCCGCAGCGCAGCCCCGGCGCGAAGATCTTGGAGAAGGTGCCGAGGTAGACGACGTTCTCCGGGTCGATGCCCTGGAGGGTGGGGACCGTGCCGCCGTCGAAGCCGAGCAGCCCGTAGGGGTTGTCCTCGACGATCAGCAGGTCCAGTTCCCTTGCCGCTTCCGCCAGTTGGTGGCGCCGCTCGACGGACAGGGTGGCGCCGGTGGGGTTCTGGAAGGTCGGGTTGCAGTACAGCATCCGTACCTGCTGCCCGTCGGCCCGCAGCCGGGCCACGGTCGCCCGCAGCTCCAGCGGGTCGAGCCCTTCGGCGTCCTCGGGGGCTCCGTGCAGCCGCAGTCCCGCCGTACGGAAGGCGGTGGCCGCGCCCGGGTAGGCGGGGGTCTGGCACAGTACGGTCTCCCCCGGTGTGGCGAGGCCGAGGCCGAGGGCCAGCAGCCCCATCTGGGAGCCGGCGGTCGGCACCAGGTTCGCGGCGCCGGTGCTGCCGCCCTCGCGGGCCATCAGGTCGGAGATGGCGGGGACGAGGGCCTTGGCCACATGCGGGGTGCTGTACTGGAACGCGATCCGGCCGCCGAGCCGGGTCAGCCGGGCGAACTGCTCGGAGAGTTCCTTCAGGGGCAGCAGGTCGAGGTCCGGCAGGCCGCCGGCGAACGAGATCAGATCACCGCCCCGTTCGAAGAGCTGCGGCATCTCGGCCGTGGGTCTTATGTCGGTCCACATGGCGGTCAGCTCCCCGACAACGCGTTCGCGCCGCTCGCCAGCTGCTCGTGCACGAGCTTCAACAGGCCGGCCGACGAGGTGAGCGAGAGGTCGGCGAGCGCGTCGGGGTCCAGCTCGATGTCGAATCTGTCCTCGACGGCCATCACCAGGGCGACGGTGTGGAGCGAGTCCACGCCGAGATCCACGAGCGGCACTTCGGAGCCGGTGACCTGCACGGCGCATATCTCCTCTACGAGCTGGTCAAACTGCGACTGGTCCATGGGAGCTCCCTGTGAGTGCGGCGGGGACGGTGGTGACAGCCGTGGTGACGGCTGCGGAGGGTGCGGCGGTGGCCCCGGCCAGGAGCAGCCGGGCGACGGCCGCGCGGTCGGGCTTGCCGTTGGCGGTCAGCGGCACGGTGTCGAGCGGGACGATCCCGTCGGGAAGGCGGGCCGGGTCCAGACGGCGGGCGAGAGCCGTACGGACCTCGTGCGGGGCGAGATCCGTCTGCACGGCGAGCAGGAGCGGGGCGTCCTCGTCGGCGGGGCGCGGGACGACGGCGGCGTACACGCCGGGGACGCGCTCGGCGGCGAGCTCGATCTCCGACAGGCTCATCCGCACACCGCGCCGTTTGATCACGTCGTCGTCGCGGCCGACGAAGTACAGCAGACCGTCGGCGTCGAGCCGGCCCTGATCGCCGGTGTGCAGCTCCAGGGAGCCGTCGGCGCGGCGCACGTACCGGCTCTGCCGCTCCAGCGGGACCCCCCAGTACCCGGCCATCACGGTCTCGCCATGGACGACGATCTCGCCGACCTCGCCCGGCGGCAGGGTCTGCCCGTCCGGGCCGACCGTCCGTACCCGGACACCGGGGATGGCGCGGCCCACCGAGTCGGGATGCCGCTCGTAGAGCGCCGGGTCCAGGACCGAGATGCGCTTGCACTCGGTCATCCCGTACATCGAGGCGAAGACGGAGCCGGGGAAGGCGTCGAGCAGTTCGCGCATCACGGCCGGGCTGGGCCGGGCACCGGTGTTGGTGAACAGCCGGACCCCGGTGGCGCGGCGCAGCTTCTTCTGCAGCAGGCCGAGGATCTGCGCGAGCGAGGGCACCAGCGGGATGACGGTGACTCCGTGGCGCTCGATCACCCGGATCAGTCCGATGTCGCCGCCCCGGTCGGTGAGCACCAGGGCCGAGCCGGCCAGCGTGCACAGCAGGGCCTGGTAGAGGCCGTAGTCGAAGGAGAGCGGCAGCCGGCACAGCACCACGTCGTCGGCGCGGTAGCCGAGGCCCGCGTTGACGGCGCGGACCGCGGCGAGGATCTGCCGGTGCGGGCAGACGACGCCCTTGGGGCGGCCGGTGGTGCCGGAGGTGTAGATCAGCAGGGCGACCGCGTCGTCCGCGACCTCGGCGGTGGTGTGGTCGGCGGGCGTGTGCGCCATCTCCCGCGCGGCCCGCTCCACCTCCACGGTTCTCCCGGCGGCGCCGCCCGCGGCGGGCGGGCAGACGGCGAGAGCGGCCGTGCAGTCCCGCACGATGTGGTCGATCTGGTTGTCCGTGAGGTCGGGGTGCACCGGAACGAACACCGCCCCGATGCGGAGCGCGGCCCAAAGGAGGGCGAGGAAGGTACGGTCGCCGCCACCGGCGTAGACGACGCGGTCGCCCTCGCCCACTCCCTGACCGCGCAGCCAGCCGGCCGCCCGGTCGGTCTCGGTGCCCAGCTCGGCGTAGGTCAGCGGCCCCGCGGCGTCGACGAGGGCGAGGTGCCCGGGGCGCTCGGCGCGGGCACGTGCGAACAGCTCAGACACCGGCATGGACGAGGTCCTCCTTCCAGGCGACTGCGGCACCGATCCGGGCGCGCACCTTGTCGAGGTCGCGGGGCGCGGTGACGCAGACGACGGCCAGCTCGGGAAGCTGGCGCTTGAAGATGCCCGCGAGGGTGCGGGCGGGCGGCAGACAGACCGTCACCTCGGGCGCGATCCGGCCGAGCGACTCCAGGCACAGGTCCCAGCGCACCGGCTTGACCACCTGCTCGACCAGGCGGCGGCGGATGTCGTCCGGTTCGCGGACGACCGAACCGTCGGCGTTCGACAGGAGGGCCCCGGTCGGCCGCCGGAACGGTGTCCGCTCGGCCGCCGCGGCGACGGCCCGGCGCGCGGACTCCATGTACGGGGTGTGGAAGGCGCCGGCGACCTGGAGCGTCTTGACCGTGGCGGAGGGCGGCGGGGCGGCGACGAGCCGCTCCAGGTCCGCCGTGGCCCCGGCCGCGACGATCTGTCCCGCGCCGTTGAACGTGGCCGCGTGCAGGCCCAGTTCGCGGATGCGGTCGAGTACTTCGGCCTCCTCGCCGCCGACCACGGCCGCCATCGAGGTGGGGACCTCGGCACAGGCCGCGGCCATCGCCCGGCCACGTACCGCGGCCAGCCGCACGGCGTCGGCGGGGGCGAGCGCCCCGGCGTACACCGCCGCGGTCAGCTCCCCGACCGAGTGCCCGGCGGCCACCAGCGGGCCGTCCGGCTCGGCCATGGTGAGCGCCTCATGGGCGAGGAGCCCGGCGGCGACCAGCAGCGGCTGGGTGTTCTCGGTACGGGCGATCTCCGCGGCCGGCGCCTTGCCGCCGAGGTACACGAGGTCCACATCGGCGGCCTCGGACCAGGCGCGCAGCCGCTCGGCGTGCACCGGGTCGCGCAGCCAGCCGGCCAGCATGCCCGGGGTCTGGGAGCCCTGCCCCGGTACAACGAATGCGTACATGAGTTCGAATCTCCTTTCGTAGGGGTGTCGTTGACCGGTGCGGGGGCCCGGCGTCGGAGGCGGAAAGGGTCGGAGGGAGAAGAGCGTCGGAGGGAGGAGAGGGGGAAGCGGTGAGGGGAGGTGCCGGCGCGGGCCTCAGTTACGGCCGGTGCTCTTGCGGAAACGGCGAACGGCCATGAAGGAGAAGGCCGCGAACCAGGCGACGGTATTGACCACGGCCATCACGAGGCTGGAGTGCTCACCGCTGAAGGAGTAGCCCTCGGTCAGGCTGTACCGGGCGAGCGTGGCGACGCCGAACATCGGCGAGTAGCGGGAGATCTCCAGCATGGTGCCGGACAGCGGGATGAAGAGATTGCCGAGGAAGGCGAGCGCGGTCATGGTCAGACCCGGCATGTGCATCACGGTGTCGGGCTTGAGAGCGAGCCCCAGCGCGATGCCGAGGGCGGCGAAGACGGCCGCGCCGAGCCATGCCACCAGCAGGGACGTCACCCACACCGTGGCCGTGGCCTCCACCCCGGTGAACACACCGAGCACACCCACGACGGCCACCGGCACCGCCGCCATGATCACGGAGGACAGCATCTTGACGAAGAGGTAGCCGGGAGGGGCGAGCGGGCTGAGCGCCATGGTGCGCATCCAGCCGGACGCCTTCTCCACGGAGATGGTGGCCGCCGAGCTGACCGCCGCGGTCGCCGCTCCGTACACCGCGATGCCGGTCATCATCCAGGCCGCGAAGTTGCCGTGCGGGAGGGTGGCGTTGGCGGGTGCGGTACGGAAGAGCGCCAGGTAGAGGACGGCCGGCAGCAGCAGCGTGAAGATCGTGGTCTGCCGGTTGAAGCGGCGGCGCAGTTCGTAGCCGATGAAGACGGAGTTGACGCCACTGAACGGCGAGGTCCGCACCTCGTGGGTGGCCGAGGCAGTGCTCATCGGGTGCCCCCTTCGGTACGGCTGTGGTGGGTGACGGTCATGAAGGCCTCTTCGAGGCTGCGCGGGGTGACCTCGATGTCGGTGGCGGATGTCTGCTCGATCAGCAGGCGCAGCAGCGCGTCGGAGTCGGTGGTGTCGAAGTGGTACCGCCCGCCGCGCGGGGTGCACGAGCGGACCAGCGGGGACTGCGCGAGGGTGGCTGCGCTCTGCTCGCCGATCCGCGCCGACACGGTGCGCCCGCTGAGAGCGGACCGCACGTCGGACACCGAACCGTCGACGACGACACGGCCGCGGTCGAGCATCACCACCCGGTCGGCGAACCGGTCCGCTTCCTCCATGTAGTGGGTGGCGAACATGACCGTCATGCCGCGCTCCGTGTCCTCACGGACCGTGGCCCAGAACTCCCGGCGGGCGACGACGTCCATACCGGCCGTCGGCTCGTCGAGGACCAGCAGCTCGGGCCCGGAGAGCAGGGCGAGGGCGAACCGCAGCCGCTGCTGCTCGCCGCCGGAGCACTCCGCGACGCGGCGGCCGCGCAGCTGGTCGAGCCCGGCCCGTGCCAGCACCGCGTCGATGTCGGCGCCGGGGTGCAGCGAGCCGAGCATCCGCACGGTGGCCTCGACACTCAGGTCGGGCAGCAGCCCGCCCGTCTGGAGCACCGCGGCGACCTGCCCGGAGCGCACCACCTGCCGCGGCTCACGTCCGAACAGCCGCACCGAGCCCTCGTCGGGCCGCGTCAGCCCGAGCAGCATGTCGATGGTGGTCGTCTTGCCGGCGCCGTTCGGTCCGAGGAAGGCTACGATCTCACCCCGCCGGATGCGCAAGTCGATGCCGTCGACGGCGGTGAACCGCTCTCCCTTGGTATCGGTGAACCGCTTCACGACAGAGGTGAGCCTGACGGCATCCGAGGACGTCACCTCCTCGGGCACCGGGCGCGGTCGGGTTTCGATCATCTTCGAGTCCTCACGATCTGGGCGGGGGTGGCCTGGCAGGGGCCACTCTTCCGGGACCGCCTATCCGCCCCTGCCCGCCGGTCTATCCGGCCGCTATCGGGATGCGGAGGTGCCGGATAGCGGAGTCGGGGCGGCGAGCTGCGGGCCGCGGGCCGCCGGGAGGTGTCCGGCACTTGGACGTACCGGGCATCCGGGATGCCGCCGGACGTCGTAGTGATCTGTCGGCCCTTCGACTTCGGCACTCGACTCGACCGCCTCGCGGACCTGGCGCAGTCGGCGCAGTCGGCGCAGTCGGCGCAGTCGGCGGGCCGCAACGAGGAACCGGCCGCGTTGGCGGCGTCCGTCGGGGCGGCCGCGCAGGGACGTGGCGGCGCTATTGGGCAGGAGGACGGCCGCCCAGATCCGTTCCATGTGGTCTCAATACTGTGGACGATGGATTTCGGCGCAACAGCCGGGTGCGTCGCGAATAGGACCAGGAGCCCTGTTCAGTTCACCAGACACGCACCATCAACGGGCCTGAACCCAAAGAGTTTCGGATCAACAGGACCGGGGTGCCACCGCCGAATCCAGCAGTCGCTGGAAGTCCCGAACGAGCACCATGCAATAGGTGTCGAGATGTGCCAGGTTCCGAAAGACATCGGTCGCGATCTGCTCTTGTCGCTGAATGTTGCTGTCGAAGTCCCGTACGGTGATCAGCGCGTCGTAATCCTCGAAACGAATCCCATGGTCGTCTTCGTAATCATGTGACAGCTCCACTTCGACGGCTGCACGACCGAGGGAGGCGCTGTAGTCAATACGTCCGGGCGTCGTGACATGCAGCAGGGTCCCGCAAGCGGACCCGATGTCGGAAATCAGCCTTTCCACTGGCCGCCCGGGGCTGATGAAGATGGTGTGACTGACGCTCAAGGGTTCCGGCCGCCGTTCACTCAGGCGCTGACCCGCGCCGCTGGGGCGCGGTGTCTGGTTCGGCGGCCCGGAGGTCGGCCAGTAGTTCGGCCTGGCCCGTCAGCACGCCGGACAGGATGGTTCGCGCCACCCGCAGCAGCTCCGCCACCTGTGGGTTGGCCAGCGAGTAATAGACGGCGGAGCCCTCGCGGCGGGGGACGACGAGGTTGGACCGGCGCAGGACGGCCAGTTGCTGGGAGAGGTGGGCCGCTTCGATGCCGATCTCGGACAGCATCTCGGAGACCGCGTACTCGCGTCGGCTGAGGAGTTCCAGCACGCGGATGCGCACCGGGTGTCCGAGGGTTTTGAAGAACTCCGCTTTCAGCTGGTACAGCGGCGCGCTCACCGACCGGGCCCCGCTGCACGCCGGACCGACGGACCGCCGGACGGCCGGGCGGCCGCTGTCGTGCGAGTACCGTGCATCGCATCCACCTCAGAACTCTTCGCCATGGGGACATCATCGCGCCCCCACGCCGAGGTCGTGACCTCGGGAATTGCCAAGATTAGCAATGCCGGAAGGCGCCGAAGGGGGTTCGGTGCCCGGCTCCGGGCAAGACCGGAGCCGGTGGACCGGCGTGTGGCGCGTCGGTCGTCCCACCGCCGCGTGCCGAGGTGTCCGGTCAGGCCTTCTTGACCACACTGGACTTGAGCTGCATCGGGCCGAACCCCTCGATCCTGCAGTCGATGTCGTGGCCGTCCGCACCGTCCACCAGGCGGATATTGCGCACCTTGGTGCCGGCCTTGATTCCGCTCGGGCTGCCCTTGACCTTCAAGGTCTTGGTCACCGTGACCGTGTCGCCGTCGGCGAGTACGTTGCCGACCGCGTCCCTGACCGCCCCGTCGCCCCCGGTGCCGCCCGAGGGTTCGTCGGACGCGGGTGACCACTCATGGCCGCATTCGGGACAGACCAGAAGCGCGCCCATCTCGTAGGTGTGCACGCTGGAGCACTCGGGGCACGGCGGCAGCGTCTCGGTCGTATCGCTCATGGTGATTCCTTGCTTGATCGTTCCTGTACATGTACATCTCCCGCATCGGGCCCCTGGACGCGGGCACCTCTCACAGCGGGAGGGTGATCCAGATGCTCTTGCCCTTGCCGTCCGCGTCGCTCCTGACGACGGCGGTGCCGCCGAGGCCGAGGGTGAGTTCCATGACGGTGCCCAGCCCGCCGCTGCCGCTCGTGCCGGTGGCCGCCGAGAAGAGCAGGGGCCGGTACGGGTGCCGGTCGTGCACGGCGAACGCGAACGTGTCCGGGCCGGCCGCGTAGATCACCGTGACGGTCGGGGACAGTACCGCGGCGTGCTGGACGCTGTTGGTGACCAGCTCGGAAAGGATCAGCAGTGCCGGATCGACCGTGGAGTGACGTCTGCTGACGCCCCATTCGGTCAGCACCTGTTCGGTGGTCTCACGCGCGATCCGCACCGCGGAGCCCATCGCGGGCAGAGTCAGTACGTGCCGCAACGGGAGAGCTTCGAGTCGACTGCTCACCTGGCGGCCCCGGCGTGGGCCAGGCGGAACCCCGCGACGGTCTGCGGGCGGATGCGTACCAGGGTGTCGTGCGGCCCGTGCGCCCAGCCCTGGAGGGTGCGGCGGTAGTGGCCGGCCTCGTCCGGGTCGGTGATGGCCTCGGCCGGGCCGGTCACGGTCACCGTCCAGCCGATGCCGCCTGCCGCCTTGATCTCCTGTGCGTGATAGGTGAGCGACGAACGGGAGGCCAGGGCCGCGGCCTGCGCGGGCGTACGGACGATCAGTCGCCCGTACTCGAGGACGTGGACGGCCGGGCGGAGCACGGGAACCTCGTCCCGGACGTACACCAGCTGTCCCTGGGACGCGCTTTCGAGCAGCCACAGCGCCTCGGTACCTGGCAGCTCGATCATGCGGCGGGAGACGGGGGTGGTCATCGGGGGGCCTCTTCGGTGACGGGTGCGGCGGGCAGGAGACCGGCCCGGTGCAGGTGGGCGCGGGCGCCGGCGATCGCCTCCGGTGTGGTGGCGTACTCACGGCCCTCCAGGCGCAGCAGGTCCAGCGCCCCGACCGATTCGAGGGCGCGTCGCTGGCCGGGGCGTATGCCGGAGGTCAGTACGGCGATGCCTCGCCGGTTCAGCTTCTCCACGGCGTCCTTGAGGACCAGGGCGCCGGTGGCGTCCATCGTCGTGATCCGCGACATCCGCAGGATCACCACGCGGACGTCGGCGACCTCGGAGAGCTCCAGGAGGAAGCGGTGGGCACCGGCGAAGAACACCGGCCCGTCGATGCGGTAGGCGACGATGTGCTCGGCCAGCAGCGCGTGTTCCTCCTCGCTGTGCTCGCCCGGCAGATCAGCCGTGAAGTCGACCTGGTCCATCCGGGCCTGGTTGGCGACCGCCCTCAGCGCCAGGGCGCCCGCGACGACCAGGCCGATGATGACCGCGTAGACCAGGTCGAGGGCGAGTGTGGCCACGGCGGTCAGCACCAGCACGATCGCGTCCGGGCGCGTCGCCTGGACCATCGCCCGCAGTGCGCCGACCTCGACCATGCGGATCGCGGTGGCCAGCAGCACCCCGGCGAGCGCGGCCAGCGGGATCCTGGAGACGAGCGGGGCGGCGGCGAACACGATCACCGCGAGGACGGCGGCGTGGGTCAGGGCGGCGAGGCGGGAACCCGCGCCGCTCCGGACGTTGACGGCGGTACGGGCGATCGCCGCGGTGGCGGGCACGCCGCCGAACAGCGGGGCGGCCAGGTTCGCGATGCCCTGCCCGAAGAGTTCCTTGTCCGGGTCGTGCTTCTGGCCCACCGTCATGCCGTCCGCGACCGTGGCCGACAGCAGCGACTCCAGCGCCGCGAGCGCGGCGACCGCTATGGCCGGGGTCAGCAGCGAGCCCAGCGCGGACAGATCGAGGAAGGCGAGCGACGGCGCGGGCAGCCCGGACGGCAGGTCGCCGATCGGGGCCGCCGCGTCCAGGTGGAAGAGCTGGGCGGCCAGCGTCGCGGCGACGACGCCGACGATCGAGAACGGGATGGTGGGCCGCCACCGGGCACCGAGCAGCATCACGGCCGCCACGGCGAGGGCCAGGGCGGCCGCGGTCCAGTTCGGGGCGCGTACGAACTCCCCGACGGCCCGCCAGGCCACCACCAGGACCGTGTCGCCGTCGGGGGTGGCGACCCCGAGGGCGTTCGGGATCTGCTGCAGGCCGATCACGCACGCGATGCCGAGGGTGAAGCCCTCCACCACCGGCGCGGGGATGTACCGCATGTACCGGCCGGCCTTCAGCAGGGCCAGCGCGATCAGCAGCACGCCGGCCATCAGCCCGACCGTCAGCACCCCGCCCGGCCCGTACTGGGCGACGATCGGCACCAGCACCACCGTCATCGCGCCGGTCGGCCCCGATACCTGGAGGTTGGAGCCGCCGAACAGCGCCGCGAGCGCACCCGCGACGACGGCGGTGGCCAGTCCGGCCTCGGCGCCCAGGCCGGAGGAGACCCCGAAGCCGAGCGCGAGCGGCAACGCCACGATCGCCACGGTGAGACCGGCGAGCAGGTCACGGCGCGGATTGCGGGCCATGACGGCGAAGTCCGCACGGGCGGGCAGCAGCGACCGCACCCGGTCCCACGACCGGGCAAGCACCACGCTCATCGCGCCGAGACCTCGGCTTCCCGCAGTTCCGCGAGCAGCTCGTTCTGCCCGGCCAGCATCTCGGTCAGAATCCGCCGCGCCGCCCGCAGCAGCTCCGCCACGTCCCCGCCCGCCAGCTCGTAGACCACCGTCGAGCCCTCCCGCACGGAGGAGACGATGCCCGAGCGGCGCAGCACCGCAAGCTGCTGAGACAGCGCCGAGGGCTCCACCTCGATCGCCGCACGCAATTCACGGACCGGCATCGGACCGTCCTGCAACAGCTCCAGAACCCGTATCCGCACGGGGTGCCCGAGCATCCGGAAGAGCTCGGCCTTGGCCTGGTACAGCGGAACCGCCACGGTCACGGACCCCCTTCACCACCCCGACAGCCCGGGGCTTCGCTCGGCACCGCGCCCACGGCTATCTGTCGGCACGGCACACACAGCATGTAGTGAATTGCATAATTTCGCAATTCGTTGATTCATTGAAAGGTCTCAGGTGCTCGCAGGCTTGGGGAACCGCCTACCTAGTGGCCGCCGGTGAGTTCGCCGCTGAGCCTGTCGTGGATGCGGGCGCTGGGCTGGTTGAGGCCGATGATCTCGACGGACTTGCCGCGTTGGGCGTACTTGGTCTCGATCGCGTCGAGCGCCGCGACGGAGGAGGCGTCCCAGATGTGGGTGGCCGTCAGGTCGATGACGACCTTGTCGGGGTCGCCGGCGTAGTCGAACCGGGTGACCAGGTCGTTGGAGGAGGCGAAGAAGAGCTCACCGGTGACCGCGTAGACGACCTGGGTGCCGTCGGGGTCGACGACGGCGGTGACGTCTGCCAGGTGGGCGACCCGCTTGGCGAAGACGACCATGGCGGTGACGGTGCCGACGACGACACCGATCGCGAGGTTGTGGGTGGCGACGACGCAGGCCACGGTGACGGCCATGACGGCGATCTCCCCGGCGGGCATCCGCTTCAGGGTCTTCGGGGCGATGGAGTGCCAGTCGAAGGTCGCGAAGGACACCATGACCATGACGGCGACCAGAGCGGCCATGGGGATGTCGGAGACGACCGGGCCGAAGACGACGCACAGCACCATCAGGAACGAGCCCGCCAGGAACGTGGACAGACGGGTGCGGGCGCCCGACACCTTCACGTTGATCATCGTCTGGCCGATCATGGCGCAGCCGCCCATGCCGCCGAGGAAGCCGGTGACGATGTTGGCGATGCCCTGGCCGATGGACTCGCGCGTCTTGGAGGAGTGGGTGTCGGTGATGTCGTCCACCAGCTTGGCCGTCATCAGCGATTCCATCAGGCCGACCAGCGCCATCGCGAGCGCGTAAGGGGCGATGGTGGTCAGCGTGTCCAGGGTGAAGGGCACGTCGGGCAGGCCCGGTACGGGCAGGGCGGACGGCAGCTCGCCCTTGTCGCCCACGGTCGGCACGGCGATCCCCGCGGCGACCGTGATCACGGTGAGGATGACGATGGACACGAGCGGGGCCGGGATCACCCGGGTGACCTTCGGGAAGAACACCATCAGAGCGAGCCCGGCGGCGATCAGCGGATAGACGGGCCAGGGCACGTCGTGCATCTCCGGGACCTGGGCCATGAAGATGAGGACGGCGAGGGAGTTGACGAAGCCGACCATCACGCTGCGGGGCACGAACCGCATCAGCTTCGCGACGCCCAGTGCGCCGAGGATGATCTGGAAGACGCCGGCCAGGATCACCGCGGCGATCAGGTAGCCGAGGCCGTGCTCGCGGTTGAGCGGGGCGATGACCAGGGCGACTGCGCCCGTCGCGGCGGAGATCATCGCGCGGCGTCCGCCGACGACCGAGATGGTCACGGCCATGGTGAAGGACGCGAACAGGCCGATCGCGGGGTCGACCCCGGCGATGACCGAGAACGAGATCGCCTCGGGGATCAGGGCGAGCGCGACCACCAGGCCGGCCAGGACCTCGGTGCGCCACACCTTCGGGTCGGACAGCCAGTCGGGACGCAGACCGCGCAGCCGCGCGGCCGGGGACAGGGCGGAGGTAGTCAAGAGAAGCGGAACCTGTCGTGCTCGGGCCCACCCGGCGGCACCGAGGGGCGTACGGAACAGTACGAAGGCCGGGGTCGCCGTACGCGGCGACCGGGATGGCCGTACGCGGAGACCCGGATGGCCGTCCGCGAAACCCGCGAGCGGCGGGCCGAAGTCACCGGGAGCAGTGGCACAACCTGCGAACAGTCCGGATGCCGCCGCTCAGGGGCGAAGGGTCACGGCGGGAAGGCGGCGGCGCCGGGCTGTACGGGCATGCGCACGCGCTCTCCTGCGGCATCGGGCTTCGCCGAGGGCGTCGTCGGTCCCGGCACGGCTTTTGGCGACGGGCCGACCCGTCCCGCACCATGAACACGGAACGGCGGTGGCTCAAACCCTGACAGCCGCCGACTCTACTCTAACGTAACGGTAGAGATTGACGCAGACCGCCGCTGGACCGGGACCGGGACCTGGACCCCGCCCCCGGCCCCGGCGGCAGACGAGGAGAGGCACCCGCGTGAGCAGCGAGCACATGCAGATCGGCGAGGTCGCCGCGCGGACCGAGCTGTCGCTGCGCACCATCCGGCACTACGAGGAGACCGGCCTGGTCATCCCCTCGGCCCGCTCCCAGGGCGGTTTCCGCCTCTACACCGAGACCGACGTCGCCCGACTGATGGTGATCCGCCGCATGAAGCCGCTCGGCTTCACCCTGGACCAGATGCGGGACCTCCTCGACGCCACCGACCGCCTCGACGCGGTCCCGCCCCCGGCGGGCGCCGAGCGCGATGAACTCCTGGAGCGCGTGAGCCACTTCGAGCAGGCCGCCGCCGAGCGCGTCGCCGACCTGCGCAAGCAGCTGGGGCGGGCCGAGGAGTTCGCCGGCACCCTGCGCGAACGACTCGGCGAAGCCGCGCCCACCCGGCCCTGACAGACCCGGACGCACGGGACGCACGGGACGCACCGGACACACGACGCTCACCGGACGCGCCGGACGGCGGCGACAGCGATGGGCAAGCGGGCAAGTGGGCGACATCCCTTCGTACCGGGTCCAAGGCCCCGCTCCTGGCGGAAACCCGAGTTTTCGCCAAGTCGGCCTCTCGCGCCCCTTCGTGCACCAATGAGCCCCGCCCCGCCCGTATGCGGGCCCTGACCTCACGGTCAACGGTGAGCGACGGGGCGCGAGGGGAACGCCGCGCGCGTGTGGCCGGCCGGGCGGGCGATGAGGGCGCGACGGGGGGTGGCGGCGTTCAGGCCGTCCAACTGGCACTTCTGTTGTTACCAGTCGGTATGTGCGATGTGGCGTGAAGCACACCCTTGAGAGTGGCCCTCTGCGACCATCAACGCCTATCAAAATCAGCCGTCCGGACCTGCCGCGGGGGGAGTGGCCATGGGGCTGCTCGGCAATGATCTGGCGTTCGCGCGCGCTCTGACGGCACACGAGCACGAGAACGTCATGGCTCTCGGGAACCGGAAGGTCTATGCGGCCGATGCCCATCTCCTGTCGGAGGGGGACCGGTCCGGTCACGTCATGATCATACTTCAGGGATGGGTGACCGTTTCCGTGGCAACGGACCGTGGCGCCACCCGGCTGATACTCGGCCTGCGCGGTCCCGGTGAACTCCTGGGCGAAATGGCGGCGTTGGACAGCCACCCCCGTAGCGCCACCGTGCGGGCGCTGGGCCCCATAGCGGCCCAGGTCATCCCGGGAGACGCGTTCCGCCGCTTCCTCGCCCAGCACCCCCGGGTCAGCGGGCTGGTGATACGGCAGCTCACCTTCCGGCTCCGCAGCGCCGACCAGGAACGGTCCGCGCTCGCCTCGCTCACCGTTCTGCAGCGCCTGGCCGGGCGGCTCACCGAACTCTCCCGGGCCGAACCCGCCGGCCCCTACACGCAGTCCGCGCCGCGGCCCCTGCCCGCCGGCACCGTCGTCCACCTGGCCCAGGACGAGCTGGCCGCCACCGTCGGAGCCACCCGTGAGGCCGTCGCCAAGGCGCTGCGGCTGCTGCGGGACCAGCGCATCGTGCGGACCGGAACCCGGCTGGTGGAGATCCTCGATCCCGAACTGCTCGCACTCCTCTCGGACGGTCATCAGGAGTAAATCCCCCGCCTGTCGTGTGTAAACGACTACAGACGGCCTCTCGTCCCGGGCCCGAGGCTGATGGGGGACGGCACAGCGAACAGGACAGGGGCACGAGGTGGACCACGACGTGACGGATGTCGCCGAAGCGCGCTACGAGCTGGTGATCAGCGTCGACGCCAGACGTTCCGGCGAGTACGACGACATCGAGAAGACCCGTATGCGTGCCCGGATCTACCGGGTCCTGGAGACGGCGTTCACCCACACCAAGGTCGCGCGGGACTCCCTCCACATGGAGGACCGCGGCGACGGCGTGCTCGTCTCGGTGTCCGGCCAGGTCCCCGTCGCCAGGCTGCTCGGCCTCTGGATGGTGGAGGTGCACGAGAAGCTGCGGGACGAGAACCGCGCCCTGCGCGTACCGCTGGGGCTGCGGGTGGGCATGCACGTCGGGCCGGTCCGGCACGACGACCGGGGCATCGCCGGGCGCGCGGTCGACCTCGCCTGCCGGCTCGCCGATTCCACCGTCGCACGGCAGCTGCTGGACACCGAGCAGGCCGACCTCGTGCTGGTGGTCTCCCGGTCGCTGTACGAGGACGTGGTCAGCGGCGGCGGCAAGTTCATCGAGCCCGCCCGCTACTCCGCCGCCCGCCTGAAGCTCAAGGAGGGCGACGTCACCGCCTGGTTCCACCTTCCCGGCAGGCCCGCACCGGCCATCGCGGCCGATGATCCGCAGCGGGCCACCGGCACACATACGCCCGTGACGGGGGCGGGCGAGTCCGGCGCCGGTGGCCTCACACCCACCGGCGCCGAGGACTCCCGCCCGGACGTCCACGGTGACACCGACAGCTCCGACGATCCCGACAGCACTGGCGCTCCCGACGACGCCCAGTACTACGTGCAGGGCGACATGTCCCAGCACACGCGCAACGTCTACCAGCAGCCCGTGCACATCGGCCGCCGCACCGGCGACGCCGGCCCTCGGAAGGGCTGATCCCCATGAGCGACGAGGAGCCCGCGGGCGGTCCCCCGGACGACGCTCCCCCCGAGGACGTCGACAAGAACAAGGACAGGGACAAGAACAAGGACGGCGGCCGGGACAGGGAGAAGGAGAAAGAGAAGGGCGGCGAGAAGGGCAGGGACGGCAAGTCCTCCTCCGACGAGGGGAAGCCCGACAGCGACGGCGAGTCCACCGACAGCGAGGCGGACGACAAGGAGTCGGAACGGGAGCGCGCCGCCGGGCGGTTAAGGGAACACACCCGCAACCCGCTCGCCGAGGAGGAGAGCGAGGACGGACCCACCGATCTCGCCGCCGCCTCACGGGCCCACGGCGACGCCCGGATGCTGTTCAGCACCGGCCGGGACCTGCACACCTTCGACCGTCCGCGCATCGGCCGTGTCTACATCGGCGACACGTACATGCAGATGGACGCGCGTCGGTCGGGTACGGGCATCCGCAGCGGACCCGTGCCCGCCGATGAGCTGCGCGAGCTCCGCCGGGCCCATGTGGCACCCGATGGGTACGTACGTCTGCGCAACGCGCTCGGCGCACGGCGGCTGCTGGTCCTCGGCGCCGCCCCCGGCACGGGCCGTACCAGCACGGCTCTCTCACTGCTCGACGACGTCACCAACTTCGCGGTGGCGGAAGCGAACAGGAACGCGGATACGAATACGGGTACAGGTACAGGTACAGGTACAGGTACCCGTACGGCTACGGAGCCCCCGGCGGACTCCCGGGTGTGGCGGGTCGACCCCGACGACGGAGTACGGCAGCTGGCCGACTCCCTGGGCGGCGAGGAGGTGCGGCCCGGCACCGGGTATCTGCTGGAGCTCTCCCTCACCGGGCCCGGTGTGCTGCCGCCGGACGAGATCGGCCTGGACCGGCTGGCCGCGGCCCTGGCCGGCTGCCGGGCCTTCGCGGTGATCGTGGTGACGGTGGGTTCGGCGGCGAACCCGCTGCTGGCCGGGCGGTACGGGATGCTCTGCCCGCCCGCGCCCACCCAGGAACTCCTCACCACCCGGCTCCGGGAGCGGCTGGAGGACCGGGCCGACGCGGCCGCCGACGACAGCCCGCCGACGGCGGAACTGCTGGCGCGTGCGGAGGAACTGGCGGAGCGCGAGGAGGTCCGGGACGCGGTCGGGCTCGCTGATCTGCGCCCCGTCGAGGCCGAGTTGTTCGCCTCGCTGCTGGCCGGGCATGTGCTGGAGACCGTCTCCTACGAGGACTTGCTGGCCGGCTGCCGGAGCCTGGCCGCCGGCCAGGCCCAGGAGTGGTTCGCCGGGGTGGACCGGGCACTCGCCGCGCGCCCGGCCGACACGGAGGGGACCACGGGGCAGGCCGCGGTGCTGTTCCACCCGGTGGCGTTCCGTATCGCACTCGCCGTGCTGGGCGGCGCCTCGCACAGCGCCGTGGCGTCCGCGGCCCATCTGCTGACGTGGGAGCTGTCCGTACAGTGCGACCCGGACAACGCCCCGGCCCGGCCACTGTTCTGCGACGACCCGGACTCCGATCTGGCGCTCTCCCGCGCCGAGTTGAAGAACGGCCTGGTGGAGGTCGCCGGGGCCGAGGTGGCTGCCCGGCTGATCTGGTACCGGGGCTCCGCCCTGCCCGCCGCGGTGCTGACCGAGGTCTGGGACCGGCACTTCCCCGCCCGCGCGCCGGTCGTGCGCTGGCTGCGGCTGCTGGCGGACGACCCCCGGCCCCAGGTGTGGATGCGCGCGGCGGTCGCCGCCGGGGAGCTGTGCGTACAGGACTTCGACCACGGTTACGCGGAGCTGGTCCGGCCGCTGGCCGAGGCGTCCACCGCGCGCCGCAGGTTCTTCGCGGCCACCATGATGGACCAGGCGGCCGGCCACGCCTCGCACCGCAAGGCGGTGCGCAAGCTGGTCGACGACTGGGGCAGGTACGGGACGAACTCGCTGCGCTGGTCCGCGGCGATGGCCCTCGGGTACGGGAACGCCGCGGCCACGACGGACGACGCGCTGGACGCCCTGGCCCGGATCGGGGTCCGGGACGAGGGCGAGCAGATGGCGGTCGCCTCGCTCAACGTCGTACGGCTGCTGGCCCTTCCGGACGGTCCCCGGGTGCTGCGGCGGATGACCGACTGGACGCGCCACAAGTACGTGACGTACCAGGACCTCGGCCTGGTGACCGCCGTCCGGCTGATGCTCACCTCGGTCGACGAGGTGCTGTTCGAGGCCTCCGCCTCGCCGCTCGGGGAACGCGACGACCGGCCGCTGGCGCTCGCCCTCGCCGCCTCGCGACCCGAACTGGTGGGCCCGATGGCCGACTTGATGTGGACGGCCCTGAACACCGCCCGGTCCAGGGACGTGGCGATGGACGCCCTGGAGTCCTTGCTGCGCTCGGCCGTGCGCAAGAACCGCTCCGAGGGGGCGCGACTGGGCCTGGCGGCACTGCTGCCCGTGCTCATGGCCGAGGAGCAGGACAGGCGGCGGCTGGACTGGCTGCTGCGCCGAATGATGAACGATCCCGAGAACCGGCTGCCCGACGCGCAGGCGCGCGCCCTGTGGTGGCTCGCCGTACCGGCGCGGGGCCGGGCGGGCGAGGAGGAGAGAAATGGCTGAGGAAAGCGGCCCGGCACCCGCGGGTCCGCTCCTGCGGGAGTACGCGCCCACCGGACCGTTCCGGCAGACGAGTGCCCGGACGGCATCGGTGCTGTTCTACCGGAACGGCGGCTACAGCGTGGTCACCGTCTCCGGGGTCCAGCACTACGACAAGCGGGCGCTGGCCCGGCCGCACACCGTGTGCGAGATCGCGCTCGGCACCTACGAGACGACGCTCCAGATGGAGTTGCCCGCCAGGGGCGGGGCCTCGTTCTTCAAGGCCGAGGTCGACATCCACTGGTCCGTGACCGATCCGCACCTGGCCGCCACCGAGGTGGTGACCGATGTCGCCAAACGGCTCACCGCCCCGATCCTGGAGCGGCTGCGCGAGGTGTCGTCGGCCTTCCCGGTGGCCGAGGCCGAACAGGCCAACCGCGCCATCACCGGTCACTGCGCCGGCGGGCGCTGGGACGACCTGGGCGGCGATGTCGGCCTGCGGGTACGGCTGTACGTCAGGCTGCGGGTGGACGACCGGACGATCACGCACATGGACGACATCCGGGAGGCGCGCGACTCGGCCGAGGTGACCCGGGTGCACCAGGAGAGGTTCCGCGCCATGTTGCAGGGCGGGGAACTGGACCAGCTCAGCTACATGCTGGCGGCCCAGCCCGAGGCGGCCAAGGACTTCCTGGAGAAGATCCGCCAGGAGGGCAGGCAGGACGAGAAGGACCGCGTCGAGCGGCTCTTCGACATGGTCGACAGCGGCCAGATCCAGTCCAACGACCTGGAGACGCAGGCGCTCGCCCTCCTCAACCGGGGCCGCCGGCCCGTGCAGGGGCCCGTCGGCTCGCTGCCCGCCCACCGCAGGGCCCCGGAGCTGGAGCCCGCGGCGCCGCAACCGTACGCCCCCGAGTGGCTGGCGGAGGAACCGCCCGCCGCGCCGGGTCGCAGGACCGGCCCGAAGGAACCCGAGGACGAGACGCCGGAGCGTCCGCGCCGCCGCCGCGACGCGGACGACGGATGGGCCTGGGCGGAGGAGGACTGATGACTGCCGACGGCGGGGCACGGACCTCCCCCGATCCGGTCGTCACCGTGCAGGGCGGGGGGCCGCACGGCGACGACCGGACGGGGGAACGCATCGCCGAACGGCTGCTCAACACGGTCAGGGAGGATCTCGGCCGGGCCGACTCCAAGGCGGCGGTGCTCCTCTCCGGGGCACTGGCGCTGCCGGCCTTCCTGATCGGGCGGCACGGGGCGCCCGACTGGCGCGGGCCCGCCGACGCCGCGCTGATCGCCGCGGGAGTGCTCTGGATCATCGCGGTGACCGCGCTGGTCCGGGCGCTCATGCCGCGTACCGGCACCGTCCGCAGCGGGCGCGGGGTGACCTACTTCGGCGATCTGCTCGCCCCGTACGACCTGGTGCGGCTGTCCGCCGAGGTCTCCGACGCCGGGCGCGATCCGGCCCGGTGGCTGCTCATCCAGGCGGTGGACGTCAGCTCGATCCTGGCCGGCAAGTACCGGGCCATCCGCTGGGGCGTCGGCACGCTCGCCCCGGCGGCGGCGCTGGCCATGGGCTGGAGCCTGATCGCGCGCTGAGCGGCAGCCGGATGCGCGCCACACCGCACCACACACAGAACACAGAACACAGAGACTCAATAAGGGGACGGCCGTGGGAAGACTCAGGACAGGACGGCGGACAGGAAGGCACTGGTCGCGCCGGGCGGCGGTCTCCGCGCTGGGCGGCGCCGCCGTGCTCGCGTCCCTGTTGTCGCCCGCCCGTCATGATCCGGTGGTGGCCGCGGCGTCCGAACCGGCCTCCGCCGCCGTCAACTACGCGGTCGGCGTGGACGAGTCCGCCAGCCTCGCTCCCGCGGACATGAAGGCGGAGAAGGCCGCCGCGTCGCGGATCGCGATCGGTGACGTCTCCGCGTCCTCGCACGTCACCGTCTTCGGTTTCGCCGCCGCCGAGACCGGTGACCAGCGGGCGGTGGACCCGGTGTGCCCGCGCACCGAACTGGACGCGGCGGGACGCGAGTCGATCGGCGCGTGCGTGGGCAAGCTGCGCAGCCGCAAGAAGAACGAGGGCACCGGTACGGACTTCCCGAGCGCGATACGTCAGGGAGTGCACGATCTGAGCACCGGGACCGACCCTTCGGTGCCCCGCGTGCTGTTCCTCCTCACCGACGGCCGGATGGACGTCACGGACAGCGAGAAGTACGGCGGCGAGGCGCACCGCGCGGCCGAGGGCGAGCGGCAGCTGACCGCGGCGCTCAAGGAAGCCGCCGCCCAGCAGGTCCAGATCTGGCCGCTCGGCTTCGGCTCCGCCCCGGACAAGGCGCAGCTCGACCGGATGGCGGCCGGCGGCTACCAGAAGGGCTGCGTCGAACTGCCCTCCGCGCGGCCGGGGGCCGGCAAGGTCTCCGGGGCGAAGGACGTCGGCCCGATGCTGGAGAAGATCTTCGCCGCGGCCCACTGCCTGCGCTACAGCCGGGGCCCCAGCGACCGGCCGCCCACCACGCTGGAGATCGGCGTCTCGCCCCTGGCGACCGTCGGCAGCATCGTGGTCGACAAGGGTGATCCCGAGGTGACGGCCACCTATTTCGACCCGAGCGGCCACAAGGTGCCCACCTCGGGGACGTACCGCAAGTCGGGGTTCGAGCTGGCGGGTGCCGGTGCCACCGTCGAGGCCCTGAAGATCACCGACCCGGTGCCCGGCGTCTGGAAGGTGAAGGTCGAGGCGCCCGAGGGGCACCGTTCGCTGCCGGTCGGCGTCAGCGTGCTCTGGCACGGCGAGCTGCGCGGGGCCATCACGATGGACCCGCCGTCGCCGCAGGCCGGGCAGAAGACCACGGTGTCCATGCGGCTCCAGACCCGCGAGGGCTACGAGATCAAGGACCCGCGCGACTACGAGGGCCTGCGGGTCCGCAGCGAGCTGACGGGGGACGGCTTCGAGCCGCTGGAACTGAACCTCACCGACGACGGCACGGGGGCCGACCCCGAGAAGGGCGACGGCTCCTTCACCGGGACCGTGCGGGTCCCGGAGGAGGCGGACGGGGCGCTGAAGGTGACCGGCACCCTGACGGCCTCGGGGCTCACCGCCGACGTCCGCAGCGAGGCCGGCACGGTTCCGCCGGGCGAACCGGACGTCGTCGCCGCGCTCACCCTGCCCGGCGCCGACGTCCATCCCGGCGCCGCGGTCGGCGGCACCCTCGCCGTCCACAACACCAGCGACGCCCCGCACACCCTGCGGCTGTCCGTCGCCGACATCGGCCGGGGCATGCTCACGGTCACCCCGGCGGAGATCGTGCTGAAGCCGGGCGAGTCCGGGACCCGGAAGGTGAGCGTCGAGGTCGCCCCCGCCGACGTCTTCGGGGCCCGCCTCGGCGACGACGGGCTCCAGTTGGGCGGCACCCTGACCGTCGTCGACGCCACGGACGCCCACCGCGCGCTGGTTCGGTCCCCGCTGTCGGTGCGGGTGACGCCGGAGCCCGGGATCTGGGACGCGTACTGGTGGGCGTTCATGGCCGGCGCCGTGCTCGTCGTACTCGCCGTCGTGGTGGCGCTGGCCTGGCGCAGGCTGCGCATCCGCCGCCGGGACCCGTACGGCCTGGTGCTGCAACTGGTCTCCGACGAGGGCGACATCCTCGGCGACCATCCGGCCAGGCACGGGAACAAGCAGCAGTGGTACGAGTTCGCCGTCGTGGAGCCCCATCGCAGCCCGCGCATCGAACGGCGCGACCACGGTCCGTACGCCGTGCAGCGCAGCCCCGAGGGCGGGGCGGTGCTGCGCAAGCGCGGCGGCGAGCGGACCAGGCTGCCCGTACAGGGCCGGGTCCAGCTCATGGAAGGGCTGAGCCTGGCCCTCGGCACCCCGGCGGGGGGCGCATCGGCGGACGGCTCCGTGCCGCCGACCCCGGACGGGGGCCCGAGCACCTACGACGAGACCTACCTGTGACGCGCGGGACGGGCCGGTGCGCCGGAACCCCGCCCCCCGAGCACGGGCCCGGGGCCGGCGGGCCGCGGGAACCCCATGGACGCACAGAGGACGAACCGGCTGTCGTTACGGCCGTAAGCGGGAGGAACCCATGAAAATCTTCCAGCCGATGCTCTTCGTCGGACTGGGCGGCACCGGTGGTCTGGTCGGCGCGGAACTGGAGCGCAAGCTGCGCGCCGAACTGTGCGGTCCCGACGGTGTCGCGCTCAGCCACCTGGGCAACCACGCCCCCTACCAACTGCCGGGCTGCCTGCAGTTCGTGTACGCGGACTACAGCGAGTCCGACCTCCAGCGGCTGCCGCAGTTCAATGTGGACCCGTCGCTGCGGGCCGCGTACGCCCACACCTCCCGTGCCACCCACAACCTGCTGCCCAACTTCGACAGTTCGCCCGAAGTGACCAAGATGCTGCGGGCGAGCCTGCGCGACGAGGTCTCCGACTGGCTGCCGCCGCGCACCGACGAACCGAAGGTCACCCCGCTCCACAACGGTGCCGGCCAGCTGCCCACCGTCGGCCGGGCCGCTCTCTTCGCGACCCTCAGGCACAGCCTCGCCCCGGTCCTGGAACCCCTGCTCCAGGCGATCGACGCCATCGCCAGGTCCGCCGGTGAGCTGAGCGAACTCGGCGGCGGCAAGGCCACCGGCTGCGATGTGTTCGTCGCCTTCTCCGTGGCCGGAGGCACCGGCGCGGGGATCTTCCTGGACTACCTGCACCTGATCAACCACGCGTTCCAGCAGCGCCATTTCGACGGGGTGAAGATCTATCCGCTGGTCGTGATGCCGTCCTCGTTCTCCTCGTCGGGCGGTGGCGGCCGGGAGGCGGAGCTCAACGCGGCCCGCGCCCTGGTCGACCTGTTCCGGCTGGTGGACGGGCAGAACGCGCCGACCGAAGGGGAGGAGATCGGCGACCTGGACCACAGCCCGGGGATCGGCATCCGCTATCCGGGCATGACGCCGATCCGGCTGCGGACCGGCATTCTGCCCACCGCGTTCCTGTTCAGCCCGACCGCGGGCATCCGCCAGGACGACCTGCGCCGCTCCATCGTCTCCCTGGTGATGTCGCTGATCGGCACCGAGCTGGGCGACGGACGCTCCCGGGGCCGGTCGACGGCGGCCGACGACGACTTCCAGACGTTCGCCGCGAGCTTCATCAACCGCGGGGTACAGCGCAGCGCCGTGTCCCCGACCGGGATCGGCAGACAGGGCGTCTCCACCAGCCTGGTGGCCTCCATGACCGCGCCGATGGACCAGCTGGCCGACCTGGTGGCCGGCCGGCTGCTGCGCAAGGCGGTCACGGAGCTGGTGGAACGGCCGCGCGCCGCGCTGCGGGACAGCGCCGTACCGATGATCCGGCAGCTGTTCACCGACGCCCAGCTCGAAGAGCTCTGGGAGCGCAGGCAGTTGGACGTGCCCGAGCCCGATCCGCTGCCGCGCGGCAGCAAGGCCATCGAGCAGGCGCTGGCCGAGCGGAGCGCGGACATGCAGCGGCTGCTGTCCGACCTCCAGTCCAAGGCCGACCGGCAGGCCGCCTCGATGGCCGACCGGTTCTCGCCGCGCCCCGCCATCGACAAGCTCCTCCAGAGCGTGGACCCGTTCCTCGCCGAGCGCGTCGTGCGGGGCGTCCCCAAGAGCGACGAGCAGATCGCCCGGCTCGGGTTCCTCGGCATGCTCAACAGCCGGGCCGGCGCCCCCCAGCGCCCGCCGGGAGTGACGGAGCAGCCGCCGAAGAACCCGCGGATCAAGGGCCGGCTGGCGGGTATGTCCCCGGCCCGCTGGGGCGACGACGACGTACAGGCCGCGCTCCGGGCACAGGACACCTGGTACCAGTGGCGGAGCCGCACCGTCTGGCACGAGGCCTGGCGGGAGCAGCAGCAGCGCTGGCAGTCCCACGCGGACACCGCCGGGACCGATCTGAGCCGCCTGGTGAACGCCTTCCGCAAACACTCCGACCAGGAGCGCAAGGTCTCCGCGCAGAAGGGCCTCGAACTGTACGAGGACCGCACCGGCATCTCGTACCTGCTGCCGCCCCAGCGCACCCTCAACCACTTCTACGAGGACCTGGTCACCCGGCTGATCCGCCGGGAGGGGCTGCGCGAGCACGACGACGAGGCCGCGCTGCTGCTCAAGATGATCGACGGGGACACCTGGCGCCACGTCCACGCGCTCAGCCGGCGCAGCCCGGACAACGCCGTCGCCGTCGTCAAGGCGCAGTTGGAGGGCCGCATCACCCGGCTGTTCGCGGAGAGCGGCGAACAGCTGGAGGAACGGCCGCTGTTGCCGCCCATGGGCACCCTGCTGGCCGCCGCCGCGGGCGACGCGGACGCGACGGACCAGGTCAGCAAGGAGGCCCTGGACCTGTTCGGCCGGAAACTCACCGGGCTGCTGCCGGTGGGCTTCACCCCGGAGGGCACCGGGCCGCTGCGGGTCCTGGTCACCCACCCGCGGGTGCAGGCGGTGGACGAGGTGAAGGAGTACCTCGGCAAGACGCTGCGGCTGCCGGCCGACGCGAAGAACTCCGTGGACTTCCGCGGGGTGGAGAGCGACTCGATCACCGTCGTCCTCTTCCGCAGCGAGATGAGCCTCACCCAGGTGCCCGAGGCCCGCAAGGTGCTGCGCCAGTGGGCCAGGGCGAAGGAGTCCGAGCAGTCCCAGGACGTGCTGCGCTGGCGTCAGCGGCTCGGCTACCGCGACAGCTGGATGGTGAGCAGCGAGGAGGACCGGCGCACGATCCTGCACCGGCTGCTGTGCTGCATGTGGAACGGTCAGGTGGATGTCGTGGACGGTGACCCCGCGTCGCCGGAACGGGTGCGGCTGCGGCTGTTCCCGGAGACGGGCGGCAGTGTGCCCGGGGTCCGGCTGCGGCTCGGCGACTTCCCCGGCGGTGTGTCGAGCTGGGCGGAGCTGCTGCGGGCGTACGAGCGCTGGACCGTCCTGGACGACGAGCGGACCGTCGAGGACTACTGCCAGGGGCTGATGAGCGCCCAGCCGCTGGGCCTGGCCAGGACCGGCAGCGAACCGCACCCGCTCTTCGTCGAACTGGTCGAGAAGATCGCCCCGCGCCAGCTGGAACTGCTGGCGGACCGCAGGGAGCGGGGCGGCGAGCGGGTCGAGGGATGGGTCCAGCCGCTGTGGGAGTTCTGGGCGGAGACGCTGCCGGCCGCGCTGGACGCCGAGTTCGGGGACCAGCGCGCGGTACAGCCGACCCTGCGCACGCTCCTGGAGCATGTGCGCGGCGGTACGCCGGAGCCAAGGGCCCGCAAGGAGTTCCCGGAACCCCGGCGCCCCGTGGCCGATGACGACGACTGGGGCACCGCACCGGGCGCCTCCAGCGGCTACACGGCCTCCCGCGACGGTGACGGCGGCGGCGCGGCGTACGGCTCCCGCGACCCGTACGCGGAGCCCGAACGCGACACCCGGCGCGACACCCAGCGCGAGCGCGACGCGTACGCGGGGCGCGACACGTACGCAGGGCGCGACGCGTACGCAGGGCGCGAACCCGACACCCGGCGCGAGCGCGACGCGTACGCGGGGCGCGACACGTACGCAGGGCGCGACGCGTACGCAGGGCGCGAACCCGACACCCGGCGCGCACGCGAGGCGTACGCCGAGCCCGAACCCGAGCCCGACACCCGGCGCGTGCGCGACGCGTACGCCGAACCCGAACCCGAGCCGGACGCGCGGCGGGAACGCGACCCGTACGCGAAGCCCGAACCCGACACCCGGCCCGATCGCGCCCCGTACGACCCCCTGGGGGCGGACCCGGACGACGACGACCCGTTCGTCGGCGGCCCCCGGCGTGCGCCCGAGGACCGTTCCGAGGGCGACGCGCCCCGTACCGGCAGGCCGGCGCCCTGGGACGACGACTCCGGCGACCGGCGACCGTACCGGGCCGACGGCGACGACGACCGCTACCGCCGCAGGTCCCTGGACGGTGATGCGGAGTGATCACGCGTGAGGACGTCGCCAACGTCGTCCACCTGGACCTGCGCAGCGGAGCCGCGGAGCTCGACGCCGCCGCTCCCCTGCGGGCCAGGGTCGCCCGCCAACTGGGCCTCGCCGGACTGCCGGAACCCGATCACCCGCTGTTCCTGGTGGTCGACACCCCGGCCGGGCTGAGGGACCACCAGCGGCAGTACGAGCTGCTCACCACCTACCGTGCCGTGGGCGAGATCAGGATGCTGGTCCTGCTGGTGGGCAGTGCACCCGGTTCGTACTCCGGCGAGGACGAGGCGTTCCAGCCGGACCGGCGGCTGGAGAGGCCCGCGGTACTGCGGGCCTCCGGCATCGCCCTGCTGTGGGCCGGGGATCTGCGCTCCGCCCGCACCGCGCTGGAACAGCCCGCTCCCGACGCGCCGGACGCACTGGCCGTCCTGGTGGACCTGCTGTCGGTTCCGGACGTCTTCCTGAGGGTGCTCGACGACCTCGGGTCGCTGCCGGAAGCCATCGGCACGCCCGGGGTGCGGCTGCTGGAGCAGGACCTGCCGCCGGAGGTACGTGACCGGGCCTGGCGCGACGCGCTGCGCCGGTTCGCGGGCGAGGACACCGAGCTCGCACCGGACCTGCCGGTGACCGCGTGGTCCGGCGCCGATCTGCCGGAGCCGCTGCGGGGGCTCGCCACGGGCCGGTCCGGCCGCGACCAGCGGCACCGGGAGCCGGGCGGGATGGCGGACAGCGCGTACGCCTCGTGCGCGCGGGCCCTGGACCAGGCCCGGAGCACCCTGTCCGGGCTGCGGGCCCTGACCGGGCTGCTGCGCGCCTCGCACCGGGAGGCGTTCGAGGCGGATCTCGACCAGGCCCGCGAGGCCCTGGGCGAGTACCGGGAGCTCGTCACCACCGCCCTGCACAGCGACGGCGGCTCCGGCACGGCGCCCTCCGCCGCCGAAGCGGCGGCCCGGCTCGCGGCCCTCGGGCTGCGGGTGCCATCGGCCGAGGGGGTGGGCGAGCGGATCGGCGAGGGGCTGCGGGAGTTCGCCCGGAAACTGATGGGCCAGAAGCTGGCCCTGCGCGCGGTGGCCCAGCGCTTCACCGGGCTGGCCGGGCAGGTGGAACCGGTCCCCGGCTCCGCGCTGCTGCCGAAGCTGGCCGGCCACTCCGCCGAGGCCGTGGCACTGCGGTCCGGGACGCGCGGCGGCCCGCTGCCGGACTTCGTCACGGGTCCGGCGGCGACGGCCCTGGCCGCCTCGGCGGGACTGCTCGGCGCACTGTGGCAGGGGCCCCTAGCGGTGCTCGCGGTCATCGTCCCGCTGGTGTTCTTCGGCGTGGCGGGGCTCAGCGCGTCCCGGCTGCGCGACGAGCCGGCGGGTCACCGGTCGGTCGGCCCCCGGGTCGCGGCACTCTGCGCCGCCGCGGCCGGGCTGGCCGTCGCGTACGCGACGGACCCCCCGCTCTGGCTGAGCACCGCCGGGCTGCTGGTGGGGCTCGTCCTCGCGGTGGAGACGGCACGCCGGCTCTGGGACGCGGCAGCCGCCTACTGGGCCGCGGGCAAGGGGGCGACGGCGCTCCGCCGGGCCCTGGACGGGCTCGACGGCCTGCTGGCCGACGTGGTCCGTGAGCACTGGGCGGCGAAGGAGCGGCTGTACTGCGCCGACGCGGCACGGTCCGTCGCCGGGATGCTGCGGGCCACGGCCGCCGCCGCGGACGCCGAGGCGGTGCCGGGGCCCGAACAGGCCGCGGTCCACGCGGGGTCCGGCGCCGAACCGCCGGCCATGGACGACTGGCTGGACAGTTCCTCGGCCCTGGAGTCCGACACCTTCGCCGCGTCCGACGACGACGAGGCCGACTGGGCGAGCGAGTACGCCTGGCAGGACGAGCGGTCCTGGGACGAGCCGGCGAGCGGTCCCGGCGCCGCCGCCCTGCCCGCCGACCCGTGGGAGGACCGCACGGCCGGGACTCCGCGCTGGCTGGACCGCGAGAGCGGCGAGGGCGGGTCCGAGCTGGTCGCCACCCTGGCCGACGATCTGATGGACGCCGCCCTGGAAGCGATGAACCCGTACTGGGGCGCCGTCGAACACGGCCAGACCGGCACCCTCGCCGTCCGCCGCACCGAGGAGCGGGTACGCGATCTGCTGGCCGCCGCCCGCCGCCACCTCCAGCGCAACGGGGTACTGGCGCCGCCACCGTTCGCCGACAGCCACCGCACCCGCACAGGATCGGCGAACCTGCTGGGCACCGACCCGCACGGGGTGGCCGAACTGGTCGGCGCCGAGGCCGACCGCCGGGCCGTCGTCCAGCTGTCCTCACCCGAGCAGGGGACGCTGCTCAGCCGCGACCCCGAGGCGGCGGTGTGGATCCGCTTCGCACCGCAGGCCGTGCGGAGCGAGGTCGAGACGGCCTGGCTGGCGAGCGGATCGCTCCAGCCGGAGGACGTGCTGTGGACCTCGTCGGGCCGGTACGCCGGTCTCATCCGGCTCACCCCGCTGCGCATGGGCGTGGTGGAGAACGTCCGGCCCCACCAGAGCCCCCGCAACCCCGGGTCCGACTGGCTGGAGCAGGAAGCACTGGAGTACGAGGAAAAGGACGGCGACCGCTGGTGACCAGCACCTCCCATTCGCACCTGGCGGACCCGGAGAGCCCGCGGCGGGCCACGCTCACGTTCAGCACGCCCTCGGGCCGGCGCCGCACCGCGCCGGCCCGCTTCGGCGCCCGAGGGTCCCGCCGTGATCCGCAGCTGCCCCAGGTCATCCGCAACGGTCTCCTCGACGACGAGGGCCAGCAGTGCGTCCAGGTCCGGCTGACCGCCGCCGACGCCGCGAATCCGGCGGCGCGCGCCCTGCTGGACACGGAGGCGGGCACCGCCCTGCATCTGCACCGGGTCCTCGACGGTTCGCCGTACGCGCCGCTCTTCCCGAGGATCATCGGCCATGAGCTGGACACGGCCGAGCCGTACCTGCTCTACGCGGCACCGCGCGGTGTCGCCGCCGCGCGCACCCATGTGATGTCCGCGACCGATCAGCGGGTCCTCGCCCGTGACCTGATGCTGGCCCTGTGCCTGCTGGACAGCCAGGACCTGGTGCCGCGCGGCATCTCGCCGGGCACCGTGCTGTGGGACGGCACCTCGCTCCAGCTCTGGGGACTGGAGGCGGTCGCCCGCACCGGACGGCCCAGGACCCGGTGGGGACGGGCGCCCTACTGCTCGCCCGAACAGCGCCGGGGCGAGGGCGTCACCGACCCCCGCGACGGGGTGTGGAGCGCCGCCCAGGTGCTCTACCAGCTGGTGACCGGCCGGCCCGGCCCCGCCGACCGGGTGCCCGCCGACCTCGCCTCCCACCGGGTACTCGCCGAGACGCTGCGGGGCGCCTTCGCCCCGCTCGCCCAGGACCGCCCGACGCCCGCCCGGCTGCTCGACCTGCTGGCCCCGGGCAGCTCCCGGCGCGTCGCGCTCGACGTACCCGCCGACGAGACGCGCCCGCACCGGGAGGCGTTCGAGCAGACGCTGCGCCTCAAGCGGCAGGCGCCCGTCCCCGAACCCCGCGACGAGCCGGACGGGCAGGGCGCCGGCGAGGTGGTCTGCCCGTACTGCCTGGAGAACATCCAGCTCGACCTCGGCTCGCTGTTCGTCACCGACAGCAGAATGCAGTACCAGCCGCTGGACCCCGCGGGCATCGCCAACCCCTTGCGGCGCCAGGACGTCATGCGCGGCGCCGTGCAGAAGTGCACGGCCGATCCGGACTTCCCCGAGCACTTCATCCCGGTGCCCTATCTGACGTACGGGCGGCCCCTGACCGTGGCGATGGTCGGTCAGTCCTCCACCGGCAAGAGCCATCTGCTGACCCAGATGATCGCGGCGATCACCGACGGCGGCCTGGAGCCGTTCGGCCTGAAGTGGCAGTCCGTCAATCCGGAGCAGCACGCGCGGTTCGTACGGGAACGGGTGCAGCCGCTGCGCAACGGCAGGGTCCTCGACCACACCAGCGGCGTCGGCCTGGACGGCTTCGCCCGCTTCGTGGAATCCCTGCTGATCACCGACGCGCAGGGGCAGGTGCGACCGGTCGCCTTCTTCGATCTGGGCGGCGAGGACCTCGTACGGACCGACTCCGCGCTCCGCTTCCTGCTCGGGGTCGACGCCATGGTCTTCGTCGTCGACCCGGCGCTCGCGCTCCCGCTGCCCCAGCTCGACCACGCCAGGCGGCACTGGGGCCTGGAGGTGAACCGGGACGGCGATCTCGCCTTCGCCACCGTCCTGGACCGGCTGCCGAAGAACGGCCCGTACCTGGATGTGGCGGCCGCGATGGTGCTCGGCAAGGCCGACCTCCTGCGGTTCCAGCCCCCCGTCGACCGGTGGCTGGGCGAGGCCGCGCCCACCTCGCTCGACCCCGCGCTGACCCGCGAGGAGAGCGGGGACGTCTACGCGTTGCTGCGCCGGCACGCCGGGCAGGCGTGGCTGCGCCCGTTCGACACGATCCGCCGGTGCACCCTGCACGTCTCCTCGGCCACCGGCGGCCAGGAGGACGGGGGCCGCTACCCGGCGGGGGCGGGCCCCCGCCGGGTGCTGGAGCCGCTGCTGTCGGTGCTGGCGATGCACGGGCTGATCGAAGTGCCTGGCGGCGCGGAGGCGTTCGCCGTGGGAAAGGCGCCCGCGATGGAAGCGGTACCGCTGTCGGAAGCGAGTGAATTCCCGGGAGAGGAAACGACGTGAGCGACTTCCAGGACCGGAGGCCGGCTCACCGGGATCCGGCCGGCCCGCGCGGACGGGACGGGCAGGGCGCACGGGACGGGCAGGGCGCACGGGACGGGCAGGGCGCACGGGACGGGCAGGGCGCACGGGACGGGCAGGGCGCACGGGACGGGCAGCGGGCGCGGCGGCGCGGCGACGCCCCCGGCCCGGTGCACCAGGCCGTCTTCCGCTGGGAGGGCAACCAGGGCCGCCAGGGCACCGGCATGAAGGCCGTCGCCCACTCCTGCCCGGCCGAGCTCGCCGACGAACTGGGCCGGGAACTGGGCCCGTTGCTGTGGGTGTCGGGTACGGCGGCCCCACGGCCGAGCGTCGTGCGCACCCTGTCGGGCGACGGCCGGGTCATGCTCGTCCGGCGCTGGCCCACCACGGACCGGGGCGGCCGGCCCAGCACGGTCAGCCACGTCCTGATCGGTGACGCGCGGACCCTGGGGACCGAGGAGTGCCTCGGGCTCGCGCACGGCGGCTGGGGCAGCAGCCGGGAGGCCGCCGAGCGGGCTTCCGGGAAGCTGAAGTTGGTGGAGTACGCGCAGCTCGAACCCCTGGTGTCCCAGCGGCTGCCCGGCATGACGAAGCGGCTGGAGAGCGTCCGGCGCACGCTGATCCTGGTCGCCGCGGAGTGGCTGCGCGATCCGGATCAGCGGGTGTCGCTCCTCACCGACGAGGTGGATCCGCACGGCGGACTCGACCCGGACGACGTGCCGTTGGTGTACCTGGGGCTGTACCGGCTCTTCGGTTCCTGGCCGGGCCGGGACTGGACGTTCGCCACCTACGACACGGCCGACCACCATCAGCTGCGCCTGATGTGCGTGTCGCGCTGGGAGCCGGACACGGGCGGCTCCGGTCCGCTGGCCCGGATCACGGGGCGGATGGGGGGCGAGCCGAAGTTCGAACACCTGGCGGCCGCCAGGCTGGTGGACCATCTCCTCGCGCACCCGGCCGCCGCCCCCGGTGTACCGCAGCTGGCCGGCCTGCTCAGGGACGGCGCTGCACTGGGCTGGCAGCGGCGGCGCGGCCTGCTCAAGGAGATCCTGGACGCCGAGCACCGGCGCGGCACCCGCGTCGTCGCTCCCTCGCCGCGCCCCCTGGAAGCGGACCGTGCCCCGGACGAGGAACCGGCCCCCGGTCCGGCCGGGCCCGCCGTGCCTGCCGCGCCCGCCGCGCCTGACGTGATTCCGGACATGGGCCCGGACATACTCACCGCGATCCCGGCCGCACCGGCCGAACGCCCGGCCGTGCCCGCCGACCGCCCGGCCGTGCCCACCAGGACCTCGGAGGCAATCGCCGGCCGCCCGGACCCCCTGTCGAAACCCCTGACCGCACCCGCCCCGCCCGCCCCGCACGGGACACCGGCGCCCTCGGTCCCGGCGCGGCCGCCGCACCTCGGCGGGCCGCCCCTGCCCCCGGCCTCCGGCGAAACGCCACTCCACGAGGTCCTCCGCACCCACCGGCGCAACGATGCCGTCGGACGCGGTGTGCTCGCGGAGCGCATGCGTGGCGTCCCCGACGAACTGCTGCTGGCCGAACTGCGGTCCGAAGGGCTGCCGCAGGAGTCCGTGGAGCTGCTGCTGAACGAACTGGGAGGCCGCGCCCGGGTCTCGTCGCGGCCGGAGTCGATGCGACACGAGCTGTGTGCGGAAGTGCTCCGCAACGGGCTGTACTTCGCACCGAACAGGCCGGGCGCCGAGTCCGTCTCACGGTTGGTCCTGGCCGAACGGGCGGCCGCGCTGTTCACCTGGGCCGTCGCTCCGCTGGCCCGTGACGGGCGCCATCTGCTCGATCTTCAGGAGCTGCTGCACCGCATGAGCCGGGACCGCCACCCCACCGCGGGCACCTGGATCCAGCTGAGCATCACCGACCCTCCGGGCGGCAGCGCACCCGATCTGCCGCCCGTCCTGTGGCAACAGCTCCTGCGGGACCGGATCACCCAGGCCCCGGCCAGGACCCCGCAGCCGCCCGCTTCCCCGCTCGCCCCCGCCCCGGCGCCGGTTTCGCCGGCGGCCGCACAGCGGCCCCCCGGCCTGTGGGACCGGCTCACCGAACGGACGACGGAGGCCGGCTGTGTGGTGGGGTGCACCCTCGGACTGCTCGTCGTGATGATCGCGGGCGTGGTCATCTTCGTGTGAGGGCAGCGACCGGACGGCCGCAGGACCCCGCCCTGCCCGTCGCGGACCACGTGGTGCCGCTCCCCGTCCACGTCCCACGCCTCGTCGACGTAACAGAGCAACTGCCACGCCTCCGGGTCCCCGTACAGCGTGAGGCCGGTGGCCGCCGGTCCGGTGGCGGCGCGCGAGGCGGGGGCGAGGTACGCGCAGGGGGCGTTGACCCGGAAGTCCTTGCCGCCCCGGGGGACGCGTACCGCACGCGGTCCGCGAACACCCTTCCCGCGCTTGACGGTTACCGGCTTCTCCTCGCTGCTGACCACGAAGGTACGGACGTCCGCCCACGCCACCGGCTCCACCGGCGGCTCCTCGGTCTTCCTGCTCCTGCCGAACGCCACCGCTGTTCTCCCTGGTCACTCGCCCGTCGCTCAGCACCTGACCTGAGCGTACGACCCCTGCGGAGTTCACGATTTCTTCACGCCTCCTCCTTCCGGGCGTTACCGTTCTCCTCGTGTACAGCGGATTGCGCTGTGTCACGGATCAACATGCCGCCGCTGCCAGGGCGCGTCCCGACGCGGCTGCGTGTCTGGGGGGACTGCATGCGTGAAATGACCAAGGGGGCCAACGTCGGCCTCGCGGACCTGAGCGACGAGGCCGGATCGGTCATCGCGAGTCTGAGCTGGAGCAGCAACGCCGGGGACGGCGACGCCGATGTGTCCGTACTGCTGCTCGACGGCAAGGGCAAGGTCCGCACCGACGCCGACTTCTTCTACTACAACAACCCGGCGGCGGCCGACGGCAGTGTGCAGTTGCTCGGCAAGACGCCGACCGGCAGCGGCAGCGAGGACCGCATCAGCCTCGACCTGACCGCCGTACCCGCGGACGTCGAACGCCTGGTGGTGGCCGCGAGCCGGTACGGCGGCTCGCGCTTCGGTGAACTGGACGATCTGCGGATGACGGTCGCCGACCGCACCGGAGAGGTGCTCCTCGGGTTCTCGATCGCCGATGCCGGGGTGGAGAGCGCCTTCATCTTCGGTGAGTTGTACCGACGCGGCACGGAGTGGAAGTACCGGGCCATCGGCCAGGGGTACGAGACCGGACTGGCGGGTCTCGCCACGGACTTCGGGATCGACGTCGACGACGAGGGAGAGCACGAGGAGGCGAACGGCAGCGGGACCGAGAGCGACGGCGGGACCGAGAGCGGCAGCGGGACCGGCGGTCCCGGCGACGCGGCGGAGCCACGGACCGCGCGGGACGCCACGGGCGCTCCCCCGCCCCGCACCGGCGAGCCCCCCGCGCCGGTACCCGCCGGGCAGCCCGCCTCCGTGCCCCGGCAGCCGGTTCGCGAGGCCGAGGGTGACGGCACTGACCCGGCGACGGCCCCGCCCCGGCCCACCCGTGGCCCCCGGACCGCGAAGAAGAAGGTGACGCTCCCGGCCGTGGCCAAGAAGTCGCTGGCCGAGAACGACACGTGGAGGCCCGCCCGGCTGTTCCCCGTCCCGACGCTCAAGAGCGACAGGGAGCGGGAGGTGCGGGCGACCTCCGTGCTGCTGTCGGTGATGACGCAGGTACCGGAGTTCGGACGGCGGCTGACCGCCGCGTTCGGCGCTCCGGCGGGGCGTATGCAGACGTTCACCGAGGTCTCGCTCCCGCACGGGGACACCCCCAAGCGCCCCGACGGTGTGATCCGGGTGGAGCGGGCGGGCAAGCTGTGGACCGCCCTCGTCGAGACGAAGACGAACGGCAACGGGCTCAAGTCCGAACAGGTCCAGAACTACATGGACATCGCCGCCCGCCGCGGTTACGAGGCAGTGATCACGCTCTCCAACGACGTCGCCCTGGAGGGCAGTCCGCTCGTCGACGTCAAGACCGACGGACGGCGCAAGCACAAGGTCGCGCTCTGGCACCTGTCCTGGGCGGAAGTGGCCCACCAGGCACACATGCTGATCCGGCACGAGGGCGTCGGGAACGCCGCTCACGCCTGGCTGTTGCAGGAACTCCTGCACTACCTCCAGCACGAGAACTCCGGCTGTCACGGTTTCCAGAACATGGGGCCCGCGTGGGTCCCCGTACGCAGGGGCATCGACACGGAGACGCTCAGCCTGGGCGATCCGCGCGCCGTCGAGGTCATCGAGAGCTGGGAACGCCTCATCCGGCAGGTGTGTCTGCGGCTCGGGGGCGAACTGGGCCAGAAGGCCCTTCCCGTGCAGCGTGCCCAGCGCGGCACCACCGCGCGGTCGCGCCGGACGGCCCTCGCCGAACAGCTCTGCGAGGACGGCCGGCTGACCGCCGAACTGCGCGTCGACGGTTCCCCCGGCACCATCACGATCACGGCCGACCTGCGGACCGGGAAGCTGCGCACGTCGGTGGAGATCCCGGTGCCGGAGGGCGCGTACCCCCTCACCTCGGCCAAGCGGCTGATGCGGCAGCTGGCGGAGGCTCCCGCCGACCTCCACGTCGAGACGCTCGTCGAGGGCCACAGCGGTCCGCGCGGCACCCTGGAACGCCTCCGTCCGGAACCGGGCGACATGCTCCCCAAGGACGGCAGCCGGATCGCCGGGTTCCGGCTCTCCCTCTTCAAGGGCATGGGCGGCTCGCGCGGCAACGCCGAATCCGGCTTCATCCGCAGCGTCGACGACGCCGTGGACCGGTTCCACGCGCACGTCGTCGCACATCTCCCGCAGGCCGAACGCCGCACCGCGCGCCGGTCGCCGGAGCCGGAGCCGTCAGGTGCACCGGTGCCGGCCTGACACCAGTGCCGGCCTGACACCGGTCCCGGTCTGACAGCGGTGCCTGCCTGACACCGGTCCCGGCCTGACAGCGGTCCCGGCCTCCCGGTCCGGCGCGCACGTTGTGGGCCGGTCCGGGAGCCTTTCGGGTCTCCGCCAGGAGGCGCCGCACGACGTCCTCGTGCGCCGCTCCCCCGAGCGCGGGCTCCGCGTCCGTCCGATGTCACACTCCTGCCCCGGCGACGCTCTCAGGGTGTAACCGCGACAGGAGGCACCTGATGTCCGACCCCGCCCCCGGCCCCCGGCCCGGAACCGACCCGGGCCTCGGGCCCGGCACCGCCACCGAGGTGTTCGTCGACCATCGCGAGCTGCTGTTCTCGCTCGTCTACAACATGCTCGGCAGCGTCGCCGACACCGAGGACGTCCTCCAGGAGACCTGGCTCTCCTGGACGGCCCGGAACGAGGCGTCCGACGCGGAACGGATCGAGAGCCCGCGCGCCTACCTCGTACGGATCGCCGTCAACAAGGCGCTCTCGCGCCAGGCCGCCATCAGCCGCCGCCGCGAGACGTACGTCGGTACGTGGCTGCCCGAACCGCTCGTCTCGACCGCCGGCGCCCCGCCGCCCCCCGACGACGAGGCCGCCGACCGGGCGGAGCAGGCCGAGTCCGTGTCGATGGCGATGCTCGTCGTCCTGGAGATGCTGAGCCCGCTGGAACGCGCCGTCTTCATCCTGCACGAGGTCTTCGGCTACGCCCACACGGAGACGGCCCGGATCCTGGGCCGCAGCCCCGCCGCGGTGCGCCAGCTGGCCCACCGCGCCCGCGACCACGTCCAAGCCCGCCGCCCGCGCCACCGCCCCGATCCGCTGCTGCACCGGCGGGCCACCGAACACTTCCTGGACGCGGTGTTCGGCGGCGATCTGGCCGCGCTCATGCGGTTGCTCGCCCCCGACGTCACCCTCTGGGCCGACGGCGGCGGGAAGTCCCCGGCGGCCGGACCGCACCCGGTGCACGGCCGCGACAACGTCGCCCGGCTGCTGATCTCCCGCGCATCGCACCGCGAGGGCCTGGAGATCGCCTACCGGCAGGTCAACGGCGACCCCGCGGCGGTTCTGTTCAGCGGCGACACCCCCTTCGCCGTGATGGTCCTCGACCTGACGCCGGACGGCGAACAGATCAGCGACATCTACAACGTCGCCAACCCCGACAAACTGCCGCCCCCGGCCCCGTCCGAGTGCCCGGCTTGAGCGCCCCGCCCGCGCGCCCCCTGCACCACAGCGCGCCCCCTCCACCACCGGTCACTCAGGACGAGAAACGGGAGAAACCTCATGCTGTTCGTCCTCTGCACAGCGGTCACCGCGCTGACCGCCGCACTCAACGCCATGTCCGCGGTGCTCGACTTCCTCCGCTACGAACCGATCCTGGTCAACATGGAGAAGGCGGGAGTGCCCGCCTCCTCGCTCTTCCGGCTCGGAGTACTCAAGGCCGCGGGGGCCGCCGGGCTGCTCGTCGGCTTCGCCGTCCCGCTGATCGGTACGGCCGCCGCGGCCGGGCTGGCGCTGTTCTACATCTGCGCCATCGGCGTCCATCTGCGCGCCCGTGACCACGGCTACTGGCTGGCCGGCTTCTTCCTCGCCCTGGCCGTCGCCACCCTCGCCCTGGGCGTGGCCCACCGAGGGGCGTGGTGAGGGACGGAACCGGCCACCCAAGGCACCAAAGGGTCACAAAGGGTGGCAAACGGCTTCAATCGGCCGCGAACAGCTCCGCGGGCGGTGATGGTGCTGGCCGTCGCGCCCCGCGCTCGCGATGATCGGGCCATGACCAAGAGCGACAAAGGCCAGGACATCACCCTCCGGATCGCCCAGCAGCCGGAGGCGGACGAACTCCTCGGACGCAGCCCGCTCGCCGCCCTGGTGGGCATGCTGCTGGATCAGCAGGTGCCGATGGAGTGGGCCTTCTCCGGCCCGTACACCCTGGCGCAGCGGATGGGCGGGGACGATCTGGACGCCCATGAGATCGCCACGTACGACCCCGAGGCGTTCACCGAGCTGTTCACCGCCAAACCCGCGTTGCACCGCTATCCGGGCTCGATGGCCAAGCGGGTGCAGCAGCTGTGCCAGTACCTGGTGGCTCAGTACGACGGGGTGGCGAGCGCGGTGTGGAGCGACGCCGCCACCGGGGCCGAGCTGCGGAAGCGGCTGAACGCCCTGCCCGGTTTCGGCACCCAGAAGTCGCAGATCTTCCTGGCGCTGCTGGGCAAGCAGTTCGGCGTCCGGCCGCCGGGCTGGCGCGAGGCGGCGGGCTCGTACGGGGAGGACGGCTCGCACCGCTCGGTCGCCGACATCACCGGCCCCGAGTCGCTCGCCGAGGTCCGCTCGTACAAGCAGGAGACCAAGGCGGCGGCCAAGCAGGCGGCCAAAGCCGCGAAGGCCGGCGCCAGGGGCAGGTGAGGCGAGCGCCGTCCGACGCCCCAATTCCGGAATGGACGCTTATATGCCCTCGCGGCCGGCAGCGCAGTCCCGCTCCGTGGCTGCGCCCGGTGGCTCTTGACCGGTAGGCTTTCCGTGTGATCTTCAAGCGCATCGGAAATGGGAAGCCTTATCCCGACCACGGCCGGGAAAGCACCCGGCAGTGGGCGGATGTCGCGCCGCGCCCGGTCCGCCTCGACCAGCTCGTGACCACCAAGGGCCAACTGGATCTCGAAACCCTCCTCGCCGAGGACTCCACGTTCTACGGCGACCTGTTCGCGCACGTCGTGAAGTGGCAGGGCGACCTCTACCTGGAGGACGGGCTGCACCGCGCGGTCCGTGCCGCGCTCCAGCAGCGCCAGGTACTCCACGCCCGCGTGCTCGAACTCGGCTGATACACACACCGCCCCGCACCGCGTCCCGCGGGGTTCGTTCGGGTGTTTTCCCACTCGGACGGGTGCGATCCATTGATCATTTAGTAGGCATCATCACCGGGTCGCACTACGCTGCGCCCATGAGCATGCTCACTCCCCCCGGCATGGGCGGAAAATACCGCATCACGGGTGACAAGTACCCGCGCATGCGGCGCCCCCGCCGCCGCAGCAAACTGGTCCTCGCAACCACCGCCTCCGTGGTCGCCCTTGGGGTGGCCGGATGGGGCACACTGCAGCTCATCGATGTCTTCACGGGCAGCGACAAGACGGCCAGCGCCGCCGACCGCAAGGCGCAGTGCCCGTCCGCCAAGCCGGCCGCGCCCGCCGCGGCACTGCCGAAGCCCGCGAAGATCAAGGTGAACGTCTACAACGCGACCCCGCGCGGCGGGCTCGCGAAGGCGGCGGCCGATGAGCTCAAGAAACGCGGGTTCACGATCGGCAAGGTCGGCAACGCCACCGCCACGTACGACAAGAAGGTCGCAGGGACCGGCATACTGCTGGGCGCTCCGACCGCGGTCAACGGCACCTTCCCGGTGCTCGGCACACAGCTGCCGGGGGCCGCGACGAAGACCGACGCCCGCAAGTCCGCGGACGTCGATCTGATCATCGGTACGAAGTTCAAGGCGTTCAGCACACCGCAGGCGGCCTCCACCGCCCTGACCGCCCTGCTCAAGCCGACCCCCGCGCCGTCCTCCTCCTGCTGAGGACCGCGGGGGCGGCGGGCGGGACAGGCTCCGGTCGTGCTCCGGTCGGCTCTAGTCGGCGGTGCCGTACATCCGGTCACCGGCGTCACCGAGGCCCGGAACGATGTAGCCGTGCTCGTTGAGCCGCTCGTCGACCGAGGCGGTGACCACGGTGACCGGCGTCCCCGCGAGCTCGCGCTCCATCACCTCGACGCCCTCGGGGGCGGCGAGCAGCACGACGGCGGTGACGTCGTCCGCACCGCGCTTGATCAGCTCCTGGATGGCCGCGACCAGCGTGCCGCCGGTGGCCAGCATCGGGTCCAGGACGTACACCTGGCGGCCCGAGAGGTCCTCCGGCATACGGGACGCGTACGTGGACGCCTGCAGCGTCTCCTCGTCGCGGATCATGCCCAGGAAGCCCACCTCGGCGGTCGGCAGCAGCCGCACCATGCCGTCGAGCATGCCGAGGCCGGCCCGCAGGATGGGCACGACCAGGGGCCGCGGATACGAGAGCTTCACGCCGGTGGTGGGTGTCACCGGGGTCTCGATGTCGACCTGCTCGGTGCGCACATCGCGGGTGGCCTCGTACGCGAGCAGGGTGACCAGCTCGTCGGCGAGGCGCCGGAAGGTCGGGGAGTCGGTGCGCTTGTCGCGCAGGGTGGTGAGTTTGTGCGCGACCAGCGGGTGGTCGACGACGTGGATCCGCATGGACCCACAGTAGCCGCGCCTCCCGTACGCGTGCGCTGGCATCAACCACACGTTCGGGGGGAAGGTGGGGGCATACGGACCCAGCCTTGGGGTGATGAGCCGATGCCGGACGGGGCACAGCGGAAACGGGACGGGGCGGACCCTCCCGGGCCCAGGGACGCGCAGGAGACCGACGCGCAGGAGACCGACGCGCAGCGCCGCAGGCGCCGCGCCCAGTTCCTCCGCGAGCTTCACGAGGCCAAGGCGCTGCGCGACCGGGTCCAGCCGCGGCGGGTCAAGGCCGCCCGAATGCGCCAGGCCATGCGGATGCGGACGTTTCGCTGGTAGCCGTCCGGCCTGCGGAAGAACCCCCTGGTTGCGGCGTCGGACGGAACTGATGGCCGACGCAACGTCCGAACTGCTCTCGCCGGGCCCTCGTTTCTGCCACGATTCCGATGGGCGGGACGCAGGACAGCCGGACCACCGACTGCCCTCCCGCCGGACCGACACACCTAGGGTCTTTCGTTTGGATCAGGCCGGATCAGGCCGGATCAGGGAGCGGGGTCAAGATGCGCGTGCCGGACCCCGCGAGCCCGGCCTGAGCCGAACGAGAGGCCCCTAGACCAGTGGGAGAGTCACGGTGTACTTCGCCGCACTGCTCGCGCGCACCGAAGACGGGTGGGAAGCGAGCGACACGGATCTCGACGACGTGGAGACCCTGTCCGATCTGACGGATCTGGCCCGTGAAGCCTCGGTTGACGAGGACACGGTGCTCGTTTTCATCGAGCAGGAGGACGCCTGGTTCGGCGTCATCCGGGTGGACGGTGAGGAGGACCCGCGTATCTACGTCTCGAACGCCTCCGCCGCCGCCCGCTCCTCGTACGGGGAGATCCTGCTCACCGATGAACTGCTCGGCCGCGAACCCGGGGCCGAGGACTCGATTGCCGCCCTCGAAGAGCTCGTCGGACTCGACGGTACTGAGGACGGCGAGCCGGACAACCACAACGACAACAACAACACCACCACCACCGACGATGACGACGACGACGGGCTCGACCCCGTACCGGCAGGCCCCCTCGGTGACACCGGGGTCCTGTCCGACCTCGGGCTGCCCGAGGCGGAGCTGCTGATGCTGCGGACGGACGCACTGGTGGAGATCGCGGACGCGCTGGGAGCGGCCGAGGTCCTGGAGACCGTCCGTTAAGGTCCGCGGGTGACCGAAGCACCGCACCCGCACGACCCGCCCCAACCGCACGATCCACCGCACGATCCCGTACGGAACCCGTGGCGGGCGGCCATGCGCCGCGCCCTGGACGAGGCCGACCGGGCGGCGGCGGCCGGCGATGTGCCGGTCGGCGCCGTCGTCCTCGCCCCGGACGGCACACCGCTCGCCGCGGGACACAACGAACGCGAGGCGACCGGCGACCCGACCGCGCACGCCGAGATCCTTGCCCTCCGCCGGGCCGCCGCCGCGCTCGGCGAATGGCGGCTGTCCGGATGCACCCTGGTGGTCACGCTGGAGCCCTGCACGATGTGCGCGGGCGCGCTGGTGCAGTCCCGGGTGGCCCGGGTCGTCTACGGGGCCCGGGACGAGAAGGCCGGAGCGGCCGGCTCCCTCTGGGACGTCGTACGCGACCGCCGGCTCAACCACCGCCCCGAGGTGATCCCCGGAGTGCTGGAGGCCGACTGCGCGGCCCGCCTCACCGCCTTCTTCCGCCACCGCTGACCTGGCATCCCCGCGTCCGGGCGGTTCCTTCGGGAATCGGATTTCGAAGGACGGCCGGGATGGTCTAAGCTCTCTCTCGGTAGCGTGTCCGAGCGGCCGAAGGAGCTCGCCTCGAAAGCGAGTGTGGGGAAACTCACCGAGGGTTCAAATCCCTCCGCTACCGCAGGTAGATGAAGGGACCGACCCGTTTGGGTCGGTCCCTTCACTGCGTTCCGTCTCAGTTTCCGTCTCAGTTGGCCGGTACGAGAGCCCCGGCGGCTCCGTCGTCATCGTCGGGCCGGGTGGCCTCGCTCCGCCAGATGAGCCCGTCGACCTGGTCCGCGACACTGGTCCGAACGGTGTCGACCATGTGCTGATAGCGGGCAGCCATTGCGGTGGTTGACCAACCCATGAGCCCCATGACGGCCCGCTCCGACACTCCGAGGATCAACAGAACCGTCGCGGCGGTGTGGCGGGCATCGTGCAGACGGCCGTCCCGCACCTTCGCGGCCTGCAACAGCTCCTTCCAGTCGTCGTAGTCCGTGCGGGGCGATGTGCCCCGACCGGTCACCGTGGCGAACAGCCAGCCCTCTTCCGTCCACTTGTCTCCGGCAGCGGCCCTTTCGACGTCCTGCCGCTTCCGGTGTGTCCGGAGCAGATCCGCGAGTTGCTGCGGGAGCCCGACCGCCCGGCGGCCAGCGCGCGACTTGGTGTCGGCCGTCTCCGGGTTGGTCCGCTGCCGCTGGGGGCAGTACCCAGCCTTCCGCCCGCATTCCTTGGCGCTAGCACAGCCGTGGGCGTACTGCGGCCGGCGTCGACTGCGCCTCACCATCAGGACGCCACGCCCAAGGTCCACGTCGGTCCACTTGAGCCCCAGTGCCTCGCCCTGCCGCAGACCGAGCGCCAGCGCGACGGCCCAGCGAGCCGAGTTCCGCCGATCGTCGGCGGTCCGCAGCAGCCGCTGCACCTCGTCGACAGTGAAGGGTTCGATCTCTTCTTCCCGCACCCGCGGCGCCTTGGCCAGGCGTACGGGGTTCTGTCCGAGGTGCCCCCGCCGCACCGCCTCGTTCAGGGCGGTGCGGAAGGTGCGGTGCACCTGATGAGCGGTGCCCGGTTTGCTGCCGGCCGCCATCATGCGGCTGTACAGGTGCTCGATGTGCTCGGGCCTGAGCTTGTCCAGCTTGTGCGCCCCGAGGCCGGGAATCAGGTGCTTCCTGACCGCGACCCCGTAGCCCACCATCGTGTTCTCGTTGACTCCGAGCGGAGCGATGTCGTCCACCCAGTGCGTGAGCCATGTGGTCACGGTCCAGGCGCGGCCCGGCTTGCGCAGAGTCTTTGCGTCGCGCTCCCGCTCAAGTTCCTTGACGGCCTTGGCTACCTCGGTGCGCGTCTTGCGTTCGACGTGCCGACGGTCCGGCTTGCCGTCATCGCGGGTGCCGACGGTCACGCGGCCGTGCCACTTCCCGTCCTTGCCCTGGTAGATCGAGGATCGGCCGTTCGGCTGGCGGGTGCGCCTCTTCTTCTCGTCCATGTGGTGGCCTCTCAGGCAGTGGTGATGGCAGGCCGGTTGGCCGTGCGGAGTCGCGTGACGTAGTCGTGTACGGCGTCGGCCGGAACCCTCCGCAGACGGCCGACGGGGACGGATTCGAGCTGTCCGGTACTGATCAGGCGGAAGCAGAGCGTTCGGCCGATCCCGAGTCGCCGGGCCGCCTCTTCGACGGTGAGGAGCACCAGCGTCGGATCAATCAGTTGTGTGGCAGTGCTCACGGGCGCGCCTTCCTGGGGCAGCGAGGGGCCCGGGGCCCCTTCCTGTCAGGTCCGCTACCTCCGCTACCTCCGCTACCGCCCTGGTCAGGGGCATGATCGAGGTAGCGGATGTGGTAGCGGTAGCGGATGGGAGCCGCTACCGGCCCCGGCCCGGGTGGGTGCGGGACCGGTAGCGGGTAGCGCTCAGGTAGCGGACGGGAAGAGCTCTGCCGCTACCGTTTCCGGGCCGCTGACCTGCGCGGTAGCGGAGGTAGCGGAGGTAGCGGCTCCTGAGGGGGGAGGGGGGCAGTACCGCTCCCACGCGTCATGGAGATCGAGTGCGTAGTAGCCCTTGAGCACAGTTCCGGCGGTCTTGATGTTGCGGGCCTTGACCGGCATGTTGTCGAGGGTCATGTACTCCCCGAGCATCTTGGCCAGGCCCCGGGAGTCGAGCGGCCGGCCGCTCATGTCCGCCCATGGCGCTTCGTCCAGCGCGCACAGCCGGTCCAGGATGGCGACGGTCGGCATGCGGTCGATGCCTGCCATGACGTGGTCCCGGAGATCAGTCAGCAACCGGATGCCGAGACTGCCTTTGTCGTCGGCACGGGCGGCGTTGACCAGTTCCATGCACGCGGTGCGGGCGCGCTCGGGCCAGTCGCCGCCCGCCGCGTCCGCGACAGACAGCAGCGGCTCCCACACGTCGGCGGGGCGGTCGGTGACACCCTCGGGCATCTCGGGCCACCTGCCCGCGATGTCGTCGCGGACCTGCTCGGCCCACTGAGCGAGCCGGTCCCGCAACTCGTGCCCCTCGGCTTCGTGGAGCCGGGCGCGGAAGGGCTCAGCCTTCTCGTTCCTGGCCCGGCGCCGCATCCGGATGATGACGGACCGGGTGGTGATGGTGTCGGGCAGGTAGCCGAGCCCGGCGACGGCAACGGCGGTGTAGGAGGGGAACTCCACCACTGTCTGGTTGCCGCCGTCACCAACGCACCGGTAGGTGACTCCGGAGCGGCGGTGCCCGGCGTTCAGGAAGCCGCGGAGTTCTTCGTTGTCGCCGGCCTTGGGACCGAAGACGGTGTCGATCTCGTCAAACAGGATCGTGGGCCGTCCGGCCGGGTCGGAGACGGAACGGAAGAGTGCGGCGGCCCGTGCGTTCACCGCCAGCATGGGGCGCGGCACCAGGGTCTCCACCACCTCCAGGGCGCGGGACTTCCCACTGCCCGGTTCCGGGGAGAGGAACGCGAGGCGCGGTGTGGAGTCGAACGCGTCCAGGAGATGGGCGTGCGCGTCCCACAAGGTCACGGCGACGTAGGCAGCCTCGCGGGGGAAGACGTTGAATCGGCGGTGAAAGGTCTCGACCTCGGCGAGCAGGGCGGCGCCGTCGATGGGGGCCGTGGTCTGTGCGGTGGCGCTCATGCGGCGTTCCTCCTGGACTCGGCGACGGTGTCGTGCGGGCACTGCCCGACGTGTGCGAGGGCGGTGAGTTCGATGACGGCCCGTTGGCCACGGGCCCGTTCGTGGTGGCCACAGCCACAGAGCCAGTCCGCTACGGGGATCTCGTAGCGGTCGAGCCCGTGCAGGCTCAGACCGGGCTGGATGCCGGACACGGTGGCCATGTGCGGGTCAGGGAGAACCGCAACGGGGACGCCTTCGGCGACGACCTTCGGCGCGCCACTGCCGGATGCGGCCGGGGCCGGTTCGGCGGTGCCGGGGCCGGTGCTGGGTGTCTGGACGCTCTTAAGTGGAGGATTTCTGCGCGCCGTCATGAGGCCCTGCTCGCGGGGTTGTTGGCGATGGACCAGTTCAGTGCGCTGGTCACTGCGGCGCGGCACTCGTGTTCGCGGAGTCCGGCCCGCAATCCCGCTGAATTAAGAGCCTGCTCTACCTCGTGACGGGCGAGGTCGCCGGACGGGATGAACCGCCCCAACGCCCGTGCGGCCCGGATCAGCGTCCAGTTCCGCGCACCCTCCCCAGCCCCGGCCACGGCCGCCGTTTCGGCCCTGAGGGCGGCTGAGGCGTAGCGAGGGGCGTTCGACGGCGATGGTGCAGCCATCAATGCCCGCACAGGCTGACGAGGCGCCAGGGGGGCGTACAGCCATTCCGGGAGCGGTACGGGTTCGGTGGGGTCGATCACCTCGTACGTGCCGTGGGGGAGGGTGCTGCCGGGGGCGACGACGTATCCGCCGTGGGCGCGGGTGTCGATGTGGGTGCCGAGCTTGCCTGCGCTGTTGCCGAGCCGGGCCCCGTCCGGGGCGGTGAAGTACAGGTGCGCCCCGCCGCTCGCGGTCCGGACCCGGTAGGTGGTGGGGACGGCCTGGTCGGCGCGCTCGCAGAGCGCTTGCAGGGAAGTGACGCCGTCAGGCGTTCCTTTCGGGTCCTTGGCCTTGACCGTGTCCAGGTCGACGACGACCAGCCCGGACGGGCCCGTGGCGATCCCGACGTTGAACGCCCCGGACGACCAGGCCGCGCGGATACGGTCCGGGTCGGTGGTGGCCCGCTGCTCCGGCTTGCGGTGCCCGTCGGCGCAGCCTCCGAGACCGGGACAGACACTCTCGCCGTGGAGGGCGGGGCGCTTGTCGCGCGGGCGGAGCGGGAACACGTGCCAGCCGCGCTCGGCTGCTCGTAACGCCGCGCAGAGCAGCGCGGTGGTGCGGTCGTGGGTCATGCTGGTGTCTCCAGTTCTCTCTCGTGGGTGTTCTGGACGTGGGCGGCCCCGGACTTTGGCGAGACGGGGCCGCCCTCGGTGTGTTCAGGCGATGTCGAGCGCGAGTTGCGCGGGCACGAAGGGCGCGGGCTCGGCCGTTTCCACGGCGAGCAGGGTGCGGTAGGCGGTGTGGGCCTGGTGGATGACGACGCCGTTGCCGAGGATTTTGAGCTGGTCGGAGCGGGAGAGTCCCAGGTCCGTGCCGGTCACCCAGCCGGAATCGGCGCCCATCATCCATTCGACGAACGCCGGGGAAAGGCGCCGGTTGTTCTTGGTGCCGGGTTCGGTCGGCTCGGGTGCGGGGCGCCCCAGCACGGCTTCCCAGCGCCGGATGGCGGGTCCGTAGTCGGTGCCGTTGGTCGCCACCCACTGCCCGTCCAGCCGCACGGCCTGGCCGGGGAGGTAGTAGTTAGCGGCGCGGTCGTGCTGGCGCGGGCCGTTCTGCACCTGTCGGCTCGGGTCGAGCTGGCGCGTGGCGTCCGTCAGCGTCATCCCGTAGCCGCTGCTGTACGGCGTCCCGTCTGGCCGGAAGTTCGCCGTGCCTCGAGCATCCGCGACCATCGGCGTCGGCAGCAGGTTGACGGCGGTGCGCAGGTTCATTCCGCCCTGCCGTTTGTCCGAGAGGCCGGGGCCTCCGGTGCCGTCGGCGGCGGCCGGTGTGGGCAGGAGCCTCAGGTGTTCGCCGGGGGAAGCAAGAACACCACTTCGTCCTCCAGCGTGGGCCCGTGTCCGCCCGCCTTGCGCTTGTCCGGGTGTTGCGGTCCGCCGTTGCGGCCCAACTGTGAGGTGGGGGTCTTCAGCAGCGGGATACGCGATGGCGAACCAGCGGTCGCGTCGGTGGCAGGCTCCGACTTCGGGATCTCCAGCGCGTAGGCACATCCACCGCGCGTCGTACCCGATCGCGGCCAGGTCGGCGGCGACGACGTCAAGTCCCCGGCTGCGGAGGGCTGCGACGTTTTCCAGGAAGACGAGTCGGGGTCGAAGGTGGCGAATGGCTTGGGCGATGGTTTTCCAGAGTCCTGAGCGGTCACCGGCGATTCCTCCCCGAGGTCCGGCGTTGGAGATGTCCTGGCAGGGAAACCCGGCGGTCAGTGCCGCCGGCCGGGGCCGCGTCGCGGCGAGTGCCGCCCAGTCGACGGCCTTGATGTCCCCCAGGTTGGGAACGTGCGGCAGCCGGGCGGCGAGCAACTGGGAAGCGGCCGGGTCCTTCTCTCCGACCAGGACCGTGGGCAGCCCGGTTGCGGCGTGCACGGCCTGGTCCAGCGCACCGGACCCGGTGCACAGGCTGATGTTGCCGCCGTCCGACGGCACGGTGGACAGATGCGTCATGCTGGCTGTCTCCAGTTCTCTGATGTGGATGGCTGGACGACGGCGGCCCCGGATCATTGGTGTGAGAGGGGCCGCCGTCGGCGTAGCTAGTCGCAGGTGCAGCCGGGGTGCTCGCTGCTGCCGTCGGCGCCGCATCCGCAGCAGTGCGGGTAGAAGTAGGGCTCGGTGCCGTCGGTGGGGTCGCACCGTTCGCAGTCGAGGTACTCGGGTTCTTCGGCCGCGTCGTAGTCGTCGTGGTCGGTCTGGGCGCTGGTCACGCGGTGCCTCTCGGGTGGGAAACAGGGCTGTGGAGGGGTGCGGGAAGGTGGCGGGCACCCCCCTTTACCGGCCTTACCTTGCAGGTCAGGGGCCTTTACCTCCCCCTCTACCGGGGTAAGGGGCCCCCGCTACTCCGTAGCCCTGCCGAGGGGCGGGCAAGAGGGTGTTGTCGGGGGTGTGTGGTGGGGGCCGGGTAGTGGGGGGGGACCCTTTACCTGCCGGTGCTGAGGAGGATCTCGGCGGGTACGGCGGCTTCGATGTCGCGGCGCTGGTATCCGGCGCCGTTGGAGCCGCTGATCTTGACCTGCTTGCTGGTTCGCTTGACTCCGGCGGACTCCAGCGCGGCGGCGAGCTGCTCGGCGTTGAAGTCGCCGTAGACGTCCTCGTCGAGGTTCACGAGACCGTTCAGCAGATCGGTCGTGAACATGCGGGGCGAGTGGCGCATGACTTCCAGCGTGTCCGAGACGATCGGCGGGACGGTGACGCCGGCCGCGTCGGCTGCGGCGGTGACATCGCCCGCGGCTTGTCCGGTGAGCTGTCCGGCGGCCTCGCGCAGGACGCGGCCCTTGCGGCACAGTCCGCCGAACGATGGCCCGTCGAGGTAGTCGGCCCGCACGGTGACGTAGGAGGCGGGTCCGGTGACCAGGACGCCGACGCCCTTGTGTTCTTCGGACAGGACGGAGGCGTCGGCGCCCTGGGCGGCCTTGCCCTTGCCGAGGACCATGTCACTGCTGGCCCGGTCGACGACCTGTGTCGAGTAGCGGATGGTGATGATTTCGCGCAGCTTGGTCGGGACGCTGTCGGCGTCGGGGCGCTGGGATGCGAAGTTGGAGACGAACCCGGCGGCGGGGCCGCGTCGGGCGATGCGGCACAGGTCGTTGATGACCTGCTCGCGGTCTTCCCTTTCCATCGCGGTGAAGTATTCCTGGAGTTCGTCGATGGTCACGAAGATGACCGGCACGTTGTACTTGGCGACGATCTCCGGGGTGAGCTTGCCCTCGGGGCACACGGAGGTGGGCAGGTCCCGCAGCAGGGCGAACCGGCGTTCCATCTCCACCAGCAGTTCGGCAAGCATCGCCTTGAGCGCTTCGATCGCGTCGTCCTCGGCGCCCATGACCAGGCAGTGCGCGACGGCCTTCATCGGCATCCAGTCCGCGCCGCCCTTGCCGTCCGCGACGTAGTGCCGCACGAACGGGTCCAGCAGCCCGGCAGAGGTCAGCAGGCGCTGGGAGAACGTCTTGCCGCGTCGGGGCAGGCCGCCGAAGAACATCGACTGCCACATCACCGGGATGCTCACCCGCACCCCACGGGCGTCCTGGCCGAAGGGGACCGGGTCCCAGATCGAGAACCGCTCCGCTGTCTCGAACGGTGACGGGTTCAGCGGGCCGAGGTAGGGGTCATCGTCTGCGACCCACATGGAGACGCGGCCGGCGTTGCCGCCCTTGGCCGCGCGGACGCGGGACATGATGACCTGGATCTCGTCGACTCCGAGTTCCTGCGCGATGACTTCCCGCTTGGCCAGCACGTCGGAGGCGGTCTTGCCGCCGCCGCGGGGGAGGTCGAAGATCACGGCCCAGCCACGGCCGTCACGGACCGGGCCCATCGAGCAAGACACCTTCGGAGCGTCCTTCTCCTCGCCGGTCCGGCCGCTTTTGAGGAGGCCGGCGGCGCGCAGGGCGTCGTTGAGCTGCTGCGCGGACATGTCGACCCGCAGCGGCGGGGCGCCCTGGTCGAGGAACTGGGTGTCCTTGCCCCGGCCCAGGTAGGCGAGGGGGGTGACGACGGCGCCGGCGATCCCGGTCTGCAGGACCGGGTCGGCCAGCATGATGCCGATCGCGGCAGCGGCCACACCCACGGCGGCGGCACCGAACCGCCAACGCCGGGTACGGGTCCGTTCCGCGTGGGCGATCTGCAACCGGGTGGCCAGCTCGATGTCCTCGGGTCGGGCCTTGCTCTGGGCCCGGAGCGCTTTGACGGTGGCGGTGTGGTCCTGTGCGGACAGTGTCGGCCACAGCCCTGCCGTGGCGCGGAAGAAGCCGCGGGCGGCCAGCATCACGGTCTTGATCAGGTATTTCGGGGCCCGCAAGACGTGGTAGCGGGTGTGCCACCACGTGAGGCGGGCCAGGGCGGCGGCGTTGGCCTTGATGGACGCGGCCGACCGCGCCCACGCCGGCAGGACCGGGGCGTCCGGGACGGTCAGCCAGTCGGACAGCGGATTGTCGGCCCGGTCAACCGCCTCGACACCCGCCACCACGGTGTCGGCGTCGGGTGCGGTCGGGGCGGTCTTGACCAGGGATACGGGGGTGGGGCGGTGGTCGTCCAGATGGTGGAGGGTGCCCATGTCGGCGCCCTCGGTGGCAAGTTCGGTCATGGCGGGTGCGCTCCTGTCTCACAACGGGGTGACCTGACGACACGCAGGGTGGTGTTCAGCGGTCGGCGCGCTGCACGGCCCGCTCAGCGAGGCGTACGCGCTGCTCGGCTTCCTTGCGGGCCTGGCGGGCGGCGGGGCGGTCGGTGCGGGGTGCGGTGCGCTCGGCGGCCTTGGCGTTGGCCAGGGCCTGGCGGGCATCTGCCTGGACCTGGTGCAGGGCCCGCAGCTCCTGGGCGCCGCGCTCGGCGGCCCGCTGGTCGATCCGCTCGATACGGGCCTCAAGGCGGGGGTCGACACAGTCGGCCATGGCCTGACGGAAGCCCTTGCGGAACAGCCGGTTGCGCTCACGCTTCTCGGCGGGGGTGTAGCTCTCCATCACGGGGTGTCCTCCCGGGCGACGGGCCGGGCTGTCCGGCCCTGCGCCCGCCCGGTACGAGACCGGACGGACACAGGGACGTCAGCCACGTCGACGCCGGGCCCTGGACACCGACTTGGAGGCGGCCTTGCCCTCACTGCCACCGACCGACTTCACGACGGTGACCACGCCCCAGGCCATGACGGCGGCGAGGAGCGCGAGGATCGCGAGGTTCGCGGCGATGGCGGTGAGGACACCGACCAGCAGCGGGCCGAAGTACACGCCGGCCGCGACCATCCCCGCGCCGACGCCGGAGCCGAGCGCGAGGCGCTGAACGGTGCGATCGGGCGGGGCCTGGTGGATGTGCTGAACGATCTGCTGCGGCGGCGCCTGCGGGGCAGGCAGGGTGCGCGGGTCGGCGTAGGTGTAGGTGCCGTCCGGAAGCTGTATGACAGTGACCGCCCGGGGGGCGGGCAGGCTGGGGTCCATGCGGTTCCTTCCACAGGCATCGTGCGTGCGGGAAGTGCCCCGGGCCGGATTCGATCCGGCACCCTCACGGCGTGGTCCGGGGCGGTGTGTTCAGTAGTCGTGGGCTGGTCAGAGGTCGAAAAAGGGGTGTCCGGCCCAGAGGTCTCCTGCCGGGTCAGCGCTGGTGGAAGTCGCGGGCGGACTGTCGGGCGGTGTCCTTGATGCCGGTCACCAGCTCCTCGACACGGTCGAGGGGGACGTAGAGCATCCGGCTCTTCCCGCCGTTGCTGATCCGCACGGCCACGGCGGGTTCCGGACGGTCGGAGGCGGCCCGCAGGATGACGGGCTCGGCGGTCAGCTCGGCGCCGCCGCCGGAGCCGTCGACGATGAAATGAAAGGTCATCGGCGTGTCCTGTCCTGTCCGGTCAGTCGCGGCGGGTGGAGTTGTTGATGGCATCGGCCAGGTCGGAGGTGGCGGCGGCGGTGGCGAGCTGGGCGAGGATCTCGGCGCGGCGCAGCTCGGTGTCCCGCAGCGGCGGCCCGTTCAGCGGGTCGCGGGTGACGATGCGGGTGGCGGCCTGACGCAGTTCGGCGGCGGTCATGTGGGGGTGTCCTTCCGGGGCGGCGGGGTGTCGTGGCAGGGGACGCACATGCCGAGCGAGCGCGGGATGCAGTACCCGGTATCGCGGCGGCAGTTGGGGCAGGTGCGGCGAGCCCGCATGGCTTTGGCCAGCGCAGCGGCGCGGCCGGGTGTCATGGGGCGTACGGGGCGGGCGCGGTCGATGCGGTAGAGGTAGGCGACCAGCGGTTCCCGGCGGCGGCGCGGGCGGTGGAGTACGGCGGCGACGTCCTGTCCGCCGGGCCGCAGCCCCAAAGCGCGCAACTGCCGGCGGGTCGCGTATCCGTCGGGGGCGAGGTGCCACCGGTATTCGGGGAGCGTGGCCATCACGCGACCATGCGTTTCCACGCGGCCCGCAGCCGGACTTCGGATGCGGAGTGTCCGGCCGCCCGGAAGCGGCTCGCCATCTCCCGGTAGGAGAGGGCGGGTGCTTCGCTGTGGCGGATCTGGTCGACCATGGTGTCCAGCGCCTCATCGGTGAGGGCGCCGGCGGACTCCAGCTCGAACACTGATACGGGCTCGGTGGGGCCCCAGACGGGGAGTTCCCAGCGGGGTGTGACGCTGGGTGTGACGCGGGTCGTCACGCTGGTCAGCGCCCGTCCGGTGCCTTCACCCTTGCGTGCTTTCTCCAGCGTCGACCAGGCCTGGGAGAGGGTGTTGGCGGTCGTGGCCTGGACGTGTGCGACGCGGGCACCGGCCTGCGTCACGGCCGTCAGCCGGGTCTCTTCCGTGGCGGCTTCCGACCGGAGTCGGGCGCGGGCCACGGCGGCTTCGTCGCGGGCTTCCTGCTGGATGCCCTGGATCGCGTCCAGTGCCTCACCGGTGAGCGCGGTGCGCTCCCACAGCCCGTGCACGAGCCACAGGGCCTTGGCGGCGATGGGCAGCCAGGCGACGGCCAGCCACGCGCCGGTGGACTCTTCGGCGGTGATGGCGTGGGTGATCAGGACGCCGGTCGCGATCAGTCCGAAGGACCAGCCGACGGCGGTGACCGCGTTGCTGTGGTCGCCCTGCGCGGCGAGGCGGCGTTCGTAGGCGAGGGTGGCCAGCCACCCTCCGTCGATCCCGAGACCGACGACCAGGGCGACGGGCCATGGCATCGCCGTGCCGAGCCACATCACGACCACGGCCAGGGTGAGCACCATGGACACCGTCGTCATCGCGACGGCGGGCAGAACGGTCTTGGCCTTCATGCCGCACCGCCCGTGCTCAGCGGCCGGACCGACACGGTCGCGATCAGCCAGACCGGCGACGTCGGGTCGCCGTAGATGTCGCTGTCCTCGATCCAGGACCACTTGTTGCCCGGCGCGCTCTCGTAGCCGAGCCCGTTCAGCGCGCGCTCGCGCTCGGCGATGGTCGGGGTCACAGCCTCACGGGGCCAGATGTGCTCGGGCCACGGGGCCGGGGTGTTCAGCAGCGGGACGTGCAGGTGCCACTGGCCGCCACTGTCAGACATCTGCGCGGGAAGTGTGGTCATCACCGCTCACCGCCCCGGCGGGCGCCGTTGCGCAGGACCCAGCCGATGAACTGGACGAAGCCGCCGCTGGCGAGCAGGTAGCGCCACACCGTCTCGTGCGTCAGCATCACCAGCACGGCCCCGGAAACAGTCACCGCGATACCGACGGACACGATGACCAGCGCGCGGCGCTGCGAGGTGGAGTCCGTGTTCACGCCGCACCGCCCGTCAGGGGCGACGCGGCACGGTTGGTGACGTCCCGCCGGGCGACCATGACCCGGTTACGGGCCCGGCGGACACGCCGCATGTCCAGCTCGTTGGCCGGGCGGTCGATGGTCATGATCTGCGCGTCCAGCAAATCGACTTCCGCCCGGATGAGCGGCATCTCGTGCTCGATCGCGTCCAGCTCAGCGGCCGTCGGCTCGAAGTCGAGCGAGGCGGCCGTAACGGTGGCTTGAAGTGCAGCGATGGTCTTCATGGGTCGTTTTCTCCTAGTCGTGGGACGGCCCGAAAGCGGCCCCGGTGGTAGGACACCGGGGCCGCGCGCCGTCTTGGTGGGCCACCCGTGCGGGGTGGCAGTGCCCCGGGCCGGATTCGATCCGGCGCCCTCACGGCTGGGCCGGGGCTGTCCGACTAGCCGCGGAAGCGGTCGTTGGGGTTGCCGTAGGTACCGAAGTGGCTGTCGGAGGCATCAAAGGCCTTCTCGTCCGCCGCCTGTGCCTGCGGGGAGTCCTCGCCATAGGTACGGCGCGCCTCGGTGCAAGCCTTCTCAGCCTCGGCCAGTGCGTCAGACGACTTCTTCCAGCCCATGTCGGGCTCCTCTCGGTTGGTGACTGATAGAGCGGGGAGTGCCCCGGACCGGATTCGATCCGGTGTCGTCACGGCACCCGCGATGCGGGTCCGGGGCTGGGGTGTTGGGGTCAGCGCTGGACGACGGGGCGGTGAAGGTCCCGGTGGGTGACCGAGACCCGGTAGCCCTCGGTTCGCAGCCGCTCGGCCAGGACCCCGGCGAAGGTCGGGGCGCGGTGACGGCCGCCGGCGCATCCGTCGGCCACGGTCACCGCCCCGGCGCTGGGACCGGCAGCGAACGCGGCCACCGCCGTGGCGGTCGCGTCGACCAGCGCGGTGATGCCCGGCGTGTTCAGCACTGCGGTGCGGACCGGCTCGTCATCGGCGGTCATGTACCGCAGCTCCGGGCTGACGTGCGGGTCACGGAAGTGCTCGCGCAGATCGATCGTCAGGTGAGCGGCGGGCGGGGCGCTGTGCAGGTAGCCGAACGAAACGATCTCGATCTCAACGTTCATCAGGACTCCCAAGCGGTGAGGAAGGGGTGTTCCGGCTCCCCTCAACCCCGCCCGTACAGCCCCGCAGGAAGCGGTCTGGACGGGCGGAGGAGGCAACCGGCCGCAGCCCAGAGGGTGCGGGTGGTCAGATGACGCGATGGGCGCGGCTGCCATGCCGGTCCAGCAGTGGCAGCGCCCCAGGTATTCGTCGAAGCATCGGAACTCCCTCGGCCGCAGGGACGGGGATGAGAGTTCGGTTCTCGTGTTCGCACGGCGCCGCTCGATCCGGGGAGATCCGAAGTCCCGGACGTCTGAGGGGGCGGCTTCAAGGTGAGCCGCGCGGTTCTTTCGAGTCGGTGGCGTGTCCCCCATCTGGGGTGTCGGGCCCCGGTGTGACGGGGGCCCCTTCTCGGCCGACTGGTCTCCACTCGCCTCGCCGCAACGGTCGCGACGTACTGCGGTGGATCACGCTGTGCAGTTGTCGGTATGGCGCAATCGCCCCACTCCGAAAGTTCCGGATTGGGCGGTGGCCACACCAAGAGACTGGACCGGTGGACCGGTCCAGTCAAGTCGCGAAACAAGAGTTGGGAGAGCTTGGATTGAAAGTTCGCAGCTCAGACGGCATGACAAGCCATCAAAAAAAGCTGGACCGGCGGACCGGTCCAGCTCCATTCGGGGGCTTGCTTTGACTACATCGCGTAGGTGTCGACCTGCTCGAAGAGCGAGGAGGGGGTTACCCCCTCCTCGCAGACCAGGGGATGCCCCTGCTCGTCGTGCGCCGTGTGCAGCAGCACTGCGACCGGGGCCCCTGTCGGCACTCCCAGACGTTCGGCCTCCGTCTCAGTAGCGAGGCGCACGGTGGTGATGTCGACTCCGCTGGTCGGAAACCGTCCGGTCTGACGGCGAACGTAGCGTGTCGTACCTTCTGCGATCGGGGCGGTGTCAGCCAGGCGGGGCGCCGCTTCCGCGATGTCCGGCGGGAACCATGCCTCTACACAGCTGTGCGGGGCTCCGTCCGGGAGCTGGAGGACGCGGACGCGTCGGAGCGCCTTCACGCCGGGGGCAATGCCGAGCGCGACGGCGACGCGGGCGGGAGGCTCTGCCCAGTCAGGCTCGCCGATGCGCAGGAAGGGCATCCCGCCCAAGATGCGAGCCGAACCGGCGCGGCGCGTGCCGGCAGGACGGGCCACGGGCGTCTCCGACACGACAAAGCCGGTGCCCTGCTTGGCAACGACCACGCCGTCATTGCGCAGCACGTCCACAGCCTTAATGGCAGTGGCGCGCGACACCCCCCACTGTTCGGCCAGCTCCCGCCCGGACGGGATGGTCTTCCCAGGTTCGATCCCACCAGCAGCAATTCGGGCGCGCAGTGACTCAGCGATCTCTTCGTACTTCAGAACGGCCATGGCTTCCCCTATTCCGCACGCTGGACTGGTCCACCGGTACACAGGATACTGCGACCATGTCGAATCTCGAATTGGCTCCCTCCGTGATGCGGTTCTACGGCGAGACTGTGAACGAGGACAGCCGCCTGCGTACCTCGGCAGACGGCCGGATGGAGTTGGTCAGGACTCAAGAACTCCTCCGACGCTTCTTGCCCCCCGCGCCAGCACGCGTGCTGGACGTGGGAGGGGCGACCGGGATTCATGCTGAATGGCTGGTGAAGGACGGCTACGACGTCACTCTCGTGGACCCCGTGCCCCGCCATGTCGAGAGCGCGTCTGCCGTGTGCTCGGCGTACGTCGGGGACGCGCGAGAACTGCGCGAGCCTGATGACAGCTTTGACGTTGTGCAGCTACTCGGGCCGCTCTACCACCTGCCCGATGCGAATGATCGAAGCAGAGCATTGACGGAAGCCTGCCGGGTGGCGAAGCCGGGCGGGCTGGTCGCTGCGGCAGCGATCAACCGGTACGCATCACTCTTTGAGCACGCCACGTACGCCCACCTGCACACTGAACGGATTCACGACTCCGTCTCCAAGATCCTGGAGACAGCCGTCTATGACGGCGTCCGAGGTTTCACCCTGTCCTACTTCCACCGGGCCGAAGAGCTGGTAGAAGAGCTGACCGCCTCCGGCCTGACGGACGTACAGGTCTTCGGTATCGAGGGACCCGCGTGGTCTCTGGTGAAGGCTGCGGAGCAGCAGCCGGGCGAGGGCCCCACGGACGGGTTGCTGGCGTCCGCCTTGGCCGCCGCCCGTATGGCAGAGCCGTACCCGGAGCTGCTCGCAGCCAGCTCTCACCTTCTGGCTGTGGGCAGGGCCCCCGCCCACAGCAACGGCTGACGATCGCCGTCTCAGTTTCCGTCTCGTTCACTGCCGTACGCCACCGTTCACGGCCGTACTCCGCCCCTTGCGGAAGCACGGAAAAAGCCTGCCGCGAACGGCCGTGAACAGTGGCGTACGGAGCCCTGACCAGCAGGAACAGACCTCGAAAGCGAGTGTGGGGAAACTCACCGAGGGTTCAAATCCCTCCGCTACCGCTCTCACACCCTCCTGAACTGCGGAAACGCAGTCAGGGGGGTGTTTTGCGTGAGGCATGCGCCGCGCGACCGTGCTGCACCGGAAGGCCCCAGGAGAACAACTGGTCCGCGCGCCAGTCGCGTTGCGCATTCCCACGGAGGGATATGGCCCTGCGGTCCCTCCGAGATGACGCCCCGCACCCGGCCTCACCGCCGGCGATCAAGTCCGCCATCGACACAGCCCGCTCAGATGCGGCTGCGCCGCCCACGTGGGAACCCGGCTGGACAGAAGTCCTACCCTTGGTGGGATAATGGGGGTATGGCTATCGAGCATGCACCTCTGCACGAGACCACCGTCAAGAAGTCCGTCACCATCCCCAGGTCGCTAGCCCGCGAGGTAGAAGCCCGCACGGGGGCTCGGGGCTTCTCCAGTTTCGTCTCCGACGCCGTCGAACACGCCCTCGCCCTGACCAAAACCAGGGAGATCGTCGAGGCGCACGAGGAGAAGCACGGCTCCTTCACTCCCGAGGAGATCGAGGAGGCCCGCCGGACATGGCACGGCGAGTAGTCCCGGCGTTCCCCCGTGCCCTCCTCATCCTCGATGCACAGCCGCTGTCTCTGCTGGCCGACCAGGACCGCAATATGACCTTGATGCTCAAGGTCGCCGAAACCGAGGGGTACGCGGCCGCGATCTCCACCGTCAGCATCGCCGAAGTCCGCCGCACCGGACAGGCCGCGAACCACCTGCGCTGGCTCCGCTCCCGACTCACCGTCATTCCGGCGACCGAGATCATCGCCGACCGTGCGGCGAAACTGCTGGAGGACGCCGGTCTGGACGGTCACGAAAACGTCGTGGACGCGCTCGTGGTCGCCACGGCGGCCTGCTCCGACGGGCCGATGAAGGTCGCCTCCACCGACGGTTCCCACATTCCGAAGCTCTGCCACGCGGCATCCGTGGGCCGCAGCAGCCCCGTGGAGTGGGTTCGCGTCTGACTCCTCCCCCGACCGCCGCCCGGACATCACGCGCGCGGGCCCCGGCTCGGGAACGAGCCGGGGCCTGCGGGCTGTGCTTCTGCTCAGGTCGGGGGAAGCGGCATCGGGGGGACAAGCCGCTCCCCCCGATGAGAACGGGCCCTACCAGCCCTCGCCGCGATCGGGGGGATGCTGCGGCGAGGACCCCACAGAGGGGCCCAGTTCCTCGCCCTGCGGACTTCCTGCCACATCCGCCGGGCTCGTCATCCATCCTGCCTGCCCGCAGAAGCCGCGCGGCCGGGCAAAGGGCCCCGATCTCCGGGTCCTTGGTCCTTAAAGTCCGGATGAGTGATCGGAAACAGCAGGCGGATACGGCCATTCGTGCGGATAGACTCGCCCGACCGCGCAGGCGATCGAAGGGGAGTCAGGGGCCGATGGTGCAAGCGAAGAAGATCGCTCTCTACTTGATAGTCGTCTTCGTGCTCTACACGATCATCACGTCCCCGGCACGGGCCGCCGATCTCGTCCAAGTAGGGTTCGAGGGCGTTTCGAGTGCCGCGCAGAGCGTCGGTGACTTCATGTCCGAGCTCGTGAAGTAGGAGTACCCGCATGATCCGCCATCTGGTCCTGTTCAAGCTGAACGACGGCGTCGAGCGCGACGACCCGCGGGTCGTCGCGGGGGCCAGGGCCTTCCAGGAACTGGCGGACAAGGTCCCCGGGCTGGAGTTCTGGGAGTGCGCCTGGAACATCACCGACCGGCCGATCGCGTACGACTTCGCCATCAACTCCGCCGTCGCCGACGAGGCCGCGCTGAAGAGCTACATCGAGCATCCGGCCCACCAGGCGGCCGCCGGTCAGTGGCGTGAGTTCGCCACCTGGGTGATCGCCGACTACCCGTTCTGACCCCTTCGGCCCTGCGAGCCCCTCACCACAGTGGTGAGGGGCTTTTCTTTGTGTTTAAACCGATTCGAGGCCAACACGGCGCAATAGGGTGCTTGCACATAGTGGACATGTCTTGTGATGCTATGACCGCTTTTGACGGATGAGTTGATCGAAGTTGACCGCAAAGGGGTGGCGTCACCGTGCCGGCCAGTACAGCGCCTCAAGTGCCTCCCCAGACCGCCCAGACGGGGCAGACCACCCAGACGGCGTCCGCCGTCCAGACGGCACCGCCCGCCCGGACGGAGCAGACCGTCCAGCAGCCGCAGAGCGTCCAGCCGTCACAGGCCGTCCAGCCGCCGCAGCAGGTGCAGTCGGCACAGGAACAGGCGCAGTCGGCCCAGGAGCAGCCGCAGGCGGCCGTGCAGACGATCGAGACCGAGACGCCCGACGACACCGTCACACCCGCCCGGACCAGGGGCGCGGACACCAGGGCGCTCACCCAGGTGCTCTTCGGGCAGCTGAAGGGGCTGGAGCCGGGGACGGCGGAGCACGGCCGGGTCCGGACGGCGCTGATCGAGGCGAACCTCCCGCTCGTGCGGTACGCCGCGGCGCGGTTCCGGAGCCGCAACGAGCCGATGGAGGACGTCGTCCAGGTCGGCACGATCGGCCTGATCAACGCCATCGACCGGTTCGACCCCGAACGGGGCGTCCAGTTCCCGACCTTCGCGATGCCCACCGTGGTCGGCGAGATCAAGCGGTACTTCCGGGACAACGTACGGACCGTCCACGTGCCGCGCCGGCTGCACGAGCTCTGGGTCCAGGTCACCGGCGCCACCGAGGACCTGACGACCGCTCACGGCCGCTCGCCCACCACCGCGGAGATCGCCGAGCGGCTGAAGATCTCCGAGGACGAGGTGCTGGCCTGCATCGAGGCGGGGCGCTCGTACCACGCGACCTCGCTGGAAGCCGCCCAGGAGGGTGACGGCCTGCCCGGCCTGCTGGACCGGCTCGGCTACGAGGACCCGGCGCTGGCCGGGGTCGAGCACCGCGATCTGGTCCGGCACCTGCTCGTCCAGCTGCCCGAGCGGGAGCAGCGGATCCTGCTCCTGCGCTACTACAGCAATCTGACGCAGTCCCAGATCAGTGCGGAACTGGGTGTCTCCCAGATGCATGTGTCAAGGCTCCTCGCCAGAAGTTTCGCCCGACTTCGATCCGCAAACAGGATCGAGGCGTAACCGGAACGGGTAAATCACTCCCTGGAAATTCCCGCCGGATCGCATGTGGCAAACCCCTTGTTAACAGCACAGACTCCCCCAAGACTTGTCGACAAGTCACTACAGCGCGTTGCCGACATGTGACATTCTGCGGGAACCGCGTTTGCCGCCGCCTCACCTCCGGTATTCAGGTGGAGGCTGCGTTCCTCCGATGGTCGCGGCCGCCGCGACCGTCCGCGACCTCAAGGGGGTGGCATGTCCGCAGAACAGGGCAGCTCGAAGGTGCTCACGCTCACCAAGAGCGCACCCGCACCCGTTGTGCTCACCAGCTCGTCGGAAGCCATCGACACCCGCACGCTGTCCCGCTCGCTGTTCGTGCGGCTCGCCGCACTGGGTCCCGCACCGGGTCCCGATGGAACGGACAGCCCCGAGCGTGCCTACGTGCGGGACACACTCATCGAGCTCAACCTGCCGCTGGTGCGTTACGCCGCGGCACGGTTCCGCAGTCGTAACGAACCCATGGAGGACATCGTCCAGGTCGGCACGATCGGCCTGATCAAGGCGATCGACCGGTTCGACTGCGAACGCGGCGTGGAGTTCCCCACGTTCGCGATGCCCACCGTCGTCGGCGAGATCAAGCGCTTCTTCCGCGACACCTCGTGGTCGGTACGCGTGCCCCGCCGGCTCCAGGAGCTCCGGCTCGCCCTCACCAAGACCAGCGACGAGCTCGCCCAGAAGCTCGACCGCTCGCCGACCGTGCCGGAGCTGGCCAAGGCGCTCGGGGTCTCCGAGGAGGACGTCGTCGACGGCCTGGCCGTCGGCAACGCCTACACCGCCTCCTCGCTCGACTCGCCCTCACCCGAGGACGACGGCGGCGAGGGCTCGCTGGCCGACCGGCTGGGGTACGAGGACGCGGCGCTGGAGGGCGTCGAGTACCGCGAGTCCCTCAAGCCGCTGCTGGCCAAACTCCCGCCCCGTGAGCGGCAGATCATCATGCTGCGGTTCTTCGCCAACATGACCCAGTCGCAGATCGGCGAGGAGGTCGGCATCTCGCAGATGCACGTCTCGCGCCTGCTGACCCGCACGCTCGCCCAGCTCAGGGAGGGGCTCATCGCCGACTGACCCATGCGCAGCCGCGCAAGGGTTCCGAATTGACGGACCGTCAGCCACACTGGCGCGATGCGACGTCAGACATTCGGCCCGCCCGGCCGCCGGGGCACCGTGATCGCCGCCTCGGCGGCCGTGCTGTGCCTGGGCGCGGCGCTGGCGGGCTGCGGCGACGGGACGGGCGGCGGAGGCTACACGGCCATCGGCGCCGCGCAGACGGCCCCCGGAAAGGCCCCCTCGGGGGCGGTGCCGCCCTCGGGGAAGGTCACCCTGGTCCCGCTGGACGGGGACGAGCAAGGGGACGAGCGCGGGGACGAGCGCGGAGGCGGCAAGAAAGACGGCGACGGCAGACGCGGCGGCGCCTCGCCCTCACCGGGCTCCTCGGCCGCGTCCCGCGACGCGGGCGGTGCGGGTGATTCCGGCGGTACGGGTGGTTCCGGCGGTGCTGCCGGGCGGCCGGGTGCGCCGGGCCGTACAGCGGACGGTTCCGGCACCACGGGCGGCAGCGGCACAGGCGGCAGCGGCACGGGCGGCGCGAGCCCCACGGGCGGCTCCAGCGGCTCCAGCGGCTCCAATGGCTCCGGCGGCTCCGGCTCCACCGCCACCGCGACCCCGTCCGCGCCGGGCTCCACCGCCCCCGCAGGGGCGGCCGTGCTGAAGGTGGGAGCGCCCGAGCGGGCGGCGGCGGACCAGCGCTGGTGCGAGAAGGTGACCGTGGAGTTCCGCAACACCGGTGGATCACCGGCGCGTTCGGGCACCGTCACCTTCGCCACGCACGTCATCGGCGGGCTGGGGATCGACTGGGCGACCCTGGAATCGACAGCGCCGCTGCCCGCACCGATCGGCGCGGGAGCGGCGCGGAAGAAGACGTACACCGTCTGTGTGGACGCCTGGCGGGTGCCCCTGGGCATGCATGTCGAGACCCGGGACGTCACCGCCGTCTGGAAGTGACGGATGGGAACGGGGTGACCGGAGGGCCGGTCAGCCGAGCGCGAGCCAGGCGACCGCGCCGAGGACGACGATCACCGCGACGACGATGGCGATCAGTCCGGTCCTCGGGCCGGACGACACGGCCGCGGGCTGCTGCCGGCGCTGCGGCTCGCCCTCGTCGACGAAGGCGCGGAACATCTGCGTGTTGCCTGCCGGGTCGCTTGTGCCCTCGGGACCCTGCGGGGCGTGGGGGTTGTGTGCCATGTCGCAGGACCCTAGCGAACTCGGCGCAGGCGCCCAACCCCCGGGGCGGTGAAGGCGCGAGGCCGCGGCCGGGGAACCGGCGCCGAAGGCGCGGGTGAGGAGTGCGGAAGCCTCGGGTGTCCGGCGGGGATGGCAGGTATGTGCGGCGGGAAGCCCTCCGGGCCGGCCGGCCCCCACGCCGTGACCCGGGCCGCGCCGGGCGCCGCGTCTCCCGCGCAACACCGGTGCGCCCCGGGCCACTTGGGGATCGCGGCCGCCCGCGCCCACCGGTCCTCCCGTATATACACGCGAGGGGCGGTCGCACACCGCTCGCGGGCGGGGCACCATCGCCCGCCGGGCGGACCGGCCCGGCGGGAGACCGGGCTCCGGACCGTGCCGCCCGTACCTCCTGTGTGGCACGAGACACATCCAGCACTCGCGCACCGCACACGCTGGGGCTTTGACTCCAGCTCTACGGAGCCTTTTGCGTTCCTTTACTTATGCAAGCCCTTTTTCGTTTGCCTGCATCAACCAACGGCTTCTATGGTTGCCCTAAGCAACAAGATGGCCGGTATGAAGATGTGTCTGGGGGTCCCGTGGCTGCACGGAGTCAGTATGAAGAACTGGCCCGGCAGCTGAGCGCCATCGGCGCCGTGAAACGAGGACTCGCCCGAACCCTGCCGGCCGAGTGCCCCGCGGGCTCCGCGGCCGTACTGGCTCTGCTGAGCCGGCACGGCGAAATACGGATCAGCAGACTGGCCGAACTACTCGACGTCAACATGTCGGTGACCAGCAGACACGTCGCCCACGTGGCGGAACGCGGCTGGATCGAACGGTCTCCGGACCCGGCGGACAAGCGTTCCCGGATCCTGCGGCTGACCCCTGCGGGCGAGGACGTGCTCGGCGACCTGAACCGCCGGACCACCGAAATGTTTGTCCACCATCTCCAGGATTGGTCCGACGAAGAGGTCGGGCAGCTCAACACACTGTTGGCCCGGCTGCGCGACAGCTTCTCCTGTCGCAGTTCCGGCGGGTGCGCCCCCGGAAGGCACAGCGGTGACTGCCGCTCCCGGCCGGCCGACGGCAACGACGGCTCGTACACCCGTACACCCGTGTAACAGAAGCAAAGACAAGGATTTCAATGGCTACGACCACACCAACCGGTGTGCGGGGCGGCCACGCCAAGCACGGAGGGAACGATTCCTCCGACGGCACGCCGATGACACACCGGCAGATCATGGAAGCACTCACCGGGCTGCTGCTCGGCATGTTCGTCGCGATCCTGTCGTCCACCGTCGTCTCCAACGCCCTGCCGGAGATCATCTCCGACCTCGGTGGCGGTCAGAGCGCCTACACCTGGGTCGTCACGGCCTCGCTGCTGGCCATGACGGCGACCACCCCCCTGTGGGGCAAGCTCTCCGACCTGTTCAGCAAGAAGCTGCTGGTCCAGATAGCACTGATCATCTACGTGCTCGGCTCGGTCGTCGCCGGTCTGTCGACCAGCAGCGGCATGCTGATCGCCTGCCGTGTGGTGCAGGGCGTCGGCGTCGGCGGTCTCTCCGCCCTCGCCCAGATCGTGATGGCCGCGATGATCGCCCCGCGCGAGCGCGGTCGTTACAGCGGCTACCTCGGCGCGGTCTTCGCCGTCGCCACCGTCGGCGGCCCGCTGCTCGGCGGTGTCATCACCGACACCAGCTGGATGGGCTGGCGCTGGTGCTTCTACGTCGGCGTGCCGTTCGCGGTCATCGCCCTCATCGTGCTCCAGAAGACCCTGAAGCTCCCGGTCGTCAAGCGCGAGGTCAAGGTCGACTGGACCGGTGCGTTCTTCATCAGCGCCGCGGTCTCCCTGCTGCTCCTCTGGGTGACCTTCGCGGGCGACAAGTACAACTGGATGTCCTGGCAGACCGGCGTGATGCTGGCCGGCTCCCTGCTCCTCGCCCTGCTCTTCGTCTTCACCGAGTCCCGGGCCCGCGAGCCGATCATCCCGCTGCGGCTGTTCCGCAACCGCACCATCACGCTGGCCTCGCTGGCCTCGCTGTTCGTCGGTATCGCGATGTTCGCGGGCACCGTCTTCTTCAGCCAGTACTTCCAGCTGGCGCGCGGCAAGTCGCCGACGATGTCCGGTGTGATGACGATCCCGATGATCACGGGTCTGTTCATCTCCTCGACCCTCTCGGGCCAGATCATCACCAAGACGGGCCGCTGGAAGGCCTGGCTGGTCAGCGGCGGCTTCCTGCTCACGGCCGGTCTCGGGATGCTCGGCACCATCCGGTACGACACCACGTACTGGCACATCGCGGTCTACATGTTCGTGATGGGTCTCGGCATCGGCATGATGATGCAGAACCTGGTGCTCGCCACCCAGAACCAGGTCGACCCCAAGGACCTCGGTTCGGCCAGCTCCGTCGTCACCTTCTTCCGTTCGCTCGGTGGCGCGATCGGTGTCTCGGCACTGGGCGCCGTCATGGCGAACCGCGTCACCCACTACGTCAAGGACGGCCTGACGGACCTCGGTCCCCAGGGCGCGTCCATGGACACCGGCGGCGGGGGCATCCCCGACCTGGACAAGCTGCCCGGACCGATCCGTACGGTCGTCGAGGCCGCCTACGGACACGGCGTCGGTGACGTCTTCCTGTACGCGGCTCCGGCCGCACTGCTCGCCTTCGTGACCACGATCTTCATCAAGGAGGTCGCGCTGAGGACGAACGCCGCGAACGACGCCCCCCAGCCGGAGGCAGAGGCGGCGGCAGTGACGCCGGCCGACGCGGCGGTCCTCGCCGAGGTCCCGTCCGGCAGCGCGGCGCTGGTCTCCGAGGGAACGGCCGGCGTCACCGCGGTCGACACCCTTCAGGCCCCTGCGGTGGCGACCCTGCGGGGCACCCCGGTACGCGGTGTGGTGCGCGGCGCCGAGGGCGCGCCCGTCGGGCACGCCGCCGTCACGCTGATCTCGCTGGGCGGCCGGCAGCTGGGCCTCTCGGCCGCGCAGGCCGACGGCGGCTACGCCCTGGACGCCCCGGGCACCGGTTCGTACGTACTGATCGCGTCCGCCGACGGCTTCCAGCCGCAGGCGTCCACCGTGGTGGTCGGCGAGGAGCCGCTCACGTACGACATCCTGCTCGCCGGTACGAGCGGGCTGGCCGGAACCGTGCGGGCAGCCGAGGGCGGTACGCCGGTCGAGGGCGCCATGATCATCGTGACCGATGTGCGCGGCGACGTACTGGCCACCGGCAAGTCCGGTGAGGCGGGCGAGTTCGCCTTCGGTGAGCTGATCCCCGGTGCGGTGACCGTCGCGGTGAACGCGGCCGGGTTCCGCCCGATGGCGCTGCCCGTGGAGGTCGGCGGCCAGGGTGTCACCCGGGTCGACGCCGCACTGCGGTCCGGTGCGCTGGTGCAGGGTGTCGTGCGGGCCGGTTCCGGTCTGCGGCCGCTGCCGGACGCCCGCGTCACGCTGATCGACGCGGCGGGCAACGTGATCGCCAACTCCACGACCGGGGAGGACGGGGCATACGCCTTCGCCGACCTGGACGCGGGCGAGTACTCGGTCATCGCGACCGGATACCCGCCGGTGGCGGGCGCCCTGACCGTGGCCGGTCGGGGTATCGACGGCCACGACATCGAGCTCGCCCACCCCGGCGAGTAGTCAAGACCCCCGGCGGGACAGCGCTTCGAGCGGAGAGGCTGTCCGCGCCGGTGGAAATGGGCCCCGGTGGCGGGGACGGCAGGCAGGGGACGGCCTACCGTCCCCGCCCCGGGGCCCGACTCATAGAGTGACCCGTTCCGTGAGCGGGCGGGTCATTGAGCAAGGAGAGAAAACGGGATGGGACTTCGCGCACAGGTACGGACGCGGGACGGCTGGGCCGTCCAGCACGCGGTCGTGACGGTCACCGACATGACCGGTACGCAGGTGCTGCGGGCCGCCGCCGACGAGGACGGGGCGGTACGGGCCGATGCCCCGCTGTCCGCGGGCGCGTACACCGTGATCGTGACGGCGGTCGGGTACGCACCCGCCGCCTCGACCGCCCTCGTCACGGCGAGCGGCCGGGTCGAGGCCGGCACGGTGGTACTGGCCCGCCAGGGCGGGGTGGAGCTGCCGCCGCCGGGCGCCTGGTCGCTGGACCCGGCGCACTGCTCGGTGGGCGCGGTCGCCCAGCACCTGGGGATCTCCAGCGTGCACGGCCGGTTCACCGAGTTCGGCGGCCGGATCGAGATCGCCGAGGACGTGCAGCGGTCCCGGGTGGAAGCGGTCATCAGTGCGACCAGCATCGACACCGGCAACGGAATGCGGGACAAGCACCTGCGGTCCCCGGACTTCCTCGACACGGACCGGTTCCCGGAGATCACGTACCGCTCCAGCGGGCTGACCCCGGCCGGCCCCGACCGGTGGACCGTGCACGGTGAGCTGTCGCTGCACGGGGTGTCGCGCCCCATCGACCTCGACCTGAGCTACCTCGGCACCGGCCCCGACCCGTGGGGCGGCGTGCGCGCGGCGTTCCGGGCGACGGCCGAGCTCCGCCGCGAGGACTTCGCCATGAACTACAACCAGGTGATCCAGGCGGGCATCTCGGCGATCGGCACGACGCTGCGGGTGGAGCTCGACATCCAGGCCGTGCAGGGCGATTCCCTTCCCGCCGCGTAGCCGTCCGCGGTCGTAGGGTCTGTTCCATGGCATCCAACATCGCGACCAACACCGCCGTGGAACTCGACGCATTGCTGGCCTTCGTACGGCCCAGGCACCGGGCGATCCTGCTGACCACCCGGTCCGACGGCCGCCCCCAGGGCTCCCCGCTCACCTGCGGCGTCGACGAAGCGGGCCGGATCGTCGTCTCGACGTACCCCGAACGCGCCAAGACCCGCAACGCCAAGCGGGACGAACGGGTGAGCCTGATCGTCCTGTCCGACGAGTGGAACGGGCCGTGGGTGCAGATCGACGGCTCGGCCGAGGTGATCGACTCACCGGACTCGGTCGAGCCGCTCGTCGAGTACTTCCGCACCATCTCCGGGGAGCACCCCGACTGGGACGAGTACCGGGCGGCGATGGTGAAGCAGGGGAAGTCGATCATCAGGATCACGCCCGAGCGCTGGAGCCCCATCGCGACGGGCGGCTTCCCGGCGCGGCTGGCATCCGATGACTGACCGGATGCCGGACCGGATACCGGACCGGATGACGGACCGGATAACTGACCGGCCGGCCCGCCTCGCGACCGTCCCGCCGGTCAGTGCCGAACACCTCGCGCGGGCGCGGCTGCTGGCCGCGCCCGACCTGACCGCGCCCGTGATCCGCTCGCTGGAGCGGACCGCCGGGCGGCCGGTGGAGCGGACGGGCGCGGAGCCCGCCGTTCCGGACGGTCCCTACGTGTACGTGGGGGCGACGCTGCCCGAGGCGCTGCGCGGGGACGGGCTGCTCTGGTTCCACAGCGTGAACGCCGGTACCGACGCCCTGCTGGACGCCGGGCCGTGGCCGTCCGGGGCGCTGCTCACCCGGACCGTGGGCCGGATGGGCGAGCGGATCGCGCAGTACGTGCTGGCGTGGGTGCTGGCCGACTGCCAGTTCGTCCCGGAGTTCACGGCGCAGCACGCGCGGGCCGAGTGGCGCCGCGTCCCCGGCGAACTCGTCTCCGGGCAGACCGCGTTGATCCACGGCACCGGCCGGATCGGCTCGGCCGTCGCGGGGCTGCTGCGGGCCTGCGGCATCCGGACGGTGGGCGTGGCGCGCACCCCGCGCGAGATCCCGCCCGGCTTCGACGCGTTGGCCGGCCCGGACGAGCCGGTGGACGCCCGCTGGGTGGTCGCCGCGCTTCCGCTGACCGGGGCGACTGCGGGCCTCTTCGGGGCGGAGCGGTTCGCGACCATGGGCGGCGCGTCGTTCATCAATGTGGGGCGGGGCGCGACCGTGGACCTGGCGGCGCTGGAGGCCGCGCTGCACGCGGGGACGGTGGGGCGGGCGGTGCTCGACGTGCTGGCGGACGAGCCCGCGGGGCCCGGTGACCGCTGCTGGCGGCTGCCCCGCACGGTGGTCACCTCGCACTCCGCGGGCATCACCGCGGACGACGACATCGTCACGGACTTCGCGGCGTGCCTGCGCGAGCTCCTCGCGGGCCGCGTCCCGGCACTCGCCGTGGACCCGGCACGCGGCTACTGACGACGGGCGCGCGCCGGCGGGACTTCTCGACCACGGCCTATCCCCGTCCGCGCATCGCCTCGATGCCCGCGATCAGCAGGTCGAGGGCGAAGGTGAAGTCCCGCTCGCGCATCTCCTCGACGGTGTCCCCGCCGCGCGCCTCGATCAGGCTCTGCGAGGCCGCCATCAGGTCCTTCAGCTGCGGCTGGACGCTGAGCGTGCCCAGCGCCTGCCGGTAGAAGTCGTCCTGGCTGAGCCCCGCGTCCGAGGAGCGCTGCACGACATGGCCCTCGATGGTGCCGAACCCGTACACGAACTGGAAGACCGCCGACATCGCGCCCGTCTGGTGCCGCAGCGGCAGCCCGGTGGCCCGGATGATGTCCTGCATGGCGTACGAGAAGAGCAGCGAGTGCGGGCCGATGTTCAGGAAGTTACCGGCCAGCGCCGACGCCCAGGTGTGCCGGACGAGCATGTTCCGGTAGCTGGTGGCCAGTTCGCGCAGCCGTTCGCGCCAGTCGGCGTCCGTGCGCGGGGGCGCGATCTCGGCGAAGACCGAGTCCAGGGCCAGCTCCAGCAGGTCGTCCTTGGTGTCGACGTACCAGTAGAGGGACATCGCCGTGACGTTCAGCTCGGCGGCGAGGCGGCGCATGGAGAACTTGGCGAGGCCCTCGGCGTCCAGCAACCGGACCGAGGCCGCCGTGATCCTCTCCCGGTCGAGACCGGCCGGCTGGTCGGATTTCCGGCTGCGCGTCGGTGCCCTGCCGTCGAGCCACACACTCGTCCTGGCAGGGTTCTTCACGCGATCGGCCGCGGACACCATGGCGCACTCCCTTGTCTCGCCGGCGGGACGAACCGGGTACGTACTCCATGCCCAAAAACCGGAGTCGTACGGTCCGGAACGTCCCGTCCGATGCTATGCCGCTACCGCGGCCGGGTCAGCCTGAGCTGATTCTCCCCGCTCCGCACGGCGCAGCAGCACGGCGGCCAGCACTCCGCCCACCAGCACCGCCGCCGCCCCCACCAGCTGGCTCGTCCCAAGACCCGAGGCGAAGGCCTCCGTGATGCGCTGCCGCTCCCCCGCACCGCTCGCGGCGGCCTGTGCGGCGGGCAGCGAGGCGGCCCCCACGGCCGTCGGGACGAGCGTGGCGAACCGGGAGTTCAGCACCGCGCCGAGCACCGCGACCCCGAGGCCGTTGCCGCATTCGGCGAGGGTGCCGTTGACCCCGGCGCCGACGCCCGCCTTCTCCGGCGGGATCGCGCTCATGATCGCGTTGGCCATGGCGGGTGCGGCGAGCGAGATGCCCGCGCCCATCACGACCAGGCCGAGCAGCATGCCCCCGTAGCCGCCCCCGCCGAGCAGCGCGATCGAGGCCAGACCGGCGGCGAGCAGCCCCATCCCGGAGGCGATGGTCACGGGCGTGCCCAGCTTGGGCAGCAGCCGTGCGCCCAGCCCGGCGAGGTTGAGCACGATGACGCTCACGGCCAGCGGAGCCGTCCGCAGACCGGCCTCCAGCGGACCGTAGCCCAGCACGAACTGGAGCTGCTGGGTGAGCAGGAAGAGCGAGCCGCCCATCCCGAACGCGACCAGGATCGCGCCCGCGACCGCGCCGACGAACCGCTGGTTCCGGAAGAAGTGCATGTCGAGCATCGGATACGGGATGTGCAGCTCCCACAGCACGAATCCGGCGAGGACGGCGACCCCGGTGAACGCGGTCAGCAGCACCTGGCCGGAGGTCCAGCCGTGCCCCGGTCCGGAGATGATCGCGTACACGACCGCGGCCATACCGATGGTGGAGAGCAGCGCGCCGAGGAGGTCGGGGCGCTCCCCGATCCGGCTCTTGGACTCCGGCACCAGCCACGCCACGGCCACCAGGCCGATCACGGCGACCGGGATGTTGATCAGGAAGATCGCGCCCCACCAGAAGTGGTCGAGCATGACCCCGCCGATCAGCGGGCCGACCGCGAAGCCGAGCGAACCGACGGTCGACCAGACGCCGATCGCCTTCACCCGCTCGGTGTCGTCGAAGATCTGGACGACGACGGCCAGCGTCGTGGTCATCAGCAGCGCACCGCCGATGCCCATACCGGCCCGCGCGGCGATCAGTTGAGCGGAGGTCTGGGCGAGCCCGGCCACCAGCGAGCCGATGCCGAAGAGGGCGAGCCCGGCGATCAGCATCCTCTTGCGGCCGTAGCGGTCGGCCGAACTGCCGGCGGTCAGCAGCAGACCCGACTGGACGAGCGAGTAGGCGTTGATCATCCACTGCACATCGGCGGTGGAGGCGTCCAGTTCGCGGGTGAGGGAGGGGATCGCGATGTTGAGAACGGTGTTGTCGAGCACCACGGTGAGCTGGGCGAGGCAGATGACACCGAGGATCAGCCAGCGCTGCGGATGGCTCCTCGGCGAGAGGTGGTTCTGCTCGGCGGCGGTCGCCGTCATACGGACTCCCGGACGTTCGGTCATGGCCCTATACGGTGTACAGGGAAGCAGTTATACACCGTAGAAGGGCTCCCGTCCGGCGTACAACCGACTTTCCCGGGGTACGGTGCCGATCGCTGATCCGACAAGGGCTGGAGTGGTATGTCACTGCGTCGTCGTACGGTGGAAGTCCTGCTTGCCGCGGGCCTGTTGGGGACGGTGCTCGTACCTCCCGCGACGGCCTCCGGTCACGGTCACGGGCACGGTCATGGGCAGGAGCGGCTGGTGCCCCTGCGTGTCGCCACGTACAACATCCATGCGGGTGCGGGCATGGACAACGTCTTCGATCTCGACCGGCAGGTGGCCGAGCTCCGCTCGCTGGACGCGGACGTGATCGGGCTCCAGGAGGTCGACGTCCACTGGGACGCCCGCAGCGAGTGGCGGGACCTGGCGGGCGAGCTGGGCCGGCGGCTCGGCATGCGGGTGTCGTTCGCCCCGGTCTACAGCCTCGACCCGGCGACAGCGGGCGCGCCGCGGCGCGAGTTCGGGGTCGCGGTGCTGTCCCGGTACCGGATCGTGAGCGCCGAGAACCACGACATCACCCGGCTCTCCACCCAGGACCCGAACCCGGTGCCGGCACCCGGACCCGGCTTCGGCGAGGTGGTGCTGCGGGTGAAGGGGCTGCCCGTGCATGTGTACGCGACGCACCTCGACTACCGCGGCGACCCGTCCGTACGGACCGCCCAGGTGGCCGACACCCGCCGGATCATGGCCGAAGACCGGAAGGAGGAGCGGGGGCCAGTGCGGCAGATCCTGCTCGGCGACTTCAACGCGGCGCCGACCGCCCCGGAGCTGGCCCCGCTGTGGAAGAACCTGACGGACGTCGAGCCGGGCGGCCCGACCTTCCCGGCGCAGGACCCGGTGCAGCGGATCGACTACGTGGCCGTGTCCAAGGACACCGTGCGGGTACGCGACGCGGCGGTGACCGAGACACTCGCCTCGGACCACCGCCCCGTCGTCGCGGACCTGTTGCTGCGGCGCTGAGCCTGCCCGCCTACCTACCTGCCTGCTTACCTACCTGGCTGGCTACCTGGCTGGCTGGCTGCCTGCCCGCCTGCCTCAGCCGTTCTTCGCCGGCTGGGTCAGGTCGTAGAACGTGGCACTGCCTGCCGCGACCTTCTTGAAGTTCGCCTCCACCCAGGTGGAGATCTTCGACGAGGTACCGCTGTCGCCGCCCATGCCACCCATACCGCCACCGCCTTCTCCGCTGGAGATGAAGTAGTGGATGCGGCCGTCCTCGACGTACTTCTTGAACTGGGAGAGCGTCGGGGACGGGTCGCTGCCGTTGAAGCCGCCGATCGCCATCACCGGGTCACCGGTGGCGAGCTGGTAACTGGCGGCGTTCTGCGAGCCGATGGCCGCGGCACTCCAGGTGTAGTCGTCCGCGTCCTTGGCCAGGAGCTTCTTGGCCGCGGCGTCGACGGACGCGCCGTTGAGCAGCCCGCCCATGCCGCCACCGCCACCGCCACCGCCACGGCCACCTCCGCGGAAGCCTTCGCCCGCGCCGGGCATGGCACCGGGCTGCTTTCCTTGCTGCTGACCCGGCTGCTGGCCTTGCTGCCCGCCCTTCTGCGATGTACCGGGCTGCCCCTGCCCCTGGCCCTGCTGGTTGCCGGTCGGGGGCTGTCCGCCCTGGCCGCCGGTCGGGGGCCGCATGCCACCGCCGGGGCCGCCGCGCCCGCCACCGCCGCCGAATCCGCCCATCCCGCCGGCGGACGGGCCGGCCGTCACGATCGAGCCCTGGTGTCCGGTGTTCAGCGTGTTCAGCGTGTACGCGAGCGGGCCGGCCAGCGAGGCGGCGAAGCCCAGCCCCACGGCGGCGAGGGCCAGTTGGCGCCCCAGCCGGGCCGCGAGGAGCAGGCCCACCGCGCCCACGAGCCCGGCGACGAGTACGGTCGGCCGCAGCCACGGCAGGTAGTCCGGGGTCCGCCCCAGCAGCACGTACGACCAGAGCGCCGTCGCGGCGACGGTGAGCGCGAGCGTGGCCCCCGCCCACCAGCGGGACCGCTCCTCCCACAGGACCGTGACGCCCATGCCGATCAGCGCCGCGATGTAGGGGACCAGGGCGACCGTGTAGTACTGGTGGAAGATGCCGGCCATGAAGCTGAACACGCCCGCGGTCATCAGCAGCGAGCTGCCCCAGGCGAGGAAGGCCGCCCGGACCGTGTCCGTCCTCCTGGCCCGCCAGGTCAGCCAGACGCCCGCGACCAGCAGGATCAGGGCGGCGGGCAGCAGCCAGGAGATCTGGCCGCCGATCTCGGAGTTGAACATCCGGCCGATGCCGGTCTCGCCCCACTGACCGCCGGACCCGCCGCCGGACCCGCCGCCGGGGCCGCCCCCGCCGCCGACGCTGCCGGTCTCCTCGCCGTTGATCCGGCCGAGCCCGTTGTAGCCGAAGGTCAGCTCAAGGAACGAGTTGTTCTGCGAGCCGCCGATGTACGGGCGTGAGGAGGCGGGCCACAGCTCGACGATCGCCACCCACCAGCCGCCCGCGACGACCATCACGAGCGCCGAGAGCCCCAGCTGGCCGAACCGCTTCCGTACGGAGACCGGTGCGAACACCGCGTACAGCACCGCCAGCGGCGGCAGGATCAGGAACGCCTGAAGGGTCTTGGACAGGAATGCCAGCCCGACCGCGACGCCCGCCCACACCAGCCACTTGGTGCGGCCGTCCTCCATCGCGCGCAGCACGCAGTAGACCGTGACGGTCATCAGCAGCGCGAGCAGCGCGTCCGGGTTGTTGAAGCGGAACATGAGAGCGGCGACGGGCGTCAGCGCGAACACCGCCATGGTGATCAGCCCGGCGGCGGCGCTGAACCGGCGGCGCACGGCGGCGTAGAGCACCCCGGCCGTGGCCACGCCCATCAGCACCTGCGGGAGCAGGATCGCCCAGGAGCTGAGGCCGAGGACGCGCACCGACAGGGCCATCGGCCACAGGGTGGCCGGGGGCTTGTCGACGGTGATGGCGTTGGCCGAGTCCAGCGAGCCGAAGAAGAAGGCCTTCCAGCTCTGGCTGCCGGCCTGCGCGGCCGCGGAGTAGAAGGAGTTGGCGTAGCCGGAGGCGCTGAGGTTCCAGAGGTAGGCCACGGTGATGACCAGCAGCATGCCGAGGAAGGCCGGACGCGCCCAGCGGGGGTCCTCGGGCCGGCCCCGCCACCCGCGCTGCGGCAACGACCGGCCGGGGCGCCCGTGGTTCACGGAAGGGGCGGAGGGCGGGGGCGCGTCCGGCGGGGACGGGAGATGATCGGGGTGGAGCGTGGTCATCGGACGTTCCTCAGGTCGTTGCGGGTGTCGTCGGCCGGGGCGGCGGCCGGAGCCGGGACGGGGGCCGGGAGGCCCGGAGCACCGTCGCGGTCCGGGAAGACCCAGGCGCGGAAGAGCAGGAAGCGCAGCACCGTTGCCGCGAGGTTGGCCGCGATCAGCACGGCGAGCTCGGTGGAGTGCGAGGGCGCTCCGCTCGCCGCCCCCAGCGCGGCGAGCGAACCGCTGGTCAGCGCGAGGCCGATGGCGAAGACCACCAGGCCCTGCGCCTGATGGCGTACGGCTCCGCCCCGGCCGCGTACCCCGAACGTGAGCCTCCGGTTGGCCGACGTATTGGCGACGGCCGACACCAGCAGCGCGCCCCCGTTGGCGAGCTGCGGGCCGACGCCCAGCCGGAACAGCGAGTACAGGGCCAGGTAGAAGAGGGTCGAGAGGGCGCCCACGACACAGAACCCGACGAGCTGCCGGGCCAGTCCGCGCGGCACCCCGCCGATCCCCCGGTCGCGCGGGTCGTCACCGAAGGGCCGGGCCAGCCGGTCCAGCGGCAGCGCGCCGACGGCCAGCGCGCGCCCCACCCGCCAGACGCCCTTCAGGTCCTCGGTGGCGGTCCGCACGATGTGGACCGTCGAGTCGGGGTCGTCGACCCAGTCGACCGGCACCTCGTGGATGCGCAGCCCGGCCCGCTCCGCGAGCACCAGCAGCTCGGTGTCGAAGAACCAGCCGGTGTCCTCGACCATCGGCAGCAGCCGCTGCGCCACATCGCGGCGGATCGCCTTGAACCCGCACTGCGCGTCGCTGAACCGGGCGGCCAGCGACGAGCGCAGGATGATGTTGTACGCCCGCGAGATGAACTCCCGCTTCGTCCCCCGCACCACCCGTGAACTGCGGGCGAGGCGCGAGCCGATGGCCAGGTCGGAGTGGCCGGAGATCAGCGGGGCGACGAGCGGGAGCAGCGCGTTCAGGTCGGTGGACAGGTCCACGTCCATGTAGGCGAGGACCGGGGCGTCCGAGTGCGACCAGACCGTACGCAGCGCCCGCCCCCGGCCCTTCTCCTCCAGCCGGAAGGACCGCACCCGGGGAAGCGCCGCCGCGAGCCGCCGCGCCACCTGCGGGGTCCGGTCGGTGCTCGCGTTGTCCGCGACGGTGATCCGGAAGGCGTACGGGAAGGTGCGCGCCAGATGGTCGTGCAGCCGCAGCACACACGGTTCGAGGTCCTTCTCCTCGTTGTAGACGGGTACCACCACATCGAGTACGGGGGCACCTGCCGTGTCGCCCGCACCGGCCAGGAGGTGTTCCCGGGCCGGCAGGGTGCCCCAAGGAGTGTCGGTTCGCATGACATCGACACTCGCCAACCGCGCTGTCACACCCGTGTGCTGAGCCTGTGGTCCGCCTGTGAGTGCGCGGGGGCGCCGGGCGTGGATCCCGCGTGCCCGGGGTCCGCCGGGAGATGGACGGCGAACACCGTGTCCCCCGGCACCGACCGCACCTCGGCGAGACCGCCGTGCGCGGCGGTGACGGCCTGCACGATCGCGAGGCCGAGCCCCGTCGACCCGGCGTGCCGGGAGCGCGAGGCGTCCCCGCGAGCGAACCGTTCGAAGACGTGCGGCAGCAGCTCCGCCGGGATACCGGGCCCGTCGTCCTGGACCTCCAGGGTGACCCAGGGATACCCGGCTCCCGCGCGCACCCGGGCCGTGACCGTGGTGCCGGGAGGGGTGTGCGTACGGGCGTTGGCCAGCAGGTTGACCAGCACCTGCTGAATCCTGGTCGGATCGGCCCGTACGGTCGCGGGCGCCTCGGGCAGCTCAAGCCGCCAGTGGTGCGCGGGCCCCGGCCCCTCCGGGGATGCCGCCCGGCCCGCGACGCGGGCGTCGCTCACCGCGTCTATGACGAGCGGTGACAGATCGGTGCTCTCGTACGAGAGCGGCCGTCCGGCGTCCAGCCGGGCGAGCAGCAGCAGATCCTCCACCATGCCCGTCATGCGTTCGGCCTCGGACTCGATCCGTCCCAGCGCGTGCCGGGTGTCGGGGCCGGTGTTCTCCCGTCCGCGCCGGGTCAGTTCGGCGTATCCGCGGATCGAGGCGAGCGGGGTGCGCAGCTCGTGGCTGGCGTCGGCGACGAACTGCCGGACCCGCATCTCGCTCTTCTGCCGCGCGTCCAGGGCCGAACCGACATGGCCCAGCATCCGGTTGAGGGCCGCGCCGACCTGGCCGACCTCGGTACGCGGATCGGCCTCGGTCTCCGGGACCCGTTCGAACAGGGCGACCTCGCCGCTGTGCAGCGGTATCTCGGAGACCCGCGTCGCGGTGGCGGCCACCCGGCGCAGCGGCCGCAGGGCGACCGTGACGATGGCGGCGCCCGCGATCCCGGCGGCGATGAGCCCGGCCCCGGTCACACAGACCTCGACGAGGATCAGGGTGCTGAGGGCCCTGCTCACCTCGGCGGTGGGAATCCCGACGAGGACGGTCGTGCCGTCGCTCATGGAGACGGACTCCACCCGGTAGCCGCCGAGTCCGGGCAGCTCGACGTCGTGCGCGTGCCGGTCCGTGCCGACACCGGCCGTCTCCAGCACATGCTGCTGGGCGCCGGTCAGCGGCTCGTTGCTCGGCTGCACGCCGGGCCCGCCGGCCTTCACGACCACCGAGTCGGTGACCGCGCCGTCCGCGAGGACGACGCCGAACGTGTTGAACGGCTGGCCTCCCCCGCCTATGAACCCGAGCGGCTCCTTGTTCTTGAGCCCACCGGGTCCGGGCGCACCCGGCAGCCGCTCGGCCCGGACCACGATGTCGCGCAGCTGGTCGTCGAGCTTTCCGTACATGTAGCTGTGGAAGGCGATGGCGGTGACCGAGCCGATCACGGCCGCGACGACCGCGATCAGCGTCACCGCGGAGACGACGAGCCGGGTCCGCAGCGTCCACGGCCCCTTCCGCAGCCGTCGCACGCGGTTACTCACCGGGCTTGATGAGATATCCCGCCCCGCGCCGGGTGTGGATCATCGGCGTCCGGCCGGCGTCGATCTTCTTGCGCAGGTACGAGATGTACAGCTCGACGACATTGGCCTGGCCGCCGAAGTCGTAATTCCAGACCCGGTCCAGGATCTGCGCCTTGCTCAGCACCCGGCGCGGATTGCGCATCAGGAAGCGCAGCAGCTCGAACTCGGTCGCGGTGAGGTGGATGTTGGCACCGCCCCGGCTGACCTCGTGGCTGTCCTCGTCCAGCATCAGGTCGCCCACGGCGAGCGTCGACTCGCTGCGCACCGCCGCCGTACCCGACCGCCTGATCAGCCCGCGCAGCCGGGCCACGACCTCCTCCAGGCTGAACGGCTTCGTGACGTAGTCGTCGCCGCCCGCCGTGAGCCCGGCGATCCGGTCCTCGACGGAGTCCCGCGCGGTCAGGAACAGCACCGGTACGTCGGAGAGCTCCCGGCGCAGCCTGCCGAGGACGGCGAGCCCGTCCATGTCGGGCAGCATCACGTCGAGGACCACCGCGTCGGGCCGGAAGTCACGGGCGGTACGGACCGCGCCGGCACCGTCCCCGGCACTGCGCACCTCCCAGCCCTCGTAACGCAGCGCCATGGAGAGCAGCTCGGCCAGCGGGGCCTCGTCGTCCACGACCAGGACCCGGACGGGGCTGCGGTCCGGCCTGAGCAGTTCGGTGCGCCCCTGGGGCGAGGTGGTCGTCGTCATGGCCCCAACCCTGTGAGACGCCCCTGAGAGAGTTCTTTCCCGATTCTGTGAATTCCCTGAGAAAGCCCGAGAAAGGCGGTGGCGGCCCGGTTCAGCAGTACCGGCTCGGCTCAGCGGTACCGGCTCAGCTCAGCAGGACCGGCTCGGCTCAGCAGTCGAACAACGCCTTCGCGTTGTCGTGGCAGACCGCCCGCAGCCAGTCGTCCCCGAGCTCCAGCCGCTCCAGGGCGTGCAGTTGATGGGCGTACGGGTACGGGATGTTCGGGAAGTCCGTCCCCAGCAGGATCCGGTCCCCGAGCGCCGCGAGCCGCCCCCGCTCCGCCATCGGGAAGGGGGTGAAGCCCTCCGTGAAGTCGGTGAACGTCATCGTCGTGTCGAGCCGCACCTGCGGGTACGCCTCCGCGAGCGCCAGGAACTCCGCGTACTCCGGCATCCCCATGTGGGCCACGATCAGCCGCAGCCGGGGATGCCTGGCGAGCAGCCGTCCGATCGGTTCCGGCCCGGTGTGCTTCCCGGGGGCCGGCCCGGACCCGCAGTGCATCACGACCGGGACCCCGGCCTCGGCGAGCAGCCCCCACACGGGTTCCAGCAGCGGATCGTTCGGGTCGTACGCCCCGACCTGGAGGTGCGACTTGAAGACCCGCGCCCCGGCCCCGACCGCCTCCGCCACGTACCGCTCCACGCCCTCCTCCGGGAAGAAGGTGGCGGTGTGCAGACAGTCGGGCACCCGGTCGGCGAACCCGGCCGCCCAGCCGTTCAGCCAGGCCGCCATGCCCGCCTTGTGCGGGTAGAGCATCGAGGTGAACCGGAGCACGCCGAACGAACGGAGCAGCGCGAGCCGTTCGTCCTCGTCGTGCCGGTAGGCGATCGGCCACTCCATCCCGGTCAGCGGACCGGCGGAGTCGAAGTAGGCCCAGACCTTGCGCAGCACCTGCTCCGGCATGAAGTGCGTATGGACGTCGATGAGCCCCGGCAGCCCGAGCCGCTCCCAGAACCGCACCACGTCGTCGCGGCCCGCAAGGTCCTCACTACTCATCCGGCACCCTCTTCTTCTCCGATGATCCGATCGCCTGCGGGCGCGGTCTCCGCCCGGCCCCGACCGCACGATCGTCCGCCCGTCCGCCCGTCCGCCCGTCCGCCCGTCCGCCCGTCCGCCCGACGATGCGTCCGCCCGTCCGTCCGACGATCTCAGAACAGCCCGTCCTGCGACACGCCGCCCCCGACGCCGACGGTCGGCACACTCACCCCGGCCTCCGGGCCGGCCGCCACCAGCGCCCAGCCGGTCATCAGCCGGGTGTCCACCACGACGGTGCCGTCCGCACCGGTCTCCAGATGCAGATCGGGCCCGGCGGCCGCGACCAGCCACCCCGCGACCGCACCCCCGCCCACCAGCCCGGTCACCGCCCGCACCACCCCACCACTCCCACTGCCTCCGCCACTCCCACCGACCCCAGTGCCCCCACCACCAACTCCACCGAGCCCACCCACCTCTCCGACCTCACCGATCCCGAAGATCCCCGCGTGGTCGACGGCCTCGAACGGCAGCCGCTCCAGCGCCTCCGGCCAGCCGCCCCCGTCGAGCGCCACGGCACGCCCGTACAGCTCGCCCACCTCACCGGCCCGCTCGGCCGCCCCCGGGAGCTCCGCCCGCACCGCCCGCTTTCGCGCGTACGGAATCCGGTCCGGCACCCCGAGCGCGGCCCGGAGCAACTCCTCGGCCCGGCGCGCCGCCATCAACGGACCCCGCCCCAGCCAGCTGAAGACCACCGCGCCCTGCTCCCGCAGCCGGGCCGCCCCGCGCGCCTCGGCCGTGATGCCCACCTTCACCATCCCGGGCCCGAACCAGGCCAGGTACACGCGGTAGGTACGCGGGTCATCGGGAATCGTGTCGGCCGCCACCGAATGGGCCCGGTCCAGCCGCCCGCACTCCGGACACCGGCCCCCGGTGCTCCGCGCCGCCACCACGGCCCCCACCGGACACACGTTCCCCCGGGCCCCGGCGCAACCCCGCACCCCCTCGGCGCGGAACCCGAACCCGGCCCCGTACGCCAGCGCGCTCCCCCGGACCTCGCGCCCCTTCCGCCACCCGAGCACGGGACCACCCCGTTCCTCGGGCCACCGGAGCCCGGTGCACTGCCACTCCATACGTGAACCCTACGACCGGCCACTGACAACGGGCTCGGGACTAGGATTCGCGCCATGGACCTGACCGTGCAGGACGTGGACCGGTTCGAGGCCGCCAGGCCCCGCCTGGAGGCCATCGCCTACCGTCTCCTCGGCTCGGCGAGCGAGGCCGAGGACGCCGTGCAGGACACGTTCCTGCGCTGGCAGGCCGCCGATGCCGACCGGATCGAGGTCCCCGAGGCCTGGCTGACGAAGGTCCTCACCAACCTGTGCCTCAACCAGCTCACCTCGGCCCGTGCCCGGCGCGAGACCTATGTGGGCCAGTGGCTGCCCGAACCGCTGCTCGCCGGGGACTCGATGCTCGGCCCCGCCGAGACCGCCGAACAGCGCGAATCGGTGTCGTACGCGGTGCTCACCCTCATGGAACGCCTCTCGCCCAACGAGCGGGCGGTGTACGTGCTGCGCGAGGCGTTCGGCCATTCGCACCGGGAGATCGCCGAGATCCTCGACATCACCGAGTCCGCCGGCCAGCAGATCTTCCACCGCGCCAAGAAGCACATCGCGGAGGGCAAGCCCCGCACCGAGGTCGACGAGGCCGCCACCCGGCGGATCGTCGAGGAGTTCCTCACGGCCGCCACCAGCGGCCGGACCGAACCGCTCGTACGGCTGCTCACCGAGGACGCCGTGTCCGTCGGCGACGGCGGCGGAAAGGTCCCGGCCCGCGCCAAGGCGTTCGAGGGCGCCCTCGCGGTCGCGACGTTCATGCGAGGCCTGTTCAAACCCGGCAAGGCCAAGCGCGCCCTGGTCGGCGGCTCACCCGGGGTCTACGTCACGACCGCCAACGGCGCCCCGGCCATCGTGGCGGTCTTCGAGGGCCGGGTCATCGGGATCATGTGCCTGGAGATCACCGCCGAGGGCATCGCCGCGATCCTTAACCAGGTCAACCCCGACAAGCTCGAACGCGCGACCCAGCGGTGGGCGGCCGCCGGCGGCCACGGAGACCCCTTGTTCAACGCCTTCTAACTCCAAATGTGACGCGCATCACACTCCACTCGTGTCAGAAAACGGCGGGCCGCCCGGTTCAAGGGGCGAACCCGCGCGAGACAGGAGCAGGGAAATGCAGCATCGAATCATCGTTCTCGGAGCCGGATACGCCGGAGCCGTCGCCGCCGGACGCCTCGCCAAGCGCCTGCGCCGCGAAGACGTCGCGATCACCCTCGTCAACGCCGAGCCCGACTTCGTCGAGCGGGTCCGGATGCACCAACTGGCGGTCGGCCAGGACCTCAGGCCCCGGCCCTTCAGCGAGATGTTCGCGGGGACCGGGGTCGAGCTGAGGCTCGCGAAGGTCACCGGCATCGACGTCGACCGCAGGACAGTCACTGTCACGGAAGCGAACAGCGCCGAGGAGCAGAAGCAGGAGCTGACGTACGACAGCCTCGTGTACGCCCTCGGCAGCAGCTGGAACACCCAGGGCGTCCCCGGCACCGCCGAGCACGCCCACGAGATCGCCGGCCGCCCCGGCGCACTCCGGCTGCGCGAACGGCTGGCCCGCCTGGAGGCCGGACAGCCCGTGGTCGTCGTCGGAGGCGGACTCACCGGCCTGGAGGCCGCGACGGAGATCGCCGAGTCCCGCCCGGACCTCGACGTAACCCTCGCCGCCCGCGGCGGGCTCGGCGACTGGCTCTCCCCCAAGGGCCGCCGGCACCTGCGCCACGTCTTCGACAAGCTCGGCATCACGGTGCACGAGAACACCGCCGTCACCGGCGTCGAGCCCGACCACGTCACCACCGCCGACGGCACGTCCGTCCCGGGCGCGGTCACGGTGTGGACGGCGGGCTTCGCCGTCCACCCGATCGCGAAGGCCACCGCCCTGGAAGTCACCGGCACCGGCCAGATCGTGGTCGACGGAGCCATGCGCTCGGTCTCGCACCCGGACGTGTACGCGATCGGCGACGCGGCGATGGCGATGGGCCCCGGCGACAAGCCGCTGCGGATGTCGTGCGCCTCGGGCATCCCCACGGCATGGCAGGCCGCCGACGGCATCGCGGCACGCCTGACCGGCGGCAAGCTCCCGAACACACCGCTCCGCTACTTCAACCAGTGCATCTCACTGGGCCGCAAGGAGGGCCTGATCCAGTACGTCACCGCCGACGACCGCGCCGTCCGGGCCGCCGTGACGGGCCGATTCGCCGCGTTCTACAAGGAACTGGTCTGCAAGGGCGCGGCCTGGGGCGTCGCCAACCCGACCTTCGGCATGCCGACCCGCCGCCGCCCGGTCGTCCGGGCCGGGCAGCAGCCCCAGGAGGCCGCGACCGCCAACGCCGAGGCCTGACGCGCGGCAAGCCGGGCCGGTGCCGATGCCGGGCACGGAGACCCAGCGCCTCCGCGCCCGGTACCGCTTGAGCAGAGCGGATCCGCTCGCCCTCCACACCGGTCACGTCAGGGCAGGATCGTGCCGGGCGCCGGTACGCCCACGGCGCACCCCGGTGAACTCGTACAGCAGCACCTCGTCCACGAGCCGGTTCGTGTACAGACGGCGGGTGTCCCGCTCGCCGGGGTTCTCCAGGGCGGCGAGCACCAGCCCCGGGTCCGTCGCGGCGGCCGAGCGCAACTGGACGACCTCCGTACGCGTCAGCCCTTCGATTCCGTACGACGCGCCGTCGGCCCCCACCGGCACCACGCCCCCGGCAGACTCGGCCGACGTCTCCCGCACGTCGGTCACGGCACGGCTGAACGCCTCGGGCGGGTTCGCGCCCCTACGCCCCACGGGCACTCGGCCGACTGCCAGGGCCGCGATGATGCGGGCCGCCGGACGGGCCGGGCGCCGGCCGATGGCCACCCCGTGGAGCTCGGCAGCGATGTCGCGGGCGTCGAGGCCGCGGTCGATGAGCGGGCGCAGCGCGTACACGAGGCGGCGCAGCCCCTCGTGCTGCGTCCAGGCGACGAGGGGCGCACCTGCCGGGCGACGGCGATGTCACGGGCGACCTGGAACGGGGAGCGCGGTGGCACACGGCCGGACGACGTGCGCCTGCGCGAGGTGTAGTTCAACCTCCCACTCACATCAGCCTTGCGTACGTCGTGGTGGGGCCCGGAAGAATGGGGCGCACGCCCGCCTGAACCGCGCTTTCCAACAGGCGAATTATCCACAGGCCGGGGCTTGGGCTTCACCTGTGCGCTCTGCACCGCACGAGTCCGGCCCGCGTCCGTCACCCCGCTCACCCTCGCCCCGTATCCGGCGCCCTCCAGGCGGTGACCCATCGCCGTGTCGTACACGGCCGGGATCGTCGCCGTGCCCGCGTACCGGCGGCCGGGCAGGTGCAGGTTCCGCTTCGTCCCGTGCCGCTGCCACACCAGCGCGCCCAACTCCCGTAACACTCGGACGTGCCGCTTCACCGTCGCCGCCGACACCCCGCACCGGGCGGCGGCGCCCTCCAGGTCGTACAGCACGGAACCGAGCCGGTAGTCCATCCGCCCGGCCAGATCGCGCGCGACGGCGAGCGTCGTCGCCCCTGCCCGGCGATGCAGACCCGCCTCTACGAGCCACACCACCGCTCGCAGCCACACACGCGGCCGGGTGCGCCGGGAGGCCGTCGCATCGAGCTCCTGGAGTACACGGGGAACGGGGGCCCATGCCGGATCCGGGCATGACGGAGAAGCGCAGCACGAGGCCGCGCCGGTGGGGTGGCGCATCACAGTCCGAGGGGTGAGGGGCGGCCGGTGGAACCGCGGGCGTCGCGGAGAAGGGGGCCGTCGCGGACGGCTCAGGGCGTGGGAGTGGTCACCACGCGGATGCCGGCCCTACGATCGAACGCGAATCCTTCTCTTCACATGGGTGGATCTCGGATCGGCGGGGTGATAACCCGCTGGTCACTACGGCCGGGCGGTCTCTGCACCGCTCGGCCGTTCTGTTATTCGGCGGCAGGCCCTTGCGCTTCGCGGTCGGCCCTGCGACGTTGCGCTCCGCTCAGCCGCGATGCTGTGCAAGCCGTCCCGCATGGGCGCGGGGCACTTCTTCCCAAGGAGACCGACGACGTGGCGGAGCTGGCCGACGACCGCCGGCCGTAGGATCTCGCCGCCGTGTTCGTCCCACCCGCGACAACGCCGCCCACCTCCCTTGCGGCCCTCCAGACTCGGGTCCTCACTCAAACCGGCGAGGCCCACAACAAGATCAAGACAACGTGTTAATGATCTGCGAGCCTTTAGCATTTCGGCGTAACGTCGCGGGCGCTGCCCAGGATGGCCGCCGGGAGACAGCCAGCCCCGGGAGGAGTTCGCGGCTCAGTTGGTGGGCGCTGGCATGTTGGCGAGGTCGCTCTACAGGCCGGTCAGGGACTGAGTACCGCCCCTGACCGCGAGACAAAGCCGCCCTCTTATTACGTGTAGTGGGGAGATCCGGACTCAATCATCCCTGGTGGAGCGATCTTTGCTCTTGAGCCATGTGACACTGCCTACTATTAGAGCGGCGAGAAGTACGAGTGCCACGATGATGGCAATCTTTGAGCCAACGTCCATGGTTCCGTACACGAAATCCTCCTCGTTAGAGTACTGAAGCTGTTCTGATGGTTCGATGCCTGAGGTGCTGGCTGCACCTACCTTTCGTCCGCGCGGTTATCCTCCCGTTGAACGCTGAGGAGGTCTCCGGGCTGGCATTCGAGGACCTCGCAGATGCGCGCCAGCGTGCTGAACCGGATGGCCTTGGCACGGCCGTTCTTCAGCACCGAGAGGTTGACGTTTGTGATGCCAACCTTGTCGGCAAGGGAGGCAAGAGTCATGCCGCACTCCCGTAGCAGTTGGTCAAGGTGGACTACGACCGCATGACCATCACTGTCTTCAACTGTCATACGAGCCCCTCGAGGTCTTCTCGCATTCTGGAGCCGACGCGTGTGATGCGGGCAAAGGCCAAGAGTCCGAGCCCGGTCAAGATGGCCAGATAGGGTGGATTCCAGGATTGAATCCAGGTGCCGGCGCTAAGGTCAGCGCTGCGGGAGAGGCTGCCTAGCAGGGCAGTTTGCGCCACTGCGGACACGCTTTCCGCGATCATGCTCCCCGCCAGGATCCACCACCCCAAAAGGCGGAGCCTGGAAGCTGTCTGCGCCGTGTGGACGCCAGCGTTGGAGGCACCGTCCAGGAGCCGGTTGAGGAGGTGCAGCCCTCCGATCCATGCGGCCAGTGAGGTCAGGGCGCCAAGGTGGGCGAGGATGCTCTGCCCGGTCGTGGCGTCCGTTGCGCAGTAGCGCGGAACGGAGTCGACACTCGCGCCGGGTTCAGGAATGAAGGCCTTCGGGGACGAGGAACTGTTGGATGTCCAGTCGGTGACGCATACGCTGCTGCCGCCCCACTCCCCACGAATTATGGCGAGCAGGAACCAGGCGATGAGCAGCCCCATGATCAGGCGCAGGGCCACCGAAGCCACCGTCGCGATGGGTTCAAGGAGCTTCTTGTTCTCTTCCACTGCACTCCCCCGTATCGTTTTTCGATGTTATCGAGAAACGATACGCAGGTTGCGGGGGCAGGGGAACCCCCAACGCCAGTGGGGTGGGGGGGGGGGGGGCCCCCCCCCCCCCCCCCCCCCCGGGGGGGGGCGGGGGGGGGGCCCGCCGGGGGCCCCCCCCCATCCGCGGGCGTCGACCCCCACCCCCCCACCCGGGCGCCCCGCCGGGAGGGGCGCGGGGCCG
>NZ_JBVJHB010000016.1:0-249789 GCF_055587045.1 Streptomyces sp. NPDC048671 | reverse complement strand
CACCCACGGCCCTCGCCGCCCTTCAGGCCCGGGTCCAGGCACAGACCAGCGAGGACAACAAGATCAAGACGACGTGTTAATGATCTGCAAGCCCTTAGCTGTCGCACCCGTTGGGGATCGTCTCCCGGGTGCGGCAGCGGTGGTGCACGAGCCAGCCGATCGGGTCGGTCTCGACTATGAAACCCGCCTGCACCGCTCCGAAGCCATGATCCGGCTTGAGGAGTACTTGCACCGTTCGCCAGAGGGCCAGAAGCTCGATCAGAACAGCGTCATTGCCTCACCGGTCTCCACGGACACTGCCTGTTACCCCTCGAGCTCCAACTGCCAAGCAGCAGCCTGCGCAAGCGGCACATGGGTCTCCGAACCGGCGCACAGCGTCAGCGACTTCCGCTCGCGTTTGTGGTCGACGACCGCACCGTGCCCCAGCCTCTTCGTGAGCATGAGGGCGACGGAACGACCGCAGGCGGGGCAGGAAGCTCGGGGCAGCGCCATATCACCAGGATGGCTTGCCCCGAGAGCGCGGCAGGCGACGGTGTGCGGCGGGCAGGCCACCTCAAACCCATACGCGACCAAAAGGGCGATCTTGCAGCGAGGGTGAACCGGAGAACAGGGCCCCGGAAATGGTGATGAACACAATTTCCCGCACCATGATCGAACCCGGCGGGACCGAAAAATGCGGCCCACTCTGTTCTCCTGGGCAGGGGCCTCAGAGCGGGCCGCTGAGCCGAGCATCCCACGCATAGCACTGATCCCCTACTCCTATCAATCCCTTCGGCGTGGCCGATTTCCGTGATCAATGGGGCATGTGGGACTGTGCTTAGGTCCAACCCCGAGCAACACAGGAGTGCCCCGAATCATGCTCACTGTCGGTGACCAGTTTCCCCAGTTCGAACTGACTGCTTGCGTCTCCCTGGAGAAGGGCAAGGAGTTCGAGACCATCACCCACAAGTCGTATGAGGGCTGGAAAGTGATTTTCGCGTGGCCGAAGGACTTCACCTTCGTGTGCCCCACCGAGATCGCCGCCTTCGGGAAGCTGAACGAGGAGTTCGCCGACCGCGACGCCCAGGTTCTCGGCTTCTCCGGTGACTCCGAGTTCGTGCACCACGCCTGGCGCAAGGACCACCCGGACCTGACCGACCTGCCGTTCCCGATGCTGGCCGACTCCAAGCACGAGCTCATGCGGGACCTCGGCATCGAGGGCGAGGACGGCTTCGCGCAGCGCGCCGTCTTCATCGTCGACCAGAACAACGAGATCCAGTTCACGATGGTGACCGCCGGTTCCGTGGGCCGTAACCCCAAGGAGGTCCTGCGGGTCCTCGACGCCCTGCAGACCGACGAGCTGTGCCCCTGTAACTGGACCAAGGGTGAGACCACCCTGGACCCGGTCGCGCTCCTCTCGGGCGAGTGAGCTGACACCGACATGGCACTCGACGAACTGAAGGCCGCTCTTCCGGACTTCGCCAAGGACCTGAAGCTGAACCTCGGTTCGGTCATCGGGAACAGCGAACTGCCGCAGCAGCAGCTCTGGGGCACCGTCCTCGCCTGCGCGATCGCCTCGCGCTCGCCGAAGGTGCTGCGCGAGCTGGAGCCGGAGGCGAAGGCCGCCCTCTCCGCGGAGGCGTACACCGCCGCGAAGTCGGCCGCCGCCATCATGGCGATGAACAACGTCTTCTACCGGACCCGGCACCTGCTGTCGGACCCCGAGTACGGGACGCTCCGTGCGGGCCTGCGGATGAACGTGATCGGCAAGCCGGGCGTGGAGAAGGTCGACTTCGAGCTGTGGTCGCTCGCCGTCTCCGCGATCAACGGCTGCGGCCAGTGCCTGGACTCCCACGAGCAGGTGCTGCGCCAGGCCGGCGTGGACCGTGAGACCATTCAGGAAGCCGTCAAGATCGCCTCGGTGATCCAGGCGGTCGGCGTGACGCTTGAGGCCGAGGCCGTCCTCGCCGAGTAACACCCGCAGTACCCCTGTACGAGAAGGGCCCCGAGGACGACCGACCGTCCACGGGGCCCTTCTTTCTGTGCCCGCTTCTTCTGTGCCTGTTCAGGGTTCCTTCGGCGCGTCCGCCACCGGCTCCTTGTCGCTGCGGTCGCCGTTCCCCTCCGGCGGCGATCCGGGCGCCGGGGTCGGCGCCACGTCCAGTGCGGTCGAGCCGTGCGGGGGCGGCGAATGGCGCCGGGACTCCTCCTGCCCGTACGCGCGCAGATAGCCGACCACGGTATTGGTGACCGCGACCAGCGGCACCGCGACGACAGCGCCCCCGATACCCGCGATCATGCCGCCCGCGGCGACCGAGAGCACCACGGCCAGCGGGTGCACGCGCACCGCGCGGCCCAGGATGAACGGCTGCAGGATGTGGCCCTCGATCTGCTGCACCGCCAGGACCACCACCAGCACCATCAGCGCGGTGAACACGCCCTCGGTGACCAGCGCCACCACCACGGCCAGCGCCCCGGAGACCACCGCTCCGACGAGCGGGATGAAAGCGAAGAGGAAGATGAAGACGGCCAGCGGTACGGCCATCGGCACCTTGAGGAAGTAGATCCCGAGGCCGATGAAGATCGCGTCGATCAGCGCGACTATGACCGTGCCCCGCACATACGCGGTCAGTGTGCGCCAGGCGCGCGGACCGGCGCCGGCGACGCCCGGCCGGGCCTGGGCGGGCACGAGCTTGAGCACCCAGTGCCAGATGCGTTTGCCGTCGTACAGCAGGAAGAGCGTGGAGAACATCGCCAGCAGCATCCCGGTGAGGAGCTCCACCATCACCGTGACGCCCTGGAGTCCGGCGGAGGTTATGGCCTCGGTGTTGGTGCCGACGGTGTCGCTGAGGTTCTTCGCGACGTCGTTGATCTGCTGGTCGGTGACATGGAACGGGCTGTCCAGCAGCCAGTTCTTCAGGTCCTCGATACCCGTGCGCACCTTGTCGGAGAGGGTGTCGATGTTGTCCATCACCTGCCAGACGACGAACCAGCCGACCAGGCCCATGATCACGAAGCCCAGGACCGCGGTGACCGCGGTGGCCAGTCCGCGCGGCAGCCCGTACCGCCTCAGCCGGGCGACCGTCGGCTGGAGCATCGCGGTGACGAGCAGCGCGGCGACGAAGGCCAGCACCACCAACTGCACGGCGCTGATGACCCGCATGAGCACCCAGAGGGTGCCCGCGAGCACGAGCAGCCGCCAGCCGGCCTCGGCGGCCACCCGCATCCCCCAGGGGATCGCGGCGACCGGATCGGGGCGAGCGGCGACCGAGGGGGCGTACGCGGGCGGCGGCGGCACATGGTCGACGGCGGCGGCGCCCTTCGCGAGCCCGTCCCCCGGCTCCGTGCCGGCCATCGCCGGTGAACCCTCGCGCGCCGCCTTGTCGTCCTCGTCATCGGCCTCGACGCGGCGTTCCTCCAGGCGCTCACCCAGCCTGCTCAGTTCAGCACCCAGTTGTCCGAGCCATCCCGGCAGTTTTGACATAACGGTTCCTCTACCCCCGTCCGTTCTCCCCACCGCTCCCCCCTGGAACGGTCCCGCACGACCGTACATGCGCGAAGCCCCCCACCGTAGGACGGCGAGGGGCTTCGTGCGGTTGAGACCGGAACGAACCGGCGAGGGCTCTAGTACGACTGGTGCTCCAGCCAGAAGGACCAGGCACCGCACGGGCTGCCGTAGCGGCCGTTCATGTAGCTGAGGCCCCACTTGATCTGCGTGGCCGGGTTGGTCTGCCAGTCGGCACCGGCGGACGCCATCTTCGAGCCGGGATACGCCTGGACGAGGCCGTAGGCGCCGGAAGACGGGTTGGTCGCCCGGTAGTTCCAGGTCGACTCGTGGTCCACGATGTTGCTGAAGCACTGGAACTGGTCGGCGGGCACGATCTGACGCGCGAGCGCCTGGATCTCGGCCACGCTGTACGAGCTCTGGGCGGTGAAGGAGGGGGAGGAGGCAGTGCGGACCTCGGAACGGCTGGCGCGTTCGGCTTCGTCCTTCTTGTCCTGCCGCTCCTTCGCCAGCTGGTCCTCGGCCGCCTGCTTCTTCGTCTTGGCGTCCTTGGCGGCCTGGATACGGGCCGACTCCTCGGCGGACTTCTTCGCCGTCGCGTCGGCCGCCGACGCCTGGGCGTCGGCCTGCTGCGTCAGAGAAGCGGTCTGCACCTGGGCCTGCTGGCCCGCGGGGATGTCGGCGAGCAGCGTGGTGTCGGCTGCGGTGGCCTCGAAGTTGTTGTCGTCGACAGCGGGAGTACTGCCCGCCGCAACTCCTACGACGGCGCCTACGGTGGTTACCGCTGTGGCAGATGCCACGGCGAACCCCCGGACCGAGATCCGGCTCACACGGTGTCCTTCCAGCATCGCCCGCTTAGGTGACCTCGCGGGCGCAATCGTGCCCCTGAACGCTGGCCTCCCTACTGCTTGGGTCACGGGAGACACGGGCCCGGTGGGCGACTCCCCGGAGGGAGCGCCGCGTGGTGCTCGCGGGCGGCATACGGACGGCGGTTGTTGAGTTGTGTGGTGCCTTGCACCTCGGGAGGTGCGGGGGTGCCGTATGCGGGGCCTGACGGAAGCAAGACTCTGCCGGAACGGGACGCCGTGAAGCAATTCTCTGTTGCGTGTGAAAGCTCACACCTCGTTTGGAGCATGTGAATTACGGAAATGGCACCGCAACACGATGCCGCCCGGCTAGGCTCCTTGGCTCGCCGGGCGGCACCAACTGTCCTATCCCGTGTCAGATCTGGCCTTCCTCCAGCATTTCGGTCACCAGCGCGGCGATGGGGGAACGCTCGGACCGGGTGAGCGTGATGTGCGCGAAGAGCGGATGGCCCTTCAGCTTCTCGACCACGGCGACCACTCCGTCGAACCGGCCGACCCGGAGGTTGTCCCGCTGGGCCACGTCATGCGTGAGCACCACCCGGGAATTAGCCCCGATCCGGGACAACACGGTCAGCAGCACGTTCCGTTCCAGCGACTGGGCCTCGTCCACGATCACGAAGGCGTCGTGGAGCGACCGGCCCCGGATGTGGGTGAGCGGCAGCACCTCCAGCATCCCCCGCCCCAGGACCTCTTCGATGACCTCGCGCCCGGCGACCGCCGAGAGCGTGTCGAAGACGGCCTGCGCCCAGGGACCCATCTTCTCGGCCTCGGAACCGGGCAGATAGCCGAGATCCTGCCCGCCGACCGCGTACAGCGGACGGAAGACCATCACCTTCTTGTGCTGCCCCCGCTCCAGCACTGCCTCCAGACCGGCGCAGAGCGCCAGGGCGGATTTGCCGGTGCCGGCCCGGCCGCCGAGCGAGACGATGCCGACTTCCTGGTCCAGCAGCAGATCCAGGGCGATGCGCTGTTCGGCGCTGCGGCCGTGGATGCCGAAGGCCTCCCGGTCGCCGCGGACGAGCCGGACATTGCCCTCCGGCGTCACCCGGCCGAGCGCCTTGCCGCGCTCGGACTGGAGGACCAGACCGGTGTGCACGGGCAGATCGGCGGCCTCGGGAACGTACAGCGTCTCCTCTCCGAAGAGCAGGTCCACCTGTTCGGCGGCGAGGGGCAGTTCGCCCATCCCCGTCCAGCCCGAGTCGGTGATGGCGAGTTCGGCGCGGTACTCCTCGGCCAGGAGGCCGACCGACGACGCCTTGATGCGCAGCGGCAGGTCCTTGGAGACGACCGTGACGTCGTACCCCTCGGCCTGGAGATTGCGCGCGACCGCGAGAATCCGTGAGTCGTTGTCCCCCAACCGGTAGCCGGCGGGCAGTACGCCGGGATCGGAATGGTTGAGTTCGACGCGCAGCGTCCCGCCGAGATCCCCGAGCGGGATCGGGGCATCCAGCCGGCCGTACCGGACCCGGAAGTCGTCCAGCAGGCGCAGGGCCTGCCGGGCGAAGTACCCCAGCTCAGGATGGTGCCGTTTGGCCTCCAGTTCCGTGACCACGACGATCGGGAGCACGACTTCGTGCTCGTCGAAGCGGGACATGGCGTTCGGATCGGCCAGCAGGACGCTGGTGTCGAGAACATAGGTGCGCCTGTCGGGCATGCGGCGCTTTGTGCTGGTCACCACGGAAGGACGTACCCCCTCGGACGAGGTTGGGGTGCGACGACGTCGCGGAGCATCCCAAAGGGAGAGGACGGACCGGGCTTCGGCCACCTTGCGCGGGCCGAGCGCCGGCCCTCGACGTCAGCCGCACTGTATGTACGGTCCTTCGTGTGCAAAGGGCCTCCCGGGCGAGCGGACTCGATGCCGCTCACTTGGTGACGACATCCGCCTGGTTCCTGACCGGACGTCGACCTGTCAGGGGTATTCCCTCGAACACGCGAAGCCATGCCGCCGGGGGCGGGCGGGGTGGGAGAGTGCACCGCCTACGGGGCCACCGGCCAAGAACACCACCCGAACGGTGGCTTCCGCTGCCGTCCCCGGCACACGCGGAACGGACCGGGCGGGGGCGGGCCGCCGGGAGAGTGGTGTCAGCCGCCGTAGCGGCGGTGACGGGCCGCGTAGTCACGCAGGGCCCGCAGGAAGTCGACCCGGCGGAAGGCCGGCCAGAAGACCTCGCAGAAGTAGTACTCCGAGTGCGCGCTCTGCCAGAGCATGAAGCCGGACAGGCGCTGCTCCCCGCTGGTCCGGATCACCAGGTCCGGGTCGGGCTGGCCACGGGTGTAGAGGTGCTCGGAGATCAGGTCGGTCGAGACGATCTCCGCCAGGTCCTCGAAGGAGGTGCCCTTCGAGGAGTGGTCGAGCAGCAGTGACCGCACCGCGTCCGCGATCTCCTGCCGGCCCCCGTAGCCGACGGCGACGTTGACCAGTATTCCGTCGACCCCGATCGTGTCCTGCTCGGCCTCTTTGAGGACCATCTGTGTGTGCGCGGGCAGCAGGTCGAGCGTGCCGACGTGGTGGACCCGCCAGCGGCCGTCCGCGACGAGGTCGCGCACGGTGTTCTCGATGATGCCGAGGAGCGGGATCAGCTCCGACTCGGGCCGGTCGAAGTTGTCCGTGGACAGCATCCAGAGGGTGACGACCTCGACGTCGGTCTCACTGCACCAGCCGAGGAGCTCCTTGATCTTGTCCGCGCCGGCCTGGTGGCCCTCGGCGGCCGTACCACCGGAGGCCTTCGCCCAGCGCCGGTTCCCGTCGAGGATGACACCGATGTGCTTGGGCACCTGGGTGTGATCGAGGCGGGCCTCCACCCGGCGGGCGTAGAGCCCGTACACCAGGTCGCGCAAGTTCACTGAGTCCACCTCTCGGTTCGGTGCGGGCCCGCCCGCCGCCTCGCCCGGGGCTGTCCCCCTGGGGATCGTCGCACCGGTAGGGGGCTGATCGCCCCGCCGTGCCGTGGCAGTCCCGAAGCCGCCACATTACTGCGCAGGCGTCGCACCGGCCCAACCCGGCCTGTCACAGGTCCGTGATAAAGAGGGAAACGTGACTGATTCCTCTTCCTCTTACCAGGCCGCCGGCACGCGCTACGACTCCATGGAGTACCGGCGCACCGGCCGCAGCGGCCTCAAGCTCCCGGCCGTCTCGCTCGGCCTCTGGCACAACTTCGGCGACGACCGCGCGCTCGACTCGCAGCGCGCCATCCTGCGCCGCGCCTTCGACCTCGGCGTGACCCATTTCGACCTGGCCAACAACTACGGACCGCCGCCCGGCTCGGCCGAGCTCAACTTCGGCAAGCTCTTCCGGCAGGACTTCGCCCCGTACCGCGACGAGCTGGTGATCTCCACCAAGGCCGGGTACGACATGCACCCCGGCCCCTACGGCGAGTGGGGCTCGCGCAAGTACCTGCTGTCGTCGCTCGACGCCTCCCTCGGGCGGATGGGCCTCGACCACGTCGACATCTTCTACTCGCACCGCTTCGACCCGGACACCCCGCTGGAGGAGACGATGGGGGCCCTGGCCTCCGCCGTGCGGCAGGGCAAGGCGCTGTACGTCGGGGTGTCCTCGTACAACTCCGGGCAGACCGCCGAGGCGGCCCGGCTGCTCAGGGAGATGGGCGTGCCGGCCCTGATCCACCAGCCGTCCTACTCGATGATCAACCGCTGGACCGAGGACGACGGACTGCTGGACACGCTGGAGGCGGCCGGCATGGGCTGCATCTCCTTCGTGCCGCTCGCCCAGGGGCTGCTGACCAACAAGTACCTGAAGGGCATCCCGGAGGGTTCGCGCGCCACCCAGGGCAAGTCCCTCGACCCGGACCTGCTCTCGGACGAGGTGGTGCGCCGGCTCAACGGGCTGAACGACATCGCACGGGGGCGCGGCCAGTCGCTGGCCCAGCTGGCCCTCAACTGGGTGCTGCGCGACAGCCGCATGACGTCGGCTCTGATCGGCGCGTCGAGCGTGAAGCAGCTGGAGGAGAACGTCGCGGCGCTGGCCGGTCCGGCTCTGTCCGCAGCGGAGTTGAAGGAGATCGACACCTTCGCCGTGGACACCGCGGGCACCAACATCTGGGCCGGACGGTCCTGACGGACCACACATCGGCGGGTGCCACGCGCCCCGTCTGCGCCGGAGCACAAAAAAACGGGCCGGTCCGTGGGGGGGGTTACGGACCGGCCCGAGGGGGGGTTTCCACCATAACCCTTCGTAAGTGATGCTGTGTGCATCGCCGCCGAATAATTACTCTCCGAATGTGCGGGACTCCGTTGTGAGCACGGAATACGGGGCTCCGGAGCCCTTGGACCTGCACGGACACCCGGGAGTGTCGCCTTGACGCCGGAACCGTCCACGAGACATGCACAGGACGTACACATTCCGGCTGCGCGCGGCGGCCGGCGAGGTCGGGGCCTCTCGTTTGGATCATGCCGTCAGGTCGCGGACGCCGCGCCCCGGTGGCCCCGGGTGAACCTGATTCCCACGGTGTCGCCGCCGATGACCACGAAGCGGCCGCCCTCGCAGCGGATGACGGCCTCGTGGACCTCGCCCCGCTCGTCCCGGCGCTCCTCGGTACTCAGCACCGTCCAGCCGCCGTCGGGCGGTTGCGGCAGGTTCGCCATCGTCGCGAACTCCCACTGCGCGGCCGGTACGCACCAGTCGGGCAGACGCGGCCAGGTACCGGCGCCGACGTGCAGGGTGCCGTCGGATGCACACGTCAGAAGCACCGACTGGCTGTCGGACAGCAGGAATTCAACGGCCTCCGGCTCACCCATCCGCCCCTCGGGGCGGTAGAAGACACCCAGGACACCGACGATCCGTGCGCCTCTGAGCCATTCGGAGTTCCCCTGCCGCGGGCTGCGCGTGGCTTCCTCGTCGCTGCCGACCCTCATGGCCTGCTCCTTCCCCGTGGGCTCAGCGACCAGAGTGCCATCCTTCGGGCGCCGGAAGGGAATACGGCCTCAGAGAAGCCGCCCCGGTTTGCGGGCCTCGATCAGAAAGCGGGTGGTGTGCGCGACGAACGGGCCCTCGTTCTCGATCTGCTGGTGCAGCGCGGCCAGTTGTGGCCGGTACCGCTCGACGGTGAAGCCCGGCACCATCCAGATCACCTTGCGCAGGAAGTAGACGACGGCGCCGATGTCGAAGAACTCGGTACGCAGTCGCTCGGGCCGCAGGGCGACGACTTCGAGACCGGCCGCCTCGGCGGCGGCGCGCGCCTGTTCCGGGTCGCGTGCGCCACGCACCCGCGGCGGCTGCGGGCCGAGGAAGTACTCGACGAGTTCGAAGACGCTGGCGGGGCCGACCTGCTGCGAGAAGTACGTGCCGCCGGGTGCCAGGACCCGGGCGATCTCGTCCCACCAGGTGGTCACAGGATGCCGGCTGACGACGAGGTCGAAGGCCGCGTCACCGAACGGCAGCGGCGGCTCGTCCGCGTCCGCGACGACGGCCGCGCCGAGCGGGTGCAGCAGGGCGGTGGCGCGGGCGATGTTCGGCGGCCAGGACTCGGTGGCGACGGTCAGCGGAGGCAGCTTCGGCGCGGAGGCGAGGACCTCGCCCCCGCCGGTCTGGATGTCGAGCGCGGCGCCCGCCCGGCCCAGCCGCTCCCCCATGGCACGGGCGTAACCCCAGGAGGGCCGTTCCTCGGTGGCCCGGCCGTCGAGCCAGGAGAAGTCCCATCCGGCCACGGAGACGGTGTCCGCCTCGGTGACCAGGGCGTCGAACCGGGCGCGGGCCGCCTCCGCCGCTTGCGTGTCTTCGGGTGTTCCGGGCATACGGCATGGTCCCAGCCGGGCACCGCCACACGCGACCGTAATAGGGCGGGGTCAGCCGGGCGGGCTCAGGCGGCCAGGCCGCCGACGAGGATTCCCAGCAGCGCTCCGGCGATCATGAACGGGCCGAACGGGATGCCCGTCTTGCGCCCGGCGCGGCGCATGAGCATCAGCCCGAGGCCGTACACCGCGCCGAACAGGAACCCGGCGAAGCCGCCGGCGAACACGACGGCCCAGCCGTACCAGCCGAGCGCCACGCCCAGCGACAGCGCGAGCTTCACGTCGCCGAAGCCCATTCCGCTCGGGTTGATGAGGAAGAGCAGGAAGTAGAACCCGCCGAGGGCGACGCCACCCAGCAGGGCGGACAGCCAGGAGCCGCCGTGTTCCGGGAGCAGTACGGCGACGCCCAGGAGGACGGCGGCGGCCCCGGCGGCCGGCAGCGTCAGCTCGTCCGGCAGCCGGTGGACGCGGCGGTCGATGGTCGCGAGGAGTACGGCGACGGGGGCGAGCAGCAGCCATACGGCGAGCTCGGGGCGGGCCCCGGTGGTCGCGGCGACGGCGGCGCAGCCGAGGGCGGAGACGACGGGGACGAGGCGGGCGGGCGCGTAGCGCGGGCCGCTCCGGTGCGGCGTGGTGCCGGCGGCACGCGTGTCCGTGTCCGGGCCGGTGTCCGTACGGGAGTCCGCGTCCGTAACAGCATCCGGCCCCGGACGGGCGGCCTCGGCCTCGGTCCTGGTGGCCGTGTGCACGGCGACGGCCGCCCCCACCTCCGCGCAGGTCACACAGCGCGTGGAGCCGAGCCAGCCGCGGCCCGGCCCGGTGAGGGCGTGGCCGGCCGGGCAGGCGTCACGCCACGCGTCCTCGGGTTCGACGGAGAACCGGTAGGCAGCGCGCGGAACCAGCAGTCCGGTCGCGGCACCCCAGAGGGCGGCGACCCCTATCAGGATGGCGTACACGTCACCGACCCTAGGCTCCGGGCACACAGCGGTCATGGGCCCTGGGGCCCATCGCACGCCGTTACGGGCCCAGAGGCCGTCACGTGGCGCTACCGTCATGGCCATGGCTCGATGGCGCAATGGCACAGGAACACTCACGATCACGGACCGAGAGGGGGAACGGGAGACAGCGATACCGCTGCGGATCGCGGCGTCGTACCGTCACCGGAGCCGTGGGCTGCTCGGACAGGACGGCATCGACGGCGCGCTGCTGATCACACCGTGCGGGAGTGTGCACTCCTTCCGCATGCGGTTCACGATCGATGTGGCCTATCTGGACCGGAAGTTGAATGTGGTGGCGGTCCACACGATGAAGCCGGGACGGCTGGGCCTCCCCCGGCTCCGGGCCCGGCACGTGATCGAGTCGGAGGCCGGCGCGATGGCGGAGTGGGGGCTGCGGCCGGGCGTGAAGGTGGGGATCGCCCAGAGCGACGGGCCGGTCGGCTGAACGACGGGACGCCCGGCTGAACGGCGGCCGCTGAGCCCGGAGATGGGGCCGGGGGCCCACGGCAATCGGGCGGCCCGGACCTTGGTGTCGAAAACATGTCGTGGGTCCGTGAGCCCAGCTCACGGCGGGCCGGAGCCGAGCAGCGTCCACGCCCCGTACGCCGCCGAGGCCGCGGCGAGCACCGCGAGGACCGTCGCCGCGCGGGCCGTGGAGCGCAGCCGCAGCAGTGCGACGGCGGGCGGCAGCAGGAGCGGGAACGCGGGCATCATCAGCCGGGGCCGGGAGCCGAAGTAGCCGGATCCGATCAGCGAGATGACGACGACGGCGATGCCGTAGACGAGTACGGGGAGCGGCTGGCGCTGCCGTACGCACAGGTACACCAGCCACCCCAGACCGGCCAGCGCCGCGCACAGCCCGAGCGCTCCGGGCAGCGGAAGGCCGACGATGAACGAGGCGAGGGCCGCGCCGCCGTCGATGCTGTTGCCCCACTGCGCCTGGACGTCGAAGTAGGCGAACGGGCTGCCTTCGCGCACGGCGACGAAGACCACGTAGGCAAGCCAGCCCAGCGGCGCCACGATCACCCCGGCCAGCATCCGGCCGTTGCGGCGGACGATGCCGTCGGTGGCGCCGGCCCGGTACTCGCGCACGAGGGTGGCGGCGGCGGTGATCGCGAGGGCGGCGATGAGCGCGGCGGCGGACGGCCGGGTCAGCCCGGCGAGTACGCACAGCGCACCGGCCACGATCCAGCGCCGGGTCAGCACGGCGTACAGCGACCAGGCGGCGAGCGCGGTGAACAGGGTCTCGGTGTACGCCATCGACTGGACGAACGCCGTCGGGTACACCCCCCACAGCGCGGCCAGCGCCACCCCGGCGCGGCGCCCGTACAGCCGCGCGCCGACGGCGAAGATCCCCCAGGCGGCCAGGAGACCCGCCACCCAGGCGACCAGCAGTCCGGCGCCCGCGAGACCGAGCGGGGTCACCTCCGCGATGCCCCGCTCCAACGCGGGCAGGAGCGGGAAGAAGGCCAGGTCGGAGTGGATGCCGCCGTCGGCGAGCGGGACGGTGTACCCGTAGCCGTTCTCGGCGACCCGCTGGTACCAGACGGAGTCCCAGCGCTCGGCGAGCAGATGGAAGGCGTCCTTCCCGGCGCCGGCCGCGGCCCCCCAGAAGACGACGAGCCCGATGGCACGCACGGCCGCGTAGGCGCCGAGCGCCGGGGCGGCCGAGGCGAGGGCGGCGGCGGCACGTCCGCGGACCGGCCGGTGCTCCGGGGGCCGCGGGTGCGCCCGGAAGCGGGTGGCCTGTGGGGAAGGTTCTGCGGACATACGGCCGATTATCACCGTGCCGGGGTCCTCGGCGGTGGCCGCCCCTGGCCGGGTGCCGGTCCCCGGTGGGCCCGGCTCACCGGCCCTGGCCGGCGGGCGGTGCGGCGAATCCGCGCCGGAGTCCGAGAGCGATCATCGCCGCATGGTCGCGGTAGTGGCCGGTCCGCTCCATGAAGGCCCGCTCCGACGGGATGAGCGCGAGCAGGGTGACCAGCAGGGTGTGCGCCGCGCGCAGCCCGTCCTCCGTCACCGGCAGGCCGGCATCGGCGGCCGCCACCGGATCCGCCGCGAAGAGGACCGGCAGGCTCTCGCCGCACTCCCCCAGCACGAACTCCCGCTGCTCACGGTCGGGCATCGCCGTGCGGAACGCCTCGGTGCACCGGCGCAGCAGCGCCAGCTGATCGGACCCCGGCCTCAGCACCCAGCCCGCCCCGTCGTCCGCCCGCCGGACCCGCGGTCGCGCCCACCACGCAACCCCGTCTCACGTATTTGGGCCCGACTTTGGGGCCAACGGCCCAGGTCACCCGGGCCCGTACGCCGTACGCTCGTGCCGCGCCCGGTGGTCGGGGCGTGCCAGGCACAGGCCGTGCGAGTGGATGTCGGAGAGTGAGAGGGAGAACCGTGAGCGGTGGCAGCGGCTGGGGAAGCGGCAGCACGGGGCAGGTACCTCCCGGGCGTGGTCGCGGCAGACCCGGTGGCAGCGGCTCGCTCCTTTCGCTGGCCCGTAGCTGGGCCGTGGGCGCCCTCGTCCACCTCATCGCCGGGTATCTGATCGCGCGCGGGCTCGTCGATCAGCTGGACACCGACGGGCGGCTCGACGTGTTCACCTGGCGCCTGGCCCTGGTGTACGTGCCCGCCGTCATCATCACCGCGCTGGCGGTTCTCGCCGCCGCCCGCGTCCTGCCCGACGAGCAGCGCTCGTCCCGTCTGCTGTACCCGCTCGCCTCGCTCGCCGTTCCGCTGGCCGCGCTCGGCTACGGATACACCGTTCCGTCGGAGGCCGTGGGGGTCGAGGGCGTGCTGCTGCCGGTCGTCACCCTGGTGACCGGTTCGGCCGTGGGCCTGGCCGTCGACCGGCTGATGGAGGACGAAGGGACGCAGTCGGCCGTTTCCGGCTCGTACTCCTGGCGCGACGACGGCGCCGCCGCCATGGGCTACCTGGGGATCATCCTGCTCGTCGTGACCACGGTCGGCGTCGGCAGCGGCATCTGACCCCGGCCGGGTGCGCCATCAGCGAGCAGCCGTCGAGGTCAGGCTCTCGCTCCGCGCGTCAGAACCTGTCGCGGTCGAAGGGTACGGGGAGCGGCTCAAGCGCACCGGCGGCGCGCAGCACGCGGTTGGCCTCGACGATCGACGCGAGGGATGGTTCCGCCGTACCGCCACGGGTGAGGTCGATGACGAGGCCGCCGGCAGCGGTGCGCGTGTACGTCCCCGGCAGCCCCTCGGGGGCGAGTGCCGCGCGGCCGGGCGAGAGGTACACGGACCGGCCACCGCGTGGAACCGTCACCGAGAGGCCGAACTCGTCGGCCACGGCGTCGTACTCGTCGTCGTCGTAGACCTCGCCCCAGTCGGCGTCCCAGCTCGCACCGACCGCGGCCATCACCTCTCCGGAGCGGCGCACCAGGTCCGCCGACTCGTCGAGCTCCTGCGAACGGAGCTTGACGACGCAGCTGTCAGGAACACGGCTGGCCGAACCTCCCGCGTTGATCCATGTCCCCACCTGGGGCCGGCCGGGGCCGCCGGCGGCCGTGCTCAGCGACGCCACCCGCCCGATGTAGTCCGCGTCGGGCTCGGGATTCCGCCGGTCGATGTACGCGGCGACGGCCGAGTCGGTGAGCTGAACGGCGGGCGGTGTCTCGTCGTATTCGGCCGCCTCGTGCCACTGGCCGCAGGTGTCGCCGTCGATCGCCGCCAGCGCGCGAAGCAGCACGAGCCATCGCTCCGCCAGCTGATCGGGGCTCTGCTCGCGAACACCCCACATGGCGTGAACTATTACCGTCACCGGCTGGGGACTTCGCTGCCGTAGACGACCCAGGGGGACTGCTCGAACGAGCTCACCCCGGACAACTGAGGCTGCATGGACGCGACTTCGGAGCGCACCGCGAGCGTGTCCGGCCAGCAGTCGAAGTACACCGCCCCCTTCACGATGAAGCCCCTCCAGTCGGTCGCCGCCGACGCGCCCTCCCGGTCGACGACGAAGCCGATACAGAGTACCGAGGCCCTGCCTATCGCCTCCCGGATCGCGCGGACGACCGTTTCCCGCTCGTCGCGGCTCAGCGCGCCGAGGGCGAACTGCAGCGCGACCGTCCCGTCGTCCGTCCGCCGGACCCGGGTGGGTATCTCGGCTCCGCTGCTCACCCAGAGCAGGAAGTCGACCTGGTCCAGCCGTTGCAGGCCGGCCAGCAGCACCAGTTGGTCCCTGGTCACCCACGACTGGGTGCCCGATGGTTCGGCGCCCGGACTGATGAGCGTGATGCGCCGAGTGGCCGGGTGCGCGGGACGGACGCCGGACGCCTCCAGGTCCCCGAGCAGCGACTCGGCATCGGGGCGGCTCCAGCCCACGTGGTACGAGTAGAAGAATCCGTCACTCATGACACCGCACCCCATAAAAGTGTGGGCACCCGCTTCGTCCGGACACGCCGGCCGAGAGGTGACCGCCCTGCAGATCAGGTAGAGCGTGAAGATCCCTGCGCACCGGAGCGCGCCTGATCGGCCCGCCTGGTGGCGGTGGCGTCGGACGGCTCGCAGTCGGTCACTCATGAGCGTAATCAGCCCTGCCGCCCGAGGCGTGGGCCCACGGGCCCACGCGTGGACCCCAAGGCAGCTCCCCGGTGGCGGGGGCCCGGCCCGGAGTGCTTCCGGCAGTTCACATCAGCCCCAGCAGTAACAAGGAAGGGCCGCCTCACGGGTTAAGCGGTGGACAGGCCGTCGGTGAGCCACGAGGGTGTACCGCGATGACACGCACCGATTCGCCTCCCGCCTGGGACGAGCGCACACAGCTGACCACTTTCCTCGACTACACCCGCGCGACCGCGCTGGCCAAGTGCGAGGGCCTCGCTCAGGAGGACGCGCGCAAGGCCCTGCTGCCGGGCTCGCCCCTGATGACGCTCGCGGGTGTGCTCAACCATCTCCGCTGGGTCGAGTACGCGTGGTTCGAGATCGACTTCCTCGGCGGGGAGGACGAGGGCCCGTGGACCGACGAGGATCCGGACCGCGAGATGCGCATCGCCGTCGACATGCCGCTCGCCGACGTGATGGCGGAGTACGAGGAGCAGTGCGCCCGCTACCGGGAGCTCGTCGCCGCCCATGACCTGGACACCCCGGCGAAGCGTCCGCGATCCGACGGCCACCACCCCGATCTGCGCTGGATCCTGCTGCACCTCATCGAGGAGACCGCCCGGCACAACGGCCACCTCGACATCATCCGGGAGCTCGTCGACGGCAGCACGGGGGCCTAGGGCCTCTCGTTTGGATCATGCTGGGCTCGCGGGGGCCGGCACCGCACCCGGCTCAGCTCCACGTTGAACTGGGCGCCCGTCAGCAGGGCCAGGTTGGTGAACCACACCCAGATCAGGAACACCACCAGCCCCGCCAGTGACCCGTACAGCCGGCTGTAGGAGCCGATGTACGTCGCGTACACCGCGAATCCCGCCGAGGCCACCAGCCACAGGAGCGCCGCCAGCACCCCGCCCGGCAGCGCCCGGCTCGAACCGCGCGCCGATGCCGGACCGGTCCGGAAGAGGACCGTGATCAGGCAGGCGACCAGACAGAGCAGCACGGGCCACTTCAGCACCGCCCACACCGCGTCCCCCAGATGCGCCAGGCCGATCCGGTGCCCGAGCCAGCGGGCCAGCGGGCCGGAGAGCACCAGGGCGAACGCACTGGTCATCAGGAGCAGCAGCAGCCCGATCGCCGTCGCCACGATGATGTGCGCCTTGCGCAGGGCGGGCCGGGTGTCCCGTACCCCGTGCATCGCGTGCAGCGCCCGCCGGAACACGGCCAGATAGCTGGACGCCGACCAGACCGCGCTGACGGTCCCGGTCGCGACCAGCAGCCAGACCGCGGTCCGCTGCTGCGTGGCCGCCTCCAGGGGCTGGCGCAGCGCGGCGCCGGACTCCGCCGGCGCGAAGGCGGTGATGTCGGCGATCAGGGCGTCCGTGGCCCGGGGATTGGCCAGCCCGATGACGGACACCGTCACCAGGAGCGCCGGGAGCAGCGCGAGGATGGCGTAGTACGTCAGGGCCGCCGCCCAGTCCGAGAGGTCGTCGTTCCACAGGGAGACGGGCGTCCGCCGCAGCGCGACGGACCAGCGCCGCGTGGGCCCGGGATGCCCGGCTGCCCGGCGCGGCGCCCCGGTGGCGGTGTCGCTGATCTTGCTGGACAAGGATGAGCCTCCGGGGACGTAGGGAGGTGGGCGAGCACAGTCGGACGCCTCCCGCCGCGTGGACGCGGGGGGACGCGGAAGACGCCCTGTGCCGTCTATCCTCTTCTGCTCCGGTTTGCCGACCGTACTCCGTGCGTCTCCGCTCCGGTTCTCCGGTACCCGGCCGGGTGCGCCGAGCGCCTGCCGAACCGTGCGTCGAGCCGCCGCACCGCCGGACGGCTCACCCGCGCGAACCGGTCGCCCGCCCCTGTCCAGGTCGTGTCCGCGAAGTCCCGCCGTACGCCGCGCGCCGGACGGGGCTTCGCGGACGGAACACCTAGGGCCGCTCCCGGCGCGAGCGGATGGTCATGCCGGGGCGCCGGCGGTGGACCGTGAGGTAGGACAGACCGTCCGCGCCTGCCGTGATGCGGCGCGTCGAACCGTGCGGCAGCCAGAACAGCCCACTCGCGGCGAGCTGTTCGGCACTGTCGGTCCCCTCCAGGGTGCCGCGACCGGCGACGACCAGCAGAAGTACGTCGAGATCGGGCTCGGTGTGCGTCTCGACCCGCTGACCGGGCGGCAGGTGAACGACGTTGGCGTCGAGCTGGCGCCCCGGCTCGGCAAGCCTCCACCGCGCACCCGCGGATGACGGACCTTCCCCGGGAAGCCCGGCGACTGCGGCGACGTCGCACAGCAGGCTCGGCGCCGGCCCGAGCGGGCTCCCCGCACCGGCTGCGCCGCCCGCCGGTCCCGGACGGCCGGGGTGTACGTCACGCATCCGCCGTCACCCTTCCGATCCGGACCCGCCAGACGTCGGGACCGGACTCGACGTAGTCCCAGGTGTGCGCGCCGGGGTGGGCGGCCTCGAACTCGCGGCGCAACGGCTTGGGGTCGTGGTTGTTGACCAGGGTGAAGGCCTCTCCCGGACCGAGCCGGCCGAAGCGGGCGAAGATCCGCGGGTGCCTGCGTCCGTGCGGGATCTCACGGACGTCGATGACCGCGGGGGTGTCCAGCCGGCCGCCGTCCAGCAGGGTGCGCAGGTCCGCGACGAGGGCCGGCAGGTCCGCGCCGGGCAGCGTGGCCAGCGCGGGCAGCAGAACCGACTCCTCGACCTCCAGATGCACCGCCAGTACGGCCTCGACCGCGCGTGCGAGCGGCACGGCGGCCGCGGCGTCGCCGGTGGCGGCGACTGCGTCGATACGGGCGTCGAGCGCGGCGAGGCCGCTGCGCAGGGCCCGTACGAGCAGGCGCGTATCAGCGGCCCCGGAGGCGGCGGCGTACAGCGTCCCGTCGGTGGCGGCCAGGTGGCGGCGCAGCTCGCCGGTGCAGAAGCCGGTCAGTTCCGCGTGTACGGAGTCCCCGTACCCCGCGGCCGGTTCGGGCCCGGTGAACGCGGCGAGTCCGGCGAGCAGTTCCCGGTGTCCGCGGTGGATCGCGGTCCGGGCACGGACAGCGGGGTCGGTCTCGGTGGCCTCGATGTGGATGTCGTCTGACGGTGCCATGGCTGAGTGCTCCTGTTCGCCTTCCGGAACTCGGTTCACGATTATTACATGTACAATTTGGAAAAATTCTTCCTCCGGCGGTGCGTCGCCTCCCCGGAGCCGGAAAGGGTGACCGACATGACCCGTGACGACACGGCTGCGCCGCAGACACCGCGGCGCCGGGCGGTCCTCGACGCGCTGCGCGCCTCCGACAGCCCGCTGGGCGTCACCGAGGTGGCCGGACAGCTCGGCGTCCACCCCAACACGGTGCGTTTCCACCTGGACGCCCTCGTGACGGAGGGTGCCGTCGAGTGCAGTCGGCGGGAGTCCTCCGGGCGGGGGCGTCCCCGTACGGTCTACGCGCCCCGGCCCGGAATGGACCGCGGCGGGATCCGGGGCTACCGCCTGCTCGCCCGGATGCTCGTCAGTGAGCTGGCCGCGTCCGGCGCGGACGCCGGGGTGAAGGCCACCCGGACCGGCCGCGCCTGGGGCAGGCACCTGATCGACCGGGTGCCCCCGTTTCACCGGCCGGCCCACGGCGAGTCCGTCGCCCGGCTGACCGCGATGCTCACCGACCTCGGTTTCGCCCCCGAGACATCGGGGGACGACGAGGCGGCGCCCGACCTGATCCGGCTGCGCCACTGCCCCTTCCTCGAACTCGCGGAGGAGTACGGGCCGATCGTCTGCCCGCTCCATCTCGGGCTGATGCAGGGTGCGTTGACGGAGCTGGACGCCCCCGTCCGGGCCACCCGGCTCGAACCGTTCGCCGAACCCGACGTCTGCCTGGCCCACCTCGCCCCGGCCGGCGCCGCACCCGAGGAAGCGGCATCGCCACGATGAACGCGGAAGCAGCGGCCACGGCAGGGGCCGTGACCTTCGTCTGGCTCGGGATGGTGCTGGCGATCTCGTTCATCGAGGCGCCACTGAAGTTCCGGGCGCCGGGGGTGACCGTCCCCATCGGGCTCGGCATCGGCCGGCTCGTCTTCCGTGCGCTCAACCTCGCCGAAGCCGCTCTGGCGCTGGTGCTGATCGCCGCGGTGGCCGTCGGCACGCCCACGGTGGCCGTCGTCGTCCTCACGGCGGTCGCCGTGTGCGTACTGGCCGGCCAGCTCGCGGTCGTCCGCCCCCGCCTGAACCGGCGCTCCGACCGCGTCCTGGCCGGCGAGGACCTTCCGCGCTCGACGACGCATCTGTACTACATCGCCCTTGAGGCCGCCAAGGTCCTCGCCCTGATCTCCCTCGGCGCCGTGCTCCTGACCGACTGACAGCCGGGGCAGCTCACTGAGAGTTGAGGGTGAGCGTGCGGACCGGGAGCGTGGGGGCAGCGCGTCAACTGACGGCGCGCCGAAGGGGGCCGGTCCTTACGGTGCCTGATGCGGGGCACGGCGTACCGCGAGAACCGCCAGGTCATCCTGCTGCACTCCGGCGGTGAAGTTCCGCACGTCGTCGACGAGTGAACCGATCAGCCGGCCGGCGGTGATGTCGACGCGGCCGCCGAGACGCGCCTCCAGCGGATAGAAGGCGCCGTCGCGCGAACGGGCCTCGGTCAGGCCGTCGGTGCACAGCAGCAGCGTGGCCCCGGCGGGGAAGGCGAACCATGCCACCGTGCGTGGTTCGTCGACCAGATCGTCCAGGCCCAGCGGTACGTGTTCCTCCCCTGTGCCGACGACGGTGACGACGCCCTCGTGCAGCAGGTAGGGCGGAATGTGGCCGCAGCCGACGACCTGGGTGTCGGTACCCGCGTCCACTCCCAGAACGAGGGCGGTGACGAACCGTTCGGGCTCACCGCGCTGTCCGGCGTAGTCGTTGTGCCGGACGACCGCCGCTTCCAGCGCGTCGACGAGCGCGGTCACCGTCGGCTCCCGGTGGGCGGCTTCCCGGAACGCCCCCACCACGTCGATGGCCATCCCGATGGCGGCCAGCCCCTTCCCCTGGACGTCACCGATGAGGACCCGGGTGCCCCACGCGGTGGCCGCCACGTCGTAGATGTCGCCCCCGACCAGCTTGTCCTCCTGCAAGGGCTCGTACACGCCGTCCACCAGGACATCGTCGGTGAGCAGCGGCAACGGCCGCAGGATCTGCCTCTGCATCGCCGCGGCGGTGGACCGCAGCCGCACCAGGGCGTCCTCACGCATGACGCGCGCCCGGGTGCCGTAGACGGCCAGCGCGCCGAAGCCGACGGCGAACACCGCCAGGATCACCCGGTTGAGGATCCGCTCCCCGGGCTGGAAGACCACCGGCGCGACGACGACGAGGCTCACCCAGGCGGAGACCAGCGCCGTCTGGCGCGGGCTGCACAGGGCGGCGGCGAACGCCGGCAGGAACACCAGCAGCCCGAGAAGGAGCACCGCGGTCCCGGTCAGCAGACCGAGGACGACCACAACGGCCGTCGTCGCCAAGGTCGCCAGGACGACATCGCGGGTGGCTGGTGTCCGGATGGCAGTGGTGTCGTCGTGGTCGGCCGGACCTGGTGCCGAGGACATCGCTGCACGCAGCGGACGGAACATGCGGGCACCCTCCAGCGGCGATGTGGTCGCGCATGCACGTGCCGCCCACGGCAGCGGACCCGGGGCATCGATCGTCCAATCCCGGCGGGGCGGCGTAGGGAGGCTGGCCGCCACCCCGGTGAAGTGCGCCCGTACGAGTGGCGCCCGGACCGCTCCCGCGACCGCCCGGCCGGAGGGTGTGGTGCGGATACCGCACGTCGCAGGCGCGGGTGATGGTCTGCGTGACCGCGTCGTGGTGGGAGTCGGTGAGACCGGCCTTCAGCATGACCTGGCCGAGCGGTACTGCTCGGCCAGCTTGGAGAACGCGGTCTCAGCCAGGTGCAGGGCGCTGGGGCGCCGCGCGCGGGGCCGGTCCGACGTCAGTCCGCGCGGACCGCCGCCCGCATCGAGCTCAACCCATTGGCAAGCCCACCGGGCGGCTGACCGAACGGCATTGTTAAAAGGCCGCGCCGTCACCGCCCTCCTCGGCGACCCAGCGTCCCAGGGCGACCAGTGTGGTCTCCGCACTGTCCGCCATGTGCGCGAGCAGCGCGTCCAGCTCCGCGCGGGTGGTGCCCAGCACCGGTTCCAGGCCCAGCAGCTGCCAGGACTGCTCCGCGACGGTGCCGGTTCCGAGCGGGCGGAAGGTCCAGCACCATTGGACGAGTCCCTCCACGACGAAGGCGAACGTCTCGCCGGGCTCGGCCCTCAGCACTTGTGAGCGGCTGGTCCACTCGCGGTCGCCGCGCCGGTTGCGTCCGCTGAACCAGGCCCCGGCACGAGGGCCGGCTCCGTCGTCGTAACTCACCTCGCTCGCGCTCGGACTCCAGGTGCCGATCATCGATACCTCGCTCACCAGGTCGTAGGCCCGCGAGGGGGTGGCCGCGATCCACGCCTTCCTGGTGAAGCGGAAGTCCTGGGGGTCGAGGTGTTCGAGTGCGGTGCGGTCCGGGGTGGTGGTGATGCTCATGGAATCTCCCTGGGCGGGGGTGCGGCAGGGGCGCGGCAGGCGCCGGCCGCCGACCGTGACGGTTCGTCAGTGGCGGTGGTGGATACGGGCGGTGAGCAGGTTGGGGTCCTCCTCGGTGAGGTAGGCGGCCGAGGTCACGTACACGGTGTCGCCGCGCACGGCGACGGCCGTGGGGTTCTGCAGGCCGTCCTGGGCGCTGAGCACGATGGTGTGGGTGCCGTCGGGCTCGATCAGGGCCACCTCGTCGGTCTGGTCGAGGGCGGCGAGGATCCGGTCGCTGCGCCCGACGAAGGCGAAGTCGTCGATTCCGGCGAGCTGTTCGGCCTTGATCCGGGCGGGGCCCGCCGTGCCGTTCCTCCTCACCTGGTAACGGACCACGGTGCCCTTGTCCAGGTTGGACACCCAGACTGCGCCGTTGTGCACCTTCAGGCCGTTGGCGCCGAGGAAGCCGGTCGAGGCGAGCTCGGGGCCGTCCGCCCAGACCTTCGCGGTGCCGCCGCCGGCCGGTACGCGCCAGATGACGCCGCGGACCGAGTCGGTGATGTAGAGCCGGCCGGAGTCCAGTGCCAGTCCGTTGGGCAGGCCGTCGGCCGGCAGTGCGGCGATCCGCTCCGGGGTGCCGCCGGGCCTGAGCCGCCAGACGCCGGTGAGGTCGGCGGTACCCGTGGCGTACAGGAAGTACAGCGTGCCGTGCGCGTCCCTGACCAGGCCGGTGACCAGGGGGAAGCCGAGCGCCGGGGTGTGCACGCCGTCGTCGGCCGGCGCGGGCAGGGTCGCCAGCACCCGTACCTTGCCGTTGCGGGTGACCTGGGCGATCTGTCGTGCGGCGGACAAGGACAGATCGACGCTGCCGTCGGGTTCCAGGACGATGTTCTCCGGCATCTGCTTGCCGTCCAGGTCGAAGTGCTGGGTGATGCGTGCGTGTGACAGCGGCGCCGTGGCAGCTGTTGCCGAACCGGGCAGGCCTACGGCGAGGGAGGCGGCGAGGGAGGCCGTCGCGATGGCGGCGACCAGTACGTTCCGTGCGAACTTCGCTGACACGTTGCTTCCTTGCGTAGTGCGTAGTGGACGGTGGTGCGGTGCGAGGCGGCCCTGTCGCTCGGCGACGGGGGTTCGCTCGTGGCCCCAACTCTGTGTCCGGTCGGCATGGGCAACCAGCCCCGGTTCTGCCTATCCCTGGCAGGGGCAGGCTGCGGGCGGGCCCGGCACTGGATACTCGGGGCCATGGACGCACACGGACAGCTCGGGGCCTTTCTGCAAGCGCGACGGGCCCAGTTGCAGCCCCGGGACGTCGGGCTGCCGACCTACGGGGACCGCCGGCGGGTTCCGGGGCTCCGGCGTGAGGAGCTGGCCCTGCTGGCGGGCGTCAGCGCCTCGTACTACACGCGTCTGGAGCAGGGCGCCTCCTGCCACGCCTCCACCGAGGTGCTGGACGCGATCTCCCGGGCCCTGTGCCTGGAGGAGACGGAGCGGCTGCACCTGCACGACCTGGCCACCGCCTGCCGGCACCGGGTCACGGCCCGCCGTCCCCCGGCCGAGCGGCCGGGCCCGGCCGTGCGCGAACTGGTGCGGTCGCTGGAGGAGGTGCCCGTCGTGGTGACCGGGCGGCGCAGCGACGTACTGGCCTGGAACACGGCGGGGCACGCGCTGCTGGCCGGGCACGTGGACGCGACGGGCCCGGAGCGCCCGGCCGACCGGCCGAACATGGCGCGGCTGGTCTTCCTGGACGCCCACATCCGGGAGCTCTACGTCGACTGGACGGCGAAGGCCCGAGCCGTGGTCGGCAATCTGCGTCTGGTCGCGGGGAGGCATCCGCAGGACGCCCGGCTGACCCAGCTCATCGGTGAACTGACGACCCGGAGCCCGGAGTTCGCGCGCATGTGGGCGGACCACCGGGTACGGGCGTGCGACACCGCCGAGTACGAGCTACGGCACCCGCTCGTCGGTTCCCTGACGGTCACGCAGCAGACGCTGACCGTGCCGTCCGAACCCGAGCAGTCCCTGGTCATGGTGACCGCCGCCCCCGGCTCGGCCTCCCAGGCCGCGCTGAAACTCCTCGTCCAGGCCACCGCGACCGGGGGCGGGGATGTGGACAGGGGGCGGCGCGCCGCCACGACGGACTTCAGCGCTCCCGGTACTGATCGGCGACGGCCGTGAACGCCGCCTTCGGCTCCCACGGCAGCCCGGGGAAGGTGACCCCGAGGCGGTCCTCGTACACCTTGACGATGCCGTAGCCGGCCCGGTCCAGGTCCTCCCGGGGGTCGCCGTCGGGGCGGTGCACATGGTCGTACAGGGCGAAGGTGAACACGAAGGCGCTGTCGACGCCTCCGGCCTCGAAGACCTCCAGCAGCTCACGCAGGTACGCGGCCTGACCGGCCTCGTCGCGGGCGTATTCACCGTTCAGCCGGACAGGGGCGCCATCCTCGCCGCACTCGACGATCTCCAGCCCCTCCGCGCCCCGGTCCCCCGCGCCCAGGTAGCCGGCCGAGCCGAACTCCGTGATCGCGACCGGCTTCCCCTGCGCTACGAGGTCACGGACTCCGTCGGCGAACCGGTCGGCGGTTTCAGCGGACCTGTAGAGGTCCATGGACACGATGTCGAAGGGCGCCCAGTCGACACGTTCGAACGGCACGGCGGCGTAGGTGACCTTGCCGCCGAAGCGCTCGCGGACGAGCGCCACGGCCTGGCCGAGGAAGTCGTTGACGTGTGCGCTCACCGCGCCCAGGTGCTCGCGCGCGAAGTCCGGCCGGCGGAGAGCGGCGACCCGTTCGCCGGTGCTGTCACCGGGCAGGAACCCCTTGTTCATCAGGCTCAGTTCGGCACCGCTGACGAACACGACCTCGGCTCCCCGCAGCCTGAGCCGCTCCGCCCGCTCGGCGCAGTCGGCGAAGAGCGCCAGCGTCTCGCCGGCGGTCAGTTCGAGCGGATAGGGGGAGAACCAGACCTCGATGCCGAGGTCGGCGGCGTACGTCGCCGCGAGTTCCACCCGGTCCGGGTCACCGCCCATGACACGGACCGCGTTGCAGTGCAGATCGTCACGGATGATGCGCAGCTCGCGCTCGACCTCCGCCGGGTCGAAGGACTTGCGGGACGTCGTCCCGTTGTTGACGAAACCGGTGTCGTAACTGATTCCCCTGGCTCGCATACGTCGCACCCTCTCCCGCCCATCCCGCACAATTACGGTACTGACCGTACCCTATTTGTGGCTGCGCGGGGCGGGCGAGCAAAATGGAAGGGTACGAGCGGTACCGCTAGCAGGAGGCGCCATGGCAGGGGACGCGACGGGGCAGCCGGCCGCCGCCGGGCAGACGCGGCGACGCGGAGCCGTCCTGGAGGAGGCGATCCTGCGCGCCGCCGTGGCCGAGCTCACCGAGTCCGGGTTCGCCGCCCTGACCATGGACAAGGTCGCCGCCCGCGCGGGCACCAACAAGAACGCCATCTACCGCCGCTGGCCGAACCGCCTCGCCCTCGGTATCGCCGCCTACCGGCAACTGGCCAGGACCGTCCAGCCCCCCGACACCGGCTCACTGCGCGGCGACGCCCTTGAGCTGCTGCGCCGGGCGAACCGCAACTGGAGCTCCCCCTTCGGCGCGATCCTGCGCGAGCTGCTCTCCGCGGCGGGCGGCGCGTCCGAGCTGCTGGCACAGCTCCAGGACCAGTCCGGCGACGCCGCGGCCGCCCCCTGGCTGACGATCCTGGGCCGCGCGGTCGCACGCGGCGAGGCCTCCCCGGAGGCGCTCCACCCCAGGGTCGCCACCGTGGCCATGGTCCTGCTGCGCAATGAATTCGTGGTGCGCGGGCTGCCTACCGCGCCCGACGACGTCCTCGTCGAGATCGTCGACGAGGTGTACCTGCCGCTGGTACGGCAACGGGACCCGGCGACGACGGACTGAGCCGGTGAACCCCCACCATCCCGGTCACCGGCCGGGGTTCACCGGCGGAACCGGCGGCCAGGGAACCTCGGCCAGGAGGGGGACGATCACCTCCTCCTCGTAGTCGAGATGCGCGTTCAGCTCGGCCGACATCCGCGCCAACTCGCCCCGGAAGCGCGCCGGTTCCGCGATCCCGATACCGGCGAGCAGCTCCACGAGCGCCGCCTGAATCCGTGCGACGGTGCGGTGCTCGTCCGTAAGCCGGGCGAAGGTGTCGCCCAGGTGCGGGTGGTAGCGGGCGATCCCGGGGAACAGGTGCCCGTCCTCGCTGGTGTGGTGGAACTCCAGGGCCTGGCAGAACGCCAGGCAGCGCTGCCGGATCTGCAGCCCGAGGCTGGGCGCCGGCGGCTCACCGGGCCCCTGATAAGCCGCGCGCTCGGCGAAGTGGACCTCCACCTCGGCCGCCACCTCACGCAGTTGGCCGCGCAGCCAGGTGTGAACCTCCATGACCTTGTCGGCCAGAGTGCGGACCTCGCCGGGTCCCTGCCACCCATCGGGATCGGCGCGCTCCAGCACGACGACGGGCAGGACCCGGGTGGTCCGGGCCTGGTAGTCGCCGTACCCGGGGGCGATCCGCACGGCGTGCGCGAACAGTTCGTCGCGCCTGTTCCCCTCGGCGGGGACCGCGAGGGCCTGGAAGGTGCGGGTCCCGATCTCCACCCGCACCACCGGGTGGGCGAGCAGGTTGTGGTACCAGCCGGGGTGGCTCGGGGCGCCGAGGCTGGACCCGACGAGCAGGAGCAGCCCGCCGTGGCGGACGTACCCGAGGGGCGTGGTCCGCTCGGCCCCCGACCTCGCGCCGGTGGTCGTCAGCAGGAGGAGATCGCCGCCCGCGAAGGGGCCACCGACCTTCCCCTCGTTGGCGCGGAACTCCTCGATGATCGTTTCATTGAAAGACGTGGGCATACGGATGCGTATCTCCGGGAGCTTCAGTGATTCCGCAGCGACTGCGGGTCATGGCGTGTGGTGACGTGCCCAGGACGAAGCGACCGCACGGCCTCGCGCCGGACACGGCGGCACGCGGGACGAAGGGGTGCGGTTGCGTTACGTCAGGTACAGGGCGCGGAGTATGAACTCATGACGGACCCTTGAGTGAAGGGTGCTCGCCCGATCACCGGCCGGCCCACTGCTCTTTGGCCAGCGTCACGCGACACCGCCGCCTATTACACGCACCCGCCGACCGCCTGTCAACGCGAGCTCACTCAGTACCGCGTCGACCTGGATGGCCGTGGCCGGGGAAGGCGGACGGAGCACCGCGGAAACACGCGGCCAGCACCATCACCCAGGGTTATCCACAAGCGCGTACGCCTCCGCGCCATCCGAGGAATCGTGGCTCCATGAACACAGCCGGCATCACCCCGCCGCCCCGGAGGCCGCGGGCGCAACAGCGAGCAGCCGACGTACGGGTGTTGGCGGATCTCGCACCGGACGGGGTCCTCTTCACCGCCAGGGCCGTCGCGGCGGGCTGGACGCGGCGGCAGCTCTCCCACCGGCTCCGGTACGAGCGGTGGCAGCCGATCCACCGAGGCGCCTGGGCCGCCCCGGAGCTCAGGGTCGACTGGTTCATCCGGGCCCGGGTCTTACAGAACCTCCAGCCGAACCTCGTGTGCAGTCACCGCACCGCAGCGGCTCTTCACCGCCTGGAGCTTCTACGCGACAGCCCAGACCGCGCCGCCGAGAACGAGTTCACCGACCCGCGCCCCGGCCCGTACCGCGGGCGTCCCGGAACCCGTATCCACCGGCTCCCCCTCTCCCCCGCCGACCGGACCGTTCGACGAGGGCTCCACGTCACGTCCCCGGTCCGCACGGTCGGTGACCTGATGCGGCACCTCCCCCGTGACGAGGCGGTCGTCCTCGCGGACTCCGCCCTCTCCGCACGCCGGGTCGGGGGAACCCGCCGCCCCGCACTCATCCGGCTCCGGGCGCTCCACGCCGAACTCGCGAGCCCCCGGAACGGCGCGGCTCGCGCCCGGAGCCTCCTCCCCCTCCTCGACCCCCGCTCCGGCTCCCCCGCCGAAACGGTCGCCCGCCTCCTGATCCACGACGCCGGACTCCACCCCGAGACACAGGCGACCCTCCGCCGCGCGCCTATACCTCTCCCGATTGGCCTTCCCCCGTTTTGCTCGACGACGACGCGGGTCAACGAGGCAGGGCCACCCAGGCTTTGGTGCCCTGCTGCGACTGCGGCGCCTCGCACACACCCCACTCGCCTCCCCAGTCGTCCACGACAGCGGCCAACAGCCAGAGCGCCCGCCGTCGCCGCTCTTCGCAGAGTGCGGCGAGGTCCGGTTCGACGTGGTGCGGGTGCTGGTCCCAGACGAGGAGGCGAACGGCGTCGTCGCGGTGCCGCAGGGATACGTAGAGCTCCCTGCCGGGGCTCATCCTGGCGGTCACCGCGATGAGTTCGGACGCGGCATGTGTGGTCGGCCAGGCGAACCGGACGAGCCCGTGCGCCTCCAGCGCGGCGGCGATCGCGGTGCGCCCGATGTACGCGCTGCGGATCTCGCCGGGGAGCGTGAAGCTCAACGTGAGCCCGCGCTCCCGCCCGCTCCCGGTGCGTACTTTCGGGCGCAGGTAGGGGTGCGGGCGTGGCGGTGTCCACGTCTCGGCGACGGCGGCCGGGCAGAGTGCGGTGAGCGGAGATGAGTGCATGGCTGACTCCCCTGATTCGGGTGGCGAGTTGGCGGATCTCTCTTTCGCGTCGATGCGCACAAGTGGCTCGCGTCGAGTCCGATGAGCAGTGGCCTGTCTCCCTGGCGCGGCACCCCCTCCCAGGGCAGGAGACAGCGGGCAGCACCGCGCGATGCACTTCCGGCTCATCGGAACGTGAGCTGTGCGTCACCGAATGTAGCCCAAGCGTGGCACTAGTGTCGTCCAGTCAGAGGCAATTGCCCCCAACTGGCTGGACTCACATGCCGGTACAGCGGCAGACTGGAGCCACCCGCGAGAAGAGAGACCCATGCCCAGCAGTTCCACGCCGACTGAACGACAGAGACGGCTCGGTGCCGAGCTGCGCAAGATGCGCCTGGCTGCCGAGGCCACCACGTCCTATGCGGCGGGCCTGTTGGGCATAGACCGAACCAAGATCTCCAACATGGAGTCCGGGGTCCGCCCGATCACACCGGCACGCGTGCGCACGCTTGCCTGCAACTTCGCTTGCGCGGATCGGCTGTACATCGATGCCCTCGTAGAGATGGCCGAGCAGCGGAAACGCGGCTGGTGGGAGGAGTACCGGGGCAAGCTGCCGTCAGGGCTGCTGGACATCGCCGAACTCGAATGGCATGCCGTCCACATCCGTACCGCGCAGACGGTCCATCTCCCCGGCCTGTTGCATACAGACGACTATGCCCGCGCAGTCTTCGGTGCCGTTTTGCCCGCGCTGTCGCGGCTGGAAGTCGAGTTGCGGGTAGCCCATCGCATGGACCGGCAACAGATCCTCGACCGTGAACCGGCGGTCGACTACGTCGGATACGTGCACGAGGCCGCGCTACGCATGCAGTTCGGCGGACGAAGCGTCGCCCGGGAGCAGTTGCTCCACCTCTGCCACGCATCCGAGCGCGAGCACATCGATGTCCGAGTGATTCCGGTCGAGCGAGGAGCATTCCCAGGGGCGGGACACGCGCTGCTCTACGCCCATGGCGTCGTGCCCCAACTCGACACCGTGCAACTGGATTCCGCCCATCGGCCCGAGTTCATGCACGCGGAAGCCCAACTCACCAAGTACCGGGCGCATCTGGACTGGATGGAAGCCGAATCGCTCTCCACCGCCGCCTCCCGGGATTTCATACACGCCATCTCACGACAACTCTAAGGACGTCCGGCATGAACGGGATCGACTGGGAAGCGCCCTTCTGCGGCGAGGGAAACAACTGCTTCAGGCTCGGGACGGACGCTGAAGGAAACAGCTACATCACCGTCCTCGGCTCCGAGGACCACTTCCTCACCGACACCCGCGAGGCGCTCCAGCAGCTCATCCTCGACATCAAGGCCGGCAAGGCCGACCACCTGCTGTGACACAGCACGCGGGCCTGGCACCGGTCACGGTGCCAGGCAGGGTCTCGCCGCTCGTGGCCGGAGAGCCCTGTCTCACGAACGCGTCGTTTCCCAGGGGGAGACAGGGGCGTCGATTCGCTCACCCGCAGCGTCCACCGCGGCGGACGGCGCGCCGCCCCGCCGAGAGAGCAGGCCGAAGGCGCTGATGACAGCTGCGACGACGGCTGCCGCGAACGGGACAAGCAGACCGGCCCGGTAGCCGTCCAGCAGGGCGGCAGGAGTCTCCCCGTGCGTGGCGGCCACGCTGACGGCGGTGACCGCGGCGAGTCCGAGGGCGGCGCCGAACTGGAAGGCGGTGTAGAGGAGGCCGCCCGCGAGCCCCTGCTCCTCCTCCGCGACCCCGTCCGTGGCAGCGATGGTGAGCGGGCCGTACGCCAGGGAGAACGCGAGACCGAGGATGAGCAGGCTCGGGAACATCGCCGCGTAACTCCAGTCCGCTCCCACCGGGAGGAACAGCCCGTAGGAAATCACCGCGAGCAGGAGACCCCCGAAGATCACCCTGGCGTTGCCGAAGCGATTGACCAGCCGTGGGGTGAGAGTCGGCGAAAGGACCGCGTCGACGCCGATGACCAGCATCGCGAAGCTCGTCTGCAATGTTGACCAGCCAAGCAACTCCTGGAGATACAGCACCACGAGGAACTGGAAACCGAAGAATCCGGCGGCGAACAGCATCGCCGCAAGGTTGGCCCGCACCAGGGAGCCGTTGCGGAAGATGCCCATGCGTACCAGGGGCTCGGCAGACCGCCGTTCGATGATGAGGAAGGCCGCGAGGAACACCAGTCCGGCCAGCAACGTGCCGGCGCTGGCGGTGATCCCCGCGTGGGCCGCACGCTCGACGCCGAGCACGATCAGCACCAGAGCAGCGGTGACGGTGAGCGCGCCGGCAGCGTCGACGCGCATGCCGGATCTGTCGGGGCGCGCCGACTTGGGGACGAACACGAGGGCCGCCACGAGGATGAGGGAGGAAAGCATGACCGGGGCGAAGAAGACCCACCGCCAGCCGACGGCAGTGAGCAGCCCGCCGGCGACCAGACCGATCGTGAAGCCCCCTGCGGCGGTGCCCGAGTAGATGAGCAGTGCCTTGTTCCGCTCCGGCCCCTCGGCAAAGCCTGTGGTGATGATGGAGAGACCTGCCGGAGTCATGAAGGCTGCGGCGACGCCGGTGATGAACCGCGCGGCAATCAGCATCCACCCCTCGGTGGCAAAGCCGCCGAGCCCGGAAAACAGCAGGAAGACAGTGAGCCAGAAGACGAACATCTGACGGCGTCCGAACAGATCGGCCGCCCGGCCGCCGAGGAGCATGAAGCCGCCGTAGCCGAGTACGTAGGCGCTCATGACCCACTGCAGCTCACCGGTGGAAAGTCCGAGGTCGGCGCGGATCGACGGCAGCGCCACATTGAGCATGGCCACATCGATGCCTTCGAGGAAGATCGCGCCGCACAGCACGAGCAGGATGCCCCACTTGTGTGTGCTCAGCCCGCCCGAAGTATTCAAGGCACTCATGCCGATGAACCCCTTACGGAGTGGTGTGTGTTGGTGGTGCCTCAAGCCTTCGCCACAACCCGGCCGGGAACAACGGCGGTGATCGCGACGTTCGGAAAGCCGGGCTTACCGATCCATGCCCGCGCGGATCCCGGAGACGTCGTGGACCAGAACGAACTCGACTGCTTTCTCGTACTCGCCGAAGAACTGCACTTCGGCCGCACCGCAACCCGCCTGCATCTCTCCCGCGCCCGGGTGAGTCAACTCATTCAGAAGCTGGAACGCCGCGTCGGAGCACCTCTGTTCACGCGCACGAGCCGACGTGTGGCCCTCACCGGCCTGGGCAGCCGCCTCCGTGACGACCTCGAACCGCACTACCGCGGCATCGAGAACGCCCTGGCGCGTGCCGTCGCCTCGGCGCGCGGCATCGAAGGAGTCCTGCACGTCGGCTTCTCCACATCCTTGGCCGGGGAGATGGTGATGAAGACGGCCGAGAAGCTGCGCACCACCCATCCCGAACTTGCCGTCGAGGCATGCGAGGTGCCGTTCTCCGACCCGTACGGGATGCTACGAAAAGGAGATTTCGACCTCCAGCTGACGGACTTCCCCGTGCACGAGGACGACCTGACCCGCGGCGCCACACTCCTGGCCGAGGGCAGGGTGCTGGCTGTCGCGGCCGGGCATCCCCTGGCCGGACGGAACACGGTGACGCTTGAGGACCTGGCCCGCGTGCCGTTGCTGACGATCGCGGGCGACATCCCGGAGTACTGGCTGGAGCATCAGCTGCCGACGCGCACACCCAGCGGCAGGCCGATCCGGCAGGGGCCGTCCGTCACCAACTTCCAGGAGGCACTGACGCTCGTCGCCGGCGGCAAGGGAGTCCTGCTTGCAGGGGCCCACATCGCCCTGTACCACGGCCGTCCCGGTATCTCCTACGTCCCGGTGGAGGAGGACAAGCCCCTCGGATACGGTCTGATGTGGCGGTCCGACGGCTGCAACCGGGCCATAGAACTCTTCGGTCGCACAGCACGCGAGATCGCACGGGACATGGCTCCGGCCGATCCCGGGACGCGCTCAGGCTCTCGCCGTGGATTGCGTCGAGCACCAACGGCGTAGGCGGTCCGGACGCTGCGATCGTCACGGCACCCGCTTAACCCGCGGGTCTCACGGCGGCGACATGAATGCCGCCGCCGTGCAGAGCTCGCTGAGATTGGGCAGCGACCGGTGAGGCCCTGCAACACTGCGCGTTGCCGCGTCCGAACCATGCTGGAAGATGGGGGCGTGCTGTCCTACGTCTATCGCGTCACCAAGTACGACCCCGCCGACCGTGATGAACACGGCTACTACACCGGCGCCGAGGACACGGTCAGCGACCACGGCCAGGTCGAGGGCGCCTACCTTCAAGCAATCGAGGCGTTCGCCGCGGACACCGGCATCGAGCGCCTGGCGGTGCGCGAGCCGCAGCTCCCGGTGCCATTCGTGAACTTCGGGCTGGAGCCACCGATGGACGGCTTCGGGCTGGACGGTCTCTTCCCGACCGGGCCGGACGGTTTCCACGATGGTGCGGAGGTCTCGGTCGGCACCGCGATGGATCTTGTACGGGTCATGCTGCGCGACGGTGGCGCCTGGTGTCGGCTGGAGGTGGAGGACACCTTCGCCGTGCACGTGGGCTGGGACCAGTACATGTACATCGGCAGCAGTCGGCCCTGCGAAACCGCGGTGGCCCGGACCCGCGCGCTCGGGTTGTTCCCAGAGCGGATCGACGCCTCGCCGTACGACTTCGAAGCCGAGGGCGAAGGCCCCCAGCGGCCGGCCGACGACGAGTTCTGGGCCCAGTTGCGCTGGTCGATGGCGGGGACCAACGCCAGGGTCCTGGAGGAGCGGTCCGCCTGCAACTCCGGGCGATGGCACCGTCTCACCCCCGACAACATCGACACGATCCGCGCCGGGCTCGTTCCCCGAGCCCGGCTGGCTATCTGGCCGGACCTGTCCTCCGACCTCGACGCGGTACTCGCCACGCTCCCCGCCGCGGGCCACGCCGAGTGTGTCTGGCAGGGCCGAGACGGGCGGATGCACAGCGCCACCGCCGACGAAGATGAGTTCCCGGAGCTGGCCGCCCGTCTCTCCAGCGCTTCCGCCGCGATGATCCTGTCCATGGATGCCGACGACCGCGTCCCGCTGCTCGCCGCCGTCATGCCCGACAGCGACGGAGTGGTGCGCGCCCGCTGGGAGATCGACCCCACCCCGAGCACCCGGAAATGGGCCTTCCTCAAGACCCTTCACCGAGGTGAGATCATCACCGGCCGGGTAACCCTGATCGCCGATTTCCTGGTCACTTTCGTGGACATCGGCGGCTTCGAAGCGATGATCAATATCCCCGAGCTGTCATGGCGCCCCGTCAACCATCCCTCCGAGGTCGTTGCCGTCGGCCAGGAGATCAGTGCCGAAATTCTCGACGTAGACCCGATCCGCGAACGCGTGTCGCTGTCGCTCAGGGCCCTGCACGAAGATCCGATGCCACTGCTCGCCGGGCAGATCGGCCAGACCATCGTCGGCCGCGTCACCAAGCTCGTGCCGTTCGGCGTGTTCGTACGCATCGAAGAGAAGGAGAACGGCTTCGAGGGGCTGGTACACAACGCCGAACTGGGCGACGGGCGACCAGACCATCCACAGTTGGCTGTCAACGTCGGCGACGCACTGCCAGTCAAGATCCTGGACTTCGACCCGGCCCAGCGCCGCATCTCCCTCTCGCACCGGCAAGCTATGCCAGCCGCCCCGGCCGAACGTGACTAAGCGACAGATCAGGGCGTCGGTGCTGCACTCAACGCCGGACGGGACGGGGTCTACTACCGCTCACGGCGGCGGCATAAATGCCGCCGCCGTGCAGAACTCGCTGAGATTGTGCAGCGAGCTCTGAGACCCCACAACAGGCCCTGATGCAGGTCGGGTCAGGAGGAACTGCCGCGCGGGAAGGAGACCTCCACGCGGCGGTTCTTCTTCCGGCCCTCTTCCGTGGCGTTGCTGGCGATCGGGTACTGCTCGCCGTAGCCGCGGATCTCGAACGTGATGTCTGAGCCTGTGGACTTCACCAGCACCGACTGCACGGCGTCGGCACGCTGCTTGGAGAGCACGTCGCCGTGTGCCGACGAGCCGAGGTTGTCGGTGAAGCCGAAGACGCGCACCTTCGAGGAGTTCTGCTTCTTGATCTCGGCGGCGATGGCCGCGATACGGGAGTTGGCGGCGGAGCTCAGCTTGGCGCTGTCCTTGCCGAAGAGCACTTCGGACTGGAGCGCGAACTTGATGTCCGCGTTCGTGTCCTCGCGCCGCTCTTCGCCGCCCTCGTCCTCGACGACCTGGATGATGTCGAGGACCTTGCCGGGCGCGAGGGTGCCGCCGTCCGGCATCTTGAGGTCCGGGTCGTTGCTGTCCAGCTTGACGGGCGGCTCGGACGAGGCTTCTGTGCCTGGAGGAACGCTCGGGCCGTCGTCTGCCAGGGCCGTTGTCGCACCGAATACCGTGGTGCCGGCGAGCAGTACCGCGACAGCGATGGCCCGGCCCGCGAGATGACCTGGCCTGTGCCGCGTGTGAATGCTGTTCATATCCGCCATCACCCGGAGATCTTCAGCGAGGTGGTGGCGAAGGTGGGCAGGGTGAAGTCGACCTCGGTCGTGGCCTCCGGAGGGGTCGGGAACTGCATGAAGACGGGCGTCGACTTGCCCGGCTGAATCGGCAGAATCCCTGTGGTGCAGAGGCAACGCGATTCCGTGTCGCGAAGGATGTAGTAACGCTTCTTACCAGCCTTGTCCACGAGCGTGGCTCCGGCGACAGAGTTCGGGTTGTTCGCCACAACAGCGTTCTCGGCACCTGCCCAGCCTGCGGTGTTCTTGGCCTGGTCACCCTCGTTCTTGATCTCGCCCTGAACCGTGATGAAGCCGCCGGAGTCACGCTTGACCTGATTGACGACGAGCGTCAGCCCGCCCTGCCCCTTGGCCTCGGCGAGCTTCGCATTCGAGTCCACGTTGTCCCCTGCGGCGGTGTCCTCACCGGCGGCCCCCTTGTCTCCGTCGGAGGGCTTGGCGGACGAGGAAGAGCCGGTGTCCTCGGTCTTCCCGCCGTCGTCGCCGCCGCAGCCGGTGACGATCAGGGCCAGGGCAGCCGCCATGGAGGCCGCTGCCACCACCCTTCGGGATTTCGTGGTGCGCCGAATGCTCATGGGTTCAGATTCCTTTACTCGTCGTTCGCTGTCAGTCGTCGATCAGGTGCACGGCAAAGATGGTCTTGGCCAGGGCATCCCACAACTCCGGATGGGCAGGGTCGACATCAAGACCGCCCCCGTGACAATCAAGAGTGGGGATCGGCAGCTCCGGCTTGTCGCCCGTGTCGTCCTTGTCGCCCTCGTCGTCGGAGCCGGGGTCAGCACTCGGCACGTCCTTGAGCTGCGGCGAACACCGGAACTCGATCACGGCAGTGGCCGTGGCCGTGGCGTGCTTGGTCTTCGTGCTGGGGATCACCGAGGAGCCCACCGTGTAACGGGTCTTGACGCTGACCGTGACCTTGTCCTGGAGGAATCCCTCGTCCCAGCGGCAACGAGGCCGGCCGACGGGGTCATCGGTGTAGAGGTCCGAACGATTGGCGGATGCCAGTTGCTGCGCGTCCGAACATCCGGCTCTGAAGTACCGATGATTCGCCAGGAACTCGGTGAGACCGTCCGGTGTCCGCAGAGCGTCGAGGAACGGTACTCCGAGGTCCTTCCGGGCTTCCTGAGCGGCAGCGAGCGCGGCGGCGTCCGCAGCACCCTGGGCGCCGTTACGCGTGGCGGAGGCCTGACCAACAGCAAAGAAAGCGAACGCGAGGAAGAGCAGGCCCGCCACCATCACAATGTAGATGGGGAAAGCCTGCCCTGCATCGCTGCGTCGGCGCGGTTCCACTAGCCGGCGGTGATGGAGCTCACCAGGCCGGTGATGCGGTCGGTGATCGCGCCGCCGATGCCCGCGGCCACCATGCCACCGATGATCGCGACGACCACCAGGATGATGCCGAGGTACTCGAAGGCCGTCTGGCCGCGGTCCGCGGTCTCGTAGCGCTTCTGGATCTTCGAGATGGCGGTGTTGGCCCAGCCGTTGACGCGGACGGCGGACTTCAGGGTGATGTTCGACATGGTGTTCCCCTCCAGATTCGGCCGACCGACTGCCGGCCGACTCGCACGTTCCTTCGTTGTCGCTCCCGTAACCGGCTTCCTCCTGGCCGGTGCCGTTTGCGATATGAGAAACATACGGCGGAACACCATGCCCACCAGAGGGCCCCAGGGCCCATTCCCGGGCCCAATCGAGCAGTTGGGCCCTGGGCTTCGCGGGCTGGGCCCTCTGGACCGAGCCCACCGCGTCTCGTTCACTCCCCCGGTCAGCCATGACTACCTGTCCCCCTGTGCGCCAGGACCCGCAGCCGGCGCCGTGCCGAGCCAGCGGGCGATGGCCTCGCTGCGGCTGCCGCTGTGCAGTTTGGTGAAGATGCGGTTGATGTGGTTCTTGACCGTCTTCTCGCTGATGAAGCACGTGGCGGCGATCTGCCGATTGCTCATGCCGGACGCGATCAGCTCCATGACCTCCACCTCCCGTGAACTCAGCCCGTACTGCTGCCTGTTAGGAGGCGCGCCGACACCCCCGGACAGTGAAGACTGTCCCACACCTGGTTGCAGATGCGAAAGACCCTGGGATTGTCCTACCGGTCGCGCCCCAGGTGGGGCCACTTCAGGAAAGGGCAAATGTGCATACGCATCGTATTGTTGCAACGGCCCGGGGCCGTGACCGTCGTATCCGGGCTGCTGGTAGGGAACGCCGGAGGTCAGCGCCGCGCCCAGGCCCTCCGGGAGCGGCCCACCCGGCGATCCGGGCCCCTGCCGCATGTGGGCCAGGAGTGCGTTCGCCGCTGTGGCGGTGAAGTGGGCCCGGCCGCTCTTCGTGTCACGTACGGCCTGTACGAGCTGGTCCGCCGTGAACTCCCCGTGGACCAGATAGCCGCCCGCGCCCAGCCGGAGCGCCTCGTGGACGATCTCGTTCTCGCGGCTGTAGGTCAGCATCATCACCGGCGCGACCCGGACCAGGTGGGGCAGGGCGGAGATGCCGTCGACACCCGGCATCCGGACGTCGAGCAGCACGACGTCCGGGCGGTGCCGCACGGCCATGTCGTAGGCCTCCCGGCCATCCGCGGCCTCTGCGACGACTTCGATGTCGTCGCGGCCGGAGAGCAGGACGCTCAGGCCCGCCCGGACCACGGGGTTGTCGTCGGCGACGACGACCCGCAGCGGGCCGGGGGCGGGAACGTCGGGGGCGGAGGGGAAGGCGGGCATGGCTCCGGATGCCGCGGTCTGCTGGGGGGCGGGGAACCCTGGGGAACTGGATTCGGAATTGATGGGCGTGGCATGCGGGGACGTGTGCTGGGAGGCGTGGTGCGTTGCGGCCCAGTTCTGGCCCGATGCGCGCGAGACGTCGTCCGGCATTCTGCGACCTCCTCTCAAGATCTGTGGGGGGACGGTGTGGAGCGGGTCAGTTGAACTGCTGTGCGGGTGGTGCTTGGGACAGGGCCGCCATCGGCAGCTCCAGGCGTACTTCGGTGCCCGTGGCCGCCTTGCCCTTGCCGATCCGGATGCGTGCCCCGATGGACGCGGCGCGTTCGACCATGCCGACGAGCCCGAAGTGGCCGGCCCGCTTGAGGTCGTCGAGCGTGGTGCCCGCGGGGAGGCCCCGCCCGTCGTCGTACACGCTGATCCGCAGGACCTCGCCCTTCACCCCCGCGAGGACGACGAGGTACGTGGGGTGGGCGTGGCGGCCGGCGTTCTCCATCGCCTCGGACGCGATGGTGAGCAGTTGCCGGGCCACCACCTGGGGAACGGGCGGGACCGGGGTCTCGTTGAGCAGCCGGAATCCGGCGGTGAGGCCGTGCCGGCGGGTGAAGTCGTCGGCACGGGCGCGGAGTTCCTCCACCACGTCCACGCCACCGTCGAGTCCCGAATCGCGTCGCAGGTCCGAGAGCAGCTCACGCGACTCCGCTGCCGCGCGGCGGGCGGACCGGGCGACCAGCTCGGCCTGGTGCTTGACGGTCAGCGGGTCCATCCGGTCGGAGGAGCCGGCCAGTCCGTCGGCGGCCAGTGCCAGACCGTGCAGGGTCTTGGCCACGGAGTCGTGCATCTCCCTGGCCAGCCGGGTGCGCTCCCTCTCCACCGCCTCGTTCACGGCCAGCCGTGCCCGGGTCTCGGTGAGAGCCTGGCTCGCTGTTCCGAAGCGGAGCAGCAGGTTGCGCAGGGTCACGCCGACCGCACCGGAGATCACGCAGAAACCGGGCAGGAGCAGCGCGGTGGCGGTGCCTGCCTCAAGCGTCGTGTCGGTGCCGTACACCCCGAAGATGATCAGCGTCTGTATCGCGGCGAAGACCGCCGCGCCCCGCCACCCGTAGACGAGCCCGGCGAGCAGCGGCGTGCAGACCGTGACGTACGCCAGGGTCGACTCCGGGGTTGCCGTGATCAGCAGCAGCGCGCCGAACAACGCGTCGACGCCGAGCAGCCAGCGGTGGCGCAGGAAGACCGGGCCGAAGCGCTCCCAGTCCCGGAACAGGACGTAGGAGCCCATGAACGTGACGAGGATGGCCGAACCGATCAGCCAGGTCGCGACGCCCGGTGCCGTGCGGGCGATGGCGAACGGTGTCGCCATCGCCGTCATCGCGAGACGGAACCCGAAGACCTGGCGGCACATGGCCTGGAGCGCGTTGAGCTGGATCGCGAAGGCCGGCTGGGCACCCGGATTGGCCAGCGCCTGGCGCACCTCGCTCGTCAGTCCCGGTTGTGAGTCGCTGAGTTGGAATGCCATGCGCCTGTCACCTCCCCCTGCTCGTGATGCTCATCATCCCCGTCATGCGTGTCATCCGCCGAGGAACGAGAAGTCGACGTCGGCCCCGTACACGAATCCGACCGTCAGCAGCAGCAGGGTGCCCGGAAGGAGGAAGGAGGTGACCGCGAAGGTCGCCTTCGGGACGGCCTTGGCCGCCTTCCGGCGGGCGTTCTGGGCATCCGTGCGGCGCATGTCGTTGGCGATCTGGATCAGCGTCTCGACGATCGGCGCACCCAGTTCCTCGCCCTGCTGGAGTGTCGTCACGAACATCGCCACCTGCTCCGAGTCGTTCCGCTTGCGGAGCTCCTCGAAGGCCTGACGGCGGCTGACGCCCATGTCCATCTGGCGCAGGGTGATGCGCAGTTCGTCGGCCCAGGGGCCCTCGTACTTCTCCGCGACGCGTTCCAGCGCCTGGCGGAAGCCGAGGCCCGCCGACACGACGACCGCGAGGACGTCGAGGAAGTCGGGGAGCGTGCGCTCGATGTGCTCCTTGCGGACCCGGATGGCCGACCAGATGCCGACCTCGACCCAGAAGGCGCCGAAGGCGAGCAGCAGGATGGCGAGGAAGAGCTGGCCGCGCATGAGCATCGACAGGGCGCCGAACGCGCCGAGCGCTCCGTAGACGGCCCGGCGGGCGGCGTACCGGTCGATGGTGAGCCCGCCGGGGTTACCAGCCATGTCGATCTGACGGCGCTTCTTGTTGACCGACTTGGGGCCCATCATCCTGAGCACCGCGGGGGCCCACCGCATGCCCATCCGGTCGATGCCGGAGCCGACCGCGCTGGTGCGGGTGGAGCCGACCTCCAGGGCGATGGCGAGATCGCCGGGGAGCTTGGCGTCGGCCCGGTACATCCGGATGCCGGCGATCACTCCATAAACAGCGAGACCTACAACGAGTGCGAGCAACAGGTCCATGTCCGCTCCTCCCCTCAGACGTCGATACGGGACAGGCGGCGGATCACTATGAACCCGATCGCGTACAGGATGAGCGAGACGATGACCGCGGCCTGGCCGACCAGGGCGCCGGTCATGCGGTCCAGTGCGCCCGGCATGACGGCGTTCATCAGGAGCATCGCGCCGAAGCCGAAGCCCGGAACGGCGTACGCCGTGACGGTCACCTGGGACAGCTGGGTCTTGACCTCGCGCCGGGTCTCCTTGCGCTCCTCCAGCGTCTCCGTGAGGTTGCGCAGGGAGCTGACGACCGTACCGCCGGCCCGGTTGGACAGGACGAGGGTCGTGACGAGGACGACGAGTTCGCGGGACGGCAGCCGCTGGGTCAGCTCGCTCAGGGCGTCGTCGAGCGACTCGCCGACGCCGAGGCGGCGGGCGACCCGGGCGAGTTCCTCACCGGCCGGGGCCTCCAGCTCGTCCGCGGCCATCGCCAGCGCGGTACGCAGGGCCAGTCCGGCCTGGGTGGCGTTGGCGAGGATGCGGGAGAGCTCGGGGAGCTGGTTGATGAAGCGGTCGGTGCGCTTGGTCCGCTGCCAGTTCAGGAAGGCGTTGGTGCCCCAGAGCCCGATCAGAGCGGCGATGGGGCCGAAGAAGGCGGCCAGGATCGACGAGGCCGTCAGCCAGAGTCCCGCCATGGCGACCAGGGCGTAGACGAAGAACTCGCCCGGCGTGATCTCCAGCCCGGTGGCCGCGAGCTTGAGCTCGATCCTGCGCCCCAGGCCGGTCTTGCGCAGCCTGCGGTCGATGCCCCGGAAGCGGCGGTGGCGTCCTGCGGTCTCTATCTGGCCGGTGTGCGAGAGGCGGTCGACGAGGGCGTCGCGGTCGGCCTTGCCACCGGAGTACGCGTGCAGGCCCATGACGCCGAGCACGCAGCAGATGAGCGTGACGCCGATCGTGAGAAGGGGGAGATTGGTCATGGCGCGGTACCTACTTGGCCTCTCGGGTGGCGAGCTGTTCGTCGGACGAGGCGACGCCGAACGCCTGGGGAATCGGCTGACTGGCCATGTAGAGGCGCTCGGCGATCTTGCGCGGGAGCGGAAGGTACTGGAACTGGCCGTAGATCCGCCCGTCGGCGGCCATCGGCTGAGGGATGAAGCGGGCCACGCTGACGATGCGGTAGTGGTCCCGGCCGTGCGAGTCGAGGATCGCGATCTCGGTGATCTTCCGACCACCGTCGGCGAACCGGGTGAGCTGGACGATCACGTCGACCGCGCTGTTGATCTGGTCGTGCAGTGCCTCGAAGGGGATCTTGATCTCGGACATCGAGGCGAGGGTCTGCAGACGCATCAGCGCGTCCTCGGCGTTGTTCGCGTGAACGGTCGCGAGGGACCCGTCGTGACCGGTCGACATCGCCTGGAGCATGTCGAGCGATTCACCGCCACGGACCTCACCGACGACGATGCGGTCGGGGCGCATACGCAGGGAGTTTCGGACCAGGTCGCGGATGCTGATCTGCCCCTTGCCCTCGACGTTCGCCGGGCGGGACTCCAGCCGGATGACGTGGTTCTGCTGGAGCTGGAGCTCGGCGGAGTCCTCGATGGTGACGATGCGCTCGTGGTTCGGGATCAGTCCGGACAGTGCGTTGAGCAGGGTCGTCTTGCCCGTGCCGGTGGCACCGGAGACGATGATGTTGAGCTTGGCCTGGACGAGGCCCGAGAGCAGGATCAGCATCTGCTCGTCCAGCGAGCCGAACTCGATCATCTCCTGGAGGGTGAAGGCCCTCGGGAACCGTCGGATGGTGAGGGTCGCGCCGGTCAGCGAGAGCGGCGGGATGATCACGTTGACACGCTCGCCGCTGGGGAGGCGGGCGTCCACCATCGGGTTCGCCTCGTCCACCCGCCGGTTGACGGTCGACACGATGCGCTCGATGGTCTGCATCAGCTGTTCGTGCGAGCCGAAGCGCATCGGGAGCTGTTCGACCTTGCCGCTGCGCTCGACGAAGATCTGGTCCGGTCCGTTCACCATGATCTCGGTGATGGACGCGTCTTCGAGAAGTGGTTCCAGGATGCCGAGGCCGAGGGCCTCGTCGACGACGCGGCGGATCAGCTGTGAGCGTTCGAGGGTCGAGAGGACCGGCCCCTCGCGGCTGATGATGTGCCCGAGTACGCGCTCCAGGCGGGCCCGCCGGTCGGCGGCGGCCAGCGAGGACATCTCCGCGAGGTCGATCTCCTCAAGCAGCTTGGCCCGGTAGGAGGCGACCATGTGGCCGTCCTCCCGCCCCCCACCGTGCTCCTCGGGGGCGGTGATGCGTGCCCGCAGGCTCATTTTGCTGACTCCTAGGTCCGGCGTGCCGGTGGTGCGGTGTGGGGGGACGCGGTCACTTGCGGGGCATGGTGGAGCTGCGCTCGGCGTAACCGAAGGCGTCCTGCATCCACGGGATGATCGAGGGGACCTTGACTCTGGCGGTGTAGGTCACCGTGCCGTCGCCGGGGTAGTGGCGGAAGGTGGTGTGGTTCTGCTTGGTGAGCCAGCTGCTCATGGCGGACCTGCCCGCCTGTTCCGGCCCCAGCTCCCGCTGGTCCTGGCTGGCTGTACGCGCTGCCGCGCGGGCACCGGTGCCCGCCTGGTTGGTGGCGTACGCGGCGATGCCCAGCTGGATGGCGCAGAGGCCGACCAGCAGCATCAGGGGGATGAACCCCATGTACTCGATGGCCACCTGGCCGCGGTCGCGAGCGGACCTTCGCTTGGTTCCGGTCATGGATCAGCCCTCCTTCGCCGAGGCGGCGTTGCCGGTGACGCTCGGGCCGAAGTCGAGGATGCCGGGCACGAGGACGGGTACGGCGAGTTCGACCCTGGCCCGGTAGAGGCCACGTTCAGGCGCGCACGTGATGTTGTCGGTCTGCCAGGCGTCGGGCAGGTCCTTCTTCGCCGCCCGTATGCAGGCAGCCTCCGAGCTCCGCTGCGCGCCGTTCCCCGCCCGTGCCGCCACGTCCGCCGCGTTGCCGGCCAGGCTGAACGTGTAGCCGATCAGGGCGCACTGCCAGAGCGCGACCAGCAGCAGGATGATCAGTGGCGTGACCCCGACGAATTCGATCGCGGTCTGTCCGCGGTCGCGGTCACGCCTCCTGCCTATGCCTGTTTCCGCCATCTCCATGGTTGCCATGGATCAACCTGCCCCCTCAGTCGGTCTTGCCACGGCCCGTGGAGTCGCCGCGCCTGCGCGGGCGGCCGATCGAGCCTCGGTCGTTTCGTTCCTTGGCCCCGCTCTCGGCCCGGTCCGGTGTCTTCACCAGACCGAGCTCGCCCGCCAGAGCCCAGAGTGCCTGCTTCACGACGCTCTTCGAGTCGAGTTCGTGCATGCGACCCGCATCGACGGCGCTCTGAAGTTCCTTGAAGTTAGCGGGAATTGCCGTACTCGCGATTTTGGTGCCGGTGATCTTCTGGATCAGCGGCGGCTGGATCTCGGTGTTGCGGTTGTACCGGTTGACGAGGGTCGTCGTCTCCTCCGCCTTGCGGATCTGGAGCCGGTCCCACATCCGTACGATGCGCTTCGCGCCGCGCACCGCGACCACGTCCGGGGTCGTGACCAGCAGCGCGGTGTCGGCCATCTCGATGGCGGCGGCGTTGGCACCGTTCATCTGGCCGCCGCAGTCGATGACCACGATCTCGTACCGCGAGCGCAGTGCGCTGACGATCTGCCGGGCCGCCCGGTCGCTGACCTCTTCGCCGCGCTCGCCCTCGCCCGGTGCGAGGAGCAGCGCGATTCCGGTGCTGTGGCTGAACACCGCGTCGGACAGGACGCGCGGCGAGATGTCGCTGATCGCCGCGAGGTCGACGATGGACCGGCGGAACTGCACGTCCAGGTACGAGGCGATGTCCCCGGACTGGAGGTCCATGTCGACCAGCGCGACGGTCCGGCCGGAGGCCTGGGCGGCGAGGGCCAGCTGCACGGCGGCCACCGTCGCGCCGACCCCGCCCTTGGCCCCGCTGACCGTCACCACCGTGCCGCCGGGCCCGGTGAAGACGTCCCCGCCGGCGCCGAGGTGCCGGCGTACGCCGACGGACCACTGGGCGGCGGACTGGACCCGGTTGACCAGTTCCTCGTAGCTCAGCGGCAGCGTGACCAGGCCACGGGCGCCGGAGTCCATCGCCGCGGAGAACAGCCCGGGGCTCGCGTCGGCGGTGATGAGCACGACCCCGACGGCGGGGAAGCGCAGGGATACCTCCCGGATCAGTTCCAGGGCCGGCACCGGACCGATCCGCTCGTGGACCAGCACGACCTCGGGCAGCTCGTCGAGCGACTCGCCCGCGAGGCGCGCGAGCGTGTCGATGAGCTGGGTCGAGTCACCGACCGGAGCGGCCGGCTCCGCGTCGGGGAGCTGGCTGAGCAGAGTGGTGACGGATCTGGCCGCGTCGGCGTCACCGACGGCCGGGAGGATCCTCGTGGTCATCCAATCCTCACTTGTCCTTGTCGAGCGTGTAGGTGCGGTCGCCCGGTCGGATGGAGCTGTCGCTGCCACTGGCGATGAGTGCGAGGCGTACGTGCATCGCGAACGACTCCGCGTACGCGATGCGCTGGGTGTCGAGCGTGTTCAGCGCGAAGGTGATCGGAACGGCTTCGGTGGCCTGGCTGCCCTTGCCGTCGCTGCTCGGGTCCAGGGCGGTCAGCTTGCCGACCTCCAGCACCTTCGCGTTGGAGACGATGACCTTGGACTGCGCACGGCCGTCCTGGCCCTCGCCCGCGAAGGTCGCGTAGACGTTGACCGTGGCGCCGGGGGTGATCTTGCCCGCGACGCCGGTGGCGGCGTCGATCATGATCGCGATCTCCTGCTCACCGGGCTGCAGGGCGGGGCGCGACTCCATCATGTCGGACTGGAGGAGCGAGCCCTCCTTGAGCGTGGTGAGGGCGATCTTGCCGTTGACCTCGGAGAGGTCGGTCACCGCGTTGGTCGAGAGCCACCGCTTCGGCATCGAGACCTTCTCGAACTTGTCCGGAGTCAAGTTGGTGAAGGGTGCGACGTTGCTCTTCAGCTTGTAGGCCGAGACCTCGGGGCCGACCTTCGAGTTGACGTCGCTGATCACCGAGAGCACTCCGGCGAAGGCGCCGAAGGCGCACAGGACCGAGAGGAGCAGGAGTATCACGCCGCGGCGCTGGCGGGAGTTCATGGGCCGGACAACCTCGTTCGGGTCGGATGCGTGGGGCAGCGGACAGAAGAATGCGCGGGGGGTGTTCGGGCTGTTCGGGCTGTTGTCTGGAGGGCGGACTGAGCCGGGTGTGCGGCACGGACGGCGTCCGGACCGCGAGGGCTTCCGCGGAGGAGGAATCCGCGGTTGCTACGACCGTGGCGGTGCGGGCGCTCCATGGTTCAGGACACCGGACGACGGCATTCGGTTCTCGGTGGCGGGAAGCGGTGAGGAACAGAACCCGCAACGATCGCCGATCAGCTCCATTCCGCACCAGTGACAGGTCTCTCGTCTTACTGAGGAAACGAGTTGGTACAGGACGGAGATATCCGGAAGATAAGCGGCGAATTCGATCAACTTCCCGGTTCCCCACCATCGGGAGGAATCAGCGGGAAGCGTCGCATCCTGAATCGCCTGCACCTTCCAGGCGGGCGCCAGGGTCTGCTGCACCCACTCGGACTGCAACTGCCCCTTGGCGACCAGCAGGTGCGTACCGAACTCCGGTCCCGCCAGGGGTTCCGCCGACGGGCCGATCTTGATGAGCTGGGGGTTCGGTCCCGCGAGTACGGCGAACTGGGAGCCGGGCACCCAGGACTTGGCGTGCGTCTTCAGGCTGACGGGGACGCGGTCGAGCTTGGTCACCGAGCTCATCAGGGCGCCCGCATGGATGTAATGGGACAGAAGCCGCGCGGAGGAGGCAACCACTCCGGGGCTGAAGTCGCAGATGGACAGCTGCCGCAACTGCCGCACCAGCACGGCGACGCCCAGTGGCGGCAGATCCACCTTGAGCAGCGCGATGCGATCGCTCTCCAGCACGGACCGAACGGCGTGAAGTCGCCGTTCGTGCGCGAGTGCGATGCCCGTCGGATACACGGCGATCACATACCCGTGCTGCTCCAGCATCACGTGCATGTCGCCGATCGCCAGGTCCATCGCCTGGGCGTCCGGCGCCTGCAGCAGGGCCGCTGTCGGCGTCTGCTGATCGGTCGGCGGTAGGACCAGATCAGCACTGGTCACTGCTATTGCGGTCGGCACGCTGTTCCCCGTTCGGCTCCGGCCGGCGTCGCCATGACGTCGGCCGCAATCGCTCCTGCTCCGTGCTTCTGCCTCAGCTTCTGCTCCAGCACTTTAACCGCGTCCTACACGGCAGAGAACACCCAGCGGAACCCGGTACGGCAACACCCCTGCATCAGCCACCCGACACCCCTGTACGAAATCAGACCAAACCGATAGTTGTTAACTTCTGTACCACTGCGGAGGGTTACCGTCAGGCATTCCCATTTCCCGTCCGTTGAAATTCATTTGCGCACGTCAATGCAGATTCTGACATGTTCGCGCCATGAATGGGTGGCCGAAAACCGTTACTGACAGGCCATGTTGCTCACGTCACCCGTGCGTGGACACCCACGCCGGGCCGGCGGTTGCCGTCCACGCACGCGCGACGCGTGCGCGCGCCGTGCAGACCCTGTGCAGATAGCGCGCAGACGGCGCACCGACCGTTCGCGCGCCGCCCGCGTGACGCGCTCGGGGCGAAGCCTCGTGTACCCGTCGCTGCCAGAGGTCTTGACAACTCGATTGGTCTGGACCAGTTTATCGGCCAGCGGTGGCCACCGTTCCTGGATTCCACACCCCCGACATCCCCGTGTCGCTCCCCCGCCATCATCAACTCCCCCACGGAGGCAGCAAGTGGAACGTTCCCCCGTCACCAGCCGCAGACGGCGCCGCACCCGCCAGGGACTGGGCGCCGCCGTGGCGGTCGTCGCCGCGGGCGCCCTGACCGTCACCGGCCTCGCCAGCAGCGCGCAGGCCGCCGACGTCAACGTAGCCAAGAACGCGGGCTTCGAGTCCGGCCTCGCCAACTGGACCTGTTCCGGCGGCTCCGGCTCCATCGTCTCCTCCCCCGTGCACGGCGGCGCCTCGGCACTCAAGGCGACCCCGGCCGGCCAGGACAACGCCCAGTGCACGCAGACCGTGGCCGTGAAGCCCAACTCGACCTACGCGCTCAGCTCCTGGGTCCAGGGCGGGTACGCCTACCTGGGCGTCAGCGGCACCGGCACCACCGACGTGTCCACCTGGACCCCCGACTCCAGCAGCTGGTCCCAGCTCTCGACCAGCTTCAAGACCGGGGCGAACACCACCTCGGTCACCGTGTACACGCACGGCTGGTACGGCCAGGCGGCCTACTTCGTCGACGACCTCTCGGTCAGCGGCCCCGACGGCGGCGGTGGCACCGACCCCGGCCCGTCGATCCCCGGCGCCCCGGCCGGTCTCGCGGTCGGCACGACCACGTCGTCCTCCGTCTCGCTGTCCTGGGGCGCGGTGTCCGGCGCGACCGGCTACACCGTCTACAAGGACGGCGCGAAGGCGACCACCGCCACCGGCAACTCGGCGACCGTCACCGGGCTCGCGGCCAACACCGCGTACCAGTTCACGGTGACCGCCACCAACGCGGCCGGTGAGTCCGTCAAGTCCCCGGCCGTCAGCGGCCGTACGGCCGTAGGCGGCGGCACCGACCCGGGTGGCCCGTCCACCTCGGTGCCCAAGCACGCGGTCACCGGCTACTGGCAGAACTTCAACAACGGCGCGACCGTGCAGAAGCTCAGCGACGTGCCCGCGAACTACGACATCATCGCGGTCTCCTTCGCCGACGCCACGACCACGCCCGGCGCGGTCACCTTCAACCTGGACTCGGCGGGCCTGAACGGCTACACGGTCGACCAGTTCAAGGCCGACATCAAGGCGAAGCAGGCGGCCGGGAAGAACGTCATCATCTCGGTCGGCGGCGAGAAGGGCTCGGTCTCGGTCAACAGCGACGCGTCCGCGACCAACTTCGCGAACTCCGTCTACTCGCTCATCCAGGAGTACGGCTTCAACGGTGTCGACATCGACCTGGAGAACGGCGTCAACTCCACCTACATGACGAAGGCGCTGCGCTCGCTGTCGCAGAAGGCGGGCTCCGGTCTCGTCATCACGATGGCACCGCAGACCATCGACATGCAGTCCACCGCCGGTGAGTACTTCAAGACGGCTCTCGGCATCAAGGACATCCTGACCGTCGTCAACATGCAGTACTACAACAGCGGTTCGATGCTCGGCTGCGACGGCAAGGTCTACTCGCAGGGTTCGGTGGACTTCCTCACCGCACTGGCCTGCATCCAGCTGGAGGGCGGCCTCGACCCGTCGCAGGTCGGCCTCGGCGTCCCCGCCTCCACCAGTGGCGCGGGCAGCGGTTACGTGTCCCCCTCGGTCGTGAACGCGGCCCTGGACTGCCTGGCCAAGGGCACCGGCTGCGGCAGCTTCAAGCCGTCGAAGACCTACCCCGGGGTGCGCGGCGCGATGACCTGGTCGACCAACTGGGACGCCAAGTCGGGCAACGCCTGGTCGAACGCGGTCGGCCCGCACGTGCACGGCCTGCCGTAACCGTCCACGGTCCGGCATCCGAGGACCAGCGTCCATGACCAGCAGCGCCGCCGCTCCCCCGGCGGCGCTGCTGCGTGTCAGGCCATAACCCGCCCTAGATCACCAGGCTCAGCAGCGCCGCGACGACGAACCCCGCCACCGACAGGACCGTCTCCAGCACCGTCCAGGACTTCAGGGTGTCGCGCTCCGAGATGCCGAAGTACTTCGACACCATCCAGAAGCCGCCGTCATTGACGTGCGAGGCGATGATCGAACCGGCCGAGATCGCCATGATGATCAGCGCCAGATGCGGCTGCGACATGCCCTGGCCCTCGACCAGCGGGACGACGATGCCCGCGGTGGTGACGATGGCGACCGTCGCGGAACCCTGGGCGATGCGCAGCACCGCGGAGATCAGCCAGGCCAGCAGGATGACCGGCAGGCCGACGTCGTTGAACGTGTCCGCGAGCGCGTCCGCGATCCCGCTGCTCTTGAGCACGGCGCCGAAGATCCCGCCCGCGCCGACGACCAGCAGGATGTTGCCGACCGGCTTGAGGGATGAGGTCGACACCGACTCCAGGGACTTGCGGGACCAGCCGCGCCGGATGCCGAGCAGGTAGTACGCGAGCAGCAGCGCGATCGTCAGGGCGACGAACGGGTTACCGAAGAACTCGACGACCGAGCGGAGCGTCGAGGGGTCCAGCGCGATGGAGGAGAACGTCGCGGCGAGGATCAGCACCAGCGGGGTGCCGATGATCGTGAGTACGGTGCCGAGCCCGACCGGGGCCTCGTGCGGGGTGACTCCGGCGGCGCGCTGCTCCGCGACGACCGCGGCCTTCGCCTCCGCGGCGGCCTCGACCATGTCCTGCGGGACCTCGACGAAGATCCGCTTTCCGATCCAGGCGGCGTATCCCCAGGCGGCCAGTACGGACGGGATGCCGACGACGGCGCCCATCAGGATGACCCAGCCGAGGGAGACGTGGAAGAGGCCGGCGGCGGCGACCGGGCCGGGGTGCGGCGGCAGGAACGCGTGGGTCATGGACAGACCCGCCAGCAGCGGCATCGCGTACAGCAGGATCGATTTGCCGGAGCCCTTGGCCGCGGCGTACACGATCGGTGCGAGGACGAAGATGCCGACGTCGAAGAAGACCGGGATACCGAAGATCAGACCGGTCAGGCCCATGGCGAGCGGGGCGCGCTTCTCACCGAAGAGGTTCAGCAGCCGGGCGCTCAGCACCTCGGCTCCGCCGGAGACTTCGAGGATCGCGCCGAGCATCGTGCCGAGGCCGATGATGATCGCGACATGGCCGAGGATGCCGCCCATGCCGGATTCGATGACGGAGACGGCGGCGGACTTCTGCACCGTGCCGAACAGCTCCGTGACGGAGAGTCCGGCGCCCAGGCCGACGGCTATGGAGACGGCGAGCAGCGCGACGAACGGCTGCAGCCTGATCTTGATGATCAGGAAGAGGAGGAGGGCGATTCCGAGTACGGCGACGGTCAGCAGACCGGCCGTGCCGTCTATCAGGAGGAGGAGTCCACCGGTGTGGGGTGGTGTCCCTACCGGTGGGGGGCTCGCGGCGAGCAGCATGGGTAACTCCGTTGTCGGCCATGGGGCTTCGGGCATGGGCTTCGGGCATGGGGGGAGCGCGACACGGCGCCCCGGTGGGGCGGGGCGCCGTGCCGTGGTGCAGGGTGCGGGGGGGGCGGCTAGGGCCGGTGTCAGCCGAGGACCGCGAGGGCGTCGATCTCGATGAGCAGGCCCTTGGGCAGTCCGACGTAGACCGTCGTACGGGCGGCGGGGGCGGCCTTGAGGTTCTGCTCGCCGAAGTAGGTGTTGTAGATCTCGTTCATCTCGGCGAAGTGGTCGACGTCGGTGAGGTAGACGCGCATCATCATCACGTCGTCCCAGCTCGCGCCGCCCTCCTCCAGGATCGCCTTGACGTTGGCGAAGGTCTGGAGGGTCTGCTCGCGCAGGGTGGGACCGGCGGGGGTCGGTGCCTGGCCCTCCGCGGCGGGCAGGAAGCCGACCTGGCCGGCGACCTGGAGGATGTTCCCCTTCTTCACTCCGTGCGAGAACTTCGCGGGCGGGGTGGTGTGGGTGCTCGGGGTGAGTGCGGTCTTGTCGGTCATCGCTGATCAGGCTCTCTTGGGTCGGGTGGTGCCGGAGTACTCCCGGCTGATGGTGTCGGCGGTGCGCCGGACCAGCGGGAGCAGGGTGAGGAGTTCCTCCGCCGTGACGACCACGTTCGGCGCGGAGACCGACATGGCGGCGACGACGCGCCCGTCGGCGCCGCGGATGGGGGCGCCGACGCAGTTGATGGACTCCTCGTGGCCGCCGAGGTCGGTGGCCCAGCCCTGTTCGCGTACGGCGGCGAGTTCCTTGAGGAACGCACCGGCGCCGGGGGTCGAACGGGACGTGTACATGGGGTAGTCGAGCTTCTCGGCGACGGCGCGCCGTTCCGGCTCGGTCAGGTCGGCGAGCAGCAGCTTGGCCACGGCGGCGACGGTGATCGCGACGGGTTTGCCGATCCGGGAGTACATCCGTACCGGGTAGCGGCTCTCGACCTTGTCGATGTAGAGGACCTCGTTCTCCTCGTACACCGCGAGATGGATGGTGTGTCCGCAGTTCCCGTTGAGTTCGGCGAGGTGCGGGTGGGCGATCTCCCGGACGTCGAGGTTCTCGACGGCCTCCTGGGCGAGCGCGAAGAGCCGCGCGCCGAGGCGGTAGCGCTGGTCCTGCTGGCGGTAGACCAGTCCGTGCTCGTGGAGCGTACGGAGCAGCCGCAGCGCGGTGGACTTGTGGACGCCGAGCCGCTCGGCCACCTGTCCGAGGTCGGCGGGTCCCTGCGCGAGCAGCGGCAGGATGCTCAGCGCCCGGTCGACTGTCTGACTCATGTACTGCGTACCTCCGTGTCGTCCCCCGTCCAGCCGGGGCCGAGACGCAGTCTCCCCCAGGCGGCGTCGTCCAGGGCCGCGAGGTGGTCGGCCCGGTCGCGGGCGGGCGGGTCTGTGAGGTCACCGGCGACGGTGAGGACGGCGGCGGCCATCAGGTGACCGTGCCGGGCGCGGTCGCGGACGGGCAGTCCGCGCAGGGTCGCGGAGAGGAATCCGGCCGCGAAGGCGTCACCGGCGCCGACGGGCGCGACGACGTCCACGCGCAGGGCGGGGACGTCGGTCACCACGTCAGTGCATCCGGCTTCGGGGCGGGAGAAGACCGTGGCCCCGTCCGCGCCCCGCTTCACGACGAGCACCGCCGGTTCCGGCAGGGCCTCGCGGATCGCCTCGGCCCCGGCCGTGATCCCCCAGGCCTCCTCCGCCTCGTCCTCCCCGACGAAGACGAGGTCCGCGCCGCGGGCGAGCTCCAGCAGGACGTCGGGGGTGGCGTCGCCGCCCCGCCACAGTCCCGGCCGGTGGTTGACGTCGAAGGAGACGAGCGGGCGGCCGGGCCGCGGGGCCGTCAGCTCGCGCAGCAGCGCCAGGCAGTCGGCGGAGAGCGCGGCCGTGATGCCGGACAGGTGCAGGACCCGGCCGGCGAGCAGGGCCTCGCGGGGGACGTTGGCGGGCGACATCGCGGAGGCCGCGGATCCGGCCCGGTAGTACGCCACCTCGTGGACGTCGGCCGCGCGGTCCGTCGCCGTGCGGAAGTAGATGCCGGTGGGCCGGGCGGGGTCGCGCCGCACCGCGGAGGTGTCGACCCCGTAGGCGGAGATCGCGTCGACGAGGTGGTCGCCGAAGCCGTCCGCCCCGACCCGGCTCACCCAGGCGGCCCGGTGCCCCGCCCTGGCGAGCGCGCAGGCGACGTTGGACTCGGCGCCCCCGATCCCCCGGCCGAAGGACGGTACGTCGGCGAGGCGTCCTGGCTGCGAGGGCAGGAACGTCACCATGGACTCGCCGAGGCACACGACATCAGCGGTCGCGGCGTCGGCGGCGGTCCTGGCCGGGGTTCCGGACACTCGGGGCTCCTCTTGGTCTGGGGCGGCACCGGTTCTCACCATTGACCGGGCATCGGCTCGGATGTTAGACAACCCTGAGCGATATACGCAATGGGTGTTGCATATGTTGCAACGCAATGCAGTACAGGCGGCTGACAGACGGCGGAACGACGACTGGCAGACGACTGACAGACGACTGAACACGACCTACTTCGATCGAGGAGGCACCCATGGCTGCCGACCGTCCCGTGGCCGGACTGGCCGGACTCGCCGATGAGCGGGTCGACCACCGGTTCAAGGCGCTCCCGCCCGACGCGGAGGGGCTGACCGTCGGTGCGCTGGCCGCCGAGCGGCGCAACCTCTTCACCGGCGGGTTCACCACCCCGGTGCTCGCCCTGTCGGCCGAGTCCGTCGAGCACAACCTCACCCTGCTGGAGACGTACGCGCAGCGCCACGGTCTCGCGTTCGCCCCGCACGGCAAGACGTCGATGTCCCCGCAGCTGTTCGCCCGCCAGCTGGAGCGCGGCGCGTGGGGCATCACCGCGGCGGTGCCCCATCAGGCGCGGGTCTACCGGGCGTACGGGATCCAGCGGATCTTCCTCGCCAACGAGCTCGTCGACGCCGCCGCGCTGCGGTGGCTCGCGGGCGAGCTGGACGCCGACCCCGGCTTCCGGTTCGTCTGTTACGTCGACTCGGTGCGCGGCGTCGAGCTGATGGACGAGGCCCTGCGGGCGGCCCGCGCCTCCCGCCCGGTCGACGTCGTCGTGGAGCTCGGCGCGGGCGAGGGCGCCCGCACCGGTGCCCGTACCGAGGCCGACTGCTCCGCGGTCGCCGACGCGGTGGCCTCGGCCGGGAGCCTGCGCCTGGTGGGCGTGGCCGGTTACGAGGGCGAGGTGCCGGAGGCGTCCGGCGAGCGGGTACGGGACTGGCTGCGCCGGCTCGTCGCGCTGGCCGTGGCCTTCGACGCGGAGGGACGGTTCGCGGCGCTGGACGCCGGTGAGCCGGTCGTGATCAGCGCGGGCGGCAGCGCGTGGTTCGACGCGGTGGCGGACGTGTTCGCGGAGATCCCGCAACTGTCGCACCCCGTACTCAAGTTGCTCCGCTCGGGGGCGTACGTCTCGCACGACGACGGCCACTACCGCGATGTGACGCCCTTCAACCGGGTCCCCGAGGAGGGCGCGCTGCAACCCGCCTTCCGGCTGTGGGCGCAGGTCGTCTCCCGCCCGGCCCCCGGGCAGGCGTTCCTCAACGCGGGCAAGCGGGACGCGGCGTACGACCTCGATCTGCCGGAGGCACAGGTCGTGCGGTCGGGGCGGGACGGCTCCGTACGGGAAGCCACGGGCATCGAGGTCACCAAGCTGTCGGACCAGCACGCGTGGGTGGAGACCGAGGAAGGGACCGGGCTGGAGATCGGGGACTGGGTCGGGATGGGCCTTTCGCACCCGTGCACCAGCTTCGACAAGTGGCAGCTCATCCCGCTGGTGAAGGCGGACGGCACGGTCACGGACTACATCCGCACGTTCTTCTGATCCCGCACCCCAGCCCCTCCGGCGATTGAGGAGCGGGTGTGGGGGGGCAGCGCCCCCGCACACCCGTCCCGAAAGGCACCCCCCCATGGACCTCGTCATCCGCGACGCCCGCGTCATCGACGGCACCGCCACCCCCTCCTACCGCGCCGACGTCGCCGTCCGCGACGGCCGCATCGCGGAGATCCACCCGGAGCACGCCCCGGGCCCGCGCCCCTCCGCCGCCCGCACGCTCGACGCCGACGGTCTCGCCCTCTCCCCCGGCTTCGTCGACATGCACGCCCACAGCGACCTCGCCCTGCTCCGCGACCCCGACCACAGCGCGAAGGCCGCGCAGGGCGTCACCCTCGAAGTCCTCGGCCAGGACGGGCTGTCGTACGCCCCCGTCGACGACCGCACCCTGGCCGAGGTCCGCCGGTCCATCACCGGCTGGAACGGTGACGGGAGCGACATCGACTTCGACTGGCGCACCGTCGGCGAGTACCTGGACCGGCTCGACCGCAACTTCGGCGGCCAGGGCATCGCCGTCAACGCCGCCTATCTGATCCCGCAGGGCACCGTCCGGATGTACGCGGTCGGCTGGGACGACCGGCCCGCCACCGACGCCGAGCTGACCCGGATGAAGGAACTCGTCGCCCGCTCCATGGCCGAGGGCGCCGTCGGCATGTCCTCCGGGCTCACCTACACCCCGGGCATGTACGCGGACGACGCCGAACTCACCGAACTCTGCCGGGTGGTGGCCGAGCACGGCGGCTACTACTGCCCGCACCACCGCTCCTACGGGGCGGGCGCACTGGCCGCGTACGAGGAGATGGTGCGGCTCACCCGCACCGCCGGCTGCGCCCTCCATCTCGCGCACGCCACCATGAACTTCGGGGTGAACGAGGGGAAGGCGCCGGAACTGCTCGGCCTCCTCGACCGGGCCCTGGACGCGGGCGCCGACATCTCCCTCGACACCTACCCGTACACCCCGGGCTGCACGACGCTGGTCGCCATGCTGCCGAGCTGGGCCAGCGAGGGCGGACCGGAGTCGATCCTGTCCCGCCTCGCCGACGACCCGACGGCCGCGAGGATCCGCCACGACATGGAGGTCGTCGGGGCGGACGGCTGCCACGGCGTGCCGATGGAGTGGGACACCATCGAGATCTCCGGCGTGAGCGTGCCCGGCCTCGACGCGTACGTCGGCCGTACGGTGGCCGAGTCCGCGCGGCTGCGCGGCGAGGAGCCCTGGGTGACCGCGCGGCGGCTGCTCCTCGACGACCGGTTGGGCACGACGATCCTCCAGCACGTGGGCCACGAGGAGAACGTCCGGCAGATCATGCGCCACCGCGTCCACACCGGCGGCAGCGACGGCATCCTCCAGGGCGACAAGCCGCATCCGCGCGCGTACGGCACCTTCCCGCAGTATCTCGGCCGGTACACGCGGGAGCTTGGCATCCTCTCGCTGGAGGAGTGCGTCGCCCACCTCACGTCCCGCCCGGCGGCCCGGCTGCGGCTGGCCGACCGCGGTCAGGTGCGTGAGGGGTACCGCGCCGACCTGGTGCTCTTCGACCCGTCGACGGTGGCCGCGGGCTCGACGTTCGACGCGCCGCGCACCCTGCCGTTCGGCATCCCGCACGTACTGATCGACGGCCGCTTCGTCATCGAGGACGGCAGGCGGACCCAGGTCCTGGCCGGCCGGTCGGTGCGCTCCGCGCCCCGCCGGTAGCGGCCGCTCCCCTCAGAGGGCACCCGGCCTACGCTCAGCCCCCGGCCGCCCGCTCCCGTGCCCACGCCAGGTCCTCCTCGGTGGGCGCGTCGTCCTGGGTGAGCGCCCGCCGCCAGTAGCCGCTGAACTCGACGGCGGACCTGGGCAGTCCGCGTTCCTCGACGAGGTGGCGGCGCAGCGCACGGACCGTGCCGGCCTCGCCCGCGAGCCAGGCGGCCGCGCTCTCCCCGGGCAGCGCGGCCGACCGGACGGCGTCCAGCAGCGATTCGCCCCGGTCCCGGTGCACCCAGCGCACGGTGAGTGCGGCCGCGGTGTCGAACCGCTGCTCCTCCGCGGCGTCGGCGACCTCGGCGCAGACCGTCGCCCGCGCGCCGGCCGGCAGCGATTCGAGGATCGTCCCGATCGCCGGGAGCGCCGACTCGTCGCCGGCCAGCAGCAGGTGCCCGGCCTCGGGCAGCGGCCGCGCGTACGCCGAGGACGGGCCGACCATGCCGGCCACGTCCCCGGGCCCGGCGGCGCGGGCCCAGCGGGTGGCGGGCCCTCCGTCGCCGTGGAGCACGAAGTCGACGGCCATGAGCCCGGAGCCGGGGTCGTACGCGCGGACGGTGAAGCTCCGCATGATCGGCCGCTCCGGTTCGGGGATCGCGAGGCAGGCCTCGTACCAGCGCATTCCGTAGGTGTCCTCGGCGTCCGGTTCCGGCAGCCGGGGCACGCGCTGCCCCTGCCTCGGGAAGCAGAGCTTCATCTGCTGGTCGGGCCGGTCCTCCATGAGCGACGCCAGCGCGTCCCCGGAGAAGGCGATCCGCAGCATCCGCGGGCTGATCCGCTCGACATCCGCGACCCGCACGTACGACACAGCCAAGGTCCGCACCACCACCGCGACACCACCCTCTCACCGGGGTTTGATACTTTACGCCATAAGGAGTTGCCGGACCGAAGTTACTTTATGGCGTAAGGAGTCGCAAGTGGTGGTCTATGCCGGGCAGGGCGATGCCCGACGGTCGATGTCCCTGCTGTGGCGCTCGGCCGTACCGGAGGAGCCGGGCCGCACCCCCGGTCCCGGCCCCAGGCCCGGACTGACGGTCGACGCGATCGTGGCCGCCGCGGTCGCCGTGGCCGACGAGGACGGCATGGCCGCGCTCTCGATGCGGGCGGTGGGCGAGCGGCTCGGGCGCACGGCGATGGCGCTCTACACCCATGTTCCCGGCAAGAGCGAACTGCTGGACCTGATGTACGACGCGGTGCACGCGGAACTCCCCGGCGCCCGCTCCGGAGCCGCCGACTGGCGTACGGATCTGACGCATTGGGCGCGGGACACGCTCGCGTTCTACCTGCGCCACCCCTGGGTGCTCCAGGTCTCCCGGGCCCGTCCGGTGCTCGGCCCGCACGAGTACGCCGCCCTGGACACACTCGTGCGCCGCCTCTACGGCACGGGGCTCGACGCCGGGGTCCTCAGGCGCCTGGTCGGGACCCTGTTCCACTTCGTACGGGGCGCCGCGCAGACCGTCGCCGACGCACGCGAGGCGGCGTCGGCGACGGGGCGGCCGGACGAGGAGTGGTGGTACGCCCGCTCGGCGGCGCTCGTCGAGCTGGTCCCGGATTTCGCGGACCGCTACCCGGAGTTGAGCCGGATGGAGCGGGAGTCGGCGCCCCCGGAGCCGGCCGGGGACGACACGGTCCCGTATCCGGAGCGGGAGGCGCGCGAGACGTTCGCCGCGGGCCTGGACGTGCTGCTGGACGGCATCGGGGCTGCGGTCCTGCGTAACCGGGGGTCAGGGCGTACGGACACGCCCTGACCCCCTCGGTTCACCAGCGGTACCACCGGCCGCGACTGGCTCCGGAACCCGAACGCATGAGAAAACCGAGCAGCCAGACGACGAGCACGATGCCCGCTATCCACCAGAGCAGATTGAGCGCGAAACCGGCACCGAACAGCACCAGGACGAGCAGAAGAACGACTATCAGGGGAACCATTTTTATCAACCTCCAGAAATTCGAGTTCCCGGACTCCGCCGATCCACACCTCTGAATAAGAACTCTTTCCGGACCCGGGCGAAAATGTTTCCCCTCCGTTTTCCGGGGCACCCGGGAGCGCATGAATATTTCTGCGACAGCCCGAAAAGGACACGGAAAGGCAAGACGCGCAGGAAATGGTTCAGCGGTCGAGGCGGGCGGCCGTGCGGGATTCGTGGCCCGTGGGGTGATCTACTTCCTGATCGGCGTCCTGGCGCTGCGCATAGCGTTCAGCGCCACCGGCGGTGACGGTGGCGGTGGCGGAAAGACGGCGGACCGGGGCGGGGCGCTCACCGAGATCGGGCAGAAGCCCTTCGGGTCCGTCCTGTTGTGGGTGCTGGGTGTCGCACTGGCGGGAATGGCCCTGTGGCGGCTGTCCGAGGCCGCGTTCGGGGCCGCGGGCGGCGACGGACAGAAGGCGGCCAAGCGGCTGGCATCGGCCGGGCGCGCCGTCTTCTACGGCTTCGTGTCCTACTCGGTCCTGATGTTCGCGGCGGGTGACAAGGGCAGCGGCAGCGGTGCCGGCGACGCGCGGTCGCGGGACGTCACGGCCAGGGTCCTGGAGATGCCGGGCGGCCGCTGGCTGGTGGGAGCGGGCGGTGTGGCCGTCGCGTGCGTGGGCCTGTGGATCGCCGGCCGGGCCGCGCTCCGCAAGTTCCACAAGCATCTGCGCACGGGCGAGATGTCACGCACCGAACGACGTGCCGTGGACATCACCGGCGTCTTCGGCGGGGTCTCGCGCGGGCTGGTCTTCACGGTGGCGGGCGGTTTCGCCGTGGCCGCCGCGGTGCGGGCCCGGTCCGGCGAGGCGAAGGGCATGGACGACACGCTGCGGTCCTTCACCACGACGCCGGCCGGCCCATGGCTGCTGGCTCTGATCGCGGTGGGGCTGGCGGCCTTCGGCCTCTTCTCCTGCGCGAACGCCCGGTGGCGCCGGATCTGAGGGGGCGGGGCGGACTGCGGGCGGGGCGGGCATGCGGGCGGGGCGGGAGTTCTCTCCCGCCCCGCCCGGCTGTGCTCCCGCCGTTACGGCTTGGGCAGTTCGCACCCGGCCGCGTCCAGGTCGAACACGTTGCCGGCCCCGATGCACGGCACGATTCCGTAGGTCTCCTGGGCGTAGTTGATGCCCTCGCGGACCGTCACCTGGCCGTTCTCATCGACCTCGCACGGGTTGTTGTCCGTGCACTCCTGCCCGTCCTCGTTACCGGTGTTGTTGACGGCGACGACCTTGCCGGTGGCGTTGTCGATCACCGGCGAGCCGGACGTGCCGCCGATGGTCTGGCAGGCGGAGGTGTAGCGGACCGAGTCCTTCCAGGTCCACTCCCCCTCCTTGAGGCGGTAGACGAACCCGTCGACGTTGCAGCTGTACGTGCGCTTCCAGTACCCGGACGCCACCGTGATCGCGGTGCCCTGCACCGGGTGCGCGGTGTTGAGCTCCAGCGCCTTGATGCCGTAGCTGCTCTCGATCTGGGCGTACGTGGAGGTGAGTTGGTACACCGATATATCGGTGTCCGTCATCGTCCCGTACGCGATCTTGCTCGCCCGCAGTGTGCCGACGCCGCTGCCCGCGTTGTTCAGCAGGGTGAAGGTGCGGGTGGACGGCTGGTCGCGCACGACCTCGCCGGGACCGGGGAAGCCGGACTCCATGCAGTGCCCGTTGGAGAGCACGAGCGCGGGATCGCCCGGCTGGGAGCCGGGCGTACGGACGACCGATCCCGAACAGTTGCTGAGCGCCACGGTCCCGGCGAAGCCGACGGCCTTGGGCCTGGCCTTCGCGCCGACTGCCGCGTGGCTCGATGATGCCGCCGCCTTGACCGTGCCGGGCGCTGCCGCGTCGTGGCTTGTGGCCGCGGTCGCGGGTGCGGTGCCGGCTCCCAGGAGCAGGACGGCGAAGAGCGCACCGACGAGAGGCTTCTTCATGTGGGGGTCCCCTCTAGTGACCTGTGCAGAGCGCGTGGGGCCTCTGCGACCGGAGTTCTTCCGGTTTTGACATGCGCATGGTGGCGTATCGGGGGGAGCCGCACAAGGGGCGGATTCCGGCCGCTCGGGCCGTCCGCCTCACCACGCCCGGCCCGCTCAGGTCACCAGGCCCTGGCGGTAGGCGTAGACGACCGCCTGGACCCGGTCACGGAGTCCGAGCTTGCTGAGGATGCGTGACACGAAGGTCTTGACGGTCTCGTGGCTGATCAGAAGGGTCACCGCGATCTCGCTGTTGGAGAAGCCGTCCGCGATGAGGCGGAGCACCTCCAGTTCGCGCGGGGTCAGCGGGATGTCGTTCGGGGCGCCGTCGGCGGGCCGGATCCGGGCGGCGTACCTGCCCACCAGCCGGCGGGTCACCTCGGGGTCCAGCAGCGCCGAGCCCGTCTCCACCGTTCGTATCCCGTGCAGCAGTTGGGCCGGCGGCGCGTCCTTGAGCAGAAACCCGCTCGCCCCGGCGCGCAGCGCCTCGTAGACGTACTCGTCCAGGTTGAACGTGGTCACCACGAGCACCTTGACGGGATGCGCCACCCCGGCGCCGGCCAGCAGCCGGGTGGCCTCGATGCCGTCGAGCACCGGCATGCGGATGTCCATGACGACGACGTCCGGGCTCAGTTCGCCCGCCATGTCGACCGCGGTCCGCCCGTCCCCGCACTCGCCCACCACCTCCAGGTCGGGCTGGGCGTCGATGATCGTGGCGAGACCGGTACGCACCAGGATCTGGTCGTCGCAGATCAGGACCCGGATCGGCGTGGTCACGAGGGGCTCCCGGCGGGTATGCGCGCCCGGACGACGAAGCCGCCGCCGGCGCGGGGGTCCGCGCTGAAGTCGCCGCCCAGGACGTCGACCCGGTCACGGAGACCGGCCAGGCCCCGCCCGCTGCCGCCGGGGACCTTCGCCCTCGATCCGGACCCGTCCGTGCTGACCTCCACCGTGATCTCTCTCTCGCTGTGCTGCACCTGGACCGAAGTCCGGCTGCCATGGGCGTACTTGAGGGCGTTCGTCAGGGCCTCCTGCACGACCCGGTAGGCCACGAGGTCGGCGCTGCCGGTCGATGCGGCCGGGGTGCCCTGCTCGGTGAACTCCACCGGCTGCCCGGCGCGGCGGGTCTGCTCCACGAGGGTGAGGACCCTGCCGACGGTCGGCGTCCTGGCCTCGGTGCCGTGGTCGGGGTTGAGCAGGTCGAGCAGGTGACGCAGATCGGTGATGGCCCGCCGGCCGGTGTCGGTGACCGTGGTCAGGGTCTGGTCGAGACGGTCGGGCGCGGCGGTCAGATAGCGTGCCGCCTCGGTCTGCACGACCATCGCCGTCACATGATGGGTCACCACGTCGTGCAGCTCACGGGCGATACGGGTGCGTTCGGCGACCCGGGTGTCCTCGGCGACGCGGCGGCGGCGTTCGGCCTCCAGGGTGCGGGTGTAGCGCAGCCACGAGCCGGCTCCCCAGGCGAGGGCGAGAGCCAGGTAGAACGCCACGTAGTCGGCCACGCTCTCGCCGGGCCCGATCCGGGCGAGCGCGACCGCCAGTGCCACGTACGCCCCGGAGAGCACGAGCACGACGGGGCGCCGGTGCCGTTCCAGATGGGACCCCGCGCTCAGCAGGGCGATGGGCAACACGGTGCCCGCAAGCAGGTGGTAGCCGCGGAGTTGGTCCAGGGCGAAGCCGAGCGGCACCAGCGCGAGGCAGACCATCGGCAGCCGCCGCCGCACGGCGAGCGGGAGGCTCTGGAGGGCGATGGCGAGGACGGCCAGCGCGTCGAAGGAACGCCCCGGCAGGCCGCCGATCTCCGTCCCGCGGTTGTGAAAGGCCGGCATGAACGACGCGCCGAAGAAGAGCAGCCCGAGGGGGAGATCGCGGACCGTGACGTCCAACCGGTGCCACAGCTCGGGGAACTTACGGAGACTGGTCACCGGGAGACTGTAGTGGCGTCGGCAGCGGCCTCGACAACACGCCGGCTGCGCCGGGGCACCAGGTTGCCGCGCCGGTGGGCCAGCCACATGAACGCGATCGTCAGCAGCACACCGAACAGCACGGAGTACACGCTCCCCTCGGGGCCGAAGTCACCGCCGGTGATCCACTTCGAGCCCGAGGTGGTGGAGTCGAGTATCCCCTTCGGGGTGTCGTTGCCCGAGACCTCCGTACTGAAGATGCCGGACGCGGCGAAGTTCCAGCCGAAGTGCAGGCCCATGGGCAGCCACAGCTTGCGGGTCGCGGCATACGCCGCGGCCAGCATGCCGCCGGCCTCGATGGCGATGGCGACGGCGCCCCACAGGCTGGCGTTCGGGTTGAGCAGATGCATCAGACCGAACAGCGCGCCGGTCAGCACCAGCGAGAGCCAGGTGCCGCCCCACTCCTCGACGAGCCGGAACAGGACGCCTCGGAACACCAGTTCCTCCGTCACGGCGGCGGCCGCCATGAAGCCGAACAGCCCCACCGCGCCGGTGACCGAGCCCAGGCCGTTGACCTCGTAGTCACCGGCGAAGGCCAGGTTGGTGATGACGGCCGCGAACAGGGCGACACCGATCAGCACGCCACGGCCGGTCGCCGGCCCGGCACCCTCTGCGGACAGCTCCGTGACCGCGCGGCGCTCGGTCCGCCCCACCACCCACTTGTACGTACCCACCGCGAGCACGACCGCCAGGAGGCCGACAACGAGCGTGAGCCACGGGTTCCCGTCCACCGCGGCGACGCAACGGCCACCGATCATCCAGGCGGCGACGACGGCCAAAAGCTGCCAGACGACTCTCATCAGAACTCCCTTTCCGGGCCGGCGGACCCCTCGCCGCGGCTTCGCTCGAACGCTACGGATCGGGGGGCCCGGAATCGTCACCGCACGGTGGACACCTGCGCGTAGCTCGCACGGGGGACAGCGCCCGCGTACGGCACCGCGGCGGGGGCCACGCGGCTGTCGGCTTTCCCGAGCTTTCCCCAGGCATTCGCCGGGCTTTCGCCGGGTGACTGTCAGACCTGCCTGCCAGACTTCCGTCATGACTGATGCAGTGAAGGGACCCGCCTCCTACTTCCCGTCGATCGAGCAGAAGTACGGCCGCCCGGTCGCGGAGTGGAAGGACCTCATCCGCGCCTCGCCGCTGACCAAGCACATGGAGATCGTGGCGTGGCTCAAGTCCGAGCACGCGATGGGGCACGGCCATGCCAACGCCCTGGTCGCTCACACGCTCGCCGAGGACAAGGGCGAGTAGGACATGCTCGACCTCGACGCCTATCTCGCCCGCATCGGCTGGAGCGGGGAGCGCCGGCCCACCGCGGCCGTGCTGCGCTCGGTGCACCGTGCGCACGCGCTGGGCATCCCCTTCGAGCGCACCACCGAGGACGCCCATCTGGCGCTCACCGGCCGCACCCTCGTGGTGACGTCGAACGGCGGCGGGCGCGAGGAGCGGGAGCTGACGGACGCGGCCGAGGTGGAGCGGGTCCTCGCGGACGCCTTCGCGATCCGGCTGCCGGAGGGGACCCGGCTGCCGGAGTGACGGTCCGCCCCGGCGCCCCGTGGCGCATCTCACCCGTGCTGGTCCGTCACGTCCCGCCCCCACCCCTTTCCAAGCCCGGCCCCCGTCCGCGCCCAGGGTTCCCACGGTGCGCGGGCGGTGGGCGCATGGGATGGAAGCCGGGGCGGGCGGGCCGGGCTACCCGGGTGGGTCAACCTGCGGGGAAAGGCCGGGCACCCCGCGAAACACAGTCGTAAGCTCGCAGACATGCAGGTCATCCAGTCCACGAAGCTCGCCAACGTCTGTTACGAAATCCGGGGCCCCGTGCTTGAGGAGGCCATGCGGCTGGAGGCAGCGGGCCATCGCATCCTCAAGCTGAACACCGGCAACCCCGCCGCGTTCGGTTTCGAGTGCCCGCCGGAGATCCTCGAGGACATCCTGCGCAACCTCTCCGGGGCGCACGGCTACGGCGACGCGAAGGGGCTGCTGTCCGCGCGGCGGGCGGTGATGCAGCACTACCAGACCAAGGGGATCGACCTCGACATCGAGGACATCTACCTGGGCAACGGCGTCTCGGAGCTGATCCAGATGTCGATGCAGGCGCTGCTCGACGACGGGGACGAGGTGCTCGTACCGGCTCCGGACTATCCGCTGTGGACCGCGTCGGTCTCGCTGGCCGGCGGGACGGCCGTGCACTACCGCTGCGACGAGCAGGCCGACTGGATGCCGGACCTCGCCGACATCGAGCGGAGGATCACCGACCGCACCAAGGCCATCGTGATCATCAACCCGAACAATCCGACGGGTGCGGTGTACGACGACGAGATGCTGCGCGGGCTGACGGAGATCGCCCGGCGCCACAACCTGGTCGTCTGCTCCGACGAGATCTACGACCGGATCCTGTACGACGGGGCGACCCACACCCCGACCGCCGCCATCGCGCCCGATCTGATGGTCCTCACCTTCAACGGGCTCTCCAAGAACTACCGGGTGGCCGGGTTCCGCTCCGGCTGGATGGCGGTCTGCGGGCCGAAGGCGCACGCCTCCTCGTACATCGAGGGGCTGACGATCCTGGCCAACATGCGGCTGTGCGCCAACATGCCCTCGCAGCACGCCGTGGCCACCGCGCTCGGCGGGCGGCAGTCGATCAACGAACTGGTGCTGCCGGGCGGCCGCATCCTGGAGCAGCGGGACGTGGCGTACGACCTGCTGACGCGGATCCCGGGCGTGACCTGTGTGAAGCCGAAGGGGGCGCTGTACCTCTTCCCGCGGCTCGACCCCAAGGTCTACAAGATCAAGGACGACCGGCAGATGGTCCTCGACCTGCTGCGGGCCGAGAAGATCATGGTGGTGCAGGGGACGGGGTTCAACTGGCCGGAGCCCGATCACTTCCGGGTCGTGACGCTTCCCACGACCGAGGATCTGACGGATGCGATCGACCGGATCGCCCGCTTCCTGGACGGGTACGGCCAGGTGTAAACCCGGTCCCTGCGATGGCCCCCATCGCCTGGCCGCGAATCTGGACAACTTTAGACTGAATCCAAGCTAGGATGGATCCACAGCATCACCAGGAGGCCATCCATGTACGAACCGATCCGCACCAAATCGGTCCACACACCGGCCGACCATGCCGACGACTTCCCGCGCCGCACCCGTGAGGAAGAGCTGGACATCCAGCTCGCCGGACATCTGGCCGCACTGCTCGCGGTCACCGACGAACTGGGACTCGGCGAGGCGGGCGACCACATCGCCGAACAGGTCGCACGGTTGCGCGGTACGCCGCCCACCCGGCACGCCGGTCTGACCGAAGCCCCCGCCCCCGCCCTGCACCGCCGCGCCCACGCCCTCGCGGGCCGCGCGCTGGTGGTGGCCGCGTCCCGCGCCGACACGGCCGTCGCGATCCTCTCGGCCGAGCGCATGGACGCCCACGCCGCAGCGGCCCCGGCCGCTGCCTCCGCCGCCGACTCCCCCGCGACCCCGTCGCACCTGATCGGCGCCCTCTGACGGCCCCGGTCCACGGGCCGTAGAGGCGCGTGGACCGGGTGCCACCTACCCGCGGCCGTGCCGCGGCCACCGCCGGCGCGGCGGCCCGGCGCCTGCGGCGTGAGGATCAGCCCAGCCGCTGGACCAGGGCGCGGTACTCGTCCCACAGTTCCTTCGGCGCGTGGTCACCGAAGGTGTTGAGGTGCTCGGGGACCAGCGCCGCCTCCTCGCGCCAGACCTCCTTGTCGACCTTGAGCAGGAAGTCCAGGTCCGACTCGGAGAGGTCCAGGCCCTCGGTGTCGATCGAGCCCTTGGCCGGCAGGATGCCGATCGGGGTCTCGACGCCCTCGGCCTTGCCCTCCAGGCGCTCCACGATCCACTTCAGGACGCGGCTGTTCTCGCCGAAGCCGGGCCAGACGAACTTGCCCGCCTCGTTCTTGCGGAACCAGTTCACGTAGTAGATCTTCGGAAGCTTCGACTGGTCCGGCTTGTCCGCGCCGACCTTGATCCAGTGCTTCATGTAGTCGCCCATGTTGTAGCCGCAGAACGGCAGCATGGCGAACGGGTCGCGGCGCAGCTCCCCGACCTTGCCCTCGGCGGCGGCGGTCTTCTCGGAGGCGACGTTGGCTCCGAGGAAGACACCGTGCTGCCAGGTGAAGGACTCGGTGACCAGCGGTACGGCCGAGGCGCGGCGTCCGCCGAAGAGGATGGCCGAGATCGGCACGCCCCTGGGGTCCTCCCACTCGGGCGCGATGATCGGGCACTGCCCGGCCGGGACGGTGAACCGGGCGTTGGGGTGGGCGGCGGGCGTACCGGACTCGGGGGTCCAGTCGTTGCCCTTCCAGTCCGTGAGGTGCTCGGGCAGCTCCTCGGTCATGCCCTCCCACCAGACGTCGCCGTCGTCGGTGAGGGCGACGTTGGTGAAGACGGAGTTGCCCCACATGGTCTTCATGGCGTTGGCGTTGGTGTGCTCGCCGGTGCCGGGTGCGACGCCGAAGAAGCCGGCCTCGGGGTTGATCGCGTAGAGCCGGCCGTCCTCGCCGAACCGCATCCAGGCGATGTCGTCGCCGATGGTCTCGACGGTCCAGCCGGAGATCGTGGGCTCCAGCATGGCGAGGTTCGTCTTGCCGCAGGCGCTCGGGAACGCCGCCGCGACGTACTTCGACTCACCGCGCGGCGGGGTGAGCTTGAGGATCAGCATGTGCTCGGCGAGCCAGCCCTCGTCGCGCGCCATGACGGAGGCGATGCGCAGCGCGTAGCACTTCTTGCCGAGCAGGGCGTTGCCGCCGTAGCCGGAGCCGTAGGACCAGATCTCGCGGTCCTCGGGGAAGTGCGAGATGTACTTGGTGGAGTTGCAGGGCCACGGGACGTCCTCCTGGCCCTCCGCCAGGGGGGCGCCCAGGGTGTGGACGGCCTTGACGAAGAATCCGTCGGTGCCCAGCTCGTCGAGGACGAGCTGCCCCATGCGCGTCATGGTGCGCATCGAGACGGCGACGTACGCGGAGTCGGTGATCTCCACACCGATCGCGGAGAGCGGCGAGCCGACGGGGCCCATGCAGAAGGGCACGACGTACATGGTGCGGCCGCGCATGGAGCCGCGGAAGACGCCCTTGTCCCCCACGAAGATCTCCCGCATCTCGGCGGGGTCCTTCCAGTGGTTCGTCGGACCGGCGTCCTCCTCCTTCTCGGAGCAGATGAACGTACGGGTCTCGACCCGCGCGACATCGCTCGGGTCGGAGGCGGCGTAGTAGGAGTTCGGGCGCTTGATCGCGTCGAGTTTGGTGAACGTGCCCTTGGCCACGAGCTCCCCGCACAGGCGCTCGTACTCGGCCTCGGAGCCGTCGCACCAGACCACCCGGTCCGGTTCGGTGAGGGCTGCGATCTCGTCGACCCAGGAGACGAGCTCCTGGTGGTTGGTGGGGACAGTGAGGGGAGCCGCGATGTCGCGCGCCACGATCGCTCCTTGATGAGGGTGTCTGTCTGGAAGGTGCCCCGTGGGGGCTGCGACCCGGATGCTTCTACCCCTTCGGATTACCCCTGGCGCTCATCCGGTGCCGACCGCACTCATTTGATCATCCGGCCGTTCCGCCCATATGTCCAGAGGGCCGCCCACGTGAGCATCACCACTCATATCTGCAACCTACGGTGGCGTAGGTACGATGCGGGAATGACTGCCGCTGCCGCCGCCGCACCCGAACCTGCCGGGCTGGAACCAGCCGGGACCCACGAAGCCGAGCTGAAACCGCGGATGCGCGGCTGGCTGCACGCCGGCATGTTCCCCGCGGTCGTCGTCGCGGGCATCGTGCTCATCGCGCTCACGGACACCACCCGCGGCCGGATCGCCTGCGGCGTCTACATCCTGACCGCGTGCCTGCTGTTCGGCGTGAGCGCCGTCTACCACCGCGGCACCTGGGGACCGCGCGGCGAGGCGGTGCTGCGCAGGCTCGACCACGCCAACATCTTCCTGATCATCGCGGGCACCTACACCCCGCTGACCCTGCTCCTGCTGCCCCGCTCCACCGGGACGCCACTCCTGTGGGCGGTCTGGGGCGCGGCGGTCGCGGGCATCGCCTTCCGGGTGTTCTGGGTCGGCGCCCCGCGCTGGCTCTACACGCCCTGCTACATCGCGATGGGCTGGGCGGCGGTCTTCTTCCTGCCGGACTTCATGCGGACCGGCGGGATCGCGGTGCTCGTGCTGGTGGTCGTCGGCGGACTGCTTTACAGCGCAGGCGGCGTCATCTACGGCATCAAGCGGCCGAACCCGTCACCGCGCTGGTTCGGATTCCACGAGGTCTTCCACTCCCTGACCCTGGCGGCGTTCGTCGTGCACTACGTCGGCATCTCCCTGGTGGCCTACAGCCAGAACTGAGCCCCGCCACCCCCTCACCCCGTCCCCCTCATGGCCGTGACTTCCGAGTCACGGCCATGACGCGTGTCCGGGCACATCCCCTGCCGCACCCACTCGCCACCCCGCCCACCGCCCTACCCACCCCACCCCCACATTGACACTCACAATCTTTTGAGAGTTACTGTCATTTGACTGACACTCTCAAAGGAGAACACCGTGAACCGACGCTGGTGGGCCCTGGGCGCGCTGGTGGCGAGCATGCTCGTCCTCGGCTTCGACATGACGATCCTCAACGTGGCGCTCCCGACCATGGCCGGTGAGCTGGGCGCCACCACCGGCCAGCAGCAGTGGATGGCCGACGCGTACGTCGTCGTGTTCGCCGCGCTGATGCTTCCGGCCGGACTGCTCGGCGACCGGTTCGGCCGCCGGCGGATGCTCATCACCGGCCTCGGCGTCTTCCTCGTCGGCTCGCTCATCGGAACGCTCGCCGATGACGTGCCGACCGTGATCGCCGCCCGCAGCGTGATGGGCGTCGGCGGTGCCCTCGTGATGCCGCTCGCCCTCGCCGTACTGCCCTCGCTGTTCGGCGAGCCGAAGGACCGGATGAAGGCCATCGGCATCGTCTCGGCCGCCTCCGCGCTCGGCATGCCGCTCGGCCCGATCCTGGGCGGCTGGCTGCTCGACCACTTCTGGTGGGGCTCGGTCTTCCTGGTCAACATCCCGATGGTGGGCATCGGCATCACCGCCTGCGTGTTCCTGCTCCCGGAGACCCGCGACCCGGCGGCCCCCAGGGTCGACATCGTCTCCACCGTGCTCACCGCGACCGGCCTCGGCGCCCTGATCTACGCGGTCATCGAGGCGCCGGGCCGCGGCTGGGGCGACCCGCTGGTGCTCGCCGTGCTGGCCGCGGGCGTGGCCCTGATCACCGCACTCGTCCTGCGCGAGCGCAGGGCCACCCGCCCGATGCTCGACATGTCCCTGCTCCGGCAGCGGACGTTCCTGCTCAGCACGCTCGCGGCGACGCTCGTGATGTTCGTCCTGGCGGGGCTGATGTTCATCCTGCCCGGGTACTTCCAGGCCGTGCTGGGCAACGACGCCTTCGGCACCGGGGTGCGGATGCTGCCGATGATGGGCGGGCTGATCCTCGCCACGCGGGCGGGCGGCCCGCTCAACGCACGCTTCGGGGCCCGCGCCACGATGTCGGCGGGACTCGTCGTACTCGCCTTCGCAGCGCTGCTCGGCAGCCGCACGACGGTCGACAGCGGCTACGGCTTCACCGCGCTGTGGCTCTCCGTCGCAGGGGTCGGCTTCGGCTTCGCCGTCGTCCCGGCCATGGACGCCGCGCTGGGCGCCCTGCCCCCGGACCGGGCCGGCAGTGGATCGGGGCTGCTGATGACCGTGCGCCAGACGGGCGGCGCCCTCGGGATCGCCCTGCTGGGCAGCCTGCTCGCCGGTGCCTACAGCGGGCGGCTCGACACCACGGGAGTGCCGGCCGCCGCCGCGGACACCGCCGGGGACTCGGTCGTCGCCGCCCACGCCGTCGCGGCCAGGCTCGGTGCGCAGCGGCTCGCGGACTCCGCCGACGCCGCCTATCTGCACGGCATGAGCCTGGTCATGCTGGTCATCGGCGCCACCGCACTGGTCAGCGCCCTGCTGGTCGGGGCCTTCATGACCGGCCCCGAGCAGAAGCGGAGCGAACCGGCCGACGTGGCCGCCACCCCCGTCGATGCCTGACAATGACGACCATGGCCGCCACCCCCCGTACCCCGTCCTCCACCGCACCCGGCGCGCAGCCCCCGATGGGGCTGCGCGAGCGCAAGAAGCTCAGGACCCGGGTCGCGATCCGGCAGGCGACCTACCGGCTGATCTCCGAGCAGGGGTACGACGCGACGACCATCGAGCAGATCGCGGAGGCGGCCGAGGTGTCTCCGAGCACGGTGTTCCGGTACTTCGCGACGAAGGAGGACATCGTCCTCACCGACGAGTACGACCCGCTCATGGCGGCCGTGCTCCGGAGCCGTCCGCTGGACGAACCTCCGCTGGAGTCCCTGCGGTTGATGATGCGGGAGGCGCTGTCGTCGTTCGCCATCGAGGAGGACGAGGAACTGCGTCAGCGCACCCGGCTGATGGTGGAGGTCCCCGCCATCCGGGCGCGGATGACGGAGACCATGTCGGACACGGCGAAGCTCCTCTCCGAGGTGCTCGCCGGCCGCGCCGGCCGCAGCCCGGACGACCTGCCGATCCGGGTCTTCGTCGCGGCGGTGCTGGGCGCACTGCGCGAGGTGACGCTGTACTGGGGCGAGCACGGCCTGGAGGGCGACCTCGTGGAGATGGTCGACGCGGCTCTGGACACGCTGGAGGGCGGCCTGCGGCTGTGACGCCGGTCAGGACGCGGCGCCCCCGAGTGCGTCCGCCAGCACCGCCGGGTCCGTCGTCGGCGCGTCGCAGACGAAGTGCCTGCACACGTACGCGGTCGGCGCGCCGTCCACCATCGGACGGTCCGCCAGCAGCGGGAACTCCGACCCCGCCGTCTCCCCCGCCGCGACCACCGCGCCGGGCGCCCGTCCCAGCAGCGCCGTACGGTGCAGCTCACCGCCGACCGGTCCGGCGACGGCCACCTCGCGCGGTCCGTCGAGCAGCGCCTCGGCCACCGCGAGCCCCCAGCCGATGAACCGCGGCGCCTTCGGCCCGAGCGCCTTCACCACGCCCAACGCGCCCTCGGCGGCGGTGCGGTGGGGCTCCGATCCGGTGTACGCGGCGTACGAGAGCAGCGCCCCCGCCGCCGCCGTCCAGCCGGCCGGGGTGGCGCTGTCGGTGGGGTCCTGCGGGCGGCGGATCAGCTGCTCGGCGTCGTCCGCGGTGTCGTACAGCTGACCGCCCTCGCGGGTGAAGTGCTGGAGCACGATGTCCAGCAGGAAGCCCGCGAACTCCAGCCAGACGCCCTCGCCGGTGACCGCGCCCAGCGCGAGGAAGCCCTCCGCCACATCGCCGTAGTCCTCCAGCACCCCGGCGTGCTCACCGGCCCTGCCGTCCCTGGAGGTACGGGCCAGCCGGGCGACCGGGCCCATGTGGAGCCGCACCAGCAGGTCCGCGGCCTCGGTGGCGCGCTCGATCAGGTCGGGGCGGTCGAAGTACGCGCCCACCTCGGCGAGCGCGGCGATGGCCAGCCCGTTCCACGCGGCGACCACCTTGTCGTCCCGCCCCGGCCGCTTGCGCAGCTCACGGGCGGCGAGCAGCCGGACCCGCACATCGGCGGCCCGCGCGTCGTCCACGACCTGGCCCGTCCGCGGCGGGTGGAGCGGGCCCTTCGGCGGGAGCCGGAGCACCGAGGAACCCTCCTCGAAGGTGCCCTCCTCGGTCACCCCGAAGTGCTCGGCCGCGAACACCGCGTCGTCCTCGCCCAGCACCTCGCGCAACTGCGCCGGCGTCCAGACGTAGTACGCGCCCTCGACGTGCCTGCCGTGGGCGTCCTCACTGTCCGCGTCGAGCGCCGAGGCGAAGCCGCCCTCGGTCGTACGCAGCTCCCGGACCATGAAGTCGGCGGTCTCCAGGGCCACCCGGCGGGCCAGCTCCGAACCGGTCGAACGCCACAGGTGGGCGTATACCCGGCAGAGCAGCGCGTTGTCGTAGAGCATCTTCTCGAAGTGCGGTACGACCCACTCCCGGTCCACCGAGTAGCGGGCGAAACCGCCGCCGAGCTGATCGTACATCCCGCCCCTGGCCATCGCCTCGCAGGTGTCGGCCGCCATCTGGAGCGCACCGTCCGCGCCGGTACGGGCGTGGTGGCGCAGCAGGAACTCGATCGTCATCGACGGCGGGAACTTGGGGGCGCCGCCGAAGCCGCGGTTCTTCTCGTCGTACTCACGGGTCAGCCCGAGCAGGGCCTGCGCCAGCTCCGACTCGGCGGGCAGCCCCTCGCCGCCGTGCGCGAGTGAGCGCTCCGACAGATCGCGGACGATGCGCCCGGCGACCTCGCCGACCTCGTCGCGCCGGTCGGTCCAGGCGGCCACGACACCTTCGAGCACCTGCCGGAAGGACGGCAGGCCGTGGCGGGACTCGGGCGGGAAGTACGTCCCGAAGTAGAAGGGTTCGGCGTCGGCGGTGAGGAAGACGGTCATCGGCCAGCCGCCCTGCCCGGTCGCCGCCTGCACGGCCTCCATATAGACGGCGTCGACATCGGGGCGCTCCTCGCGGTCGACCTTGACGGGCACGAAGTGCTCGTTCAGGTACGCCGCGACGTCCTCGTCCTCGAACGACTCATGAGCCATCACATGGCACCAGTGGCACGCGGAGTAGCCGACCGACAGCAGAACGGGGACATCGCGCCGCCGCGCCTCCTCGAAGGCGTCCTGCCCCCAGGGCCACCAGTCGACCGGATTGTCAGCGTGCTGCAGCAGATAAGGCGAGGTCACACCAGCCAGCCGGTTCATACTGCCCAGCCTCTCACAGTGCCCAATCGTGCCGCCGAAACCCGCGCGGCCCCGCCTCGCTTCTGCCGGTTCGCACGTGTGCGCCATCAGAGAAGAGGCAGAGGAGAGGCAGAAGAGAGGCGCCCGTCACGCTCTTCCGCATCAGGCGCCCCGGCAGCACGGGACAGTAGGCTGAAACCGGCAGCGCCGGGACAGTACGCCAAGGCCGGCATCCCCTTCTGCTGGCGGGTCGAACAGGCCGCCACCGGCGTCCCGATCGTCTATACGTACGTCCTCGACCCCGCCACCAAGGCCTACCGGGACGGCGAGATGTTCACCGGCGCGGTCAAGGCCGCCGTGCCCTTCTCCGTGACGGTCGACCTGGGTGCCCTCTGACGACGCCGGCCGGCGCCCTGCTCCCGCTCCCCCGTACCGCTTGTCGGCGCAGTCTCGCGGACGCCCTGTCGCACACCGGCCCGAGGCAGGAGACTGGTACTCCGTGCTGCCGGGTGCCGGTCCGGCCGACGGGCGGGAACCGAGGGGGACTCATGCGGATGCGGGACAGCCACCGGGCTGATGCCGAGAGGCTGTTGGTGCGGGCCGTGGAGGAAGAGGCGCGGCGCACCGGCGGGCGGACGGACTCCGGCGTGCTGATGACGCGTGCGCGGGGCGCCCTGGACACCATGGCGGCGGGTGCGGCCGAGGAGTACGCCTCGTACGTCCAGGCGCTCGACGCGGCGGCGGCCGGTCAGACGCCGCTGGCGGACCGGCTCAACCGGGCGACGCTCGGAACGCCGTTACTGGTCACCGGAGTTGCCGCGACCGCCGCCTTCGGCGCGGATCTGGCGCTCGGTACGGCGTCGGGCCTGGCGCTCGGCGCGGGGGCCGTCGTCGCGGTCGCGGGCGCCACCGCGACGGTCGCCAAGGTCACCGCTTCGCACTGGCCGGCCGCGTCCCGCCGGGCGGGCGCCCTCGGACAGCCGGGCGGTACCGAGCAGTTGCGGCTCCAGTGGCTGACGGCACTGGAGGTACGGGGCATCCGGCCGTTCCTCGACCAGCAGCGGATGCTGACCGCCTCGTCCCGTACCCCGGCGAAGAAGGCCGCCGCCGTACAGGCCCGCAAGGCCCCGGCCCTGCGCGGCGGGGACCGCAGCGCGGCAGCGCGGATGCGCTCGCTCCTTGAGCAGTCGTTCGGCCATCTCCCCTCGGCCGAGGCCCGGTTCGCGGGGCGCCGGGCCGAGCTGGCGCGGATCGCCCAGTGGGTGCACGCGGCACGCGCGTCGACGGAGACGAAGCCGACCGTGGTCGTGCTGCACGGCCCGCCGGGCGCCGGGCGCACCACCCTCGCGGTGCGGGCGGCGCACGATCTGAAGGACCAGTTCCGGGGCGCGTGCGTGGTGGACCTGCGCGGCGGCGCGGACGGCGAGCCGCCGCTGCCGACCCGTGACGCGCTGCTCCATCTGCTCAACCGGCTGGGGGCGCCCCGCGAGCAGCTGCTGTTCCGGGACGGGGGCTCCGCCGGCCGGTCGGCCGGGTCCTCCGCCGAGCAGCAGGTGCGCCGGCTCAGCGAGCTGTACCACCAGCACCTGACCGGGACGCCGGTGACGATCGTCCTCGACGACGCCAGTGACGTGGAGCAGGTCCGCACGCTGATCCCGGAGCGCTCCGACAGCCTCGTCCTGGTCACCGCCCGCGAGCCGCTCGACCTGCCCGGATCCCTCCCGGCATGGGTGCATCAGCTGGAGGTCGGGGCGCTGGACCCGGCCGGCGCGGAGGAGCTGCTGCGCGAGGCCTCCCCGGAGGAGGGGCAGGGCCTGTACGACTACCCGTCGAGCGAGGCGATCACCGAACTGTGCGGCGGGCTGCCGCTGGCCCTGCGGATCGCGGGTTCCTCGCTCGGGGCGCGTACCCCCGGCGCGCTGGCCGCCGATCTCGCCGCGTACGGCCCGGTGCCACCGGTCGAGCGGGCGCTGTGGCTGCGCTACACCGACCAGTCCGAGCAGGCCCGGCGGCTGCTGCGCCGGCTCGCGCTGGCCGGGCGGGCCAGTCTGGGCGCCGCGGCGGCCGCCGCGCTGCTGTCGGCCGACGAGCAGGAGGCCGGGCGGCTGCTGACCGACCTGTCCGGGGCGGGCCTGCTGGACCACGTACGCGGTTCGCGCTACCGGCTGCACGACCTCGTACGGGGCTTCGCCCTGGCCCGGCTGCTCGACGAGGAGGAGCCGGCCGAGCGCACGGCCGCGCAGGAGCGGCTGATCGTCAACTACGCGGAGCTGGCCGGTGCGGTGATCCGGATGGTGGACGGCAAGATGTCCACCCGGGCCGGGCAGTTCGGCTCGCACGGCTTCACCTCCCTGGACGCGGCGCTGCGCTGGCTGGACGAGGAGTCGAGCTTCATCACGTCCGCGCTGCGGCACGCCGAGGGCGTCGACCAGTCGGCGGTGCTCGATCTGCTGGGCGCGCTGTGCGACTACTGCCTGCTGCGCGGCGACCTCTACCGGCTGGGCGAGATCAGCGAGCTGACGCAGGCGGTCGACCAGGGGCTGCTGGAGCGGTCGGTGCAGTGGCGTACCGGGATCGCGGCCCGCCAGCTCGGCGAGCTGGACAAGGCCCGCACCACGCTGTCCTCCGTCGTCGGCCTGTACCGCGAGGCGCAGAACGACTCGGGTACGGCGCTGGCGCTCTGTTCGCTCGGCATCACCCTGCACCACCAGGGCAATCTGACGGAGGCGGCGGCGCGGCTGCGGGAGGCGCTCGAACTGCAGACCTCCGAGGACCAGGCCGAGGACCGGGCCTGGTCGCTGCACGCGCTGGCCGCGGTGGAGCGCGACCGGGCGCACCCGGCCGAGGCGCTGGCGCTCCTGGACACGGCACTGGTCCTGCACCGCGAGGGCGAGTCGCTGCACGGGGAGGCCTGGACGCAGTTCCAGCTGGGTCAGGTGCTGCTGCGGATGGGCGATGTGGAGCGGGCCGAGCTCGCGCTGCGTACGGCCCTGGATCTGTACGGGCGCACCCGCGACGAGCGCGGCGAGGCCTGGGCGCTGACCCAGCTGGCCCGTGCCAGGCTGCTGGACGGCGATCCGGCACCCGCGGTCGAGCAGCTGAACGCGGCGCTGTCCCGGCACCGCGACAACGAGGACGCGCGGGGCGAGGCGTGGACGCTCTACTACCTGGGCCAGGCCCTGGAGGAGACCGGCGACACCGATCAGGCGGTACGGCAGCTGGAGCGGTCCCGCACGATGTTCTCCCGGATGCGGGACGTGTACGGGCTTGCGTGCGCCCGGCACCACTCGGGCCGGGTCACCCGCGACCAGCGGGCCGCGCAGACGGGCAACCTGCGCAACTCCGGTTTCGCCCGCCAGCTCCTGGTGGACGCGCGGGCCGACTTCCGGCGCATCGGGGTCGCCCACGGGGAGGCGTGGACGTGTCTGGAGCTGGCCCTGATCGACGCGGGCAACCATCGCGCGCCGCAGGCGCTGGACCTGTGCGGTGAGGCGGCCGAGCTGTTCGACTCGTACGGCGACGCGCGCGGCGCGGACTGGGCCCGCTTCCTGCGCTGCACGCTGCTGCCGTACGCGTCACCGGGCGGCACCGAGGTGGGCACGGTGGTGGCGCAGCAGGAACTCGCCGACCTGATCGCGGCCGGCCACCCGACCCGGGACGGCAGGCTGGAGGACTGCGCGGAGGCGTTCCGGGTGGTCCTGAACCGCGGAGTGGACCTGGAGGACGGCTGGCAGGCCTGGCGCCTGGGCCTGACCCCGGCCCGTCACGCCCGGGAGATCATGGGCGTACCGATCCCGGCGAGGCCGTAGGGTCCTACGTTTGGATCAGGCCGGGCACCCGAGGGCGGAGCGGCCACCGGTCCCCCGGCGCCGCCCCGCCCGCCCCACTGCTTCACTGCTCCCGCTTCACTGCTCCCGCTTCACTGCTCCCGCTTCGCGGACCCCGCGGAACCCGGGGCCCCGGCCGCGGCCGGCACAGCCGCCGCATCGCCGGGCGCCTCCGGAGCCTCCTCGAAGTCGACCTTCCCCATGTGCCGGTTCATCGACTTCATCAGCAGCCACACGCCGATGGCGAGCGCGGCGAAAACAATGAAGCCGAGGACCCCGGGGGTCACCTTGTTCTTGTCCAGTTCCTCGGCGAGCGGGACGAGGTGCGTCAGTGCCTGAGTCGCGTACATATCAGGCATTGTCGCGGATGCCCGCGAAGAGGTCGCTCTCGGGGAGGGAGGTATCGACGAGGGACTTCGCCAGCTCGTACTCCTCGGTCGGCCAGACCTCCCGCTGGATGTCCATCGGAACCCGGAACCAGCCGCCCTCCGGATCGATCTGCGTCGCGTGCGCGATGAGCGCCTTGTCACGGATCTCGTAGAAGTCCGCGCACGGAACATGCGTGGTCAGCGTGCGTTCGGCGCGCTCGAACTCCTTCCAGCGCTCCAGCCAGTCCGCGTACGGGGACTCCATTCCACGGGCCAGCAGCGCCTCGTGCAGGGCGACCGTGCGCGGCTTGTTGAAGCCCTGGTTGTAGTAGAGCTTCCGCGGCGCCCAGACCGGGCCGAACTCCGCCTCGGGGAACCGCTCGGCGTCCGCCGCGCCCTCGAAGGCGATCATCGAGATCGTGTGGGTCATGATGTGGTCGGGGTGCGGGTAGCCCCCGTTCTCGTCGTACGTGGTGATGACCTGCGGCCGGAACGCACGGATCTTCGCGACGAGACGCCCCGCCGCCGTCTCCGCGTCCTCCAGCGCGAAGCAGCCCTCGGGCAGCGGCGGCAGCGGGTCGCCCTCGGGCAGCCCGGAGTCGACGAAGCCGAGCCACTCCTGCTTCACGCCCAGGATCTCCCGGGCCTCGTCCATCTCCTTCTTGCGGACCTCGTGGATGTTCTCCTCGATGTACGCGTCGCCCTGGAGTTTCGGATTGAGGATGGAGCCGCGCTCACCGCCCGTGCAGGTCACTACCAGCACGTCCACCCCCTCGGACACGTACTTGGCCATGGTGGCCGCGCCCTTGCTCGACTCGTCGTCGGGGTGGGCGTGCACGGCCATCAGTCGAAGCTGCTCAGTCAAGACTCGATCCTCAGTGATTGGTCGCCATCAGGGTGCCGTCCCGCAGGGACGTCGGTGTGGGGTGGCGGTCGGGTGGCGGGTGGAGGCTTCTATAGTGACCGAACCGGGGGGCGGAAAATTCCTCAATCCCCGGTACGGGAGGAACGATCATGACCGCGGTGCGCGAAGCGCCCTCCGAGAACCGCTACGGCCGCTCAGCGGACCAGCGTGCGGACCGCAAACTCAAGATCATCGGCTCGGCGCTCGGCATTGCTCTGCTCGGCGTGATCGGCTGGATCGGTTACGACTACATCGCAGGCCAGGGCGTCAGTGCCGAGGTGATCAAGTTCAAGGTCGTCTCGGACGACCGGGTCGAGGTGCACCTGGAGGTCCGCAAGGACCGGGACGCCAAGGGCTACTGCACGATCCGCTCGCAGCGCGAGGACGGCACCGACGTCGCCCGCAAGGACTTCCGCTTCGACGAGGACACCAGCCGGATCGACCGCGTCCTCTCCCTGCGTACGACGTCCAGGGCGACCAGCGTCGAGCTGCTGGGCTGCACGGACGACGGCGGGGCGTCGCATTGACCGCCGCACGCACCTTCTGACCCGCTATTGGCGGCGCTGACCTGCGGTTCGATACTCGCGGTCGGTTACCTTCTCCCCCTTTTCCTGGGGAATTGTTAGGCTCGTGGTTTCGCCCACCCGTGGAAGCGCATGCTTCGGGGTAGGGCGATGCTTTGTATTCCCAGTACCGACGAGGAGCACCCTGTGACCCAGACCAGCGAAAACGTCACCTGGCTCACGCAGGAGGCGTACAACCAGCTGAAGGCCGAGCTGGAGCACCTGTCTGGTCCCGCGCGCACGGAGATCGCCGTAAAGATCGCGGCGGCCCGTGAGGAGGGGGACCTGCGTGAGAACGGCGGGTACCACGCGGCCAAGGAGGAGCAGGGCAAGATGGAGCTCCGGGTGCGCCAGCTGACCCAGCTCCTGGAACACGCGAAGGTCGGCGAGCCGCCGGCGGACGACGGCGTGGTCGAGCCCGGCATGGTCGTGACGCTCGCCTTCGACGGCGATGACGACGACACGATGACCTTCCTCCTGGCCTCCCGTGAGTACGCGAGCGGCGACATCGAGACGTATTCCCCGCAGTCCCCGCTCGGCATGGGCGTGAACGGCAAGAAGATGGGCGAGACCGCGGACTACGAGCTGCCGAACGGCAAGACCGCGACGGTGAAGATCCTTTCGGCGAAGCCGTACACCGGCTGATCCCCGCACAGTGAAAGGAGCCTCCCGCCCGATGGGCGGGAGGCTTCGTCGTGCTGTGCGTCAGCTCCAGGTCAGCCGCTCGCCGTCCTCATCGGCGTGATGAGTCATCCGTCACGTCGAGGGTGAGCCGCGAGGCGCGGCGGACCGGGTGACGAAGCGAGGGATACGTCACGCGTACGGCCACTCCTGCGAGGACATGCTCCTGCGTATGAAATGGAGCCGAACGCGTGCCCTGGTGCTTGCTCTGCTGGCCGCCGCCTTCGTCGGCTACGCCCTGCTGTTGTGGCAGGGCCCGTGGTGGCTGGACGGCGATCGGCTCCGTCAACGGGATCTCCAACCTGCCGACGGTGTGGTGATCACGGGGTTCCGCACGACACTCGTCGCCCTCGGCGCCGGTGCGGTCGCCGGGGCAGGCCTCTACTACACCGACCGTACGCTGCGACACACTCGCAACCGGGACCGCGAGCAGGCCGAAATCGCCCGGGACGGCCAGGTGACTGCCCACTATGTGGAAGCCATCAAGCTGCTTGCGTCCCAGCGCACAGTCGAGCGCCTGGGCGGTATCTACGCTCTGGAGCGGATCATGCGGGAGTCCGCCAAGGACCACCTCACAGTGGTCGAGGTCCTCGCCGCGTTCGTCCGGGACCAGGCGCCGGTGGCGCCCGACACAGAGTCGGTCTCCTCTGCGAAGCCGGAGGAGACCGTCCAGGCCGCCTTGACGGTTCTGGGAAGACGGCCACCGCTGGATGAGCCGTTCCGCATAGACCTGCGGCGTACAAACCTACGCGGAGCGGACCTCCGGGGCGCCCGGCTGGAGCGCGTACGCCTCGCCGGTGCGCGCCTGGAGGGAGCCAACCTGACCGGCGCCCACCTGGAGAAGGCATGGCTGGGGGAGATCCGACTCGATGGCGCGTGGCTTGATCACGCCCACCTTGAAGGGGCCAGCCTGAAAGGTGCCGACCTACGCGGCGCCCATCTCAAGGAAGCTCATCTCAAGGGAACCGGCCTGTTCAGGGCAGACCTGTCAACAGCGATCAGCCTGACTCCGGATCAGGTGGGCGAGGCGGTGCTCGATGCGGGGACGAAGCTGCCCCTCGCGATGGAGAGCACGATTCGAGCAGCCCCGTGACACTCGATGTGGTGGTGCCCAGTGCTCGGGCGAGCATGTGAAGCACCTCGGCCTGGGCGTTCCCGCCCTGCTCGGCCTTGCGGACCACATCGACGGACAAACCGGCTTCCTCGGACAGCGACGACAGCGAGTCACCTCCTTGTCAGGGTATGCCCTTCCGGGTAACGACGAAGCCCCCACCGGGGGTTGCCTGATGGGGGCCTCAACTCACGGCGCTCGGTTGGCCGTCAGCCGGTACCTGCGGACCGCCGGCGTGCGGAAGGCCGCGATGATGACGACGGAGCCGGATCAGCGAGGCCCAGACGGGATGCCGCATCGGCCAGGCGTCGGAGTGGGAGACGCCCGGGTTCCCGAACAGCACGCGGCACGTCTGGACGGTGGCACTGAACGGGTTCCAGCCCGCGATCGGCTGGAGTCAGGAGGCCATCACGCTTGAGTCAACGAAGGCGTTCGAGATGAAGGAGACCGGAAACAGCCAGATCCGTCCGCCCGAGGTAGCGGCCTCTGGCGATTCCACTTATAACCACGCATGCTCGAACGGCTCAGGAGAACTTTACGATCAAAGCAGAGCAGTATTCGAACGCGCTCGAATACTCAACTCCTTCCACTTGACTCCGAATTCACCCATACCACTCTGTCCGGGGCCAGAAATCCTCTGTTCTCACCTGGCCACCCTCTATAGCGTCAGGGCCTGATCGAGCACAAAGAGGTCATCGATGCACGAGGGGTTGATCCTGATCAAAATATTGACGAAGGTGCTCGGAACGGGCGCGGCAGCGGCGACTCTGGTGATGGGCACGGCCTTCTCGGCCCAAGCCGGTGCCCAGGTGACCGCCCAGGCCAACGTCCCCTATCTGTCCGGCGGCAGGGTTTACGCCTCGGCGACCCTGTGGGGACCCAATCCGGTCGGCACAAAGCTCTGCGTCTACCTCAACACGCAGCACCCGTACTACCCCGACATCACGGTCGCGTCCGGATGCGAGTCTCTCAACGCCGGCACGTTCAGTGTTTCCACTCCGAAGCCGGCTTGCGGCAACATGACCACGTATGCCGCCGTGGTCTATGACGGGAAGAGCAAGTGGACGGGCAGCACCAAGTACAAGCTGTTCTGCTGACGCCACAGGCAGAAGGAGGCCCGGAGCTTGCTTGCCGTGCTCCGGGCCTCTTGCTGTTCTTCTGATTCGCGCCGGACGCGGCCTGGATTTGGGCTCAGTTCGCCGCCGAGCGGTACTTGCGCACCGCCAGCGCCCGGAAGACAGCGATGATCAGCACGGACCAGATGATCGAGGCCCAGATCGGGTGCTCCATCGGCCACGCACCGGTGACCGTCTTCGGGACGCCCGGCATCGTGTTCCCGAAGAGTTCACGGGCGCCCGCCACAGTGGCACTGAACGGGTTCCACTCGGCGACATGCTGAAGGAACGCCGGCATACCGGTGACCGGCACAAAGGCGTTCGAGATGAACGTCAGGGGGAACAGCCAGATGAGCCCGCCGGAGGTCGCCGCCTCCGGGGTCCGTACCGACAGGCCGATCAGGGCGCCGATCCAGGAGAACGCGTAGCCCAGCAGGAGCAGCAGCAGGAAGCCACAGAGCACCTTCCCGATGTTCTCGTGGGTCCGCCAGCCGACGATCAGGGCGACTCCCGCGAGGACGACGAGCGTGAGGCTGGTCTGCACGAGGTCGGCGAGCGTCCGTCCGGTGAGGACCGCGCCCCGGGCCATCGGCAACGACCGGAAGCGGTCGATGAGCCCCTTGTGCATGTCGTCGGCGATGCCCGCGCCGGCGCCCGCGGTGGCGAAGGTGACGGTCTGGGCGAAGATGCCCGCCATCAGGAATTCCTTGTACAGCTGCGGGTCGGTGGAGCCGCCGATGCTGATCGAGCCGCCGAAGACGTAGGTGAACAGCACCACGAACATAACTGGCTGGATGACCCCGAAAAGGAGCATCTCGGGAATCCTGGTCATCCGAATCAGGTTCCTGCGGGCGATGACCAGGGAGTCGCGTACGGCCTGGCCGATGCCGCCGCCGGACCGTGGGGCGGGGGCCGTCGCCGTCTCGGTGAGTGCGCTCACTTCTCCGCCTCCGTCCCGGCTGCGACGGACTGCGCCGCCGCCCCGTCCCCGTCGTTCTTCTGCTCTTCGGCCGCGTGGCCGGTGAGGGAGATGAACACGTCGTCGAGGGTGGGGCGGCGCAGCCCGATGTCGTCGATCTCCACCCCTCGGGCGTCGAGGTCGCGGATGATCTCGGCGAGGAGCTTGGCCCCGCCGTCGACCGGGACGGTCAGTTTGCGCATGTGCGGGACGACCGCGACCTCGCCCTTGCCCAGGTGGCCGAGGGCGGCGCGGGCCGGTTCGACCTGGTCGGGCTGGTGGACCACGACCTCGACGCGCTCGCCGCCGATGCGGGCCTTGAGCTGGTCGGAGGTGCCGCGGGCGATGACGAGGCCGTGGTCGATCACGCAGATGTCATGGGCGAGACGGTCGGCCTCCTCCAGGTACTGCGTGGTCAGCAGCAGCGTCGTACCGCCTGCCACGAGCTCCTCGATGACCTCCCAGAGCTGCTGCCGGTTGCGCGGGTCGAGGCCGGTGGTCGGCTCGTCCATGAACATGACCGGCGGGGCGACGACGAGGGCCGCCGCGAGGTCGAGACGGCGGCGCATGCCGCCGGAGTACGTCTTGGCGGGGCGGTCGGCCGCGTCGGCGAGGTGGAACCGATCCAGCAGCTCCCCCGCCCGGACCTTCGCGTCGCGCCGGCTCATCTGGTAGAGCTGGCCGACCATCTGGAGGTTCTCGCGGCCGGTCAGGTACTCGTCGACGGCGGCGAACTGGCCGGAGAGCCCGATCGAGCGCCGTACCTCGTTGGGTTTCTTCAGTACGTCGATGCCCGCGACGAAGGCGCTGCCGCTGTCGGGCATGAGCAGCGTCGTCAGGACACGCACGGCGGTCGTCTTGCCGGCGCCGTTGGGGCCGAGAAGTCCGAGGACGGTGCCCTCGGGCACGTCGAGGTCGACACCGCCGAGTGCGGTGACGTCGCCGAAGGTCTTCACCAGACCTTCGGCGTATATGGCGCCTGGCATATGGGGTTCCCCCAGTGCGTTTGGGTGGCTTCCTCACAGATCCTAGATTTGCCCGTCTTGCCTCGCCCGGCGAACACACGAAGCGAACGCGTGTACGCCATCGGGCCGGGCGATGGCACAGTAACGCGATACATCGCGACACACAAGGTTCGGTTCACAGGGCAGCGGAGTGGCTCAGTTCAACACCAGGTAGCCCGCGTCGCGGAGCGCCGCTGCGACCTCCGCGCAGTGCTCCGGGCCCTTCGTCTCCAGATGCAGCTCCACCTCGGCCTCGGTGAGGCCCAGCCGGGGATCGGTGCGCACATGGCTCACGTCCAGGACGTTGGCATCGGCCACCGAGAGCACGGCGAGCATCGTCGCCAGCGCGCCGGGGCGGTCCGTCAGCCGCAGCCGCAGGCTCAGATACCGGCCGGCCGCCGACATGCCGTGGGTCAGGATGCGCTGCATCAGCAGCGGGTCCACGTTGCCGCCGGACAGCAGCGCCACCACCGGCCCGCGGAACGACCTCGGGTCGCTCAGCAGGGCGGCCACCGGGCTCGCCCCGGCCGGCTCCACGACCATCTTCGCCCGCTCCAGGCAGAGCAGCAGCGCACTGGACAGCTCGTCCTCGGAGACCGTACGGATCTCGTCGACCAGATCCCTGATCAGGGGGAACGGTACGTCGCCCGGCCGCCCCACCTTCATGCCGTCCGCCATCGTCTGGAGCGAGCCGATCGACACCGGGTGGCCGGCGGCCAGCGAGGGCGGGTAGGCGGCCGCGCCCGCCGCCTGCACGCCGACGATCCGCACATCGGGGCGGACCGCCTTCACCGCCACGGCGATCCCCGCGGCGAGCCCCCCGCCGCCGATCCCGACGACGATGGTGCGCACCTCGGGGCACTGCTCCAGGATCTCCAGGCCCACCGTGCCCTGCCCGGCGATGATGTCCGGGTGGTCGAAGGGGTGGATGAAGACCGCGCCGGTCTCCCGCGCGTACTCCTGCGCCGCGGCCAGCGTCTCGTCGACGACATGGCCGTGCAGCCGCACCCGCGCCCCGTACTCACGCGTCGCGGCGACCTTCGGCAGCGGCGCCCCGACCGGCATGAAGACCGTCGCCCGTACGCCGAGCAGCGCAGACGCGAGCGCGACACCCTGCGCATGGTTTCCGGCGCTCGCGGCCACCACGCCCGCCGCCCGTTCCACCGGGGACAGCCCGGCGATCCGTACGTACGCGCCCCGCAGTTTGAACGAGCCGGTGCGCTGAAGGTTCTCGCACTTGAACCGGACGGGAGCGCCCACGAGGCCGGTCAGATGGCGGCTGCCCTCCATCGCGGTGACCCTGGAGACGCCGGCGAGCATCTTCTGCGCCCCCTTGATGTCATCGAGGATCAGCGGGGGAAACTGGGTGGGCGGCGGGAAGTTCATACCGCAAGTCTTGCAGCTGAAAGGGGTTGTGGCCGCCGCGAGCCGGGCCGTCCTGCGCCGATGTCCGCAGGTTTGTGCAGCGCTGGTACGCGTTGCCCCGGGGCCGCGTACTCTGTCCCCCACCCATCCGACACCGCACGAAGAGAGCCCCCGGCCATGCCCCCTCAGGACATGACGACTGCCGCGTCTCCCTCCGGGGGCGCCACCCCGGAAAATCCGGGTCACGACCACCTCCTCGACACTCTGCAGCACCAGGTGGCGGTCTTCGCCCGCCGTGCCGAGCAGACCCGCCTCGGCGGGGTCGGCCAGGTGCGCAATTCCATGGACCGGGCCGCGTATCTGCTGCTCAACCGGCTGGACCGGGAAGGACCCATGGGCGTCAAGGCGCTGGCCGCCGGGATGGGGATCGACTCCTCGACCGTGACCCGCCAGGTCGCACCGCTCGTGGACACCGGCCTGGTCAAGCGGACCTCGCACCCGGAGGACGGCCGGGCCGTCGTGCTCCAGCTGTCCCCGCGCGGACAGGCCCGGCTGGACGAGGTCCGGGCCTCGCGACGCGAGCTGATGTCGCAGGTGACGGGCGACTGGGACGAGGAGGAACGCGACACGTTCTGCGCGCTGCTCACCCGTTTCAACGCGGCACTGGCCGCCCGGCAGAGCGCGCACCAGCCGCCCGCCGCGGGATAGGGCCCGTCCGCGGCGGACCATGGCCGGGGCCACCCGCGCCACCTACGCAATCAGAAGTGCCAGGGCGGCTCGTGCGGCGGCGTCGTTCTGCCGGAACGCGGGGCCGCCCGAGTGCGGGGGCGCGAAGGCGCTGGTCCGGGCGGTGGTGAACGGTCCGAGGGCGAATCGGCGCGGGTGGCTGCCGCCGTGACGCGTCAGAAGGCGGCCATCGTCATGGCCGACCCGGACCAGCCCCGCGCCCGAGGCGGTGACGGCGCCCTCTTCGTACAGGTTCCGCAGCAACGGATTGCTGACACGCTCGGGGGGCGGGGTGGGCAGCCTGGCCTCCACCAGGGCCCGCGCCGTCACCTGCGCGCCGGGCACGCTGGGGCTCCCCGCCCGGAAGACGCCGCGCTCCTCGTCTGCCTCGACAGTCATCCCCGGACCGAGGAAGCGGACGACTCCGGCCCGCGAGAGAGCGAGCAGTTGGCGGAGCCGGGGCGGAGGAGGACCGCAGGCGAACGAGCTGAGCAGTCCGAACCAGCTGCCGTCCGGGTCGCCGGCTTCGCCGAGGCGCACGAGTTGCCGGGCGAGGGAGAGCAAACCCATGTAGACGGGGATGCCCGGGTTTCCCGCCGGGTCGTGTGTGCGGCCGAGATCCGCACGGATGTAGTCCCGCAGGTGGTCCTGAAGTGCGTCGTGCGAGGGGAGGCGCAGGCCGCTCAGCGGGCTGTCGAGGGCTTCGAGGCTGAACCGGTCGGCGGGGTCGGGGACGGCAGCGGCGAGCAGGGCCTCCATTTCCGGGCTGCCGGGGCCGGCCACCGCGTACCGGTGCTCAAAGCCGGTCCAGCCACCACGGGTGCGTTCGGGGCGGCGGGTGAAGAGGAAGTGGTAGTGGGCGAAGCCGAGTTCCTTGCCGATGAGTGGCCTGACGTCCCGCCGGTGGTCGGGCGGCGTCGGACGGTTCAGCAGCTCGTCCGCCTGTGCGGGCCCGAGGAAGCGGGGCAGTGGCGGCCACGCGCCGGTCAGGTCGTAGCCGGCCTTCGGGTGGTAGGGGACACCGCGCCGGGAACCGACGTGCAGGACCGGTTCCTTCCCGGAGGGGTGGTAGATGAGCTCGCCCTCGTCATCCTGGGCGCTGCCCGAGTAGTAACCGCCGCGTCCCTCTGTGAGGAGGGCCATCAGGTCGACGAAAGCGAGCCCGATGCCGCGAGCGATGACCGGTTCCCCCGCAGGCAGGCCGGAGAGATCGGTCTCCGCGGTGAAGTCGGGCGGCAGGAAGAACAGACCGTGCCTGTCCGCGAACGCGCGCAACTGTGCGTGTTCCGTGTCCAGTTCGCCCTCAAGATGACCCAGCGCCAGGACCAGGACGTCGGCGGGCAGCGGTTCGCGACGGCCGGCCAGCCGGACGCTCTGACGGCCCTGGCCCGGTTCCATGACACGCACGGCGGTCGTGGGATGCCAGTGCACGCTGATACCCGGCGGCATGGAGGCCACCACCTGTTCGTACACCCAGCGCAGGTAGGCGCCCTGCACGCGTCGGCCGGCGAAGTCCCGCGGGGCGAGCGTGCCCAGCTCGGTACGGAGTGTCCGGGCCACACCCGCGGACTCGGACCGTTCGATGCCGGCGGGGAGGCGCGCCCGGCCGCTGTGGATGTCACGTGCCCATTCGTAGAGCGTGGGTCCGTGCCGTACCGGCCCGTCCATGGGCACCGAGTCGTCGGTGTACATGGTGACGTCCTGAGCCACAGAGTTCATCCACAGCAGTGGGGACTGCGCACAGTGCCAGTTGCGGCCGCCGCCGGGCGGATACGGGTCGACCAGGTGGATGTCGAGCCGCCGGCCGCCGTAGAGGCCGGGCGCGTTGGCGGCCACGCGCTCCAGGAAGCCGGTGCCTCGGGGGCCCGCCCCCACCACGACGAGGGACGGGACCCGGGACGGCCCGCGGCAGTCGGCGTCGTAGGGCTCCAACGTGAGGCTCCGTGGTTCCGGGGTTCTGTGGTTCTGTGGTTCTGTGGTTCCGGGGTTCTGTGCGGTGCGTGTGGTGCGTGCGGTGCGTGTGGTGCGTCTTCCTGGTGTTCAGTTGAGGAGGAGCGCCGCGTCCCAGTTGCCCGGGGGCTCGCTGTCGGTGGCGTAGGTGTGCAGGGCCAGGACCGCTCCGCCGGCGCCTTCGAGGAAGCCGGCACGGTGCGGCGCCAGCCGAACGCCCGGTCGGGTCACGGGGCGTTCGTAGTAGAAGCCGAAGGGCAGCTCCGGGTCGTAGGCCGCGACGAGCGGCTGGGCGAGCTCCGTCAGACGCCGGGCGAGGCGTGCGTCTCCGCTGTCCCGGACCATCCGCCAGGTGACGTGGAGCAGTCCGGCCCACCCGTGGCACAGAGAACAGTCGGTGATACGGGCATGCCGGAAGTCGAGGGCCTCGTCCAGCGACCGCACAGCCGTCTCCCGCCAGTCCGGACGGTCGAGGGCGCGCCCGGCGAGGTAGAGCGCTCGGACCACGCCCGGCGTGCCGTAGCACCAGGCGAGGATGGTCTCCTTGGGGTCGCGCGGGGCGTCCGGTCCGGCAAGGAACTCCTCGAACCCCAGCGAGCTGGGCCACAGGCCGCCCCCCAGACGCCAGGCCACCAGGTGCTCGACGATGCCGGCGATGGCCTCCGCATGTCCCGGAACGCGAACGCCGGCCTCCCAGCCCAGGGCGAGCAGGGCGAGCGCGCCGGTAATGCCGTGCGAGAGACCGAGGTTGAAATGTCCGTGGGCGAATCGTGGATGGTCGTAGAGGCCGGGGGGCTGGGCATCCCACCAGCCGGGGACGGAATGGCCGTTGGCCTCGGTCGGCCGGGTGAGGCGCACCAGGTAGGAGAGCGTCTCCGCCAGCAGGTCCTGGTGGTGGGGGGCCCGTTCCATGAGGTAGCGCCCCAGCCCGCTGACCCCGCCGATGACGTCGAACACGCTCACGGAGACACCGGCGCGCCCGGCGTCGAGGCGTTCCCGCTCCTGAGCGAGCCGGCTCCGCAGATACGCGGTCACCCGTTCGTCGAGCCGGTCCACCAGCCCGGCATAGTCCTCGGGTGTTCGCCGGGCCACCAGTGCGGCGAAGGCAAGCGGCGTCGCCCCGCCGTACAGCGCCTCGCCTCTGCCCGCCGGGAGGTCCCGGGCCGCAGCGGTGAGGTAGGCGTGGGCTGTCGTGCGGAGTTCGGGCGCGGTGTGGGACAGCGCGCCGTACACCACGGCCAGCCCCGCGTGGCCCTCTCCGAGATTGAGCCCTGTCCAGGGGAGCGCTGCGGCGTGTCCGCCGGGATATACGTCACGGTTGCCGGCCGAATGGGCCACGCGGGACACCTCTTCGGGGTCTGCGAGCCGCTCGGCGAGGTCGGTCACGATGTTTCCCGCGCGTTCGCGCAGCGGGTCGGACACGGCGGTTGCCACGGTGGGGTAGGTCGTCATCACTGTCCCTCTTGCTTGGTGTTGACGGTCGTTCTGTACGGGGTCACGGGCTGACGCGGCCTGTCGCCGCTACGACAGGCCGGCTCCGTGGCCGATCGGCGTTGTGGCGCCGGTCCCGGTGTGCCTGCACAGCGCCGCGGGCGATGGCGAGCGAGGCGGCTTCGGTGTTCGGGTCGACGCCCAGCAGCCTGTTGTGGTGCATGTGGAACAGGGAGGGCCATACGTCTTCCGGCGCGGTCCAACTCCCTGCTCCCAGCCCCCGCAGAGTCCGGCCGTAGGCCGTCATCGCCGCGGACCGGCGTTCCCACACCGCCGCGAGGGCGTCCGCGCCCGGATACGAGGAGGGCCGGACCTGGTGGTCGTACGGGTTGATCACGTCGAGGGCCTGGCGGCGGCGGCTCTGGAACTCCCTGTGCTTCTCGCCCTTGGGGAAGGCCCGCAGCAGCCCGTCGATCCAGGACGGTTCGGCGCCGTCCCCGGTGTCGGCGCTGTCGTGGAAGCGGCGCAGGAGGTCGACGTAACCGAGCGCGGCGACGAGGACCGGTTCGAGTGTCAGCCGCCCGCTCTCCATGAGGGTCAGGACATCGATGGCCGCCTGGCTGTCGGCGTGGAAGGCGCGTTCGGCCGTGTCGATCGCGCCGGGCCCGCCGTACCGCGCCAGTTCCGGTTCGTAGGTGTCCAGCGAGAGCCGGCGGATGAGGCGGTGGGCGCGGAGATCGGCAGCCCAGGCGTGCAGGCCGGGCAGCACGGATTCCCGGAGCGCCTGCGAGGAACTGTGGAAACGCAGCCGCAGTACCGGGTCGGGATCGCGGTAGCGGATGAAGAACCAGCGATCGACCTCAGGGGGCAGAGCGGCGGTCAGCCGCGGCAGGTGGCTGATCAGCAGGTCGTTGTGCCGCTCGGTGGCGCAGTACACCGAGGCGTACAGCCACTCGCCGCCCGGCAGGTGCTCGGCCGGGCCCTGCGGGCGGTCGTCGCGGTTCCGGACCGTGCGCTCAGGATCCCGGGCCGGCGCGGGGGGCTGCCGCGTACGGCGTGCGAGCGGGAAGACGAGTTGGGCCCGGTGCGCGCCCCCGCTCCCATGCAGCCAGCCGTTGTCCGTTCCGGACGGGGCGAGCACCTCGGACAGTTCGCTCCGGGGGCGGCGGCCCAGCTGGTGGCGGAAGAGCCGCAGGTGCTGCGGCTGTGTGAGGTCCAGCTCCATCGCCTGGTCGGCGAAGGAGAGCATCAGGCGGTCCGGGACCCGGCTGCGCTCCCGCCACCGTGCGACCTCCCCGGCCCATCGCTCGAACGGGGCGTCCTCGTCGAGCACGGAGGCGGGGGCTCGCCAGCGGGCGGGGACCAGGATGCTGCGCCCGTAGCGCACACGGGGCGTGTGCGGCAGGTCAGAGGCGGCTCCCCAGTCCCACGGCTGCCAGGAGCGGTGTCCCCAGCCCCGGCCGGCGGCGCACAGGAAGCGAGCCGTGTTGGGCGCGTACGTGCGGACGTCGAGCCAGTGCAGGGAGGCGGGGAGGATCGTCGAACCGTCACTCAGCCGTACCAGCCACAGCTGTTCCAGGTCGGCGCGGACTCCGATGTCGTCCAGGTCGAGGATGCCGGACGCCGTGCGGTCGGCGTAGACGGCGACGGGGATCTCGTGATCGAGCAGCCGAGGTGTCTGTGCGACGTTGGCGCCGCGGCCCTTGCTCGTCCGGTACAGCACCTGGGCGCAGAGTTCCCGCCCGTCGGACGGCGTCGCGGCGAAGGCGGCCAGTGCCGAGCGGGTCCGGTCGGGAAGCAGGTGGGTGAACCGCCCGAACGTGGCCCCCCGCGAATAGCCGCCCTGCGACACCACGAGCCGGAAATCGCCCGCCTCCAGAGCGGCTTGTGAGTCGGCCAGCAATTCGGTGAACATCTCCAGGGACGCCGGAGGCGTGCCGGTGTCCTTGGCGAGGCCCGTGACGAGGGGGTGGTCGTCGTCGAGGACGGCTTCGGGCGCCCCGGACATCAGGGTGTCCTGAGCCAGTGCGAGCAGCAGACGGTTCCGCCCGACGTCGGGTTCCTGCCTCGGCGGGGAAGAGCGGTGGCTGGGCGGATGCCGGTATCCGTACGGTGCCCCCAGGCTGGCATCGGGGTCGAGTACCTCACGGACGGGGACGGCTTGGCTCGTTCCGAAACGCTCCAGGAACTCCCCGTGGTAGGCCACCTCCGCCGACTGGGCGGGCGCTTCGGGGGAGAGACGCCACAGCAGGTGCGCGACCCGTTCGGTCTCCGCGGCCACCGAGGGCGGCAGCCGCACATCGGCATCCAGCGACAGGTCGACCTGCACGAGACGGTCGTCCTTCCGCAGCCGCGCCATACGGCGGGTGACCTGGTCCCAGGCAGCGCGCCCCTCCCCTGCCGGGGTGGCCATGTAGGCGTCCAGATCCCTTGCCACGGCCTGTAGTTCAGCGAGCTCCGGGAGTACTGCCTGCGGCTCCGTACCGGCCAGCGTCCGCAGGACGTGCCCGAGGGGATCGGTGGCGTCCATGGGCGGTCGCAGCTCGGTCAGGAGGATCTCGCGCTCGACCAGCCCGACCAGCATGCGCTCGATGACCGCCCGGGTCGCCTGGGGGAAGGCGCGCATCAACGCGTCGCAGAGCTCCCCGCACCGCACGGGGGACTGGGCCCGTTTCACCGCTTCCCGCACCGGAGCGGTGTGCCGCACACTGACCTCGCCCGCGCCGGCATCGGCCTTCCCACCGGTATCGGCCTTCCCGCCGGCATCGGACGGGGCATGGCATACGTAAGGGAGGACGAGCCGCCCGCCGCGCGTGAAGCACAGGTTGTTGACCGTCACGCGCAACCCCCGCAGAACCTCCGGCCGGCGCTCCCACTCGGAGACAAGCGCCAGGAGCCACCCGAGCTCCGGCCGCGCCGCACGCCGGTGCCGGGTGCCGAAACGCGCCGTGGTCTCCTCCGGCTCGTCGGCGAACTCGGCCACCGCCACACCCGCCATCAGCCCGAACGGTGTGGGCCGCGTGGCCATCCGTAGCCGATAAGCCGTCAGGGACCGTGCTGTACGCCGCAGTTGTGTGATCCCGAAGGTCCGGGTGCCGGCGACGATGGCGTCCCACTGGCGCGCCAACGGCAGGCTGGAGACCGCGACCGCCTCACGCAGTTCGGAGTCGTCGGCCAGGCGGCACATGAACTCCACCAGCCGTTCCGGCTCCTCAGGGCTGCCGTCCCGCACATCGACGTGGGTATCCGCCGCCCGGCACGCCGCGTGCGCCGGCGCCCTGAGCAGAGCGAAGCCGGCGCTTGAGAAAGGAGACTCGTGCTCCACTGCCGCGCACCTTTCCAGATGAGGTGTCTCTGAATAAACGGGAGTCGCCGAGAGTCGCCGAGGGTCTTCGGGGCTCTGCGAGGTGAATGTCAGATGAATGTGAATCAGCCGTGGGACAGGGCGAGGTGGCTGCTTCCCGGCCGGGAAGGGGATGCCCGGGATCACTCCCGGTGGGCGAACCCGTGTGCTGCCCAGACCAGCGCGCCCATTCCCGCGGCGGCCAGCAGCCCCAGCTCCAGCGCTACGGGGGGCTGCCATCCGGCCCATTGAGGACCGCCGCCCGCGGCATGCCCGGGTACTTGAGAAGCAATGCAGCGCCGCAGCGCGTCGACGGCGTACGACAGCGGGTTCAACGAGGTCAGCGTGGCCAGCCAGCCCGGCAGGGCGCTGAGCGGAAAGAACGCGCCGGAGAGAAAGAACAGCGGCATCATGCTCAGGGTCAGCAGCATGTTGAAGGTCTCGATGGCGCGGATGTGGACCGCCAGCGCGAGCGTGAGGGCCGCGAAGGTGAAGGCCGTCACGATCATGCCGGCCAACAGCAGACACAGCAGCAACGGCTGGTACGGCAGGCCGACCACGCCTGCCAGCGAAAGCAGCACGGTGCCCTGCACGGTCGCCGTGACCGTGCCGCTCAGACAGTCCCCGTACAGCAGCGTCGAGCGGCGCACCGGCGCCATCAGCGTCTCGCGCAGATAACCGCTCTCCCGGTCGATGATCAGACGCACCCCGACGGACATGGCGGGCGCTTGAACGGTCAACGCCAGAACGCCGGGGAAGAGGAACGCGCGATAGTCACCGCCCACCGCGCTGTGGGGGATCAGAGCGGACAGCCCGCCGCCGAGCGCGAGCAGATACAGCGCCGGCTGGAACAGCATCACCACCACGTTCGTGCGCCTGCTGGTCAGCCGCAGCAGTCCGCGGTGTACCAGGGCGTGCACCGCGCGCAGCTCGCGCCGCAGGGCTGAGCCCGGAAGGGGGTCCCGTGGTGCCGGTACCGTGATTGCGGCCACGTGTGCGGGCGGGGTGGCGCCCGGAACGGCGACATCCGTGGTGCCGCTCTCGGGAGGGCCGCTGCGGGCGGACTGGTCGGCGGGTGAAGGATCTGCTGTGGGTGAAAGATCCGCGGTGCGGAAAGGGCCCGTTGCACGGGCGGCGGCGTCGGAGCTCATACGGACCGTCCCGCTTCGGCGTTGATGGTGCGGCCGGTGTGGTGGAAGAACACGTCGCCCAGGGTGGGCGGGGTCGCTGAGACCGCGTGCACCGTGACGCCCTGCTGTGCGAGCGCGGCACACAGCCGGGGAATCCACGCGCTGGTCTCACCGACACGCACGCTCACGCCGCCGGCATCCACGGTGACGTCGGAGATCGGAGGCAAATCGCTCCCGGCTCCCCAGGGCCCGGCCCCGTCGCACGATCCGTCCCCGGAACCGACACGCTCGGAACCGGCACGCTCGGGACCGGCACGCTCGCGGGCCGCCCGTAGCACCCCGGCCGCTGCCACGTCGTCGCTTGTCCGCAGCACGAGCCGGTCGTTGCCGATGCCGGCCTTGAGGGTCCGGGGGGTGCCCCGTGCCACGATGCGGCCCGCGTCGATGATGGCGAGCCGGTCGCAGTTCTCGGCCTCTTCGAGATAGTGCGTGGTGACGAACACCGTGGTGCGCCCGAGGTCCCGCAGTGTCCGCAGATGCTCCCAGGTCTGGGCGCGGGCGTGCGGATCAAGTCCGACCGTGGGCTCGTCCAGGAACAGCACACGGGGTGCGTGCAGCAGACCGCGCGCGATCTCCAGCCGGCGCCGCATACCCCCGGAATACGCCCGTACGACCTGCTGGGCCCGGTCGGACAGCCCGGCCAGCTCAAGCACCGCGGCGATCCGCTCGCGCAGATATCGGCGGGAGAGTCCGTACAGACGCCCGTGCACATACAGGTTCTGCCGGGCCGACAGGTCCAGGTCGAGCGCGCTGTGCTGGGAAAGGAGCCCGATGTTCCGCCGTACCTGCCGCGGCTGGACCAGCACGTCGGCCCCGGCCACCCGCGCCTGGCCCGCAGTCGGCCTGACCAGCGCGCTCAGCATGCCGATGACGGTGGACTTGCCCGCCCCGTTGGGCCCGAGAAAGCCGAAGGTCTCACCGGCGGGTACGTCCAGGTCGACGCCCCGGACTGCCTCGATCCGCGCGCCCTCGCGCTGACCGGCGGCACCCTTCGCCCCCGGGTAACTCTTGCTCAGTCCACGGGCCCGGATGGCGAGGCGGTCGTCGCGCTGTGCGGAAACGCTGGAACCAGTGACCGGTGCGGTGCCTCCGGCCGTCCCCGGCCGGTGCTGCGCGAACTGGTCTTCGCTGGGCATGAGCGCTCCTCGGCCAGGATCCATCCGGGCTCCCTCGGCTGCGGTGTGGGTGGGGTGGGCGCCTGCGCCCGGCTGCCGCACGAATTCACGGAGGCTGCCGTGCCGTACGGCCAGAAATGGTTTCCCATTCAATTTTGAACGCGCAAGAAATGACGGACCTGAAAGACCAGGCCTGAAAGACCGACCCTGAAGCCGGACCTGAAAGCCGGCCACGACTGGGCCTGATTGCCGCGCGAGCTCCGACCCGTGATCGGCGATCCACAACCGAATTTTTCCATACAGGAATTCGTATGGATTCCGGACTATTCCGTGGAGGTGACGTTCCCCCGGCGCCGGGGGAACGTCAGGATTCTCAGCAGCAACAGCCCACGCTGAGCGTGCAGGTCAGTTCGGTGCTACCGCCGTTACCGCACTGCCAGACGGCGGTGTTGTACTGGACCTCCGCAGGGCCCGCCGGATCCGTCGCCCCGATCTCCCGTACGTCGAGATCGAAGACGTCCTGCGGGGATTCCTGTGCCTCAAGCAGCTCAACAGGCATGAATGGGTTCCTTTCCCAATGGTTTCCGTTTACGACCAGAACCTGAGCACTCCGGCCTCTGCCAGAATGCCGGAGTCGCTCGCTCAGATGCAATTCAATTCACCCCAGAGGGTGGTTGCTTAATTTCAATCCAACTATTTTTGGCCAGAATGCGAAAAATACGTGCTCGTGGTGCGGGTAAGCCGGGGTAAGTATTGATATTTTCGTGCGATATCCCGATGGCCGACCGTCGGCGTCCGGGGACAGCTCCCTCGAAACGAGGAAGGGCCCTGTGGCGACAGGGCAGCCCCCCGCGGCACCGGACGACTCCTCCGCTCTCCGTGATCCAATCTCCGTGATCCAGACGAAGCTGCCTCGCCGCCGGACGGCCCCAGCCGGACCCCAGCCGGGCCCAGGCCTTGACCCGGGGCCCGCGGCGCGCTCGGATGACAGGGTGCGAGAGCGCCAGGCGGGCCGACAGCGGCGCCGCGCCCAGGAGTTCGAGGCCTTCGTGGCGGGCGCGGCCGGCCGGCTGCTGCACGCCGCCACCCTGCTCACCGCCGAACCCGCCCGGCCGCCGGGGGCCAACGAGCGCGCGCAGCGGCTGCTGACGGCCGCGCTGGCCCGTACGTACGCGGACTGGGACCGGCTGCACGGCGAGGATCCGTACAACCGCACCCGGCAGGACCTGGCAACCCGGTTCGCCAGGGAGGCCTGGCGCCACCACCACCCGCGCGGCGGGCTGCTGGAAGGGCTGACCCCGCAGGAACGGCTCGTCCTGGTGCTGCGGCTGCACGAGGGTGTCGCCGAGGAGCAGACCGCGGCGCTGCTCGGACTGCCCGTGGACCGGATCCGCGCGATCTGCAACCGCTCGGTGGCCACGGTGCGCGGGACCCGCGGCCCCACGGTCCGGCGGAGGGCCGCGCCATGAGCGGGACCGGCCGCAAGGAGGACGAGGTCCGGCGGATCCTGGAGGGGCCGCATCCGCAGGTGCCCGCCGATCTGGCGGAACGGGCGGCGGAGCTCGGCAGCAGGCTGCTGCGCCGGCGGCGGGCCCTGCGCCTGCTGGGGCTGCTGGGGCTGCTCGTCGCGGTGGCGGCGTTCACGGTGTGGGCGGTCACGGTCCAGCCCTGGCAGGCGCCGCCGGCCGAGACGACCCCGCCGCTGGGCGGCTGGTAGCCGCACGCGGTCGGGCCCGGACGGACCACCGTCATCAGGCCCGGACGGACCACCGTCAAACGGGCCGGGACGGATCACCGTCAATCGGACCCGGACGGACCACCGTTAAACGGCACGGCCGCCGGGGCGGTGCGTAGGGAGACCACGCACCGCCCCGGCGGCCGGTGTACGACAGCCTGTCTCAGTCCTCAGTCCTCAGTCCTCAGTCCTCAGCCCTCAGCCCTCAGTCCTCAGCCGAGCGCCTGCGTCAGGTCGGCCAGCAGGTCGTCGCCGTTCTCGATGCCGACGGAGAGCCTGACCAGGTCGGCGGGGACCTCCAGCGGCGATCCGGCCGCCGAGGCGTGCGTCATCCGGCCCGGGTGCTCCAGCAGCGACTCGACGCCGCCGAGGGACTCACCGAGCGTGAAGAGCTTCGCCCGGTTGCAGACCTCGACCGCCGCCTCCTCGCCGCCCGCGACGCGGAAGGAGACCATGCCGCCGAACGCCTTCATCTGCTTGGCGGCGATCTCGTGCCCCTGGTGCTCGGGCAGTCCCGGGTAGAGGACCTGGGTGACCTTGGGGTGCCGGGTCAGCAGGTCGGTGACCTTGGTGGCGTTCTCGCTGTGCCGGTCCATCCGGACGGCGAGGGTCTTGATGCCGCGCAGCACCAGCCAGGCGTCGAAGGGGCCGGCCACGGCACCCATCGCGTTCTGGTGGTACGCCAGCTCCTCGGAGAGCTCCGGGTCGTTGACGATCAGCGCGCCGCCGACGACGTCCGAGTGACCGCCCATGTACTTGGTGGTGGAGTGCACCACCACATCGGCGCCCAGGGCGAGGGGCTGCTGAAGGTAGGGACTGGCGAAGGTGTTGTCGACGACCAGCCGCGCACCCGCCGAGCGGGCGACACCGGCGATGGCCGCGATGTCGGTGATGCCGAGCAGCGGGTTGGAGGGCGTCTCCACCCAGATCGCCTTGGTTCGCGGCTGGATCGCGGCCCGTACCGCCGCCACGTCCGAGGTGTCGGCGACCGAGAACTCCACGCCCCAGCGCGAGGCGACCTTCGCGAACAGCCGGAACGTACCGCCGTAGGCGTCGTTCGGGATGACCACGTGGTCGCCGGGCGTCAGCAGCGTACGGAGCAGGCAGTCCTCGGCGGCCAGACCGGACGCGAAGGCGAGCCCGCGGCGGCCGCCCTCAAGGGCCGCCAGGTTCTCCTCCAGTGCGGTGCGCGTCGGGTTGGCGCTGCGGCTGTACTCGTAGCCGCCGCGCAGCCCGCCGACACCGTCCTGCTTGTACGTCGAGACTTGGTAAATGGGCGGAACAACAGCGCCGGTGAGGGGATCGGCGGTGTTTCCCGCGTGGATCGCGAGAGTTTCGAAGCTGTGCTGGTCGCTCATGGGGCCGAGCGTAGTTCGTCGCGAGGGCGCTCACGGAGCACCGGGGCCGTCCGGGACAATGGGTGCATGGAGATTCTCTGGTTCCTGCTCGCGCTGTGCATGCTCGCCGCGGTCGTCGGCCCCTTCGTGCTGCGGCGCCGCGGCGGTATCCGCCAGGTGGCGCCCGGCTCCCCCGACGCCGCCGACCCGGACACCTACGGCTTCGCCCGCCAGGAGGAACTGGACATCCGGATGCCGGGCCCCGACCAGGACCTCCTGGACGTACTCGATGTCGTCCAGGGCACCCAGGAGTGGCGGGCCGCCTCGCAGCTGCTGTCCGGGACGCCGAAGGAGGGCGAGGTGCGGTGGCAGCGGGTGCAGGCGTTCGCCGGTGCCGCCTCGCTGGAGCTGGCGCAGCGGCCGGGCGTCGGCGGTGCCTGGCTGCGCAAGTGGCGGGCCGAGTCCCCGAAGGACGCGGGCGGCGCGGCCGTGCACGCCGAGTTCCTGGTCCAGCAGGCCTGGCGTTCGTCCACCGTCGGCACGGACGACTTCCGGATCATCCTGGAGGAGGCCCGTACGGTCGTCGGCGAGGCGGCCCTGCTGGCACCGGGCGATCCGGTGCCGTACCTGGTGGAGCTGGCGGCGGCACGTGGGCTCGGCTACTCCCACGAGCAGTTCGACCAGCTCTGGGCGAAGATCATCGACCGGGCCCCCGCGCACATGGGCGCGCACATCGCGGCGCTGCACTTCTGGTGCGAGAAGTGGCACGGCTCCCGCGAGGAGGCCGACCGCTTCGCCACCGCGGCCGCCGCCCGCGCCCCGCAGGGGTCGCTGCTGGCCGCGCTGCCGCTCTTCGCGCTGTACGAGCACCTGCCCGAGGTCAACATGGTGCGGAGCTTCTACCAGAGCCAGGCGGTGACCAAGGCGGTCGAGGGCGCCCTGTTCGCGGTCCACGCGGCGCGCGCCGACGACCCGATGCTGGCCCATGTCCGCCATCTCCTGGTGCTGTTCCTGGTCCGGATGGAGCGCTGGTCGGAGGCGATGGGCCAGCTCGTCCACATCGACGGGCACGTGGGCGCGCTGCCGTGGACGGAGAGCTCCGACCCGGCCGCCGAGTACACCGTTTACCGGGCTCTCGCGGTCGCCGGCTACGAGGCGAACGGCGGCAGCCCGGCGACGCTGCTGCGGTAGCGGGGGCCTCCCCCGGCCTCGGCTGTGCGACCGTGGGAGCGCCCCACCCCTTCGCCCTCACCCACGACAAGGACCGGTGTTCCCGTGGCACGACTGATACCCCTGATCCTGATCGGCCTCGGCCTCTACTTCTGGTTCAAGGCCCGCAAGCGGGCCGCCGCCTACGTCGAGGACGCGGAGTCCGACGACGGCATGCCCCGCCGCTGACCGGGGCGACGGCACCGGCGGCGGAATCCACGGCGGTCCCGGTGCGTTGTACGGACAGCACGCCGACCCCACGAGGAGCCCCGCATGTTCCTGCACCGCCGCACCCCGCAGCTCCCCACTCCGCAGGAGGCGCTGCGCGGCCGCCCCACCCCGGAATTCACCGTCCCGTCCCGCCACACGGTCCTGGGCAACGCCCTGCTTGGCCCTTACCCGGAGGGTCTGGAGGTCGCGGACTTCGCGATGGGCTGTTTCTGGGGCGCCGAGCGTAAGTTCTGGCAGACGGAAGGCGTCTGGACGACGCTCGTCGGCTACCAGGGCGGCTCCACGGAGAACCCCGCCTACGAAGAGGTCTGCTCGGGCCTGACGGGCCACACGGAGGCCGTCCGCGTCGTGTACGACCCCCGCGTCGTCACGTACCCCGAGCTGCTGAAGCTCTTCTGGGAGTCGCACAACCCGACCCAGGGCTTCCGCCAGGGCAACGACGTCGGTACGCAGTACCGCTCGGCGGTCTACACCCACTCCCCCGAGCAGGAAGCGGCCGTGAAGGCGTCCCGCGAGGCCTACCAGAAGGTCCTCACCGGCTCCGGCCACGGCGAGATCACCACGGAGATCCTGCCCGCGGAGGGCCGCACGTTCTGGCCCGCGGAGGCGGCGCACCAGCAGTACCTGGACAAGAACCCGGCGGGCTACTGCGGAATCGGCGGAACGGGCGTCTCGTGCCCGATCGGCATCGCCGCAACCGAGTGACTCACGGCCCGGTACAGCGCCCCCTGCTCAGCTGAGCTGTACCGGGCAAGGATGGACTCGTACACCTCGTACACCTCACGGCAGTCGGCAGACGTCTGTCGCTGCGCGGCCTCGGTGAGCGGCCGGATCGTCCCGACGTCTTCAGGAACGCGCTCCTTGCTCATGTGCATGACGTGCTTGCTTGCTTGATTCCACCATTCACCGAGGCGCTTCCCGGCTTTCCTGTTATGGAAAGGATCAGCGCTTGACCTCGCCGCGACCGGCTCGGGAGCATCGGACGCGACAGGTGTGCGCCGACATGTGGGGGCAAGGATGCTGCGGAAGCTGTCCGGTGACCCGGAGTGCAGGAACGGAACGTGCCCAACGCTGTGGGGCTCGGAAAACGCCCAGGATTACGTGGTCCAGGGCTACGTCATCACCGACCCCGAGCGGCTGGCGCAGCTGGAGCTGCCAGCGGGCGAGGCCGCCGTCGTGGTTCCGGCCGCAGTGCTGGAGGAGTACTTCCGTGCTCAGTGATGAGGAGTTCGGGCGGCTCTTCGAGACCTTCAAGCGGACCGCCTTCCGGCTGGAGACGCTCTCCGCCTACAGAGTGGAGGAGGAGCGCGAGGAGTTTGAGCGCTTCCTGCTCGGCGCGAACATGGGTCCTGGCTGGGACGACAACCCGTGGGTGCGGTCGATGACCAACAAGGGAAAGCAGATCTCGCGCGTCCATGTGCTGAGGTCTCCGCTGACCGACTAATGGCCAAGCAGCGCCGACCCGGACCGCCCAACCAGCAGTCCCGCGCGGCCCCGCGCATCGACGCCGGTGACCCGCTCGCCGCGTACAACAAACGGCGTCGCCCTCCGATGGACATCTACCGCCGCCACCGGCCCGTCCACGGCGGCGCCAGCCACCTCCGCTCCGACGAGCCTCGCGTCCTGGAGGAGTGGGACGGCTTCGTATACCAGGTGATCGGCACCGCCCCGAGCCTTGCCGCGGCCCAGAGATGGGTAAACGAACTCCAGTTCGGCAACGGCCCGACCGCGTGATGAGAGAAGACGGCCGCGAAATACCACACCCCGCGAGTCGCCCTCGTCCCCGTGCCAGAGGCCCACAGCACCGATGGCTGGGGCCCCCTCGCACAGTTCGGATAGACGTCTGCCCGAGTCTGGACTGACCAGATCACTCCGTGACGGGCAGGCACTCGGCGAGCAGGTCGACGACGTCATGCCAGGCTCGCTGCGCGTGCCGCGGGTGGTATCCGACGCCGGGGCGCACGGTGTGGTCGACCGGCGGATGGTGGAAGGCGTGAAGGGCTCCGCCGTAGACCACGAGGCGCCAGTCGACGCCCGCGTCCTGCATCTCGGCCGTGAATGCCTCCCGTTGCGCGGGCGGCATGATCGGGTCTTCCGACCCGACCCCGGCCCACACCGGGCAGCGGATGCGCTCCGCCTCGTCCGGTCGGCCTGTGGTCAGTCCGTTGACGGTCCCGATCGCTCGCAGGTCGACGCCGTCGCGCCCGAGTTCCAGCGCGATCGCGCCGCCGGTGCCGTAGCCGACGGCGGCGATCCGGTCGGGGTCGGTCCGCGGTTCGGCGCGCAGCACATCGAGCGCCGCGTGACCGATGCCCCGCATCCGGTCGGGGTCGGCGAGCAACGGCATGCAACGGGCCAGCATCTCCTCGGGGTCGCCCAAATAGCGTCCGCCGTGGATGTCGAAGGCAAGCGCCACGTACCCAAGTTCGGCGAGGGTGTCGGCCCGGCGGCGCTCGACGTCGCTGAGCCCCGTGCCCTCTGGTCCAAGCAGCACTGCGGGCCGGCGATCGGTACCGGCCGGAAGCGCTAGGTGCCCGAGCATCGTCAGACCGTCGGCCAGGTACTCGACCGTGCGCGAGGTAATCGTCGTCATGAGACTGGACGGTAGTGATCGACGGGCACGGTCGGGCCGGGGTTCACCGCCGGCAGAACAGCGCGGGTGTCCCTCTGGCCGCGGGGACCACGCTCAGAGCGGGGATCGGGCGCACGGCCGCCCCACGTCGTCGGCCACGATGCCGAGTCTCGTTGTGCGCATGCTCCGCCATGGACGGCTGGGAAACGGGCTGTCGGTCTTGGACCTGGGTACCGGAAGTGGTGGGCTCACCGCCTACGCGGCCCGCCGCATCGAGGACCAGCACGTGACCAGCCTGGATGTGGACTCCCGCCTGACCGGTGCGGCCGGTGAACGACTGGCTCGGCTCGACATCCACTCCCACTTCGTCACCGCCGACGCGACAGAGCACGTACCTGGTGCGTACGACCGCATCGTGTCCGCGGTCGACCTGCCCGCCGGTCCGGGGCTGCGGCCGGTGCTGGCTGCGCCGGCACCTGGTGGACGCATCGCTACGACACTCGGGCGAACGTGCCTGATCATCACCGGATGGAAGCACGCCAACGGTGAGGTGGTGGGGCGAGCGGAAGGTGACATGGCGGGCTTCATGGTCACTCGCTCCGGCGACAACTACCCGCCGGCGCACACCGAACCCCGGGTACCCGCCGGCCAAGGGCTGACCGCAGCGCCGTCCGGGCCGGCCGCTACCCTCTCAGCAGCCTGAGGGGAGGGTGTGGATCATGGCGCATGAACACCGGACGGACGGCGGGGCCACTCCGTCGACAGCCGGGCGTCCCTGGTGGGGTGCCAACGAAGTGCTCGCGTTCGTCCTTGAACTGGTGGCGCTCGGCTGTCTGTTCGCGTGGGGTTACAGCCTCGGTGACGGGATAGCCGTCCAACTGCTCCTGGGCGTGGTGGTGTTGGCAGTCGCCATTGCCGTATGGGGGCTGTTCTGTGCGCCGCGGGCGCGGTTCCGGCTGCCACTGGCGGGCGTGCTGGCCTTCAAGGCCCTGGTGCTCGGCGGCAGTGCCGTCGCGCTGTACTCGATGGGGCACACCGTGGCGGGCGTGGTCCTGGGTGCCGTGATGGTGGTGAACACCGCCCTGGCGGAGTCCTTCCGCAGGAGGCCGCCCGCCGGGGGCTGATCGGAGGTCAGTCGCGACCCCGCACGGACCGCGGGCCCGGGGCGCATGCGCGTCCCGGGCCCGCGGCAGTACGTCTGGAACCCGGTCAGATCAGACCCTGCGCCAGCATCGCGTCCGCGACCAGCTCGAAGCCGGCGATGTTGGCGCCGACCACGTAGTTGCCGGGGCTGCCGTAGCGCTCCGCCGTGGTGTAGCAGGAGTCATGGATGTGCCGCATGATCTCCGCGAGGCGCTCCTCCGTGTGCGCGAACGTCCAGGAGTCGCGCGAGGCGTTCTGCTGCATCTCCAGGGCGCTGGTGGCGACACCGCCCGCGTTGGCCGCCTTGCCGGGGGCGAAGGCCACGCCCGCCTCCTGGAAGACGCGGACGGCCTCGGGGGTGGTGGGCATGTTGGCGCCCTCGGCGACCGCCTTCACGCCGTTGCGCACGAGGGTCAGCGCGTCGGCCTCGTGGAGTTCGTTCTGCGTGGCGCAGGGCAGCGCCACGTCGCAGGGGACGTCCCAGACGCCGCCGCCGGGCACGAACACGGCCTCGGTGCGGCGTTCCGCGTACTCGGAGACGCGGCCGCGGCCGGCCTCCTTGATCTCCTTGAGCAGGGCGAGGTCGATGCCCTTCTCGTCAACGACGTAGCCGTCGGAGTCGGAGCAGGTCACCACCGTGGCGCCGAGCTGCTGGGCCTTCTCGATCGCGTAGATCGCGACGTTGCCCGAGCCCGACACGACGATGCGCTGGCCTTCGAGGGACTCGCCCCGGCTGCGGAGCATCTCGGCGGTGAACAGGACGCAGCCGTAGCCGGTCGCCTCCGTACGCACCAGTGCGCCGCCCCAGCCGAGGCCCTTTCCGGTGAGGACACCGGACTCGAAGCGGTTGGTGATCCGCTTGTACTGGCCGAAGAGATAGCCGATCTCGCGGCCGCCCACGCCGATGTCGCCGGCGGGGACATCGGTGTACTCGCCCAGGTGACGGTGGAGCTCGGTCATGAACGACTGGCAGAACCGCATGATCTCGGCGTCCGAGCGGCCCTTCGGGTCGAAGTCCGAGCCGCCCTTGCCGCCGCCGATGGGCATGCCGGTGAGGGCGTTCTTGAAGATCTGCTCGAAGCCGAGGAACTTCACGATGCCGAGGTTGACCGAGGGGTGGAAGCGCAGCCCGCCCTTGTACGGGCCGAGCGAGCTGGAGAACTCGACCCGGAAGCCGCGGTTGACGTGGATGTCGCCCGCGTCGTCCGACCACGGCACCCGGAAGATGAGCTGGCGCTCCGGCTCGCATATGCGCTCGATGATCCGCGCGTCCACGAACTCCGGCCGCTGGGCCAACACCGGGCCGAGCGTTTCGAGGACTTCCCGTACCGCCTGGTGGAATTCCTTCTCGCCCCGGTTGCGGCGGAGGATCTCCGCGTAGAGCGGCTCGATGACGCGGTTCTCGGCGGCGTGCGGCATTGCGGAGTCAGGGGTGGCCGTCATCTGATCAAGACCTTCCATGGGTCGGCTCATCGCGAAGGTGCCCCCGTCCCGGAGGGCACCGGATCCCCCCTCCCCATTGAGGGCGTCGCCCGGATAGCGCGGGTACCGCGCTCACGACTGCGACGTACAGGACCGTTGTGGCCTACCGAGTGTCCCAGTGGGACCGCCGAATCCTCCATGGCATCCACATGGTGAATCCCGCCGGCCCGCCCAAGGGCAGGCCGTGGAAGCCTTGCCCCAGACCGGTTCCGGGCGGAACGACCGGGTTGGGGGGTATGCCCGGACACCCCCCGAAGTGGTGAACCTCACAGCGCGTCTGCCGTGACGGTGAGGCCGGAACGTGCGGTCCTCAGGACTCGCGCGGGCCGCGCAGCATCCACAGGCCCGCGGCCGACGCCAGGACGACCACTCCCGGCACGATGCTCAGGGCGATGTTCAGGCCGCTCTGCTCGACCAGGAAGTTGAGGGAGACGTTCGCGACGTTCGCGACGATCGCGGCGAGCAGCACGAACCAGAACAGCGGCTTCACGGGGTTCATCCACGGAGACGAAGACGGGGCGAGGGCGGGGCGGGGGCGGAGCCCGCCTGGGGATCGGGCTCGGACCCGGACCCGGACCCGAGCCCGGACTCGGACAAGGGCGGGTGACGCAGCCGGGTCGGCGTCCGGCCGTGTCCCCCATCCTTCCGGCCGAACGGACTCCCGCACGAGGGCGCCCGCCCCCGGAGCGGTGGTGTAGCGGGCTACACCACCGCTCCGGGCCGGAGCGCCCCGGCGCGCAGCGCGGCGGCGGACCGCCTGTGTGGACCGGGCGCGCGGTGACGGGCGATCAGACATGATGCCGTCATGAAGACTTCACGGGGGAACCGCGGCACGCAGGATCCTCATCGGCCTTACGGGTCAGCGCCGTTGGCCGGAAACGCGCTGCTCGGACACGGGCAGCCGAGGCCCTCGCACATACCCGGCCGGACCGGGCGGGCAGGGCACCGCACGCTGCCCCGGGCCGGGGAGATGCGCCGCTATCTCGCCGTGGGTCTCGACTGCTACCTCTGCCTGGTCACCGCTGGGTTACTGGCCCGGCCGCACGTGGACTCGACGCCCCTCTCCGGGGACGTCGCCCTGCTGCTCGGGCCCGTGCTCGTCATCTCCTTCCTCAATCACGTGGTGCTCACCGCCCTCGTCGGTGGCGGTGCCGGAAAGCTGATCATGGGCATCCGGGTGGTGAGCCTGCCGGACGGCGGACGTCCGGGGCCGGGGCAGCTGGTGCGGCGCTGGCTGCACGGCCTGTGCTGGCTGCCGCTCCAGCCCTGGTACGGGCTGCGCGCCCACCTCGCCCGTAAGGACGACGGCCCCGGCCCCGCTCCGCGCGGCTGCGAGGAGGGCGATCCGTACGCCGAGCCGTACGCCGACCCGGCCGGGGTGCGCCAGGTCCGCCGCAGCGATCTCGCGGCACACCGCCGGGCCGCCGCCGGACGGACCGCCGCCGGACGGACCGCCTGAAGCCGACCGGGACCGTGGGTGAACCCGGACCGCTCAGGCCGCCGCGTTCTCCGTGATGGTGACCTTGCCCTTGCGGATGGTCGCCAGCCGCGGGGCCCTGCGGGCGATCGCGCTGTCGTGGGTGACCATGATGAAGGTGAGCCCGTGCTCCTTCCACATGGTCTCCAGCACCTCCATGATCTCGTCGCGCATGGACTCGTCGAGGTTGCCGGTGGGCTCGTCGGCGAGCAGCACCTTGGGCTGCTTGACCAGGGCCCTGGCTATCGCCACCCGCTGCTGCTGGCCGCCGGACATCTCCCCGGGGAGATGTCCCAGCCGCTCGCCGAGGCCGACCGAGTCGAGCGCCTCAGCCGCCCGTCTGCGCCGCTCCGACGCCTTGCCGCCGAGGGGTACGAGGGCCGTCTCGACGTTCTCCTGGGCGGTGAGCGTCGGGATGAGGTTGAAGCTCTGGAAGACGAAGCCGATGTTCTCCGCGCGCACCTTGGTGAGCTTGGCCTCGCTGAGCTTCGCGAGGTCGACGCCGTCGAGTTCGACGCTGCCGGCCGTGGGGCGGTCCAGGCCGCCGAGCATCTGGAGCAGCGTGGACTTGCCGCCGCCGGTGGGGCCCTGGATGACCAGGCGGCCGCCGTCCTCGATGGTGAGATCGACGCCGGCGAGGGCGTCGACGGTGGACTTGCCGCGCGTGTAGCGCTTGGTGACGCCTTGAAGCGTGTACATGGGTCAGCTCCTGCTGGACGGTGATCGCGGGTGCCGGGGGAACGGGTACCGGGCGAACGGGTACCGAGCGAACGTGCCGGGCGAATGGGTACGGGCGAACGTGCCTGGCGAGCGGGTCCCGGATCACGGGGGACGGGGACGGGGACGGGGACGGGGACAGGGACAGGGACGGGGACAGGGACGGGGGCCGGGGACATCCGGGCGACGGGTATCCCGCGACGGGCTACTCGACGCGGCGCAGGGCGTCCGCGGGGCGCAGCCGGGAGGCGCGCCAGCCGCCGAAGGCGCCCGCGATCAGCCCGCCCGCCACGGCCAGGCCGACGGCGATCAGGATGATCGAGAGGGAGACGGGCGCGGTCAGCGCGATGTCGAGGGCCTTGGAGGCGCTCTGCCGGCCGGGGCCGCCGCCCATCATGCCGCCGCGCATCCCGCCGCCCCCGGAGCCGCCCGAGGAGCCGAGCTGCGCGGTCAGGGTGGGGCTGATCGCGGTGACGGCGTACGCGCCCGCCAGACCGACCGCGATGCCGAGGACGCCGCCCATCAGGCCGTTGACGAGGGCCTCACCGACGACCTGGCGGGTGACCCGGCCGCTCTTCCAGCCGAGCGCCTTGAGCGTGCCGAACTCCCGTACCCGGCGGCTGACCGCGGAGGAGGTGAGCAGGCCGGCCACGAGGAAGGCCGCGATCAGCACGGCGATGGAGAGCCACTTGCCGACGCTGGAGGCCAGGTCGGACGCGGTGGACAGGGAGCCGGAGACCGTGTCAGCGAGATCGGCGGAGGTGGTGACGGTGGTGCCGGGGATGTTCTTCTGGATCGTGGACTTGACGCCGTCGATCCGCTGCGAGTCCGCGGCCTTCACATAGACCGTGGTGACCTTGTTCTTCGCGTCGGCGAGGGTCTGCGCCTGCTGGAGCGGGATGTAGAGGTTGGCGGCCGCGTCGCCGCTGTCGGCCGCCGAGACGCCGACGATCGTGAACTCGGTGCCGTGGACGGTCACCGTCTTGCCGACGGTGAGCTTCTTCTCCTTGGCGTACGCGGCGTCGACGACGGCCACCTCGCCGTTGGTCTCGGTGGCCTTGAACGTCCGCCCCTTCGTGATCTTCGACGAGGTCAGCGGGCCCAGGTCCTGCTTGGTGACGTCGGTGCCGTAGACCGTGTAGGAGTTGACGTCGAAGGAGGCGCCGCCGCCCTTGACCTCGCCCTTGACCTCGCCCTGGGGCTGGCCGCCGCTCCCGAAGCCGCCACGGCCGCCCTGGGACGTACCGCCCTCCTGCTTGAACTCACCGCGCTTGAACTGGCCGTCCACCTTCATGACGGTCATGCTCAGTCCGCCGACGGCGTCGGCGACGCCGTCCTGCTTGTCCACCTTGTCCACCGTGGTGGAGGCCAGCGTCTGGAAGCCCTGGACCATGACCCGGTCCGTGCTCTGGGTCGAGTCGTCGCCGCTCTCCTTGGCGTCGAACTCGAACTTGGGCCGCTCCGCGCCGGAACCCGGAGCCGCGGCGGCCTTGGTGACGGTCATGTCGGTGCCGAGGCCGTACAGCGATTCCAGGACCTTGTCCTGGGCCTTGCTCATGCCCGAGGAGACCGAGCTGACGATGATGACCAGCGCAATGCCGAGGCCGAGCCCGGAGGCGACGACGAGCGCCGCCTTTCTGCGGCGGCGCAGCTCGCGCCGGAGGTAGGTGAAGAACATGGCGCGAGGTTATGGACCGGTTGTGATGGTGGGTTAAGGCCACCATGAGATCCGGATGAGAACGCCCCGGAACGCCGCAGGCGGCGGCACCGGGATCCGTGGGGATCCGGTGCCGCCGCCTGCGGTAGGGGACTTGGGGCCGATCGGGGTCCTGCCCGGAGCGGGGAGGACGTCGGATCAGGCCGCGGGAGCCGTCCACTGGGCCCAGCTCATGTTCCAGCCGTTGAGTCCGTTGTCGGGCTGGATGGTCTTGTCCGGGGAGTTCTTGATGATGACCACGTCACCGATCATGGAGTTGTTGTAGAACCACGCGCCGGGCGCGGCGGCGTCGCCCGCACCCTTCGTGTCGGGGAGGCCGACGCAGCCGTGGCTGGTGTTGGCACTGCCGAAGATCGACTTGGCGCCCCAGTAGTTGCCGTGGATGAAGGTGCCCGACGTGGACAGCCGCATGGCGTGCGGCACGTCCTTGATGTCGTACTCGCCCTTGCCGTCGTCGTCGGTGAAGCCGACCGTCGAACCGTCCATCCGGGTCTCCTTGAACTTCTCGGAGATCACCATCTGGCCGTTGTACGTCGGGTTCTCCGAGGAGCCGGCGGAGATCGGGATGGTCTTGATCGTCTTCCCGTTCTGGGTGACGGTCATCATGTGCGTCTTGGCGTCCACGGTCGAGACCTGGTTGCGGCCGATCTTGAAGGTGACCGTCTTCTGCTGCACGCCGTAGACGCCGTCCGCGCCCTCGACGCCGTCCAGCGCCAGCTTCAGCGTGACGGTGGAACCGCCCTGCCAGTAGTCCTCGGGGCGCAGGTCCAGGCGCTGCGCGTTGAACCAGTGGCCGACGACCTGCTGGCCGCTGCTGGACGTCACGGTGACGCCGTCCAGGACGGCCTTCTTGTCCGTGATCGCCTTGTTGAAGTTGATCGAGACGGGCATGCCGACGCCGACGGTGGAGCCGTCCTCGGGGGTGAAGTTCCCGATGAAGCTGTTGGCGGGCGACACGGTGGTGAAGGAGGAGTTCTCGTGCGCGTCGCGGCCCTTCGAGTCCTTCGCCGTGGCGCTGATCTTGTACGTGGTCGAGCGCTCCAGCTGGCCGTCCGGCTTCCAGCTGGTGCCGTCGGCGGAGAGGGTGCCCTTGACGCTCGCACCGGCCGCCGTGGTCATCGTGACGACCGTGAGCTTGCCCTTGGCGACGGAGACCTTCGCGTCGTTGTTGATGCTCGCGTTGGTCGCACCGTTCTTCGGCGAGATCGCTATCTGCGCCTCCGAGGCCTCCTCGGCCGCCGCCTTGTCGACCTCGGCCGCCTGTGACTTCTTCGAGCTGTCGGGGCTGGAACCGCCCTTGTCGCCGCCGTCGCTGCAGGCCGTGAGCACCAGCACGCCGCCGAGCAGTGCGGACGCGGCCATGAGACTCTTGCGCCGCTTGCTGTCCGTCATCACACGCTTCTCCATCGTTGCCGAATTCCCCAAAAACCCCGAGCCGGGCCGTTGACCGGCGATGCCCCGTCAATGTTCCAAGAACACCCTGACAGGGGTACCCGTTCCACATCTGCGGGAGATGTGGGGAACACCACTCATCGACGTGGTGATATCAGCGGTGGTTCCCGTGGTCCACCACGTAGGTGCCGCCGGTGTCCGACCCGTTGTTCAGCAGCTTCACGACCCGGTGCGCCGGCTGTCACGTACACCGGCCCCGGCCCGCCGGATGCGGGCCGGGGCCGGTGTTCTCCACCTGCTACGCCCGCCGCTCCGCACTGCCGTCGTCGTCGTTCTCCTCCCCATTGTGCGGGACGCCGGCGCCGCCTTCGTCCCCGTCCTCGTCGTCGTCGCCGTCGTCGAGGTCCCATCCGTCCGGGTCCTGCGGGTCGTAGGCGATGCTCTCGCTGTTCCACGAGGCCTGGGTCAGCTCGACCCCGGGCACCTCACTGACCAGGTCGAACGGGTCGATCAGCGAGGCGAGGGCCTCCGCGGCGTCTTCCCGGACCGCGGTCTCGGCATGCGTGCGTTCCTCGGCGGAATCGCCGCCGGGCTCACCGAACTCGGCCGCGAGGCTCTCCAGAGCGGTCCCGCTCAGGGCATCGGCGTCCGTGATCTCCAACACCATTTCCACCTGAAGTCGAACATAACGTGATGTCTCAGAAGTGCTCATGTGCCGGAGCGTAAGCTCCCGGCCGCCGCGCCTTTCCTGCGACCCGCTGCTTTCACTAGCATCGGTCGCAGGCCTAACTCACGGCTGTCACAAGGGGGATCGATTCTGTGGCCATCACCCGCCGCCCGCTCCTGACCGCCACCGCTGCGGGAACGCTGCTGTGCGCCCTCTGGTTCGTCCCGACGGCCAACGCGACCGGTGAAACCGGCGCCGCCGCGGGCGCACCGGGCCGGACGTCCGTCATCGACGCCACCGGCACGGACGGTACGACGCTCGCCGACACCGGCACCGGGATCGACACGACCCCGTACCTCATCGGGGGCATGGCGTTCCTGGGCATGGGAGCGGGCTTCGTCACCTATTCCGCCCGCCGCGCCGGCCCACTGCCGGCACGGTGACCGTCACGAGGAAGCGGCCACCGGATCCACCCGGCGGCCGCTTCCTCGTACGTCACGGCGGAATCAGCCGCTTCCCCGTACGTCACTGGAACGGGAGGTCCTAAGCGAGCCGCCCCGTCACCGGCTCCACCGCCGCGACCAGCTTCCCCGCGCGCACGAAGGCGTCCGCGGCGGCCAGGTCCGGCGACAGGAAGCGGTCCGGGCCCGGACCCTCCACGCCCGCCGCGCGCAGCGCCTCGACGGCCGCCAGCGAGGCGGGCGCCGGGGTGAGCCCCTGGGCGGCGCGCAGCTCGATCGCGCGGGTCGCCGCGTACAGCTCGACGGCGACGATCCGGGCGAGGTTCTCGACGGCGGTACGGAGCTTGCGCGCGGCCGACCAGCCCATCGAGACGTGGTCCTCCTGCATCGCGGAGGACGGGATCGAGTCCGCCGAGGCCGGGACGGCGAGCCGCTTCATCTCGCTGACCAGGGCCGCCTGGGTGTACTGGGCGATCATCAGGCCGGAGTCGACGCCGGCGTCGTCCGCCAGGAACGGCGGCAGCCCGTGCGAACGGTTCTTGTCCAGCAGCCGGTCGGTCCGGCGCTCGGTGATCGAGCCGAGGTCGGCCGCGACGATCGCCAGGAAGTCCAGGACGTACGCGACCGGGGCGCCGTGGAAGTTGCCGTTGGACTCGACCCGGCCGTCGGCGAGCACCACCGGGTTGTCCACGGCCGCGGCCAGTTCGCGGTCCGCGACGAGCCGGGCGTGGTCCAGGGTGTCGCGGCCCGCGCCGTTGACCTGCGGGGCGCACCGCACGGAGTAGGCGTCCTGGACGCGGGGGGCGTCGTCCTGGTGGTGGCCGGTGAGGCCCGATCCGGCGAGCACCCGCAGCATGTTGTCGGCACTGACGCCCTGGCCCGGGTGCGGGCGGATGGCGTGCAGATCGGGGGCGAGGACCTTGTCCGTGCCGAGCAGGGCCTCCAGGGAGAGGGCCGCGGTGATGTCCGCCGAGGTGTAGAGGTTCTGGAGGTCGGCGATGGCCATCACGAGCATGCCGAGCATCCCGTCGGTGCCGTTGAGGAGGGACAGGCCCTCCTTCTCGCGCAGCTCGACCGGGGTGATGCCGTGGGCGGCGAGGAGCTCGCCGGCAGGGCGCACGACGCCGTCGGGGCCCTCCGCGTCGCCCTCGCCCATCAGGGTCAGCGCGCAGTGCGAGAGCGGCGCCAGATCGCCGGAGCAGCCGAGCGAACCGTACTCGTGAACGACGGGTGTGATCCCCGCGTTCAGGACGTCGGCCATAGTCTGCGCGATCTGGGGCCGTACGCCCGTGTGGCCCGATGCGACCGTCTTCAGCCGGAGGAACATCAGCGCCCTGACGACCTCGCGCTCGACCCGCGGGCCCATGCCGGCGGCGTGCGAGCGGACGATGTTGCGCTGGAGCCGCCCGCGGAGTTCCGGGCTGATGTGGCGGCTGGCCAGGGCCCCGAATCCGGTGGAGACGCCGTAGACCGGCTCGGGTTTGGCGGCGAGCGCCTCGATGACCTCACGGGCCGCGGCGAGAGCGCCCACCGCGGCGGCGGAGAGCTCGACACGGGCGTTGCCCCGGGCCACGGCGATGACGTCCTGAGCGGTGGTACCGGACGTCCCCACCACGACTGTATGCATATCCATATTCAGAAGCGTACGGATTGAATCGCTTCATGTCACTAGCGGTCGCCGGGTTGACCCCTTACCGATCGGACCGCGCAGTTCAGGGCCGGTTTCCGCGCAGCCGGCGACGGTCGTGGGCAGGCTTGGGCGGGGAGTCCGCCAGCCGGATCACCTCGCCGTCGCGCCCCGCCACCACGGGCTCCAGCGACCGGGCCGCCTTCGCCCGGTACTGGGCCGCGTCCGCCAGCCGGAACAGCCGCCGCGCGGAGACCACCGGGCCGATCGGGTCACCGGTGGAGGCGATCCCGCAGGCGACCCCGTTGCCGAACTCCAGCTCGGCCGCCCGCTCGCACAGCTCGGTGGACACCGCGACCACCTCGTCCGCTCCGGGCCCCACGGCCAGCAGACAGAACTCGTCCCCGCCGAGCCGGGCCGACAGCGCGCCGGGCAGCATGGCGCCGCACCGGGACAGCACCGAGCCGAAACGTTCCAGCAGGCGGTCCCCGACCGCGTGGCCATGGGTGTCGTTGACCCACTTCAGCCCGTTGAGGTCGCAGACGACCAGGCTGACCACCGAACCGTCCACCCGGTGCCGCTCCACCGCCTCGTCCAGCCGCATGTCGACGGCCCGCCGGTTGGCGAGGCCGGTCAGCGGGTCGGTGAAGGCGAGCTTGCGCACCTCCTCCAGGCGCTCCGTCTGGGAGATCCCGGCGGCCACGACGGCGGCCAGCACGGTGGCGAAGTCCGCGTCCGCGCGCCCGAACACCGGCTCCCCCACCGGACGCGCCACATAGAGCTCGCCCCAGGCCCGGCCGTGCAGCACGATCGGCGCCACCACACAGCAGCCACGCCCGCGCCGGCGCAGGGCCGCCACCCGCTGATGGCAGTAGCCGTGCCCGTAACCGGGCGCACCCCCCGCCCCGGCCCCCCGCTCACCGTCAGCGGGCTCCGGCTCCACCGGGCCCTCGGCGGTCTCCACCCAGGCGTCCGGTTCACCGCCCCCGGCCCACCGTTCATGGAGGAACTCGGTGATCTCCGGGAACTGGTGCACCGGGTACGTCTCCTCGTCGGGGAACTCCTCCTCCCCCTCGGCCCGGTCGCCCGCGTTCACCAGGACCCGCAGCCGCCCGCGCCCGCGCTCCCACACCGACAGCGCGGCGAAGCTGCCGCCCAGCGCCCCGCACGCCCCCAGCGCGGCCGCTCGCCAGCACCCTCGCGGGGTGTGCGCCGCCGCCATCGCCTGTGCAAGCGAAACCACGGCCCGGAGCCGCGCATCATCACCACCCATCGCTACAGCTTATGTAGATTTGTGCAGATTTGATCAGTTTGCGGCCATGATCATGCGCGTTGCGTGGCCATGTGATCACTTACCGTCACGCATGCGTCACTCCCTGGGGAGTCACGCACGCATCACTCCCCGGGCCAGTTCGGCTTCCGCTTCTCGTTGAACGCGGCGACGCCCTCGGCGCGGTCTCCGGAGAAGGCCACCGACCGCCACGCGGAGTCCTCCACCTCCAGGCCGGCCCGCAGATCGAGCCCGTGCCCGAGCCGCAGCGCCCGCTTGGCCGCCCGCAGCCCCACCGGGGAGTTGCCCGCGATCCGGCCGGCGAGGGCCAGCGCCTCGGACCGGTCCTCGCCCTCCGCCACCAGCTCGTCGACCAGCCCCAGCTCGCGGGCCTCGGCCGCCTCCACCCGGCGGGCGGTGAAGATCAGCTCGGCGGCGCGCGCCGCCCCGATCCGGCGCGGCAGCAGCTGGGTGCCGCCGCCGCCCGGGATGACCCCGACCGAGACCTCGGGCAGGCCCACCAGGGCGGTCCGGTCGGCGACGATCAGATCGCAGGACAGGGCCAGCTCGAATCCGCCGCCGAGCGCGAACCCGTGCACCGCGGCGATCGTCGGCATGGGCAGTTCGAGGACCCCGGTGTAGGCGGCGCGTGCGGTGGGCCGCTGGCGCACCAGGTCGGCGTCGGTGAAGGAGTTCCGCTCCTTGAGGTCCGCCCCCACGCAGAAGGCCCGCTCATGGCTGGAGGTGAGGACGGTGACCCGGACGTCCGGGTCGGCGGCGAGCGCGGCGCAGGCGGCCCCGATCGAGCGGGCCATGTCCGTGGACACCGCGTTCATGGCCCGTGGCCGGTCGAGGACCAGCTCGGCGACGTGCTCCAGGCCCTCGTGACCCCGTACGACGACGAATTCCCCGAACCGCTGCTCGGACGTGACGGTCATGACTGCACCCCTGTCGGTTAACGAGCGTTACCGCAGGGATCCTAGAACGCTGCCGGGGCAGCGGGTCAGGGGCAGGGGCAGCGGCAGGTCAGAGAGTGCCGCGGCGGGCCAGCAGCCACGGTTCCACGACCCCGAGGCCGCGCACCGGGCGCTGCCACATCGGCTGCAGCCCGTAGCGGTACTTGGGCACGGGCTCCGGCTCCTCGCCGTCCGCGCCCTCCTTCTCGGCGCGCTCGGCGGCGGCCGCGGCGGCCTCGGCGGCCTGCGCCTCGGAGACGGGGGCGTCGCCGGTACGGGTCAGCTCCTCGGCGAACGCCCCGTCCACCAGGACGGCGTCCTTCGGCGCTATCGAGGTGAGCCGGCTGGCGAGGTTCACCGTGGTGCCGAACACATCGCCCATCCGGGTGGTGACCGTGCCGAACGCGATGCCGACGCGCAGCGCCGGCATCGTCTCGTCCAGGGCCATGGCCTCGACGAGGCGCAGCGCGATCTCGGCCGCGGTGCCCGCGTCGTCGGCGGCGAAGAGGACCTCGTCGCCGAGCGTCTTGATGAGCCGGCCGCCGTGCGCGGCGACCAGGTCGGCGCAGGTGGTCTCGAAGGACTCGACGAGCTCGCCGAGCTCCTCCTCCTCCAGGCGCCGGGTGAGCCGGGTGAACCCGACGAGGTCCGCGAAGCCGACGGCGAGGCGCCGGTCGACCATCTCGTCGTCGTCCGCGGCCTGCACGACCCGGCCGGTGGCGGCGGCGAGCTGGCGCCGCCACACGTAGACGAGGAACTCCTCCAGCTCCGGCAGGAGCAGCTCGACCAGGGGGTACGTCACCTCGGTACGGGTCATTCCGGGCTCGGGCGGCTCGGTCAGGCCCTCCAGGAACGAGTCGATCTGCCACTCGGCCAGCCGGGCGGTGGTCTGCCCGGTCGACCGGGCCACCTGGATCGCCATGGGCTCGCTGAGCAGCCCGGCCTCGACCAGACCGGACAGCCGCCGCAGCGCCAGCACGTCCGCCTCGGTCAGCGCCTTGGCCTGGCCGATGTCGGCGAAGCCCATGGCCCGCCAGAACCGGGACGCCAGGTCCATGGAGACGCCCGCGGTCCGGGCGGCCTGGAACGGGGTGTAGCGCCGGTCGGCGCCCAGGATCAGCGCTTCCAGCCTGATCGCGAGGGGGTCGTCGGTCGGCTCCGCCGTGTGGTCGACTTCGTGATGCGGTGTCGCGTGGACCGATGGGTCCGACGGGGGCTCCGCGCCATCGCCGGAGGTTGTGTCGTCGACGGTCACCAGCCGCCTCCTGCCCGTTCCCTGCGCACTGCCCTGCCGATCTGTCGGTGGATCGCCTCAACGATACGGCAGGTGTGCCCTACCTCACGTCCCCAGGTCACCCGGATGCGGGGCACGCCGCTCAGGTCAGACCGCCCCCGGCCCCCCGCAGGTGCACGACGTCGCCGGCCGACACCGGCTCCTGGAGGCCGTCGCCGGTCGACAGGACCAGCCGCCCGTCCCCGTCGATCGCCACCGCCTCCCCCGTGAGCGTGCGGCCGCCCGGCAGCTGGGCCCGTACCGTCCGCCCGAGCGTCGCGCAGCTCGCCGCGTACGCCTCCCGCAGGCCGCTCGCCGCCGCGTCGCCGTCCGCCGCGCGCCACTTCCCGTACCACTGCTCCAGCGAGCGCAGCACGCCCCTGAGCAGCGTCTCGCGGTCCGTGGAGACCGCTCCGGCCAGGGCGAGCGAGGCGGCCGTGGGGGAGGGCAGCTCGTCCGCGCGCAGGGAGACGTTGAGGCCGATGCCGACGACGACGCCGTCCCCGGCGCGTTCGGCCAGGATGCCGCCGGTCTTGCGCTCCTCGGTGGCCGGGGCCTCCCCCGGACGGGGTCCTCCGAGGTCCTTGGGGACGGTGACCAGGACGTCGTTGGGCCACTTCAGCGCGGTGTCGACGCCCGCCGACTTCGTCAGACCGGCCGCCACCGCGACCCCGGTGAGCAGCGGCAGCCATCCCCAGTGCCGTACCGGGATGTCGCCGGGGGTCAGGTAGACGGAGAAGAAGAGGCCCGAGCGGGCCGGGGCGGTCCAGGTCCGGTCGAGGCGTCCGCGTCCGGCGGTCTGTTCCTCGGCGACCAGGACGGCGCCCTCGGTGAGCCCGGCCGCCCGCCCCGCGAGGTCGGAGTTGGTGGACCCGGTGGTGTCCACGACGTCGAGGGAGCTCCACAGCCCGTCCGGCCGGAGGAGACCGCGCCGCAGCGCGGGAACGTTCAGGGGCGGCCGGTCCAGGTCCGACCAACGGCTGTGAGACGCATCCGAAGGTGTCATGCAAGCCACCCTAGGTGTGTCAAACGACGCACTGCCGAACCGTATCCGCGCCGATACGCTACGGGACAGTAGCTGTTCATCCGCTGATCAGCAGCACAGTCGTCCCCGTGACCAGGCAGGGAGCCGCAACCCGATGTCCGAGCCGGAAGAGACCGACGTCCACACCACCGCGGGCAAGCTCGCGGACCTGCAGCGCCGTACCCGGGAGGCGACCCACGCGGGTTCCGCGCGCGCGGTGGAAAAGCAGCACGCGAAGGGCAAGTTGACGGCGCGCGAGCGCGTCGCTCTGCTGCTCGACGAGGGCTCCTTCGTGGAGCTCGACGAATTCGCCCGGCACCGCTCGACGAACTTCGGGATCGAGAAGAACCGCCCGTACGGAGACGGTGTCATCACCGGGTACGGCACGGTCGACGGCCGCCCCGTCTGCGTGTACTCGCAGGACTTCACCATCTTCGGCGGCTCGCTCGGCGAGGTCTACGGTGAGAAGATCGTCAAGGTGATGGACTTCGCGCTGAAGACCGGCTGTCCGGTCATCGGCATCAACGACGGCGGCGGCGCCCGCATCCAGGAAGGCGTGGCGGCGCTGGGCCTCTTCGCGGAGATCTTCCGGCGCAACGTGCACGCCTCGGGTGTCATCCCGCAGATCTCGCTGATCGTCGGACCGTGCGCGGGCGGCGCGGTCTACTCCCCCGCGATCACCGACTTCACGGTCATGGTCGACCAGACCTCGCACATGTTCATCACCGGACCCGACGTCATCAAGACGGTCACCGGCGAGGACGTCGGCTTCGAGGAGCTCGGCGGCGCCCGCACCCACAACACCACCTCCGGTGTGGCGCACCACATGGCGGGCGACGAGAAGGACGCCATCGAGTACGTCAAGTCGCTGCTCTCCTACCTCCCGTCGAACAACCTCTCCGAGGCCCCGGCCTTCCCGGAGGAGGCGGACCTCGCGACCAGCGACGAGGACCGCGAGCTGGACACGCTCATCCCCGACTCGGCGAACCAGCCGTACGACATGCACACCGCGATCGAGCATGTGCTGGACGAGGGCGAATTCCTGGAGACCCAGGCCCTGTTCGCGCCGAACATCCTCACCGGCTTCGGCCGGGTGGAGGGCTATCCGGTCGGCATCGTCGCCAACCAGCCGATGCAGTTCGCCGGCTGCCTGGACATCAACGCGAGCGAGAAGGCCGCGCGCTTCGTGCGCACCTGCGACGCCTTCAACGTGCCCGTGCTGACCTTCGTGGACGTGCCCGGCTTCCTGCCCGGCGTCGACCAGGAGTACAGCGGCATCATCCGCCGGGGCGCCAAGCTGATCTACGCGTACGCGGAGGCGACGGTCCCGCTGATCACGGTGATCACCCGCAAGGCGTTCGGCGGCGCCTACGACGTCATGGGCTCCAAGCACCTGGGCGCCGACATCAACGTCGCCTGGCCGACCGCGCAGATCGCCGTCATGGGCGCGCAGGGCGCCGTCAACATCCTGCACCGCCGTACGATCGCCGCCGTGACGGACGCCGCCGAGAGGGACACCACCCGCGCCGGCCTGATCGCGGACTACGAGGACGCGCTGCTCAACCCGTACGTGGCGGCCGAGCGCGGTTACGTGGACGCGGTGATCATGCCGTCCGAGACCCGGGCCCACGTGGTCAAGGGACTGCGGCAGCTGCGGACCAAGCGGGAGTCGCTGCCCCCGAAGAAGCACGGCAACATCCCTCTCTAGAAAGGGCCCTGGCCATGATCAAGGTCATACGGGGCAACCCGACCCCGGAAGAGCTGGCAGCCGCGCTCGCGGTCGTGCGGGCACGCGCCGCCGCGGTGGCCGCCGTGTCGTCCGGTGCGCCGGAGCTGCCCGGCCAGTGGTCCGACCCTGGCCGGGTCGCCCGGCGCGGCCGTCATCTGCCGGGGCCGCGCGCCTGGGCGCGGACGTACTGGCCCGGGTAGCCGGCGGGAGGCTGCCGGGGGCGGTTGAGTACGCGTACTCAGGCGCCCGCGCGGCCCGCGCAGCAGGATCGGACGCATGCTGTGGTCGGACCCCGAGAACAAGCCGCCCAAGGAACTGCGCGACGCCCAGGACATGATGCGTCGCGTGGGTCTGGTGCTCGCGCTGGCCATGGTGGTCGCCATGTTCGTACTCGGAACACGGTGACCGCGCGGAGAGCGTGCGGCTGATTTGTACGATGGCGCGCATGACTGATCCCGCGCCCCGCCGTCTCGTGCTCGCCTCCGCCTCCCCCGCCCGCCTCGGTCTGCTCCGGCAGGCCGGGTTCGCTCCCGAGGTGATCGTCAGCGGGGTGGACGAGGACGCGCTGAGCGCCCCGACCCCCGCCGAGCTGGCGCTGGTACTCGCCGAGGCCAAGGCGGCGGCCGTGGCCGCCCTTGTGGAGGTCGCGGGCGCCCTGGTCATCGGGTGCGACTCGGTGCTCGAACTCGACGGCGAGGCGCTCGGCAAACCGGCCGACGCCGAGGACGCCACGGCCCGCTGGAAGTCCATGCGGGGCCGGTCGGGGGTGCTGCGGACGGGTCACAGCCTGACCGACACCGCGGCCGGGCGGACGGTCTCCGAGACCGCGTCCACGACGGTCCGCTTCGGTGAGCCGACGGACGCCGAGATCGCCGCCTACGTGGCCTCCGGCGAACCGCTCCACGTGGCGGGCGCCTTCACCCTCGACGGGCGCTCGGCGCCGTTCGTGGACTCCATCGACGGCGACCCGGGCAACGTCATCGGGCTCTCGCTGCCGCTGCTGCGGCGGCTGCTGGGCGAGCTGGGCATCCCGGTCACCGATCTCTGGGTCTGAGCGGGGCCCGTCCGGTCAGGCCGTCCGGTCAGGCCGGGGCCGGGGCCGCCGGCTGCTCGGTACCCGCCTCGGCGGCCGGCTCCTCGCGGTCCGCGCCGTACGCCACCAGCGTCAGCACGATCAGTCCGAGCACCACCATCATGAAGACGAACGCGGTCCAGCCGACCAGCCCCACCGTGAACGCGCCCAGCACCCCGTGGATGACGGCGCAGCAGATGAGGACGATCCGGGCGATCCGGCCCGGTGCCCGGTCGCGGATGCCGGTCAGCAGGAGCAGCACCCCGCACAGCAGCAGGAACAGTCCGAAGACCCCGCCCATCGCCCAGGTGCCGTTGGACATGGCGCCGGGGTCCATCCCCGCCAGGGACATGTCCTGGTTCTTCACGACCGTCGCCATGATGCCGTTGATGACCACGATGCCCACGGCTTCCGCGAACAGCACGATCGCGGCTATGAAAGCCACCGGCCTGCGCACCATGGCACTCACCCCCTGTTACCTGCAGTACGTGCGATAGCGCGGACCCTACTAATCGGTAATGCTCCCGACAAGGGTTTCGGCCGCCTTCGCGTCTCCGCGGCTCCGCGACGGGCTCCCGCCGGGCCGGCGGCCGGGCGGCGAGCAAAGAATCGCGCAGCCGTTAGTAGGAATCAGACAAAGAAATACGGGGCGTCGCTGCCCGTACCGACAGAGACCTGGACCACACCTCGTGGCTACTGTGCGGTTATGGATCCCGGCGTACCGTGGTGCCACAAGGGATTTCGCGACTTGAGCAAGCCTCGAACCACACTCTGTGTGGGCAAGCTCACCATTGGGGACGGGTCGTAGGGCCGTGTCGGTAGTCCCTAAACTCAGCTTGTTTCAAGGAGGGAGCCATCGTGCGCAAGGTGCTCATCGCCAACCGTGGCGAAATTGCTGTCCGTGTTGCCCGAGCTTGCCGGGACGCGGGAATCGGGAGCGTGGCCGTCTACGCGGACCCGGACCGCGACGCTCTGCACGTGCGTGCGGCCGACGAGGCATTCGCCCTGGGCGGTGACACCCCGGCCGCCAGTTACCTGGACATGGCCAAGGTGCTCCAGGCTGCCAAGGACTCCGGGGCGGACGCGATCCACCCGGGTTACGGATTCCTCTCGGAGAACGCCGAGTTCGCCCAGGCCGTGCTCGACGCCGGACTGACGTGGATCGGCCCGCCGCCGCAGGCGATCCGGGACCTCGGTGACAAGGTCGCCGCCCGCCACATCGCGCAGCGCGCGGGTGCCCCGCTCGTCGCGGGCACCCCGGACCCGGTCGAGGGTTCGGCCGAGGTCGTCGCCTTCGCCGAGGAGAACGGGCTGCCGATCGCGATCAAGGCCGCCTTCGGCGGTGGCGGGCGCGGGCTGAAGGTCGCCCGCACCCTGGAGGAGATCCCGGAGCTGTACGACTCCGCGGTCCGTGAGGCCGTGGCCGCGTTCGGGCGCGGGGAGTGCTTCGTGGAGCGCTACCTCGACAAGCCGCGGCACGTGGAGACCCAGTGCCTGGCCGACTCCCACGGCAACGTGGTCGTCGTCTCCACCCGTGACTGCTCGCTCCAGCGCCGGCACCAGAAGCTGGTCGAGGAGGCCCCGGCACCGTTCCTGTCCGAGGCGCAGAACGCCGAGCTGTACGCGGCGTCGAAGGCGATCCTGAAGGAGGCCGGCTACGTCGGCGCCGGCACGGTCGAGTTCCTCGTCGGCACGGACGGCACGATCTCCTTCCTGGAGGTCAACACCCGCCTCCAGGTCGAGCACCCGGTGACCGAGGAGGTCACCGGCCTCGACCTCGTACGCGAGATGTTCCGGATCGCCGACGGCGAGGAACTGGGCTACGACGACCCGGCCGTGCGCGGCCACTCCTTCGAGTTCCGGATCAACGGCGAGGACCCGGGCCGCGGCTTCCTGCCCGCTCCCGGCACCGTCACCCTGTTCGCCCCGCCGAGCGGCCCCGGTGTCCGCCTCGACGCGGGCGTGGAGTCCGGCTCGGTCATCGGCCCGGCCTGGGACTCGCTGCTGGCGAAGCTGATCGTGACCGGTGCGACGCGTGAGCAGGCGCTCCAGCGCGCGGCCCGTGCGCTGGCCGAGTTCACCGTCGAGGGCATGGCCACCGCCATCCCCTTCCACCGCGCGGTCGTCGCCGACCCGGCGTTCACCTCCGACCCGTTCCGGATCCACACCCGCTGGATCGAGACCGAGTTCGTCAACGAGATCCCGGCGTTCGCCGCTCCGGCCGACGCGGAGGCGGACGAGGAGTCCGGCCGCGAGACCGTGGTCGTCGAGGTCGGCGGCAAGCGTCTCGAGGTCTCGCTGCCCTCGTCGCTCGGCATGAGCCTGGCCCGCACCGGACTCGCGGCGGGCGCCAAGCCCAAGCGCCGCGCGGCGAAGAAGTCCGGCTCCGCGGCCTCCGGCGACACCCTCGCCTCCCCGATGCAGGGCACGATCGTGAAGATCGCCGTGGAGGAGGGCCAGGAGGTCAAGGAGGGCGACCTGATCGTCGTCCTGGAGGCCATGAAGATGGAGCAGCCGCTCAACGCGCACCGCGCCGGCACGGTCAAGGGCCTGGCCGCCGAGGTCGGCAGCTCGGTCTCGTCCGGTGCCGTCATCTGCGAGATCAAGGACTGACCCCCGCTCGCTCCGTTCCGCCGGCGCCCCCTGTCACCTCGTACGACGTGGCAGGGGCGCCGTTCGTGGGCCGGGGGAACGCCGCCCGAGGGGCACCGGCCCGGACGCGCGATGGCATCCTGGACCCCCGCGGCGGAATCAGGGAGGACTGCGCGATGGCGATGAGCACGGCAGGGACACCGGCCCGGCCCATGCGCGCCGACGCGCGCCGCAATTACGACCGGCTGCTGGCCGAGGCCCGTACCGCCTTCGCGGAGCACGGCACGGCGGCGTCCCTGGAGGATGTCGCGCGGTGCGCGGGGGTGGGGATCGGCACGCTGTACCGGCACTTCCCGACCCGGCACGCGCTGATGAGCGCCGTCTTCCAGGAGGCCGTGGCCGACCTGATCGCCCGCTCCCGCGAGTTGGCGGGGACGGAGCGGCCGTGCGACGGGCTGGTGGAGTGGCTGGGCGCGATCATCACTCATGCGGGTGAGTACCGCGGGCTTGCCCAGGCGCTCATGTCGACCTGCCGGGACGAGACTTCGGCGCTGTCCCCGTGCAATGTGCCGCTGCGCGAGGCGGGTTCGGTACTGCTGGCCCGTGCGCAGGCGGGCGGGGCGGTGCGGGCTGAGGTCTCCATCGACGATCTGATGCAGCTGACGAACGCGATCGCGCTGGCCGCGGAGCAGTCACCGGACGATCCGGGGCTGGCGGGGCGGCTGCTGACGCTGACGGTGCAGGGGTTGCGGGCGCCGTAGTCAGGCCCCTCCGGCGGTTCAGGGGCGGGGGCGCGGGGGCAGCGCCCCCGTCCGGATCACCGTCGGCGCAGGTCCGCGACTCGGGCCCGCTCCCCCTGCTCCGCCAGCACCGGCGCCGTGCCGCGCAACGGCTGCGGCCCGCCCCCGTGCGTCCGCCGCTGGCCCGGCAGGGGCATGTCGCGGCGGTTGGTCCGGCCGGGCGGCGCGGGGTCGGCCGGGGCCTGGGCACCTCCGGCGCCGGCCACCGCGATCTGCACCCCCTGGTCCGCCAGGGCCTGGAGCTCCGCCGCGGCCCGGTCGTCGTGCGCGGCCGGTTCGTCCGTCACGAGCCGGGTGATGAGGTCGGTCGGCACCGTCTGGAACATGGTGTCGGAGCCGAGCTTGGTGTGGTCCGCCAGGACCACCACCTCCCCCGCCGCCTGCACCAGCGCCCGGTCCACGCTCGCGGAGAGCATGTTGGACGTGGAGAGCCCGCGCTCGGCGGTGAGGCCGCTCCCGGACAGGAAGGCGCGCGAGACCCGCAGCCCCTGGAGCGACTGCTCGGCACCGCTGCCCACCAGGGCGTAGTTGGAACCGCGCAGGGTGCCCCCGGTCATCACCACTTCGACCCGGTTGGCATGGGCCAACGCCTGGGCGACCAGCAGCGAATTGGTGACCACGGTCAGACCGGGGACCCGCGCGAGCCGGCGGGCCAGCTCCTGCGTGGTCGTACCGGCGCCGACCACGATGGCCTCGCCCTCTTCGACGAGACCGGCGGCCAGATCGGCGATGGCCGTCTTCTCCGCGGTGGCGAGATGGGATTTCTGCGGAAAGCCGGACTCCCGCGTAAAACCGCCCGGCAAAACCGCACCGCCGTGCCGGCGGTCGAGGAGTCCTTCTGCCTCCAGTGCCCGCACGTCCCGCCGTACGGTCACTTCGGAGGTCTGGACGACGCGGGCGAGCTCACGGAGCGATACCGCCCCGTTGGCACGCACCATTTCGAGGATCAATTGACGACGTTCTGCAGCGAACACGAAACTGACAGTAACGCGATCACCCGAGAGTTTTCAGCAGTTTGCGCCGAATAGCAGAAGTTGTACACACAAGGGGCCGCCAAGTGGTATAGGCGGCCCCGTTGTTGTTCCCTACTGATCGCGGGCGGTCGCAGGACCGCCTGACTTGCCGGGAGTTGCCGGGAAATGCCGGGTCCCCGAGGCGTTCTACGCTTCGCCCGCCTGCTTACGGGTGTGCAACTGCCGGGCCACTTCCGCGATCGATCCCGACAGGGACGGATACACGGTGAAGGCGTTTGCGATCTGTTCTACCGTCAAATTGTTGTCGACCGCGATCGAGATGGGGTGGATCAGCTCGCTCGCCCGCGGTGCGACGACACAGCCGCCGACCACGATGCCGGTGCCGGGGCGGCAGAGTATTTTGACGAAACCGTCCCGGATGCCCTGCATCTTGGCGCGCGGGTTGCGCAGCAGCGGCAGCTTGACGACCCGGGCGTCGATCTTGCCCCCGTCGACATCGGACTGGCTGTAGCCGACCGTGGCGATCTCCGGGTCGGTGAAGACGTTCGAGGAGACCGTCTTCAGGTTCAGCGGTGTCACCGCGTCACCGAGGAAGTGGTACATCGCGATCCGGCCCTGCATCGCGGCGACCGAGGCGAGCGCGAAGATCCCGGTGACGTCACCGGCCGCGTAGACGCCCGGCGCGCTGGTGCGGGAGACCTTGTCGGTCCAGATGTGGCCCGAGTCCTTGAGCTTGACCCCGGCCTCCTCCAGGCCCATGCCCGCGCTGTTCGGGATCGCGCCGACCGCCATCAGGCAGTGCGAGCCGGAGATGACCCGGCCGTCGGCGAGGGTGACCTCGACGCGGTCACCGACGCGCTTGGCGGACTGGGCGCGGGAGCGGGCCATCACGTTCATGCCGCGGCGCCGGAACACGTCCTCCAGGACGGCGGCCGCGTCAGGGTCCTCGCCCGGCAGCACCCGGTCCCGGGACGAGACGAGGGTGACGCGGGAGCCGAGGGCCTGGTAGGCGCCGGCGAACTCCGCGCCCGTGACACCCGAGCCGACCACGATGAGCTCCTCGGGGAGCTCGTCGAGGTCGTAGACCTGGGTCCAGTTCAGGATCCGCTCGCCGTCGGGGAGCGCGTCCGGGATCTCCCGGGGGTGGCCGCCGGTCGCGATCAGCACGGCGTCGGCGGAGAGGGTCTCCTCCGTGCCGTCGGCCGCGGTCACCACGACCTGGCGGGAGCCGTCGGCGGCCTGGAGTCCCTCCAGCCGGCCGCGTCCGCGCATCACCCGCGCACCCGCACGGGTGACGGAGGCGGTGATGTCGTGGGACTGGGCGAGCGCCAGGCGCTTCACCCGTCGGTTGACCTTGCCCAGGTCGACGCCGACGACGCGCGCCGCCTGCTCCTTGTACGGGGTGTCGTCCGCGACGGTGATGCCCAGCTCCTCGTACGAGGAGTCGAAGGTGGTCATCACCTCTGCCGTCGCGATCAGGGTCTTGGAGGGCACGCAGTCGGTGAGCACGGACGCGCCGCCGAGGCCGTCGCAGTCGACGACGGTCACCTCCGCGCCGAGCTGGGCGCCCACCAATGCCGCCTCGTACCCGCCGGGTCCGCCGCCGATGATCACGATCCGGGTCACGAAAAGTCCGCCTCGCGTTTCGTCCCGCGGCCGTCTGCTGCCCCGGCCGGGGTCCAGGGGGTCGCCCCGGGTGAATGCAGTACGTACTTCATTGTCCCGCACGCGCCAAGGTGCTTCGCCCCGGGGCCCTCCATACGTGCACCGGCCCCCCGGGGCCCGGCTCGGACCGCAGGGCGGCGTACCCCCCGAGCGGGCGTCTTCCTCACCGGAATCGACCTCACCGGGGCCACCTCCCGTACCCTCGACCCCATGTCGCTCTACGCCGCATACGCCGGCAACCTCGACGCGCGGCTGATGACGCGCCGCGCACCGCACTCGCCGCTGCGCGGAACCGGCTGGCTGAACGGCTGGCGGCTGACGTTCGGCGGGGAGCAGATGGGCTGGGAGGGCGCGCTGGCCACGGTGGTCGAGGCGCCGCGCTCCCAGGTCTTCGTCGCCCTGTACGACCTGGCGCCGATGGACGAGGACTCCATGGACCGCTGGGAGGGTGTCGGCCTCGACATCTACCGGCGGATGCGGGTCCGGGTGCACACCCTGGACGGCGAGGAGCCGGCCTGGATGTACGTGCTGAACGGCTACGAGGGCGGGCTGCCCTCCGCCCGCTACCTCGGCGAGATCGCGGATGCCGCCGACTCCGCGGGCGCACCGCACGACTATGTGATGGAACTCCGCAAGCGCCCCTGCTGAGCCCCGGCAGCGCCCGCGAGCTGCCCTTTCCGCAAGATCACCGCCCCACCACTTGTGGGAACGCACGAAGTGCTGCTTTCAGACTCTGTACGGGAGCATCTACGCGCGTAGGGAATCAGCGGTTACGCTCATCCGCGTGAACGCATCAGTTATTCCGGACCACATCCAGGGCGACCCGCAGGCCGCCGCCGCCGACGCCGCCGCCCGCCTGCGCGAGCTGACCGGTGCCGAGACCCACGACGTCGCACTCGTGATGGGCTCCGGCTGGGCACCCGCGGGCGATGCGCTCGGCATTCCGGAGGCCGAGTTCCCGGTGACCGCCCTGCCGGGATTCCCGGCCCCCGCCGTCGAGGGCCACGGCGGCACGATCCGCTCGTACCGGATCGGCGAGAAGCGCGCCCTGGTCTTCCTCGGCCGCACGCACTTCTACGAGGGCCGCGGCGTCGCCGCCGTGGCGCACGGGGTGCGTACCGCGGTCGCGGCGGGCTGCAAGACCGTCGTGCTGACGAACGGCTGCGGCGGGCTGCGCGAGGGCATGCGCCCCGGACAGCCGGTCCTGATCAGCGACCACATCAACCTCACGGCGGCGTCGCCGATCATCGGCGCCAACTTCGTCGACCTGACCGACCTGTACTCGCCGCGGCTGCGGGCGCTGTGCAAGGAGGTCGACGAGACCCTCGAAGAGGGCGTGTACGTGCAGTTCCCCGGCCCGCACTACGAGACGCCGGCCGAGATCAACATGGTCCGGGTCATGGGCGGCGACCTGGTCGGCATGTCCACCGTGCTGGAGGCCATCGCGGCCCGCGAGGCCGGGGCGGAGGTCCTGGGCATCTCGCTGGTGACGAACCTGGCCGCCGGGCTGAGCGGGGAGCCGCTGAACCACGAAGAGGTGCTCCAGGCGGGGCGCGACTCGGCGACCCGGATGGGCTCGCTGCTGGCCCGCCTGCTCGACCGCATCTGACCCGGCTCGGGCCGTTCCGGGGGCGCTGACCCCGTACCCCCGCGCCTCAGAGGCCGGCGGGGCTTGAGGAGCGCAGTCCGGCCCCGCCGTCGTTTGAGGCGCGGGGTCCGGGGCGGAGCCCCGGTTACGGGAAGGGGCGGGGAGGGGAAGCGGCCCGCCGCAGGCGCACACCCCGCCCGGCAACCCCACCAAGACCACAAGGAAGGCGGACACCGTGCAGCAGGACCTCATCGCTCGGGCCAGGATCTGGCTCGCCGAGGACCCCGACCCCGAGACCCGCGACGAGCTGGCCAAGCTCATCGAGACCGAGGATCTCGACGAGCTCGCCAGCCGCTTCGCGGGCACCCTCCAGTTCGGCACCGCGGGCCTGCGCGGTGAGCTGGGCGCCGGTCCGACGCGGATGAACCGCGCCGTCGTCATCCGCGCCGCCGCCGGACTCGCCGCGTACCTCAAGGACCAGGGACAGGCCGGCGGCCTCGTCGTCATCGGCTACGACGCCCGCTACAAGTCCACCGACTTCGCCCGCGACACCGCGGCCGTGATGACCGGCGCCGGTCTGCGGGCGGCGGTACTCCCCCGCCCGCTCCCCACGCCCGTACTCGCGTACGCCATAAGGCATCTGGGCGCCGTCGCGGGCGTCGAGGTGACCGCGAGCCATAATCCGCCGCGCGACAACGGCTACAAGGTCTACCTCGGCGACGGCTCGCAGATCGTCCCCCCGGCGGACGGCGAGATCGCCGCCGCGATCGCCGCGGTCGGCCCGCTGGACACCGTGCCCCGCCCCGGCGACGGCTGGGAGACCCTCGGCGAAGAGGTGCTGGACGCCTATCTGGCGCGTACCGACACCGTGCTCGGCGCCGGATCGCCGCGTACCGCCCGCGTCGTGTACACGGCCCTGCACGGCGTCGGCACGTCCGTGCTCACCGCTGCCTTCGACCGGGCCGGCTTCCCCGCCCCGGTCCTGGTCGCGGAGCAGGCCGAGCCGGACCCCGCGTTCCCCACCGTCGCCTTCCCCAATCCGGAAGAGCCCGGCGCGATGGACCTCGCCTTCGCCACGGCACGCCGCTCGGACCCCGACCTCGTCATCGCCAACGACCCGGACGCCGACCGCTGCGCCGTCGCCGTCCCGGACCCGGCCGCCGACGGCGGCTGGCGGATGCTGAGCGGCGACGAGGTCGGCGCGCTGCTCGCCGCCCACCTCGTGCGGCGCGGTGTCACCGGCGTGTTCGCCGAGTCGATCGTGTCGTCGTCCCTCCTCGGCCGGATCGCCCGGAAGGCGGGCCTCGGCTACGAGGAGACGCTGACCGGCTTCAAGTGGATCGCCCGGGTGGACGGTCTGCGGTACGGCTACGAGGAGGCGCTCGGCTACTGCGTCGACCCGGACGGCGTCCGCGACAAGGACGGCGTCACGGCCGCGCTCCTCGTCGCCGAACTCGCCTCCGTGCTCAAGGAACAGGGCCGGACGCTGTCCGACCTGCTGGACGACCTCGCGGTCGAGCACGGGCTGCACGCCACCGACCAGCTGTCGGTCCGGGTCGAGGATCTGTCCGTCATCGCGGACGCCATGCGCCGCCTGCGCGAGCAGCCGCCGACCGCGCTCGCCGGCCTCGCCGTCACCTCGGCCGAGGATCTTCTCCACGGCACCGGCCTGCTGCCGCCCACCGACGGGCTCCGCTACCACCTGGAGGGCGCCCGGGTGATCGTCCGCCCGAGCGGCACCGAGCCGAAGCTCAAGTGCTATCTGGAGGTCGTGGTGCCGGTCGCCTCGGCCGACGAGCTGCCGGCGGCCCGCGCGAGGGGCGTGGAGCTGCTCACCGGCATCAAGCGGGACCTGGCGGCCGCGGCCGGGATCTGAGGCGGGCGGGGCTGCGGAAGGCCTCCCCTGCAGGCACAGAGGGAGGGCCCCGCTCCGGGCGGGTGCCCTCCCTCCGTGCCTGTTTCAGCACCGGCTCTGTGTCTGATTCAGCTCCGGCTCACTCAGCCCGCGAACCGCGCCATCCACGCCTCGACGTCGTCCGCCGACCGCGGCAGCCCATCCGACAGGTTCTCGTGGCCGTCATCGGTGACGACCAGGTCGTCCTCGATCCGGACGCCGATGCCGCGCCACTCCTCGGGCACCGTGAGGTCGTCCGGCTGGAAGTAGAGGCCGGGCTCGACGGTGAGCACCATGCCGGGCTCCAGTACGCCGTCGACGTACTCCTCGTTCCGGGCGTGTGCGCAGTCGTGGACGTCCAGACCGAGCATGTGCCCGGTGCCCGCCATGGTGAAGCGGCGCTGGAGGCCGAGTTCGTACGCGCGCTCGGCCGGGCCCTCGATGAAGCCCCACTCGACCAGCCGGACCGCGAGGTGGCGCTGGGACGCCTCGTGGAAGTCGCGGTACGCGGCGCCCGGCTTCACGGCGGCCATGCCCGCCTCCTGGGCCTCGTACACCGCGTCGTAGACCTTGCGCTGCAAGGGGGTGAAGGTGCCGTTGATCGGGAGCGTGCGGGTGACGTCGGCGGTGTAGAGGGTGTGGGTCTCCACGCCGGCGTCGAGCAGGAGCAGGTCGCCGGGGCGCACCGGGCCGTCGTTGTCCGTCCAGTGCATGATCGTGGCGTGCTCGCCCGCGGCGCAGATCGAGCCGTAGCCGACGGCGTTGCCCTCCAGGCGGGCGCGGCGGAAGAACGTGCCCTCGATCCAGCGCTCGGACGAGGCGACCGCGCGGGAGAGTTCACCGATCACGTCGGTGAATCCGCGGACGGTGGAGTCGACGGCCTTGCGGAGCTCGGTGATCTCCCAGTCGTCCTTGACGAGGCGGAGATCGCTGAGCGCCTCCTCCAGTTCGGCGTCGGCCTCCTCCCCGGTGGTGACGGCGTCCTCAAGGGACGGGTCGATACCTCGGACGATCCGGGTCGGCGCGCCGGAGCCGGCGGCCAGGGCGTCGGCCGCGGTGCGGACGTCGCGGCAGGGCAGGCCGAGTACGAGCTCCGACTCGGCGAGCGAGCGGCGCCGGCCCATCCACAGCTCCGCCGTGGGACCGGTCCAGAACTCGTCGTTGTCCCGGCTGTCGCGCGGCAGCTGGAAGCAGTAGGCGTCATGGCCGCCGTCCGCGCGGGGTTCGAGGACGAGAGCGCCGTCCCGGGCCCGGTCGCCGGTCATGTGCACATAGCCCGTGTAGGGCCGGAACGCGTAGCCGTCGTCGTTCGAGCGGATCTTGAGGTTCCCCGAGGGAATCACGAGGCGCTCGCCGGGGAAGCGCGCGGAGAGCGCGGCGCGGCGGCCGGCCGCGTACGGGGCCTGCTCGTTCAGCTGGAGGTCGTGCCGCTCGGTGTCCGCCCAGCCCGTCCGCATCAGCGCGGACAGTTCCTCGGAGATCCCTGGGTAGAGACGGTTCTTTCGGTCTTTCGCCACGTCGTACACCTGCTTCCGGGTGGGTTCCTCGGCGGCGAGGGGCGTGACTCCGGGGTACGGACCGGTTGCCCTCGCTGCCGCCGGTCGGCGGCGCCACCCGGACGGTATCCCGCACTGCGCGCGCCCGGTGCCAAGGAGTGCCACTGGCACAGATCGGCCACGCCGCTGTCGGGGGTCGTTGGATAATACGGACATGACGAACGCGAAACTCGGTGAGGCCCTCCGGCTCCTGGGGCTCGGTGACGCGGCGGGCCGGGTCTATCTGGCACTGCTCGATCTGGCTCCGGCGCCGCTGGCCGCGATCGGCGCGGCGGCCGGTCTGGAGGGGGCGGAGCTCGACGCGGCGTACGGCGCGCTGGTCGACGCCGGTCTGGCCAGCGCCGCCGGGGAGGGCGAGGACGTGGTGGCCCCGGTGCCGCCGGCCGCGGGCCTGGAGATCCTCGCCCGGCGCCGGGCGAGCGAGGTCGAGGAGTCGCGCATCGCCGTCGGGGGCGCGTTCGACTCGTTCCGGCGTCAGCGGCTCGCGGCGTACAACGACCATCTCGTCGAGGTCGTCACCGGCGACGCCGTCGGCCCCAGGATCCGCCAGGCCTGGGCGAGCGCCCGCGATCAGATCCGGCAGTTCGAGTCGCCGCCGTACTTCCCGCTGCCGGGCGCCACGGACGACGCACTGGCCACGCTCGCCCGCGGTGTGACGCAGCGCGTCGTGTACTCACGGGAGTCGCTGGAGCATCCGGGCCATCTGAGGGACGTCATCGAACCGTGTGTCAACGCCGGGGAGCAGGCCAGGGTGCTGCCGTCCGTGCCGGTCAAGCTCGTGATCATCGACGACGCGTACGCACTCGTGTCGCTGTCGATCAAAGAGGCCGATGTGCACAACACGATGCTGGTCGTGCAGCCGTGCGGGCTGCTGTCCGCGCTCATCGCGCTGTTCGAGCAGTCCTGGCTGAACGCCCTGCCGTTCCACGGCCGCACCACCCGTCCGGGTGGCCTGCCGCCCGCCGACCGCCGGCTGCTGTGGCTCCTGGCGGGCGGTGCGAGCGACGACGCCATCACCCGCGAGCTGGGCATCAGCCGCCGCACGCTGTTCCGCCGCCTCCAGGTCCTGATGGCCCGGCTGGGCGCCGCGAACCGCTTCCAGATGGCCTTGCAGGCGCAGCGCAGCGGCTGGCTGTGAGCGGCGACGCCCCTCCGGCCCCCGTCGCTCTCAGCCGGTCGCGCCCAGCACCACCAGCAGCACCGCGCCCACCACGGCCGGCGCGATCACCTCGTACGCCCAGCGCACCGACGCGACGACGTCCCCCGCCACGGGTGTCTCGCCCGCCCGCTCGGCGAGCTCACGCAGGTCCACCACGGCCTGGTCGGTGCCCGCGGTCATCGCCTTGGTGGCATGCACGTCGGCGGTCACCGACGTCCTGCCGTAGGGGTCGTCCATCGACTTGCGGGACTGCCGGCGGGCGGCCTTCTTGCGCTGCCGCAGCGAGACCGGCACCGCCCAGAGCTGGTACTTCGTGCCGTCCTGCGTGAACAGCTCGCTGGAGTAGCTCGCCCGCACGTTCGCGACGTCGGTCCACGGCAGCGTGATCGTGCGGAACGGGTTGCGGATCCGGATGCGCCGCTCGTTGGCGAACACCACGGGGCGCAGGGTGAAGGCGATCACCAGCGGGATCGCGGTGAGCAGCCCGGCCAGCGCCAGCCACGGCACCCGGCCCTCGCCCCGGATCGCGGCGTCCAGGCCGATCCAGAGGATGAGCAGGAGCAGCAGGGCGCCCCCGACCAGCCCGGCGGGCGACCGGAACGTCCGGTCGGCGTAGGTGGGCTCGGCGGGGGGCGTGGGGCTCGTCATGAGCCCGATTCTGCCTGACGGGCGCAAGGGATGCGGGGGCGGCTGCCCGTCCGCCGTTCGCCCGGCGTCGTGGAGCCGTGCGATACGCGAACGGCGTGGGCCCCTGTACAGGCCGCTACGCGCGTAGATATGCTCATCTGGTGACCATGCCCACCACTGCACCAGCATTCGCCGACGCGACGGCGTCCGACAGTGCGCTGCGCCGCTTCCTGCACGGGCTGCCCGGCGTCGACGCCGTCGGCCTCGAAGCGCGCGCCGCCTCGCTCGGAACCCGTTCGATCAAGACGACGGCCAAGGCGTACGCCATCGACCTCGCCATTTCGATGATCGACCTGACGACGCTGGAAGGCGCGGACACCCCGGGCAAGGTCCGGGCGCTCGCCGCCAAGGCCGTCAATCCCGATCCCACCGACCGCACGGCCCCGCGCACCGCCGCCGTCTGCGTCTATCCCGACATGGCGGCGACCGCGGTCGCCGCCCTGGCCGGCTCCGGCGTGAAGGTGGCGTCCGTCGCGACGGCCTTCCCGGCCGGCCGGGCCGCGCTCGACGTGAAGCTCGCGGACGTCCGCGACGCCGTCGCCGCCGGGGCCGACGAGATCGACATGGTGATCGACCGGGGTGCCTTCCTCTCCGGCCGCTATCTGAAGGTGTACGAGGAGATCCTCGCCGTGAAGGCCGAGTGCGGCCGGGCCCGGCTGAAGGTGATCTTCGAGACCGGCGAGCTGTCCACGTACGACAACATCCGGCGGGCCTCCTGGCTCGGGATGCTGGCGGGCGCGGACTTCATCAAGACGTCGACCGGCAAGGTCGGGGTCAACGCCACGCCCGCGAACACCCTGCTGATGCTGGAGGCAGTGCGCGACTTCCGTGCGCAGACCGGCGTCCAGATCGGTGTGAAGCCGGCCGGCGGCATCCGCACCTCCAAGGACGCCATCAAGTTCCTGGTCCTGGTGAACGAGACGGCGGGCGAGGACTGGCTGGACAACCACTGGTTCCGCTTCGGCGCCTCCAGCCTGCTGAACGACCTGCTGATGCAGCGCCAGAAGCTCAGCACCGGCCGTTACTCCGGCCCCGATTACGTGACGGTGGACTGATCCCCATGGCATCTGCATTCGAGTACGCACCCGCCCCCGAGTCGCGTTCGGTCGTCGACATCGCGCCCTCGTACGGCCTGTTCATCGACGGCGAGTTCACCGAGGCCGCCGACGGCAAGGTCTTCAAGACGCTCTCGCCGAGCAGCGAGGAGGTCCTCTCCGAGGTCGCCCGCGCCGGCACCGAGGACGTGGACCGGGCCGTGAAGGCGGCCCGCAGGGCGTTCGAGAAGTGGTCGGCGCTGCCCGGCTCCGAGCGCGCCAAGTACCTGTTCCGGATCGCCCGGATCATCCAGGAGCGCTCGCGCGAACTGGCCGTCCTGGAGACCCTGGACAACGGCAAGCCGATCAAGGAGACCCGTGACGCGGACCTCCCGCTGGTCGCCGCGCACTTCTTCTACTACGCGGGCTGGGCCGACAAGCTGGACCACGCGGGCTATGGCGCGAACCCGCGTCCGCTCGGCGTCGCGGGCCAGATCATCCCGTGGAACTTCCCGCTGCTGATGCTCGCGTGGAAGATCGCCCCGGCGCTCGCCACCGGCAACACCGTGGTCCTCAAGCCCGCCGAGACGACCCCGCTCTCCGCGCTCTTCTTCGCGGACATCTGCCGCCAGGCCGGGCTGCCCAGGGGTGTCGTCAACATCCTCACGGGCTACGGGGACGCGGGCCAGGCCCTCGTCGAGCACGGCGACATCGACAAGGTCGCGTTCACCGGCTCGACCGCCGTCGGCAAGGCCATCGCCCGGTCCATCGCGGGCACGGACAAGAAGGCCACCCTGGAGCTGGGCGGCAAGGGCGCCAACATCGTCTTCGACGACGCCCCCATCGACCAGGCCGTCGAGGGCATCGTCACCGGCATCTTCTTCAACCAGGGCCAGGTCTGCTGCGCGGGCTCACGGCTCCTCGTGCAGGAGTCGGTCCAGGACGAGGTGCTGGACGCCCTCAAGCGCCGGCTGACCACGCTGCGCCTGGGCGACCCGCTGGACAAGAACACCGACATCGGCGCGATCAACTCCGCGGAGCAGCTCTCCCGGATCACCGCGCTCGTCGAGACCGGCGAGGCCGAGGGCGCCGAGCGCTGGTCGGCCCCCTGCGAACTGCCCTCATCGGGCTACTGGTTCCCCCCGACGCTGTTCACCGACGTCACCCAGGCACACACCGTCGCCCGCGACGAGATCTTCGGCCCGGTGCTGTCGGTCCTGTCGTTCCGCACTCCGGACGAGGCGGTCGCCAAGGCCAACAACAGCCAGTACGGCCTCTCGGCCGGCATCTGGACGGAGAAGGGCTCCCGCATCCTCGCGGTGGCGAACAAGCTCCGGGCGGGCGTCGTCTGGGCCAACACGTTCAACAAGTTCGACCCGACCTCGCCGTTCGGCGGCTACAAGGAGTCGGGCTTCGGCCGCGAAGGCGGCCGCCACGGTCTGGAGGCCTACCTCGATGTCTGACGGACGACTGAGCGTCTTCAAGACCTACAAGCTGTACGTCGGGGGCAAGTTCCCCCGCTCCGAGAGCGGCCGGGTGTACGAGGTGTCCGACTCCAAGGGCAAGTGGCTGGCCAACGCGCCCCAGTCGTCCCGCAAGGACGCCCGCGACGCGGTCGTGGCCGCCCGCAAGGCGTTCGGCGGCTGGTCGGGCGCGACCGCGTACAACCGCGGCCAGGTCCTCTACCGCGTCGCGGAGATGCTGGAGGGCCGCCGGGAGCAGTTCGTACGGGAGGTGGCGGAGGCCGAGGGCCTCTCGAAGTCGAAGGCCGCCGCCGTCGTGGACGCGGCGGTGGACCGCTGGGTCTGGTACGCGGGCTGGACCGACAAGATCGGCCAGATCGCGGGCGCGGTGAACCCGGTCGCGGGCCCCTTCCTCAACCTCTCCACCTCCGAGCCGACCGGTGTGGTCACGGTCCTGGCCCCGCAGGCCTCGTCGTTCCTGGGCCTGGTCTCGGTGGTCGCCCCGGTGATCGCCACGGGCAACACCGCGGTCGTCGTCGCCTCGGCGGACGCCCCGCTGCCCGCCCTGTCGCTGGGCGAGGTGCTGGCCACCTCGGACCTGCCGGGGGGCGTGGTCAACATCCTCTCCGGGAAGACCGCGGAGATCGCCGCGCCGCTCGCCTCCCACCAGGACGTGAACGGCATCGACCTCACGGGCGCCGACGCGGATCTGGCGAAGGAGCTGGAGATCGCGGCGGCCGACAACCTGAAGCGGGTCCACCGTCCGAAGGCCGTGGACGGGACCGACTGGTCGGCCGATCCGGGTACGCACCGGCTCACCGCGTTCCTGGAGACCAAGACGGTCTGGCACCCGACGGGCGCACTGGGCGTGTCGGGCTCCTCGTACTGACGCATCCGCGGGCGTGGCCCGTCTGACGCACCCGTGAGTGTGGCCCGTGCCCCGGAGTCCCCGGGGCACGGGCCACCTCCGTGTCAGCTGTGCAGCAGCCCGGTGACCTGCCCCACCAGGGGCAGGTCCTTCAGCGCGCCGCCGCTGGTCACCGGGTCGGTGAGCTGGGCCGTGGAGACCGGCTTGAAGTCGGCGACCTGGGTCCCCACCGCGTTGTCCAGCGGGTCGGTGCCGGTGCCGGCCAGCGGGTCGAGCCGCAGATGCGTCACGGGCGCGATGCTGTTGTCGAGCGCCCCGGCCACCGCCCCGCCCGCGGCGTGGGTGGCCGCGCCGAGGCCGGTGCTGTCGGAGCCCGTGGCCGGAACGACGGGCAGCGGCGCCGCCTGGGCCGCCGCACCCCCCGCGCCGAGGGCGGCGCCCACCGCGGTGACGGTCAGGCCTGCCCGCAGCAGAGCGCGGCGCCGGGACTTGGAAAGTGCGTGACGTGCCATGGATTTCCCACCTGATCGGGCCGATCGAACCATCAATCGAGTAATCGTCTGGACGCACAGCGTAGTTGAGGTGTGCTGCCGGACACCAACACAGGTACCGGGGGATCCCCTGTGCGGGTCAATGCCTCACACTCGTGTCCTGTGAGTTCCCATGCGCTTTCGACCCGCGTCGTCCTGCTGACGGGCCCTTCCGGCTCCGGCAAGTCTTCCCTCGCCGCCCGCACCGGCCTTCCGGTGCTGCGGCTGGACGACTTCTACAAGGAGGCCGGCGACCCCACGCTGCCGCTCGTCCCCGGCAGCACGGACATCGACTGGGACTCCGCGCGGTCCTGGGACGCCGACGCCGCGGTCGCCGCGATCACCGCGCTGTGCCGCACCGGCCGCACCGATGTGCCGCTGTACGACATCGCCACCAGCTCCCGCACCGGGCACGAGGTCCTGCACATCGAGCGCGCCTCGCTCTTCGTGGCCGAGGGCATCTTCGCCGCGGACGTCGTCGAGCGGTGCCGGTCGCTGGGGGTGCTCGCGGACGCCCTGTGCCTGCGCGGCCGCCCGACGACGACGTTCCGCCGCCGGCTGCTGCGGGACCTGCGCGAGGGCCGCAAGTCCATGCCGTTCCTGCTGCGGCGGGGCTGGCGGCTGATGCGGGCCGAGCGGCGGATCGTGGCACGCCAGGCCGAACTGGGGGCGTACCCCTGCGGCAAGGAGGAGGCGCTGGGCCGGCTGGTCGCCGCCGCGGCGGGCCGCTGCCGTACCCCGTCAGCACTCGGAACAAGCCCCTCCGCCGCCACATCGAGCCCCTCCGGCGATTGAGGAGCGGGGGTACGGGGGCAGCGCCCCGGCCGGTACGCCCGGCAACGCCGACGGGGCCGGACAGGACCCCCCGGCCTGTCCGACCCCGTCGGCGTATTTCCCCCGTGCGCCGCCGCCTCCCCCGAAGCAGCGACCCCGTTTCCCCCGTTCCCCGTATCCCCCGTGTCCCCCCGTCGCCTCAGGCCACCAGCTCGCCGAAGGACTCCTCCTCGTCACGGCCGAAGCTGAGGACCTCGTCCTCACGCATCCGGCGGAGTGACCGCCAGATGCTGGACTTCACCGTGCCGACACTGATGTCGAGGATGGACGCGATCTCCGGGTCCGTACGGCCCTCGTAGTACCGCAGGACCAGCATCGTGCGCTGGAGCTCCGGCAGCCGCGCCAGCGCCTGCCAGAGCACGGCACGCAGCTCGGTACCGCGCATCGCGTCCGTGTCGCCCGCCGTCTCCGGCAGCTCCTCGGTCGGGTATTCGTTCAGCTTGCGCCTGCGCCAGGCGCTGATGTGCAGATTGGTCATGGTGCGGCGCAGATAGCCGCCGACCGCCGCCTTGTCACTGATCCGGTCCCATGCCCGGTACGTCGAGAAGAGGGCGCTCTGCAGCAGGTCCTCGGCCTCGAACCGGTCGCCGGTCAGGTGATAGGCGGTGGCGTACAGGGAGGCACGGCGTTCCCTGACGTAGGCCGTGAACACCGCTTCGGCGTCCTCGTCCCGCGCCGGGGCCTGCCGCTCCCCCATGGCCTCCCCGTACGTGCTTCCCCCGTTGCTCCCGCCCGTTGGGGCAGGTGCGTCGACCACCGTCATGTACGACGGGTGCTGACGCCCGGCGCCACGAACGCACCCCCGTCCGTTCAATGCGGCGCCGGACTTCTCGGCGGTCCGCCCGACGTCGTGGAGACGCGTGACAACTGCGCTTGCGGTGATGCTGTGAGTTGCGTTCATCTCGCGCCCCCCGTCGGTGGAGTCCGTCCGTTCCTTGTGTCAACGAGCTTGCCGGGGCAGTTTCATGGCGCTGTCCCCCGACTGTCACAGGCCTGTCACAGGGCCCGGCGTGAGTGCGATCCGGGGGTGCCGGATGCATAAGGGGGGACCAACTGTCGAACTAGGGCTCCCCCATGGGTCAGAATGACCAGCGTGCCTTTCCTGTTGCTGATCGAGGACGACGACGCCATCCGCACGGCCCTCGAACTCTCGCTGTCACGCCAGGGCCACCGTGTGGCCACCGCGGCGACGGGAGAGGACGGCCTCAACCTGCTGCGAGAACAGCGGCCCGACCTGGTCGTACTGGATGTGATGCTGCCCGGAATCGACGGATTCGAGGTGTGCCGGCGCATCCGGCGCACCGACCAGTTGCCGATCATTCTGCTCACCGCGCGCAGCGACGACATCGACGTCGTGGTCGGACTGGAGTCCGGTGCCGACGACTACGTGGTGAAACCCGTACAGGGCCGGGTGCTCGACGCCCGGATCCGCGCGGTGCTGCGCCGGGGCGAGCGCGAGTCCACGGACTCCGCGACGTTCGGGAACGTGGTGATCGACCGGTCCGCGATGACGGTCACCAAGAACGGGGAGGATCTGCAGCTCACGCCGACCGAGCTGCGCCTCCTGCTCGAACTGAGCCGCCGCCCCGGCCAGGCCCTGTCCCGGCAGCAGCTGCTGCGGCTGGTCTGGGAACACGACTATCTCGGCGACTCCCGGCTGGTGGACGCCTGCGTCCAGCGGCTGCGCGCGAAGGTGGAGGACGTGCCGTCCTCGCCGACCCTGATCCGTACCGTGCGGGGCGTGGGATACCGGCTGGACTCGCCGCAGTGAGCACGGCTGTGCGGCGGGGCCTGCTCGCCGGGCTCCGCTGGACCAGCCTGCGGTTGCGGCTCGTCGTCGTGTTCGCGCTGGTGGCGCTGACCGCCGCGGTGTCCGCGTCCGGGATCGCGTACTGGCTGAACCGCGAGGCGGTGCTGACCCGCACCCAGGACTCGGCGCTCGGGGACTTCCGCCAGGAGATGCAGAACCGGGCGGCCTCGCTGCCGACCAGCCCCACCAAGGACGATCTGGACCACGCCGCCGCGCAGATGGCGAGCAGCAGCCCCGGTTACAGCGTGCTGCTCATCGACGAGCGCGATCCGGGCAAGCCGATCGTCGGCAACTCCGACGTGGACACCTTCACCCGGGACAACGTGCCGCTGTCGCTCCAGGAGCAGGTCGCCAGGAAGCGGCCGGTCAAGGCGGGCAACAAGTACTCGTATCACCTGTTCTGGCAGCGGACCTCGATCCGCGGCACGCCGTATCTCGTCGGCGGTACGAAGATCATCGGCGGTGGCCCGACCGGCTACATGCTCAAGTCCCTCGACCAGGAGCGGCAGGATCTGAACTCCCTCGCCTGGTCACTGGGGATCGCCACCGCGCTCGCTCTCGTCGGCTCCGCCCTGCTCGCCCAGGCCGCCGCGACGACCGTGCTGCGTCCGGTGCAGCGCCTCGGCGACGCCGCCCGCAAGCTCGGCGAGGGCAAGCTCGACACCCGGCTCGTGGTGTCCGGGACCGATGAACTGGCCGATCTCTCCCGGACGTTCAACAGAACGGCGAGCTCCCTGGAGAAGAAGGTCGCGGACATGACCGCGCGGGAGGAGTCCAGCCGCCGCTTCGTTGCCGACATGTCGCACGAGCTGCGCACCCCGCTCACCGCGATCACCGCGGTCGCGGAGGTGCTGGAGGACGAGGCCGACAACCTCGACCCGATGATCGCGCCGGCCGTGCACCTGGTGGTCAGCGAGACCCGGCGGCTCAACGACCTGGTGGAGAACCTGATGGAGGTCACCCGCTTCGACGCGGGCACGGCCCGGCTGGTCCTGGACACCGTCGACGTCGCCGACCAGGTGACGGCCTGCATAGACGTCCGCGCCTGGCTGGACGCGGTGGATCTGGACGCCGAGCGCGGCATGATGGTCCGCCTCGATCCGCGCCGGCTCGACGTGATCCTGGCGAACCTGATCGGCAACGCGCTGAAGCACGGCGGTTCGCCGGTCCGGGTCGCGGTACGGACCGAGGGCGACGAGCTGGTCATCGAGGTCCGCGACCACGGTCCCGGTATCCCCGAGGACGTACTGCCCCATGTGTTCGACCGCTTCTACAAGGCCAGTGCCTCCCGGCCGCGGTCCGAGGGCAGCGGTCTCGGACTGTCGATCGCCATGGAGAACGCGCACATCCACGGCGGTGACATCACCGCCGCGAACTCGCCGGACGGCGACGGGGCGGTGTTCGTACTGCGCCTGCCGCGCGACGCGGAGGCGCTGAGCGGCACCGCCGAGGGCCCCGACGCGGAGATCCCGGACGAGGAGGACGACGCGACGTGATGCGCAGCGAACGCCGGGGCCGACGCCCCGTCGCGGCGGTGGCCGGAGCCGCGCTCTGCGCGGTACTGGTCGCGGGCTGCGGGATCAGGACGACATCGGTGCCGGTCGACGCGGGGCCCGCACCGTCCCGGGTGCCGTGCACGATGCCCGCGCCGGACGCCACCGCCGAGCCCCGGCTGAGCACCGCCGCGGAGATCTATCTCCTCTGCAACTCGCAGCTCGTCACGGTCGACCGCACGGTCCGGGTCCAGGAGGCGAAGTCCGACCCGGTCACTGTCGCCGTCGCCCTCCTGGACGAGCTGCGGAGGGAGCCCCCGGGCCCCGAGCGGCAGGCGGGCTTCTCCACGGAGGTCCCGTCGACGCTGCGGGTCGGCGGGCCGCGCGCGGGCGACCCGAAGGGCGCGCTGCGGCTCAGCGCGCAGCCGGAGGACCTGACACCCGAGGCGCTGGCCCAGATCGTCTGTACGTACGCGGAGAGCGAGCAGCTCGTCCGGGACGGCACGGTGATGCTCGGCGGCCCGGGGGCGTACGCGCCGCGCGACTATCTGTGCACCGCGGAGACGAAGGCCAGCCCGAAGGCGGTACCGGCCCTGGGCGTGTTCCGGCTGTCGTGAGCGCGTGCCGCTCGGGCGCGGCCGCCGGCGCGGTCCGGCTGTCGTGAGCGCGCACCGCTCAACCCCGGCCGCCGGCGCGGTCCGGCTGTCGTGAGCGCCCGCCGCCGGGCCCCGGCCCGCACGGTGAGCCAGGTCTCCCCCGCGGGAGCGGAACCGATCCTGCCGCTGCCCGCGTCTTGGGGAACGTGCGTCAAGGTTCGGGCGGCCAAGCCGTCATCCGCTTCCGCGCGGTCGGAGTGTTCCTCCTCCTCGCGCATCTGCTGCTCGTCGGGTGGCTGACTCTTCGCCCGCTGGACGTGCCGTGGATGACCGCCGCCAACCTCCAGCCGTTCGCCGGCATCAAGGCGGACCTGGCCATGGGCCCGGCCGCCGCCACCCGCCGGATCGGCGGGGGCCTCCTGCTGCTGGCGCCCCTGGGTGTACTGCTGCCGATGGCCGGGGGCCGGCTCTTCGTCTCGCCGTGGGCCTCGCTCGCCCGTACGGTCGCGGCCGGGTCACTGATCTCGCTGGGCATCGAACTGGGCCAGACCGGGGTGCCCGGCCAGGTCGTCGACGTCGACTCACTGATCCTGAACACGGTCGGCGTCGCGCTCGCCCACGTGCTGTTCGTCCCGGCGTGCCGGGCGCGGCTGCGCCACCGCAAGCAGCGCCGGATCCGGGTGCTGCCCTCGGCCGGCCATGAGGTCCCCCAAGGGGCGACCCCGACGATTCCCAGGGTCGGCGTCGCCCCGTAGACCGATGCATCGCACCTGCTCGGCGAGTCACCATGGATGTACCGGGAGTACAACGGACTCGCTCCCCGTCAACGGTTCGCGAAGGAGCCCACCATGGCCGCACTTGCCCGCCCCCGTGACGGACGCATGATCGGTGGAGTGTGCGCGGCGCTGGCACAGCGCTTCGGCACCTCCGCGGGGACCATGCGCGTCATCTTCGTCGTCTCGTGCCTGCTGCCGGGCCCGCAGTTCCTGCTGTACCTGGCGCTGTGGGTGCTGTTCCCCGAGGAGCGGTCGTCGTCCGCCACCGATGCCTGGTAGCCCCGTACACACGCTTGTGGGCGGGCACCCCGGCCGGGGTGCCCGCCCACAGGCGTGTGACGTACGGGTGTCAGCGGCCGAGCGGCAGGCCGTTGGCCGACAGGCCGCCGGTGTTCAGGCCGCCCGTGGGCAGACCGCCGAGGAGGCCCTTGGCGGGGGCGGTGACGTCCTTGACGACCTTCGTCTGGCTGGTGCCGAGGAGGTCCGTGGCGGTGTCTTGGACCGGCAGGGTCGAGGTGACGTTCGCCAGCGCGCCGGCGACGGGCAGGGCGCTCGCGGTGTCGAGCGGCAGTGCGGAGGCCGAAGCGGTGCCGGCGGCGGCAGCGGCGAAGGCGGCACCGACAGCGGCGACGCCGAGAGTCCTGACAGCAGACTGCTTCATGTGAATTTCATCCTTGGGGAAGGGGATGTGAGCGGCTCTGCAACGTAGCCATTTCCATGCCCGTCCCGCAAACATCGAGAAAACACGAAAACGGCCGGGATTCGCCTTCCCGGCCGTTTTCGCGGAGGGTCCGATCAGCCGGCGACGGAGGTGGAAACGCTGGTCGCAGCGGTCTGCTCGAAGAGCCATTCGGACTTCAGCTCGGCGTATCCGGGCTTGATGACGTCGCTGATCATCGCCAGACGTTCATCGAAAGGAATGAATGCTGATTTCATCGCATTGACTGTGAACCACTGCATGTCGTCGAGCGTGTATCCGAATGTCTCGGTCAGCTTCTCGAATTCCTGGCTCATGCTCGTACCGCTCATCAGCCGGTTGTCCGTGTTCACGGTGGCCCGGAAGTGCAGCCTGCGCAGCAGCCCGATGGGGTGCTCGGCGTACGAGGCGGCGGCGCCGGTCTGGAGGTTGGAGGTCGGGCACAGCTCCAGCGGGATGCGCTTGTCCCGTACGTAGGAGGCGAGGCGGCCCAGCTTCACGCTGCCGTCCTCGGCGACCTCGATGTCGTCGATGATGCGGACGCCGTGGCCGAGCCGGTCGGCGCCGCACCACTGGATGGCCTGCCAGATCGACGGCAGCCCGAAGGCCTCGCCCGCGTGGATGGTGAAGTGGTTGTTCTCGCGCTTCAGGTACTCGAAGGCGTCGAGGTGCCGGGTGGGCGGGAAGCCCGCCTCGGCGCCGGCGATGTCGAAGCCGACGACGCCCTGCTCCCGGTAGCTGTTGGCGAGTTCGGCGATCTCCAGCGAGCGGGCGGCGTGCCGCATCGCGGTGAGCAGGGCGCCCACCCGGATCCGGTTGCCGTCCCGGCGGGCCCGCAGCTCGCCCTCGCGGAAGCCCTCGTTGACCGCCTCGACGACCTCTTCGAGGGAGAGCCCGGCTTCCAGGTGCTGCTCGGGGGCGTACCGGATCTCGGCGTACACGACACCGTCCGCGGCCAGGTCCTCCGCGCACTCGGCGGCGACCCGGACCAGCGCGTCACGGGTCTGCATGACGGCGCAGGTGTGGGCGAACGTCTCCAGGTACCGCTCCAGCGACCCGGAGTCGGCGGCTTCCCGGAACCAGATGCCGAGCTTGTCGGGCTCGCTCTCCGGGAGTCCTTCGTATCCGTTCGCCGCGGCGAGGTCCACGATCGTCCCGGGGCGCAGTCCGCCGTCGAGGTGGTCGTGGAGAAGAACCTTGGGCGCACGCCGGATCTGATCCTGGCCGGGCACATTGAGGGTCGGGCTCATCATCCACGCACTCTAACGCCTACGCGCGTAGAGCGCTGCTGGGCGCCGCTCGTCGATGCGTAACAGTGACCGTGAATACGGGTGGTGTACACCTGTCCTTCTGAGACTGTTACGTCATGGCACAGCGCGCACTACCCCTGCCTGCTGCGAGGCTGGGACGGGCCGTCAGAACGGCCGGAGCACCGACCGCGGTCAGCGGTGTGGTTCTGCTGCTCCCGGACGGCGAGCCCGACTCGCACCGCCGCCCCTCCCCCCTCTCGTACGCCCTCCAGATCCCACTGGCCCGCACCCTGGCCCGCGCGGGCCGGGACGACGGCCTCACCGCGCACGTCGTCCGCTACGGCTGCCGCGGCTGGAACACGTCGGACGCGCGGCTCGCGGCGGACGCCGAGTGGGCGGTGGAGGAGGTGGTACGCCGCTACGGCGACGTCCCGGTCTGCCTGGCCGGCCACGGCATGGGCGGCCGCGCGGCCCTGCGCGCGGGCGGCCACCCGGCGGTCGGCGCGGTGCTCGCCCTGGCCCCCTGGCTGCCCGCCGACCCGGACGCCGAGCCGGAGCCGGTGAAACACCTGGTCGGCCGTCGGGTCCTGCTGGTGCACGGCACCAACGACGCCCGCGCCGACCCCGAACTCTCCTTCCGCCTCGCGGAGCGCGCCAAGAAGTCCAACCGCGACACCTGCCGCTTCGAGGTCCACTCGGACGGCCACGCCCTGCGCCAGCACCACAGCGAAGTGACCGCCCTGGCAGCGGACTTCATCCGCGGCTCGCTCTTCGCCCACGCCTACGCCCGCCCGGTCGCCGACGCCCTGGCGGCCCCGCCGCCACTGGGTCTGCGGATGCCGCTGGCGGCGGGGTTCGGGAAGTCACTGGGGCACTGACGGCGAGTTGGACAGGATCAGACAGGAGGTACGGGGGATGAGTCTCCGGCTGGCGGCGTACGCCGTGTGCGTCGAGGACGGACGGGTGCTGCTGGCCCGTCACGTATCGGCGAACGGTACGAGCACCTGGACCCTTCCGGGCGGCGGGGTCGAGCAGGGGGAGGATCCGTTCGACGCGGTGATCCGGGAGGTCGCGGAGGAGACCGGCTGCGACGCGGTGGTCGAACGCCTGCTGGGCGTGGACTCCCGGGTGATCCCGCCGGCCGAGGCGCGGACGGGGATCGAGCACCAGAACGTCGGCGTGTTCTACCGGGTCCGCATCACCGGCGGCCGGCTGCGGCCCGAGCCGGACGGCGAGATCGCCGAGTCCGTCTGGACCCCCGTCCCCGATGTCGCCTCCCTGCGCCGGTCATCGCTCATCGATGTCGGCCTCGACCTGGAACGAACCGCTCCGGCGACCGGCCACGTCGCGCCCGTACCGGTCGGTGGCCTGGTCCAGCACTGAGGCGAGTGCGGCGTCCGGCAGCAGGGTCGGCCCGCCGGGAAACGGGCGAACGCCCTGCCCGTCTGCACGGATCCGCGATTTGGGTCCTGATATGGGCCTTTGGGCACTGTCGGTGGGCCCCGGTGGCATCGCTACGGTTCGCGTCCCGGCGGGTGGATCGCCCCCGGTGACTCTGGCGAGCCACGACGAGGTGTCACGTGAACTGCAGAGAACGGGTACGCCACAGCACACGCACACGCGCGAGTACGGGGCAGACGGCGATCGAGTACCTGGCCCTGCTGGGGGTCGTCGTCGCCGTGGTCGGCGCGATCGTCGCCACCACCATCGGCGGCGACATCACCAGCTCCGCACACGTACAGATCTGCCGCCTCGCGGCAACGACGGGCGGCGGCGGCGAATGCGCCGATGACAACGCTGTCACCGACGGCGGCTCCGACTCCGGCGGCGAAGACCCCAGCGAACCCGTCGACTCCGGCGGCGTACCGGGCGGCAAGCCCGACGGGTCCGACGACGGGTCCGGCGAGACACCCGACGCCACACCCACCGACAAGCCCACCGACAAGCCCACCGACAACAAGGGGAACGCGCTCCCCAGCCTGTGCTCCGAGCCGCGTGAACGGTCAACGCACTCGTCGATATCCGTCGGGGCCAACTCGATCCTCGGCAAGACGGCCGCCTGGGGGTTCTCCACACTGCTCAACTTCATCGTCGACAAGATCAGCAACGAGAAGAACAAGGAGAAGCGCGTCAAGCAGGCGCTCGACGACCTCTCCTACTGCCTCCCCGACTACAACATCGTCATCGCGCAGCCCCACGAGGGAAACCTCCAGCAGATGGACGGCGCCGCGGTGATCGACACTGTCGAGATCAGCGGCACGACGTACCGCGTCTACGCCTTCAAGACCGGCAAGTTCACCTGGGCCGACAACGCCGAGCTGGGCTGGAAGAACCGCGCGTTCAAGGGCTACTACGACGTCAGCGAGGACAAGCACACCGTCACGTTCCAGGAACCGCCCCACCCCAAGCGGAAGAAGGACTGGAAGCCCGGCGACGAGGGCTGCCAGATCGAGGGCCAGGAACCGCCCGACCGCGACCGGTACTACAACACCTACTCCCCGCTGGACAACGACGGTTCGTCGGTGGCGGTGCGCAGACTGGTAAACGACATGCGGCGCTGCTACCCCGACTACAACGTGGTCGCGATGCACTCGGAGCAGTCGTCGCACTGGGTCGAGAAGCCGGACTCGTTCATCAACGAGAGCCGGTACCGGCTGAACTCCCCCGAATACCACAGTCAGGAAACCGGCGACGACATCGCCTCGGGCCGGGCCGTGTTCGATGTGTACGTCTTCGACAAGGGCAAGTTCAGCAACGACGGCGACGGCGGCTACACCAACTGGGCGTTCTACGGCGACTTCGACCGCGACGGCTCGGAGGTGACCTTCGAACAGCCGGAACCCGCCGACCTGGAGGCCGACTCCAACTCCTCGGGAACCGAGTCGGTCAACTTCAACGACGGGGCGCCGAAGTACAAGGACGACGACCGGCCGTACCCCGGTACCGACTACGCCGGCAAGGTACCCGGCGACGATTCCAAGCTCACCCAGTCCCTGATCGACGAGTACGGCCGGGCCTTCCCCGACACGAACATCATCGCGGTGAAGAACTTCAACGACTTCTCCTTCTCCGGGGTGTCGGGCCTCGAACACCTGGCGGTGGTGGACGGGGTCGACATCTTCTCCGTCAAGAACGGCACCGTCATCAACAACGGCGACGGCGGCTGGAAGAACTGGGGCTTCACCGGAACCTACGACCGCGACAAGGACTCCAACGAAGTGACCTTCAAGCGCTAGCGAGTGTCCACGAAGTCCCCCTCTCCCGTCCGGCCGCGCGACGCCCGGCACGGCCCGGGGTCCGGGGGCCGGGGTCCGCCGGGAAACGGGCGAACGCCCTGCCCGTTTGCACGCATCCGCGATTTGGGTCCCGGTATGGGCCTTTGGGCACTGTCGGTGGGCCCCGGTGCCGTCGTTACGGTTCGTGTCCCGGCAGGCGGACCCGCCCCCGGTGGCTCGGGGGCGAACCACGACGAGGTGACACGTGAAGCAGAGCGAACGCATACGCCGAGGCGTACGCACGAGCACGGGGCAGACGGCGATCGAGTACCTGGCCCTGCTGGGGGTCGTCGTCGCCGTGGTCGGCGCGATCGTCGCCACCACCATCGGCGGCGACATCACCAGCTCCGCACACGTACAGATCTGCCGCCTCGCGGCCACCACGGGCGGCGGCGGCGAATGCGCCGATGACAACGCTGTCACCGACGGCGGCTCCGATTCCGGCGGCGAAGACCCCACCGAACCCATCGAGTCCGTCAGCGCCCCCGACGACCAGCCCGGCGACTCCGGCGGCGTACCGGGCGGCAAGCCCGACGACGAGTCCGACAAGCCCGGCGGCAAGACCGACGGCAAGGGCAACGCGCTCCCCAGCCTGTGCTTCGAGCCGCGTGAACGGTCATCGAGCTCGAACATCTCCGTCCCGGGCAACGGCCCCACCAGCACGGCAGCCGCCTGGGGGTACTCGTACCTGGTCAACTTCATCGTCGACAAGGTCAACAACGAGAAGAACAAGGAGAAGCGCGTCAAGCTGGCGCTCGACGACCTCTCCTACTGTCTCCCCGACTACAACATCGTCATCGCGCAGCCCCACGAGGGAAACCTCCAGCAGATGGACGGCGCGGCGATGATCTCGACCGTGGAGATCAGCGGCACGACGTACCGCGTCTACGCGTTCAAGACCGGCAAGTTCACCTGGGCCGACGACGCCGACCTCGGCTGGAAGAACCGCGCGTTCAAGGGCTACTACGACATCAGCGACGACAAGCGCACGGTCACCTTCAACGAGCCGCCCCGCCCGAAGCGGAAGAAGGACTGGAAGCCCGGCGACGAGGGCTGCCAGATCGAGGGCGAGGAGCCACCGGACCGGAACCGGTACTACAACACATACTCCCCGCTGGACAACGAGGGTTCGGCGCAGGCGGTCCGGATGCTCGTGAACGACATGCGGCGCTGCTACCCGGACTACAACGTGGTCGCGATGCACTCGGAGCAGTCGTCGCACTGGGTCGAGAAGCCGGACTCGTTCATCAACGAGAGCCGGTACCGGCTGAACTCCCCCAAATACCACGACGAGGAGACCGGCGACGACATCGCCTCGGGCCGGGCCGTGTTCGACGTGTACGTCTTCGACAAGGGCAAGTTCAGCAACGACGGCGACGGCGGCTACACCAACTGGGCCTACTACGGCGACTCCACCCGCGACGGCTCGGAAGCCACGTTCAAGCAGCCGGAACCCGCTGACCTGGACGCCGACTCCACCTCCACCGGCACGGAGACGGTCAACTTCAACGACGGCGCACCGAAGTACACGGAGGGGACGTACCCCGGCACCGACTTCTCCGGCAAGAAGCCGGGCGACGACGCCGAGCTGAACCAGTCCCTCATCGACGAGTACAGCCGCGCCTTCCCCGACACGAACATCATCGCGGTGAAGAACTTCAACGACCTCTCCTTCTCCGGGGTTTCCGGCCTCGAACACATCGCGGTGGTGGACGGCGTCGACATCTTCTCCATCAAGAACGGCACCATCGTCAACAACGGCGACGGCGGCTGGAAGAACTGGGGCTTCGCCGGTACGTATGACCGCGAGAAGGACTCGAAGGAGGTGACCTTTAAGCGGTAGGGGGCGGGGGGTGGTGGCCGGCCGACCGGTCGTGGACCTTCGGTCGGCTGGCGCTCGGCGGTCGGACAGGCCTGTTCAGGGCTGCTGTCGCGGCCGGCCGGGGAGAGAGCTCGGGGCCATCAGGCCTGGGCCGGAGGTGGGAGCGCCTGCCTCACTCCGTTGTCATGTTTCGTGAGCACGGGAAACCCCGCCTGGCGCGGGACGATGGTGCGGCGAAGCTTGCGGAAATACGGGGTGCGTTCTCGCGTATGCGCCTCATGGGTGGTGGGCTGAGGCTAAGTTCTTGTCTTTGCGGCACTGTGATTCACCATCCGATTCGAGGCCTCATGGACGTTTTGCCGGATTCCCTGAAGCTGATGGGAAACTGCTGCCGCGTGCCGTAAACCCGCAGGTCGCGCAGTCTGCTCCCCGCGCGTGCGGGGATGGTCCCGACGAGCACATACTGACAAAGGTTGTCGCCCACTGCTCCCCGCGCGTGCGGGGATGGTCCCCTGGTCGCGTCCGGCGGCTGGTGTGCCCCGTCCTGCTCCCCGCGCGTGCGGGGATGGTCCCTTCGCCTGCACCATGTCGGCCCATGCAACGGGCTGCTCCCCGCACACGTGGGGATGGCCCCACGGGATCGGAGACGATCCGGCACGCCAGTCGCTGCTCCCCGCACGCGGGGATGGTCCCACGGTGTCGGTCGCGAACGTGCCGACTTCCAACTGCTCCCCGCACCCGCAGGGACCAGACAGGCATTCCGGCCGACAACCATGCCAGCAGCGGCAAGCGGACCTGTGAGGCGCCCGGCACATCGGACCGCCTCACAGCCCACCCGCACCCGCCTCCGCCCACACCGTCTTGCCCGGCCCCACCCGGTCACTCACGCCCCAGCGGGCGGCGATGGACTCCACGATGAGGAGGCCCCGGCCTCCATCGGCGTCCGGGTCGGGCTGTCGCGCCACCGAAGGGTTCGGGCGGGTCTCGTGGGTGTCCGACACCTCGATCCGTACGACCCCGGCCTCCTCGTACGGGTACATGAGCCGAAGCTCGAAGTCGCGGCCCGCCACCCGCCCGTGCAGGACCGCGTTGGCCGCCAGCTCCGCGACCAGGAGCGCCACCGTGTCGGAGAGCCGGGTGCCGTACGGGATCCCCCACGTGTCGAGCTTCCACACGGCGAGGCGCCGCGCCAGCGTCGCACCTCGGCGGGTGGCCGAGCACTTCTGGGCGAACACACGTACAGTTACGGGCGGTTGTACCTGGAGAGCCGTCATGTGCTCAGCGTTCCGCCTCGGTCACCCCCGCCAGTAGGAACAACACCCATACACGTTCACTTGTATGGGTTGGTTCTCTGGACAGGGCGGGTAACACTCCGTGATTCTGGCTGCGTTGATCCATGCGCGAAAGACGGGGCAGCGATGACGGCGAACCACGACAGCACCACAGCCCATGGCGAACCCGAGCTCTCCGACAGCCTGAAGACATTCGGGGCGGTCATGAAGGCCCTGCGCGAAGCGGCCGGCCTCACCCAGGAGGAGTTCGCACCCCGCGTGCGGTACTCGGCGGCCTACATCGCCAAGATCGAGCAGGGCAGGCGGTTCCCGCCCGAGGATCTCCCCGAGCGGGCTGCGGAAGCCCTCGGGCCGCTCGCGGGCAAGGTTCTCGCCGCTGCGGCGCGGAGCCTTCGGCGCAGGGCAGGTCTGGCGTCGTGGTTTCTCCAGTGGGCGGGGATCGAGGAGGAAGCGGTCACGCTGTACGCCTACGAGTGCCGGGGCATTCCGGGACTGCTCCAGAGCGAGGGGTACATCCGGGCCGTCTTCGACCGGCGGCTCCCCCCGCTCGCCGAGGAGCAGTTCGAGCAGCAGGTGGCCGCGCGCCTGATGCGACAGGAACTCCTGGCCGAACGCCCCAACACCTCCTTCTCGTTCATCATCGAACAGGCCGTCCTTGAGCGTCAGTTAGGAGGTGCGGACGTCACTGCCGCGCTCATCGACAACCTGTTGGTGCAGGGCGGTCGCCGGAACGTGGAGATCCTCGTCATGCCGCTCAAACAGCCGGATCACTCGGGCGTCGACGGGCAGTTGTATCTGGCGGAGACCCCGTGCAACTCCTGGTTCGGCTACGTCGAAGGCCATGACAGCAGCACTCTGCTCACTGACCCGAGATTGGTCAGTGCCATGCTCCAGCGCTATGGCAAGATGCGCTCACAGGCGCTGAGCCAAGAGGCCACCAGAGGCCTGCTGAAGCAGATGCGAGGAGCGCTATGAGCACCGAACTGGCCTGGTTCAAAAGCAGTTACAGCGGCAGTGGCGGCGACAACTGCATCGAAGTCGCCCTCCACAGCGAGGCCCTCCACGCCGAAGCCGTCCACGTCCGCGACTCCAAGGACACCGCCCGTCGCCCGTTCAGCGTCTCCGCCACCGCCTGGACGGACTTCACCGCGTACGCGGCGTACGCGTCGTCCACCGCACGGTCCTGACAGCCCCGCCGGCGCCGCTCACTCCGGCAGCAGGTGTCCCCGCCGCGACAGCAGGAACTTCTTGAACGCCGCCACCGGCGGGGTGTCCGGGTGCCCGTCCAGCCAGGCCACGCCGATCTCCCGAGCGGCCCGCGGTGCCGTCACCGTCAGCTCCACCACGCCGGGGCGGGCCACCGCCGGAGGCGGGAGCAGGGCCACGCCCAGGCCTGCCGCGACCAGGCCGCGCAGGGTTTCGGCCTCCTCGCCCTCGAAGGCGACGCGGGGGACGAAGCCCGCTTCCGCGCAGAGGTCGTCCGTGATGCGGCGCAGGCCGTAGCCGGGTTCCAGGGTGACGAAGGTTTCGTCGGCGGCCTCCACCAGGCGGATGCGGCGGCGGGTGGCCAGGCGGTGGTCGTCGGGGACGACCAGGCGCAGTCGCTGTTCGTCCAGGCGCCGGGCGACCAGGTCCGGGGCGTCCGGGACGGGTGAGGTGAGGCAGAGGTCGAGGCCGCCCGCGCGGAGGCGTTCGATCATGGCCTCGCCGTAGTTCTGGACGAGCTGGAAGCGGACCCGTGGGTGGTCGGCGCGGAAGGCGCGGATCAGGGCGGGGACGGTCTCCGAGCCCATCGTGTGGAGGAAGCCGAAGGCGACCTTGCCCGCGGTGGGGTCGGCGTCCGCCCGTACCGAGTCGGCGGCCTTCTCCACCTCGGCGAGCGCCCGTTCCGCCGAGCCGAGGAAGGTGCGGCCGGCGGGGGTGAGGGAGACGGTACGGCCCTTGCGGGCGAACAGGGCGACTCCCAGGTCCTGTTCCAGCCTGACCATGGCGCGCGAGAGCGTGGACTGCGGCACGCCCAGCTCGTGCGCGGCGCGGGTCACGTGTTCGTGCCGGGCCACCGCCTCGAAGTACGCGAGCCGTGGCGCGAGGACCGCGCGGATGTCTTCTTCGTAACTGCTTGGTGACAGCCGCGGCTGTGAGCTGTGCTGATGCGCCATGGGATTGATTATCGCCCGTTTGTGCATTGGACGCATGAAAGGTGTGCGGCCTACGTTCCTTGCATGCCTCCCGCCAGTACCGGGGCGTCCACCCTGACCGTGGCCGCCTCGACCCAGTCGTCCCCCGTAACCACCGTGACCGCCGCCGAGACCGCCACCGCGGACCGGCTCGAACCCGGTGGGCCCGGCTACCGCCGGATGAGTTTCGCGCTCTTCGCCGCCGGTGTCGCGACCTTCGCACTCCTCTACTCCACCCAGGCCCTGCTGCCCGCCGTCTCCGCCTCTTTCGGCGCCACGGCCGGACAGGCGAGCTGGACGGTCTCCGCGGCGACGGGTGCGCTGGCGCTCTTCGTCCTGCCGATGAGTGCGTTGTCCGAGCGGTTCGGGCGGCGGCAGATGATGACCGCCTCGCTGACGGTCGCGGTCGTGGTGGGGCTGTTCGTGCCGTTCGCGCCGTCGCTCGGCTGGCTGATCGCGCTGCGCGCCGTGCAGGGCGCCGCACTCGCCGGGCTGCCCGCGTCCGCGATGGCGTATCTCGCGGAGGAGGTACGGCCCAAGGCGCTGGTCGCGGCGATCGGACTGTTCGTGGCCGGCAACAGCATCGGCGGGATGAGCGGCCGCATCCTCACCGGCTGGGTCGCCCAGCTGTGGGGCTGGCGGGCCGCGCTCGGCTCGGTCGGTGTGCTGGCCGTGGCCTGCGCCGTCGTCTTCCACCTCATGATCCCCAGGGCCCGGCACTTCACCCCCGGTTCGCTGAACCCGAAGGCGCTCGCCCGGACCGTCGGCGGGCACCTCGCCGACCCGCTGCTGCGCAGGCTGTACGCGATCGGCGCGCTGTTCATGACGGTGTTCGGCGCGGTGTACACGGTGATCGGCTTCCGTCTCGTGGAGGCGCCGTTCAACCTTCCGCAGGGGATCGTCGGCTCGATCTTCCTGGTCTATCTCGTCGGTACGGTCTCCTCTGCGGCGGCGGGGAGGCTCGTCGCCCGGCTGGGGCGCCGGGGTGCGCTGTACCTCGCCGTCTCCACCACGGCCGCCGGTCTGCTGCTCTCGCTGGCCGACCGGCTGGCAGCCGTGCTCCTCGGTCTCGTCCTGATCACGGCGGGCTTCTTCGCGGGGCACGCGGTCGCCTCCTCCTCCGTCAGCCGTACGGCCACCAAGGGCCGGGCCCAGGCGTCGGCGCTGTACCAGTCGGCGTACTACCTCGGCTCCAGCGCGGGCGGCACGCTCGGCGCGGTCGCCTTCCACGCCGGCGGCTGGGCGGGCACGGTCGCGCTGGGACTGTTCGCGGTCCTCGGTGTCGTCTCGATCACGCTGTACGGAACGCGGGCCGCGCGCATCGAGCGGCGCCGGCCGGCCGTCATGGTGTCCGTCCGGAACTGAGACAGCCGGCCTCGGTTCCCTCCATACAGAACCGAGACATTCGGCGCACAACCAACCACTCCCCGACGCGCGTCTAGCAGGCGGAATCACCGCACCGCACGCGAAGGGGAGTTGGCGTACATGACAGTCACGGGGAGCATCACGAACGTCCGGGGCATACGGGGCATACGAGGTGCGCGAGGCGTGCGGATGCGGCGCGTCCTCGCACTGTCCGTCGCGGGGCTGACCGCGATACCGGCGCTCGTCCTCGGCAGCGGCACATCCGCGCAGGCGGCGTCCTGCACGACGTCCAAGGGGCCGTACCAGAAGCAGGTCGAGAAGTACCTGCACCTGAAGGTGGACGGCAAGCAGTCCGCAGCCGACTGCAAGGCGATCCGGTCGTTCCAGAGCACCTACGGGGTCACGCCCACCATCGGCTATGCCGGGCCCGTCACCTGGCGCACCATGCAGACGCTCACCGCCCAGAAGGCGGCCGGCAAGAACCCGAACAAGGCCAAGAAGTGCCCCACCAACAAGGGGCGGATCGCGTGCGTGGACCTGACCCGGCAGATCAGCTGGATCCAGGACGGCAAGAAGCTGAAGTTCGGGCCGGTGCCGGTGCGGACCGGGCGGGACGGGTACGAGACCCGTACCGGGGCGAAGAAGATCTACTGGCGCCACATCAACCACGTGTCGTCGATCTACCACGTGGCGATGCCGTACTCCCAGTTCTTCGACGGCGGGCAGGCGTTCCACGCGGTGGGCGTGAAGATGTGGAACCCGCCGGGGTCGCACGGCTGCGTCAACATGCGCACCGCCGACGCGAAGTCGTACTGGAAGCTGCTCAAGAACGGCGACGACGTCTTTGTGTACGGGCGCAAGCTCGGAACGTGACCGCTTTCCGCTCTTCCCGCCCCCGTTGTCAGTGCGCTGGGGTAGCTTCCGAAGTGCTGAAGTGAGCGGTGTCACGGCGCGACAGGGGTGGAACGACGCTATGGGTGATCTGACGGCGACGGCGGGCGATGTCGACAGCCGCCTCGAAGGACACCGGGTCGAGCTGACCGGGTACTGCTACCGGATGCTCGGCTCGGCCTTCGAGGCGGAGGACGCGGTCCAGGACACGCTGGTGCGTGCCTGGCGCAACTTCGACAAGTTCGAGGGCCGTTCCTCGCTGCGGTCCTGGCTGTACCGGATCGCGACGAACGTCTGTCTCGACATGCTGAACGCGGGCAACAAGCGCGCCAGGCCCGTCGATCTGTCCGGCCCGACGCCGCTCGCGCAGGCCGCGCTCAATCCGCTGCCGGAGAACACCTGGCTTGAGCCGATGCCGGACGGGCGGATCCTGCCGTCCGTCGCGGACCCGGCCGAGGCGGCCGTGGCGCGCGAGTCGGTGCGGCTCGCGTTCGTCGCCGCGCTGCAGCATCTGCCGCCCAAGCAGCGGGCCGTGCTGATCCTGCGCGAGGTGCTCGCGTGGAAGGCGAGCGAGGTCGCCGAGCTGCTCGACACCTCGGTCGCGTCGGTCAACAGCGCCCTCCAGCGGGCGCGGGCGACGATCAGCGAACACAAGGACACGCCCGCCGACGCCGCCGATCCGCTCGACGAGGAGCAGCGCAAGCTCCTGGAGCGGTATGTGGCGGCGTTCGAGGGCTACGACATGAAGGCGCTGACCGCGCTGCTCCACGAGGACGCCATCATGACGATGCCGCCGTTCGACCTCTGGCTCCAGGGGCACGACGACATCACGGGCTTCATGACCTCGATCGGTGCGTCCTGTGCGGGCTCCCGGCTGGTCGCGACGTCGGCGAACGGCACCCCGGCGTTCGCGCACTACAAGCCGAATCCGGACGGGCCCGGGTTCGTGCCCTGGGCGGTGCAGGTCATCGACATCTCGGACGGTGCGATCACCGGGATGCACTGCTTCCTGGACACCCCGCGCTGGTTCCCGCTGTTCGGGCTGCCCGATCACCTGGAGGCGGACGCGGCGTAAGGCCGTAGGTGGTGCGGGGGCCGGACGGATGGTGCGGGGGCAGGCCGGGTGGTCCGCCGGCCACCCGGTCTGCTCGCCCCACGCCCCGAGCCACGTGCCTGCCGTGCGCGATTCGCTGCGGTCGCCACGTGGCCCAGGGCGACGGCACACCGTCAGCCGACCAGTGCCTGCCAGGTCAGCGGGCCTGCCTCGCCGTCGACGACCAGCCGGTTGAGTCCCTGGTACGTGCGCACGGCGGACGTGCTGACCGCGCCGAACGTGCCGTCGACCGCCAGGCCGGCGCTGCGCTTGTTCAGCGCGGTCTGCAGGGCCCGGACGTGGGAGCCGCTGCTGCCCTGCCGCAGGGTGTAGACGAGATGCGGCCAGGTCGCCGGTCCCACCTGGCCGTCGGCCACCAGGCCCTTGGCCTTCTGGAAGGCCTTGACAGCGGTGGACGAGACCGAGCCGTACTGCCCGTCGGCGACCAGGCCGTATCCGCGCTTCGCCATCAGGTACTGAATGGCGACGACCGTCTTTCCGCTCGCACCGGGGTCGATCCTGGGCCAGCCGCCGCCCAGGTCCACGCCCCGTGCGGCCATGAAGGTGACCGGGTTGGTCGTGACGCCGAGCCCTCCCGAATGTGTCTCGAAGTGCAGGTGGGGCCCTGTCACATTGCCGGTGGCTCCCATGTCGGCGATGCGCTGGCCGGCGGCGACCGTGGCGTTGAGCGCGACCCGGTAGGCGCTGAGGTGACCGTAGTAGGTGTACTGGCCGCTGCCGTGCGAGATGACCAGGGCGTTGCCGGTCCGGCCGGTGAGGCCGCCACCCCACGCCCGGCGGACGACTGTGCCGGCCGCCGCCGCGTAGACCCCGGTACCCGTCGAATTCGAGACGTCCTGACCGGCGTGCGCGGCGCCGCCCCGTGAGGCGCCGTAGTGGCCGCCGGCCGGGAAGTGACCGAGAGCGGGGTTGGCCCACCGGCCGTTCTTCGCCGTGGCCGCGAAGGCCGCGGTGGCTCCGGTCCCCAGGCCCACCCCGGAAAGGCCGAGGCGAGACCCATCCCGGCGATCAGTCCGCGGCGGGACAGGCCGCCGCGCGGCTCCGGCCTCTCCGCCGTCGCCTCGATCGCCGTTGCGCAGGAATCGCACATGTTCGCTCCCTCAGATCTGCTGAATCGGGCACGGGTTGTCGACGTGGTCGCCTCGGAAAGCAGGCAGTTGAAGTGCGCACGTCACAATGTCTACTCGCATAGACGCTAAGGAGGTGACACCGATCCGGCCATAGGCCCGTGGGCCCGGTCCGGGCCCAATCACGGTCCGGGCATCAGGCCGGGCCCGTCGCACGCACTCAAAAGACCCCGTACCGGCCTTCGCCGCTCTTCCGCTCCGGGATTCCGCAGATCCGGTTCAGGAAGGCGTCTCCGCCAGCCCGACCACGTCCCCCAGCCCCAGCAGGTCGAGCAGCAGCCGGAGTTCGGGAGGTGTCCCGCGCAGCCGCAGCCGTCTGCCGCCCGCCCGGCGGGCGACCAGCGACAGTCGGGCGATCGCCTCGGCCAGGGCCAGATCGGGGTGCACGACCCCGCCCACGTCGCAGTCCACCACGGCGGCTTCCGAAGCGGCCAGTATCGTCTCCAGCTCCGCGCAGAGGCGTGGCGTACCGGCGCGCGTGACACGTCCGGAGAGGACGAGTACCGCCGGCGACAAGGGATCCATACCAGGGAGACCGGCGCCGCGGCGCAAACTCATCGCGGCGGCGCGGCATTTCTCAGCTGACGGGGAAGGCGCCAGTGGTGTTGTGGTCCTTGGACGGCGGTGGCGAGACAGTGACGATCGCCTCGATGATCTCCACCTTGCAGCCCTCGGGTGCGTCCGTCTCCTCCCAGATCCGGACGAGGTCGTCTCATTCCTGGCCGTGGCCCGGCGCGGGATCGACAGTGCGTGGGCTCATGACGGCGGTCTCCCCATATCGGTGCGTCACCGAGTCCAGCATGCCGAACGGGACCGGCGGCAGTCCACCGGTCCCGTTCACCCTTACGAGAAAACCGCAGGTCAGGCGATACGTTCCCGCACCACGGGGGTGGCGGTGAACGGCGTGCCCGACGGGGCGATGTCGTACGAGTCGGGCAGCGCCTTCAGCGCGTAGTCGAACTTCTCAGGGGTGTCCGTGTGCAGCGTCAGCAGCGGCTGGCCGGCCGTCACCGTGTCGCCGGGCTTGGCGTGCAGCTCGACGCCGGCGCCCGCCTGCACCGGCTCCTCCTTGCGGGCGCGGCCCGCGCCGAGGCGCCAGGCGGCGACGCCGATCTCGTACGCGTCCAGGCGGGTCAGTACTCCGGAGGACGGGGCCGTCACGACGTGCTGCTCGCGGGCGACCGGGAGGGTGGCGTCCGGGTCGCCGCCCTGGGCGGAGATCATCCGGCGCCAGACGTCCATCGCGGAGCCGTCCGCGAGGGCCTTCTCCGGGTCGGCGTCCTTGAGCCCGGCCGCGTCCAGCATCTCGCGGGCGAGGGCCAGGGTGAGGTCGACGACGTCCCTGGGGCCGCCGCCGGCCAGCACCTCGACCGACTCGCGGACCTCCAGGGCGTTGCCCGCGGTCAGGCCGAGCGGGGTGGACATGTCGGTGAGCAGCGCGACCGTCCGCACTCCGCTGTCGGTGCCCAGGGCGACCATGGTGGAGGCCAGTTCGCGGGCGTCCTCGATCGTCTTCATGAAGGCGCCGGAACCGACCTTGACGTCCAGGACGAGTGCGCCGGTGCCCTCGGCGATCTTCTTGGACATGATCGAGCTGGCGATCAGCGGGATGGCCTCGACGGTGCCGGTGACGTCGCGGAGCGCGTACAGCTTCTTGTCGGCGGGGGCGAGGCCGTCACCCGCCGCGCAGATGACCGCGCCGGTGGTGTCGAGGACGTGTCGCATCTCGGCGTTGGTGATGTGGGCGCGCCAGCCGGGGATGGACTCCAGCTTGTCGAGGGTGCCGCCGGTGTGGCCGAGGCCGCGTCCGCTGAGCTGCGGTACGGCGGCGCCGCAGGCGGCGACCAGCGGGGCGAGCGGCAGGGTGATCTTGTCGCCGACGCCGCCGGTGGAGTGCTTGTCGGTGGTGGGGCGGGAGAGCTCGGAGAAGTTCATCCGCTCGCCGGAGGCGATCATGGCGGCGGTCCAGCGGGCGATCTCCGTACGGTTCATGCCGTTCAGCAGGATCGCCATGGCCAGCGCGGACATCTGCTCGTCGGCGACCTCGCCGCGGGTGTACGCGTCGATGACCCAGTCGATCTGCTCGGGGGTCAGCTCGCCTCGGTCCCGCTTGGTGCGGATGACGGAGATGGCGTCCATGTCCTGGAGTCCTTCCGGCCGGTACGTACGCATGAGTCCCGTTGACTCTACGCGCATAGAGGATATGAGCACCGCCGGGCGGGCAGGTTTCCCGGCCCGCCCGGCGGCGGTGGTGGGGCGTGCGGCGCTATCCGAGGTGGGACGGCCCGAACGCCTGCGGGAGCATCTCGTCGAGGGTGCGGAAGCCGTCCGGGGTCTCCAGGACGAGTTCCGGCCCGCCGAACTCGTACAGCAGCTGTCTGCACCTGCCGCACGGCACCAGGATCTCGCCCGCCCCGTCCACGCAGGTGAAGTGGGTCAGCCGGCCGCCTCCGGTCGCGTGCAGCTGGGAGACCAGTCCGCACTCGGCGCAGAGACTGATGCCGTACGAGGCGTTCTCGACGTTGCAGCCGACGATCGTGCGGCCGTCGTCGACCAGGGCGGCGACGCCGACCGGGTAGCCCGAGTAGGGCGCGTACGCCCGGGACATGGCGTCCCGGGCCGCGGTCCGCAGGGCGTCCCAGTCGGCCCCCGCCACGGCGGTGGCGCCCGCTCCGGCGGTGGGCGTCACTTGCCCTGCCCCTTGCGGTAGCGCATGCCGTCCGCCTTCGGCATCCGCAGCCGCTGCGCGGAGAGCGAGAGGACGAGCAACGTGACGACGTACGGGGTCGCGCTCACGAACTCGGTGGGCACGGTGTCCGTAGCGAGGTACCAGACCAGTACGGCGGCGGCGATGACCGCGCTGACGACGCCCTGCACGAAGCTCTTGCGGTAGAGCTTCCAGGCCGCGAGGACGGCCAGCACGACCACGAGCAGCAGGAGCAGCGCGTGGACGGACTCGCCGCCGTTGCGCAGCTGGAGCGCGTCGGCGAAGCCGAACAGGCCCGCGCCCATGGCGAGTCCGCCGGGCCGCCAGTTACCGAAGATCATCGCGGCGAGACCGATGTATCCGCGGCCGCCGGTCTGTCCCTCGTTGTAGATGTGCGAGGTGACCAGGGAGAGGAAGGCGCCGCCGAGACCGGCCATGCCGCCGGAGATGATCACCGCGATGTACTTGTACGTGTAGACGTTGACGCCGAGCGACTCGGCGGCCACCGGGTTCTCGCCGCAGGAGCGCAGCCGAAGGCCGAAGGCGGTCTTCCACAGGACGAAGAACGTCACGACGAAGAGGAGCGCGGCGACGATCGTCAGCAGCGACAGGTTGGTGACCAGGCCGCCGAGGACGCCGGCCAGGTCGGAGACGAAGAACCAGTGGTGTTTCTCGACGGTGTGCAGCCAGTCGGAGAGGCCCGGGATCGTCACCGAGGTGATGTCGTCGGCCGGTGGGGACTGCTTGGGTGAGCCGCCCTTGACCGCCGCGTCGCCCGAGTTGAACCAGAGCTTGGCGAAGTAGGTGGTGAAGCCGAGCGCCAGGATGTTGATGGCGATGCCGGAGATGATGTGGTCGACGCCGAAGGTGACGGTCGCCACCGCGTGCAGCAGCCCGCCGAGCATTCCGCCGATGACACCGGCGAGCACGCCGAGCCAGGGGTTGGTCTGCCAGCCGGCCCAGGCACCGAAGAAGGTGCCCAGGATCATCATGCCTTCGAGGCCGATGTTGACCACGCCGGCCCGCTCGGCCCAGAGGCCGCCGAGACCGGCGAGGCCGATCGGCACGGCCATCGAGAGGGCCGCGCTGATCTGTCCGGCCGAGGTGACGTCCTGAGCGCCGGTGACGGCGCGCACGGCGGACAGCGCGAGCAGCCCGCCCGCGATGATCAGGAGGATGACGGGGAAGGAGAAGCGGGTGCGGCCGCCCTTGCCGCCGGAGACCTTGGGGGCCGCGGGGGGCGGGGTGGAAGTCGCCGTGACGGTCACGCCGACACCTCCTGCTGGTCGGAGTTACGGGCGGCCTGTGCGGCGAGTTCCGCGCCGACCTTGCTCTGCTGGCGCTTGAGTCCGTAGCGGCGGACGACTTCGTAGGCGATGACGACGCACAGGACGATGACGCCCTGGATCACGCCGACGATCTCCTTGTCGTACCCCTCGAACTCCAGCTTTCCGGTGCCGCGTTCCAGGAAGCCCCAGAGCAGCGCGCCGAGCGCGATGCCGACGGGGTGGTTGCGGCCGAGGAGGGCGATGGCGATACCGGTGAAGCCGATGCCGACCGGGAAGTCGCCGCTGTACTCGTAGCTGTCGTTGAGCAGCGTGGGCATGCCGATCAGGCCTGCCACGCCGCCCGAGATGAGCATCGAGGTGACGACCATCCTCTTGACGTTCACACCGCTGGCCTCGGCGGCGGAGCCGGACTGGCCGACGGTGCGCAGGTCGAAGCCGAAGCGGGTGCGCGAGAGCGTGAACCAGTAGGCGACGCCCGCGACGACCGCGACCACGATGAAGCCCCAGATGGGCGTCGGGGTGGTCGGGAACGTGAAGAAGTGCGAGGACTCCGGGAGCGGCTTGGTGGAGATCTTGGTGCCGGCCTCGTCGAGGTGGCCGAGGCGGTTCTGCTGGAGCAGGTAGCCGATGATCGCGGTCGCGATGGAGTTCAGCATGATCGTCGAGACGACCTCGCTGACGCCCCGGGTGACCTTGAGGAGACCGGCGATCCCGGCCCACATCGCGCCGACGATCATCGCGGTGAGGATGATCAGCGGGATCTGGAGGGCGCCGGGCAGGGTCAGCGCGCCGCCGACCGCCGCGGCGAAGAACGCGGCGAGGCGGTACTGGCCGTCGACGCCGATGTTGAAGAGGTTCATCCGGAAGCCGACGGCCACCGCGAGACCCGCGAGGTAGTACGTCGTCGCCTTGTTCAGGATGTAGACCTGGCTGTCCGACTTCACCCCGTAGTCGAACATGATGCCGAAGGCGCTGAACGGCTCCTTGCCGGTGGCGGCGAGCACGAGTGCCGTCACCAGGAAGGCGACCACGATCGCGAGTACGGGGGCCGCGATCCCCAGGAGCAGCCGCTCCTTGTCGATCTTCTTCATCGGTCCTCTCCCCCGTCCCGGGGGTCGGTGTCGTCCGTGGTGGGGGCGGCGGATCCGCCGTCGCCCTCGGGCGCTTCGAGGTGGCCCTCGGCCGCGCCCGTCATCGCCGAGCCGAGTTCTTCCGGGGTGACGGTCGCGGGGTCGGCGTCCGCGACGAGTGCGCCGCGGTACATGACGCGCAGGGTGTCGGAGAGCCCGATCAGCTCGTCCAGGTCGGCGGAGATCAGCAGCACGGCGAGTCCCTCGCGGCGTGCCTCGCGGATCTGGTCCCAGATCTGGGCCTGGGCGCCGACGTCCACGCCCCGGGTCGGGTGCGCGGCGATCAGCAGCTTGGGCGAGTGGCTCATCTCGCGGCCGACGATCAGCTTCTGCTGGTTGCCGCCGGAGAGCGAGGCCGCGGTGACCTCGATGCCGGGGGTGCGCACGTCGTACTCGCGCACGATCCGCTCGGTGTCGGCGCGGGCGGCCTTGAGGTCGAGGAAGACGCCCTTGCTGTTGGGGCGCTCGGTGACGTGGCCGAGGATGCGGTTCTCCCAGAGCGGGGCCTCCAGCAGCAGTCCGTGCCGGTGGCGGTCCTCGGGGATGACGGCCATGCCGTCCTCGCGGCGCTTGCGCGTCGGCGTGCGGGAGATGTCCGCGCCGTCCAGGGCGAGGGTGCCCGCGTCGAGGGTGCGCATGCCCATGATGGCGTCGACCAGTTCGGACTGGCCGTTGCCCTCGACGCCGGCGATGCCGAGCACCTCGCCCTTGTGGATGGTGAAGGTGATGCCGTCGAGCACGGCACGCACCACCCCGTCCGGGTCGGTGGCGGTCAGCCGCAGCCCGTCGACGGCCAGCATCGGCGTGTCGGTGACGGTCGACTCGCGGGTCTCCGGCGACGGCAGCTCACTGCCGACCATCAGCTCGGCGAGCTGCTTGGCCGTGGTGTGCTCCGGGTCGGCGGTGCCCACGGTCGTCCCGCGCCGGATGACGGTGATCTCGTCGGCCACCGACAGCACCTCGCCCAGCTTGTGCGAGATGAAGATGACGGTCAGGCCCTCGGCCTTGAGCTCGCGCAGGTTGTCGAAGAGCGCCTCGACCTCCTGCGGTACGAGGACGGCGGTGGGCTCGTCGAGGATCAGGGTGCGGGCGCCACGGTAGAGGACCTTGAGAATCTCCACGCGCTGGCGGTCGGCGACACCGAGGTCCTCGACCATGGCGTCGGGCCGGATGCCGAGACCGTACGAGTCGGAGATCTCCCTGATCCTGGCGCGGGCCCGGTCCCCGATGCCGTACAGCTTCTCGGAGCCGAGTACGACGTTCTCCAGGACGGTGAGGTAGTCGGCGAGCATGAAGTGCTGGTGCACCATGCCGATGCCGCGGTCGATGGCGTCGCCCGGGTTGGAGAACGTGGCCTGTTCGCCGTCCACCGCGATGGTGCCCTCGTCCGGCTTCTGCATGCCGTACAGGATCTTCATGAGCGTGGACTTGCCGGCGCCGTTCTCACCGATGAGGGCGTGGACGGTGCCGCGGCGCACGGTGATGTCGATGTCGTGGTTGGCCACGACCCCGGGGAACCGCTTGGTGATGCCGCGGAGCTCCACGGCATGAGGACTGCTGGACGCGTTGATGGCGCACTCTCCTTGACAGGAGCGGAGGGCGGAGGCGGTGGGGTGCCGATTGCGGGGGCGGAAAAAGGTACCGCGCCCGAGCGGGCGCTACGCGCGTAGCGCCCCCGAATCGTTGGCCACCTGTTCACAGGTGGCGTACCGGGGCCGGTGACCCCCGTCGCGGGGGTACGTGAATCGGGGGCCCGGACGAGCAGCCGAAGCCGCTCATCCGGGCCCCCGATCGACGGGCCGGATCAGGTCGTGGACTTGACCTTGATGGTGCCGTCGACGATCTTCTTCTTCGCGGCGTCCAGCTGGGCCTGGATGTCCTTGAGGTGGTCACCCGTGGTGGTCAGGCTGACGCCGCCCTTGGCCAGGGTGTACGTCTGCGTGCCGGTGATCGGCTTGCCGTCCTTGACGGACTTGACCAGGTCGAACACACCGGTGTCGACGTTCTTGACGACCGAGGTCAGGATCGTGTCCTTGTACTTCGCCAGCGCCGGGTCCAGGGCCTGGTCGGAGTCGACACCGATGGACCAGGCGCCCTTCTTGCCCGCGACGGCCTCGATCGAACCGGCACCCGAGCCGCCCGCGGCGGCGAAGATGACGTCGACGCCCTTGTCGAGCATGCCCTTGGCGGCTTCCTTGCCCTTGTCGGGGCTGCCGAAGCCGGACAGGTCCGAACCGGTGGACAGGTACTGGATCTGCACCTTGGCCTTGGGGTCCGTGTCGATGACGCCCTGCCGGAAGCCGGCGGCGAACTTCTTGATCAGCGGAAGGTCCACACCGCCGATGAAGCCGACCTGGCCGTCCTTGGACTTCAGCGCCGCGGCGACACCGGCGAGGTAGGAGCCCTGCTCCTCGGTGAAGACGATCGAGTCGACGTTCTTCACGTCGGAGACCGAGTCGACCAGGCCGAAGTTGACCTTCGGGTACTTGGGGGCGATCTTGTCGACCGCGTCCTTGTAGGCGAAGCCCACGGCGATGACCGGGTTGTAGCCGCCCTCGGCGAGCGACTGCAGGCGCTGCTCGCGGTCGGCCGGGGTCTCACCGTTCTTGGCGGTGAGCTCCTTCGTCTGGGCGTCGAACTCGGCCTTGGCCTTGTCCAGGCCGCGGGCCGCGGAGTCGTTGAACGAGTTGTCGCCCCGGCCGCCCACGTCGTAGGCCATGCCGATCTTCATCCCGCCCTTTTCGGAGCTGGTGTCCTCGTCGGACGAGCTGCCACACGCGGTGGCAGTGAGGGCGAGCGCCGCGGTAATGGCACACGCGGCGGTGATCTTGGATACCGGGCGCAAGGGAAGGCTCCTTCAAACCTGACCGAAGCGCCTCTTCCGGCGCTGGTTTCGCGGCGATCGTAACGCGCGTAGATGTCAGATAAAGCCCCGTACGGAAGCCGTTATCGGATCGTCGCGAACCGGGGGTGACCTGTCCGGTTACAGATGATTACCGTCCAGCAACGCAGAGGCGGTGAAGAGCTCCACGCCAACGGTGATCGCCTCCTCGTCCGCGTCGAAGTTGCCCCGGTGCAGGTCCAGACCACAGGTGTCGCCGGGGGTCCGCACTCCGAGCCGTGCCATCGCGCCCGGCACGTGCTCCAGGTACCAGGAGAAGTCCTCTCCGCCCAGGCTCTGTTCGGTGTCCTCGATCGCATACGATCCGCGGCGGGCGGTCATGGCCACGGTGAGCAGCTCGATCGCGGCGGCGTCATTGACCACGGGCGGGACGCCCCGGATGTAGTTGATCACCGTCTTGGCCCGGTGCATTCCGGCCACCTCGTCGATCGCGGCGTGCACCAGATCGGGGGCCGCCCGCCAGGCCGCCAGGTCCAGGCAGCGAACGGTGCCCGACAGCTCGGCGTGTTGCGGGATCACGTTGCAGGCGTGCCCGGTCTCCAGCCGCCCCCAGGTCACCGCGAGCCCGGCCCGCGCGTCGACCCGGCGGGCCAGCAGCGCGGGAACCTCGGTGGCCACCCTGGCGGCGGCGGTGACCAGGTCGGTGGTCAGGTGCGGGCGGGCGGTGTGGCCGCCGGGCCCGTCCAGGGACAGCTCCAGCCGGTCGCAGGCGGAGGTGATCGCCCCGATCCGCAGCCCGATCCGCCCCACGTCGACCTTCGGGTCGCAGTGCACCCCGATGATCCGGCCGACGCCCTCCAGCACCCCCGAATCGATCGCGTCGGGCGCCCCGCCGGGCAGCACCTCCTCGGCCGGCTGGAAGATCAGCCGCACCGGGTTGGGCAGCAGCCCCTGCCGGTCCAGCCCGGCGAGCACGAGGCCGGCGCCGAGCACGGTGGTGGTGTGGACGTCGTGCCCGCAGGCGTGCGCCCGGTCGGGCACGGTGGAGCGGTAGGGGACGCCCGTCTTGGTGTCCGGGATCGGCAGCGCGTCGATGTCGGCCCGCAGCGCCAGCATGGGCCGCGTGGCCTCGCTCCGTGTCCCCACGTCACACATGAGCCCGGTCCCGGAGGCGAGCACCCGGGGCTCAAGGCCTGCCAGCTCCAGCCGGGCCTTGATGGCCGCGGTGGTGCGGAACTCCTGGTTGCCGAGCTCGGGGTGCATGTGCAGATCGCGGCGGAAGGCGATCAGCTCGGCGCGCAGCGCTTCGGGCAGCGTGCCGGGCAGGGCCTCCGCTGCGGGCGGCTGGGCTTCACAAACGCTGGACGTCGAGTGGCTCACTGGTGAAGGGTACGGCGCCTCCCACGCCAACTGACCATGAAACAAGAAAAGTTCAGCCACATAGACGAATAAATGACTGGGTCGCGGCGTGTGGGCCAATGGCGAGATGGGTAAACTCGCGCGCTTCGCCCGGGGCCGGGCGGCAGGTTCCTTCCGGACCGAACTTCCTGTACACGCCACGGACTCGCGGCTTACGACCTGGTGCGCGATAGGGAGCCCGCAGAACATCACCAGGGACACCTCGTGCGACTTCTCGGTACACCTGGGACAGGGCGTCCTACGTCAGCCCTCAAGGCCCAGCCGACCCGCGAGATCCGACACCGGGGAGACCCGCCGTCGCTCTCCGCCTCGCAGATCGGACACGAGGCGTCGGCTCGTCGAGTGGTATCGCATCCACTCCGGTGCGATCCGCTCGGCCGTCAGCAGCGCGCGCACAGCGCCGTCCGCGTTGTTCAGCTCCGCGTGCGCCAGTGCCCGGTCGACGTGAAATCGTGCGAGCCAGGTCGGCGGGAGGGAGCGCAGATCGGGGACGGCACGGGCGGTACGGAGCGCCTCGGCACTGTCCTCCATTTCGACCAGGAAGTTGACCTTGGCCACACCCACGTTCGTCGGCCCGAACGGAGTCGCGTAGTCGAGTCGGTCCGTGCCGATACGGGCAGCCGCCGCGCTCACCAGGGTCAGCAGTTCGCGCACGGTGTCGTGCCGGCCGGCGCGCACCGCTGCCGTCGCCGCCCGGAGCAGGAGAATCCCCCAGAGCGACAGTTCGACCGGCTGGGACCGGAACGTCGGCTCGACGCGCTCAGCGGTGACCGTGGCGATCCGTTCGGCATCCGCCAGCCTGCCCTGCCGGGTGAACACCCAGGCGAGGCTGGAAATCCCCACGGTCTCCAGGTGTGGATCGTCCCCCTTGCGCGCGGCCTCCGTCGCCCGCTCCAGCGCGGTGAAGCCCGCGTCCTCCTTGCCGAGTGCGGTCAGTGTGGTGGCGGCAACCTGATACGCCTCGGCCAGCACCGAGTACGCTGCCGCCGCATCCGCGCCGCTGTGCGCGCGTACGGCCGCTCTCGCATCGCGGACAAGCTGCGGCAGCAGCAGACCGATCTCACCGATGCGTCCCTCCCGCCGGACGAGCTCCGTGGACCGCAGCGCCGCCCGTAACTGCGTAAGCGTGGGCGGCTCCTCGGGGTCGGACTCCTCCCCCAGCAGATCGGCGACCGGCGAGAGCATCTGCCGCAGGGCCAGCACCGAGGGCTGGTCCTGTTCGCCGCGCACCTCGAATGTGGAGGGCTGCCCGACGAGTACGGGCTCTACGTCCAGGGCGCGGGCCAGGGCGTTGAGGGTCGTGAGCCGTGCAGTGCTGCGTACGCCCTGTTCGAGTTTGCGGACGACGTCGACCGAGACTCCCGCACGCTCGGCCAGCCTCTCCTGCGTCAGCTTTCGCCGCAGCCGCAGCCGGGCGATCCGGTCACCGATACCGGGCTCCTCGTGGAACTCCATGGCCACCACCCGCGAAACTGGTCCGAGTCCGACTCACCACGATACGCCCGGGGTTGAGCCGTGGCCGGGCACCGAAGTCCGAATCGACGCCGGGACCTCGCTCAAGCCGTACGAGCGGCTGATCGCGAAGGCACTTCAGGAGTGCGGCACGGTATCTGCGAGTCGGGGCGGTCGAGCCGCCGTCGTCGTGGGAGTCCGAGACCGCCGTCAGTCCGGCAGCCCGCGGCGCACCGGGAAGAGGGCCAGTCCGATGCACAGTGCTCCCGCTGTCAGCAGGTCCAGGCTCACGGCCATCATGACGGTCCCGGCCAGCACCAGCAGCGGGGACCGGGCCGGGACCTCGTCCCGGCGGAAGAACGCGAGCAGGGTGACGAGCGTCAGCAGCCCGAGCCAGAACAGCATCGGCACCACCGTGTAGACCACCGGCATCACACCGGGCACGTCCTGCACCTTCTCGAACATGTCACTCATGGCCCGGTCGTCCGCCGCGACGAACCCGACCGCCAGGTCGATCACCGCCTGCACCGCCACCGCGGCCACCCCCAGCAGCCCGGCCCCGGCCGCCACCCGGACTCCGGCCCGTCTGCCGCCACGCACACCGTCCGGCATCCGCAGGCCCCGGAAGACCGGAACGAACGCGAGCGCACCGGCCAGGAACAGCATGTGCGCCACCGACCACCACACCCCGGGCCCGTAGTCACCCACCGCCCGGCCGGCCAGCCGCACCAGTCCGTAGCCGGCCATCAGGGCGGGGGCCACGAGGAACGCCCTTGCGGTGGAGTTGTCCTGACGTTGCGTCATTTCCGTCGTCTGCATGCTTCGATGATCGCCTCGGTGCGCCCCTGGCCGCCATCGGGGATGACCCCGGGCCGACCCTGGTCCGGATGCCCGCGGCACCTGAGGGTGGACTCGGGATCGGCCCCGGATCGAGGCGGCGGAAACGTCGTCGCGACAGGGAGCCGGATGGCGATATAGGGTTAGTCCAGCGGTTAGTCCACCTATCGATCCGGCCCTGTGAGGCAGCCATGGAAGCAGCGCGTCAGTACAACGTCCATGAGGCCAAGACGCACCTCTCGCGCATCCTGGAGCAGGTGGCCACCGGCGAGGAAGTGGTGATCTCCAAAGCCGGGGAACCGGTGGCCAAGGTCGTGCCGCTCCGGGCGCGGGTGAACCGGACCGGGCGCGGGTCACTGCGGGGACAGATCCGCATCGGGGACGACTTCGACGAGCTGCCGGACGACATCGCCAACGCCTTCGGGATGAACGAATGAAGATGCTGCTCGACGCCCACGTCGTCCTGTGGTGGCTCGACGACTCCGCCGAGCTGTCCGACGAGGTCAAACGCATGCTGGACACGGAGCCCTCGGTCTTCGTCAGCGCGGTCAGCCCGTGGGAGATCGCGATCAAGCAGTCCCTCGGGAAGCTCGAAGGGCCGCAGGACCTCGCGGAACGGGTGCGGGACAGCCAGTTCCTCTCGCTTCCGATCACCGCGGGACACAGTGTTCGGGCGGGCAGGCTGCCGGAACACCACCGCGATCCCTTCGACCGGATACTGATCGCGCAGGCTCAGACCGAGGGGATGACCATCCTGACCCGGGACAAGTGGATCCCCTCCTACGACGTGCAGGTCATGCCCGTCTGACCCCGCCCGGACGGCCGGGCGCGTCCGCCCGGCTCACGCCTCCCCGACCACCGCCGTCGCCCGCCAGGGCGCCAGCCGCTGGACGTCGCGGGCCGTCTCCGTGACACCGGCCAGGAAGCCCTGCGCCCGTGGGGACGCCGTTTCGCGGAGCCACTCCGGGGCGATGTCGCAGACCGCGACCTTCACCTCGGTGCCGACCAGGGCCAGGGGCAGGGTGTGGACCACCGTGGAGGGGAAGCTCAGGACCGTGCGGCCGATCGGGCCGCGGCGGGCGATGAGTTCCAGCGGGAGGTCGGGGCGGACGATCTCCAGGCCGGTGGCGGCTTCCAGGGCGTGGAGCTTCTCGGTGGATTCGCGGCGGTGGGCGAAGTAGCGGGTGGCGCCGTGGGTGCGGGCCAGTTCGGCGACCGCCTCCAGGTACGGGGCGCGGTCGACCACGCCCGTCTCCACCAGGGAGGTGCCGACCAGGTCCGCGCCCTTGGTGAGCAGCGGCGGGCCGAAGCGGGAGCGGGTCCAGGAGAAGGTGTTGGGGATGAGGGTGATGCCGGGCGGCGGGATCACCGGCATCGCGGTGAAGAGTTCGACCTCGCGGGCCGCGGACGGGGTGAAGCGGCGGCGGGCGGTGGCGGTGACCGGGGCCAGGGCCAGGTCGCGGGGGCTCGATCCGCCGCGGCGGTGCCAGCGGGTGAGGCGTTCGCCGCGGGTCATCTGGGCGACGAACTCCATGGTGGCGGTGCCATCGTCGACCACGGTGAGGCGGCGGGGCCTGACCAGGGTGAGCAGCAGCTGTACGTAGCGGGAGAACGGGTCCCCGATGACGATGTGGTCGGCGTTGCGGACGAGCCTGGTCAGGGCGCGCAGCGACTTCAGGGGGGTGCCCGAGTCGCCGCGCGCCTCCTGCCAGCGCACGGTGACGCCCTCGTCGCGGGCCAGCTCCGCCATCCGGCGCAGCTGACCGCGCGACATCGGGTCGACCGGGGGGAGGACGACGACGGTGACGTCCGCGAGGACGCGGCCGCCGCCTCCCTCTGTGTAGGCCCACTCCAGGACGTTCAGGAGCTGGACCGGGCTCTCGACGAAGGCGAGGTTCACCGGTCTGCCCGTCAGACCGCGAGCGGCTCGGCGGCCTGGGCCGTCTCACCGCTCTCCGCGACGACACCCGGGACCCGGCGGAGCTTCTTCATCGGGCCGAGCTCCGACTCGTACACCTTCTTGACGCCGTCACCGAGGGACGCCTCGATGGTGCGGATGTCGCGGACGAGGCGGGTGAGGCCCTGCGGCTCGACGGACGCGGCCTGGTCGGAGCCCCACATGGCGCGGTCGAGGGTGATGTGGCGCTCGACAAAGGCGGCGCCGAGTGCGACGGCCGCGAGGGTGGTCTGCAGGCCCGTCTCGTGGCCGCTGTAGCCGATCGGGACGTTGGGGTACTCCTGCTGAAGGGTGTTGATGACCCGGAGGTTCAGCTCCTCGGCCTTCGCCGGGTACGTCGAAGTGGCGTGGCAGAGAAGGATGTTGTCGGAGCCGAGCACCTCGACCGCGTGGCGGATCTGGCGCGGGGTCGACATGCCGGTGGAGAGGATCACCGTGCGGCCGGTGGCCCGCAGCGAGCGCAGCAGCTCGTCGTCGGTGAGCGATGCGGAGGCCACCTTGTGGGCGGGGACGTCGAACTTCTCCAGGAACGTGACGGCCTCGGTGTCCCACGGGGAGGCGAACCAGTCGATGCCGCGCTCGGCGCAGTGCTCGGAGATGGCCCGGTACTCGGTCTCGCCGAACTCCACGCGGTGGCGGTAGTCGATGTACGTCATCCGGCCCCAGGGGGTGTCGCGCTCGATGTCCCACTGGTCGCGCGGGGTGCAGATCTCCGGGGTGCGCTTCTGGAACTTGACGGCGTCGCAGCCGGCCTCGGCGGCCGCGTCGATCAGCGCGATGGCGTTGTCGAGGTCGCCGTTGTGGTTGATGCCGATCTCACCCGTGACGTACACGGGGTGGCCGGGGCCCGCGGTGCGGGTGCCGAGGGTGCGCAGTCGGGAGGTGTTCATGGTGCGTTCCTTACTTGGGGAGGGGGGTGTTGACGGAACGAGTGGTGAGGGTGGGGCCCAGCAGCCAGGCCGCGATCTCGCGGATGGCGCCGAAGCCGCCGGGGGTGACCGTCACGGCGCGCGCCGCGGCGCGTACCGAGTCATGGGCGCTCGCGACGGCGACGGGCCAGCCGGCGAGTGCGAAGCAGGGGAGGTCGTTGACGTCGTTGCCGACGTACATGACGCGTTCGGGGGCGATGGACTGCTCGTCGCACCACTGCTTGAGCGCGAGGTCCTTGCGGTCGATGCCGTGCAGGACGGGCACGCGGAGCTTGTGGGCGCGGGCGGCGACGACCGGGTTCTGTTCCGTGGAGAGGATCAGGAGGGGCAGGCCCGCCCTGCGCAGCGCGGCGATGCCGAGTCCGTCGCCCCGGTGGACGGCGACCGTTTCGCGGCCGTCGGCGTCGATGAGGACCCGGTCGTCGGTCTGGGTGCCGTCGAAGTCCAGGACGACCGCGTCGATGTCCTCGCGGGTGGGCAGCGGCGCCGGGTCCAGAAGTGGGGCCAGGGCGCGGGCGCGGGCCAGGTCGTGCGGGTCGTCGATCTCCAGCACCCGCGCCGGGTCGGTGCGCACCAGTGCGGTGTGGCCGAAGAAGCGGTGGCGGTGGGTGCGGAAGCCGGCCGCGTCCATCGCGTAGGCGGCGCCGGTTTCGAGGAGGTCCTCGGGGCGGTCCTGGCGGCGGGGGCGCACGGACTTGTCGTGGTTGACGCCGTAGTTGTGGTCCTCGACCGCGCTGCCGTCGCGCCACAGGAAGCCGTGGAACGGGGCGACGGTGACGGCCGTGTCGGCGCCGTCCCGGGAGACCGCCGCGGCGACGCCGTCGATGTCCTCGCGGGCGACGAAGGGGCTGGTGCACTGGACGAGGAGGACGACGTCCACGCGCCGGCCGTGCTCGGCCTCGTAGCTGTCCATCGCGTGCAGCACGGCGGCCTCGCTGGTCGCGGTGTCCCCCGCGATGGCCTCGGGGCGCCGCACGCAGTGCGTCCGGGCGGACTCGCCGAGCGCTTCGGCGGCGGCGCGGACGGCCTCGGCGACGGCCGGGGCGTCGGTCGTCACGACGACGTCCGTCACCTCGGCCGACGCCAGGCAGGCGCGGACCGCGCGGACGACCAGTGGTACGCCGCCGACCTGGGCGAGGTTCTTGGCCGGTACGCCCTTGGATCCGCCGCGGGCGGGTATCACGGCGAGCACGGTGGGCGGTGTGGTGGCCGGTGTGGTGGGCTGCGTCATCGCTGCTCCCAGGGGTGTCTTGGTAGTGGTGTTCACAGCTCGCAGGGATGCCCTGGCAGGGGTGTTCACAGCTCGCCCATCCGCCGGATGACCGGGGCGACCCGCTGGACGCCGTGGCGGTACGCGCCCCGCGCCGCGTCCCGGACCGCCTCGCGCACCGCTCCCCTGACCCGGCCGGTCTCCCCGGTCGCGGGGGCGCCCGGCAGCGGGTGGCCGTCGGGGGCCAGGTGGTGGCGGGCGAGGATGGCGGGGAGGTAGCCGGGGGCGGTGGCGGGCGTGTAGTAGGGCGCCGGGCCGGGCAGCCGGTCCGTGGCCAGGAGGGCGGCGACCCGGGCCCGTGCGGTGTCGTAGGCGGCGTCGTAGCCGCCGTAGGCGGCGACGCCCTGGCCGGCCAGCCAGCGCCGGTCCGGCTCGGGGTGGGCGCCGCCGTCCAGGTGGTCCCAGGAGGTGAGGAGGCCGGAGCCGATGAAGTGGTGGTTGCCGAGGGTCTCGCGCACCCCGAGGTCGGTGAGGACGGCGGTGGGGATGCGGCGGTGCAGGGATTCCAGGGCGGCGGTCGAGGAGACGGTGACCAGCAGGTCGGTGCGGTCCAGGACCTCGCCCATGTGCCCGTACACCAGGCGGAAGTTGGGCGGGAGTCCGCCGGGCAGCCGCTCGGCGAGCCGCTGGTAGGGGAGTTCCTCGATGTGTGTGGTGTGCTCGCCCGGCCTGGAGCGCAGCTTCAGCAGCACCTCGCGCCCCGGATGCAGCCTGGCGTGCTCGACGAGCCTGCGCAGCAGGTACGTACGGTCGGCGCGGGAGGCCGGCACGGAGGGCTGGGCGGCGAACACGACGGTGTCGCGGCCCTGTTCGCGGCGGTACGGCTCGCCGCCGAGGAAGGGCAGGGCGGCCTCCGTGACGGCCGAGGGGTCGGCGCCCACTCCCTCGTACACCGCGCGGAAACGCTCCGCGTCGTGGCGGGAGTTGGCGAGGACGACGTCGGCGCCGTGCCGCAGCAGCAGCCCGTCCGCGAGCTTCTCGTAGACGACGCCGACGTAGCCGGTGACGACGACGGGCCTGGCGCGCAGCCGGAGTGCGGCGAGGCCGTGCAGCATCGCCTGGACGGCGCCGCCGACCAGCGCGAGGACCACCAGGTCGTATCCCTCGTCGCGCACGGTGTGCAGGAATTCGACCGCCGTCACCTCGCGCACCCGGTCGGTGGCGATGCCGACGTCCCCGACCTCGGCGAGCTGGCGCGGGGTCGGGGTCGCCCGGCCGCGCAGCAGCAGTCCGCTGATCTCCGCCCGAGGCGCGCCCGCAGGGCCGTCGCCCGAGGTCAGCCGGCGCGCGGTGAGCGCGCCCCACTTCCATCGGGTGTCGGAGTCGGCGAGCACGGCCACCCGGAGCGCCGGGGGCGGCGCGTCCGTGGATTCCGGTTCTGCCGGAGAAGCGGAATTGCTGTTACTAAGGGGCACGTCCAAGAAGGTAGGAAGGCCCGGGGGTGCGCAGCCCAACGTGACAGCAACAAAGGGTTAACAGCCCACCGACGATTGCCCAACCTGCCGCCGGGCTGCTCGAACGGGCCGGAAAAGCACCCATGGGTGCTTACCGGTTCATCATTTCGACGGGTGCCGTTCACCCCGCGTCCGTACGGCCGCAAGGGCGAATGCGCGGCCCGGAACTAGCGTGACGCGGGTGGTTAAGCTCTCCGTCATCGTGCCGTTCTACAACGTGCAGACATACGCCCCCGACACCCTGAGAAGCCTGCGGGCGAACGCCCGCGAGGACTTCGAGTTCATTCTCGTCGACGACTGCTCGACCGACGGGACCGCGGACATGCTGCGCCGCGCGCAGGACGAGATTCCGGGGGTGGTCGTCCGCAGACACGAACAGAACGGCGGACTGGCCACCGCCCGGAACACCGGTCTGGACGCGGCCCGCGGCGAGTACCTCGCCTTCCTGGACGGCGACGACTGGCTCGCCCCCGGTTTCTACGCCGAACTCCTGGCCAGGACCGAGGCGTTGGGCTGCGACTTCGTCCGTACCGACCATGTGCAGGCCGACGGCAGGACCCGTACCGTCCAGCGCGTCCCGCACGGCCCCAGGGGAGAGGTGACGGCGCCCCGGGACGCGATCCTGCCCGCCGGGCGCAGCACCTCGGTCGACTACGCGTACGCCTGGGCGGGCCTCTACCACCGCCGGCTGCTGGACCGCGGGCTGCTGCACTTCACGGACGGGCTGCGCACCGCGGAGGACCGGCCGTGGATCTGGCGGCTGCACCGCGAGGCGGATTCCTTCGCGGTGCTGGGACTTCTCGGAATCTTCTACCGACGCGGCGTCGCCTCGTCGCTCACCCAGATCGGTGACATGCGCCAGCTCGATTTCATCCGCTCGTTCGACCAGGTCGTACGGGAGACAGCGGCGGACCGCGATGCGTCGGAACTCCTGCCGAAAGCGGTCCGCAACTATTGCGCGATCATTTCCCATCACATGGGTTCGATCGAAAGGTTCGAACCCGCTGTGGCGCGTGCGCTGAAATCGATGAGCGCCGGCGCTCTCGGGCGAATGCCGCAGGATGTGCTGGACGAGGCCCTCGACTCGATGGACGTCAAGCGCGCGACCCTGCTGCGCCGGCTGCGCCGCCGGTCCGCCGCGAAGGAGGTGGCGGTCGCGTGAGCAGCAGCCGGGCCCGTACGACGCAGATCTTCTTCGCCTCCACCCTCTACGGCACGGCCACGCTCGCCGCCGCCCTGGACGCGGGTCTCTTCGCGGACGCCGGCCGGCGCGTCCTGCTCGTCTCGGACAACGCGGCGATCCCGGAGACGGCGACCGCTCTCGACGCGATGCCCGGGTTCGACGTGCTGCGCGGCCGGTTCGACGACGTCGTGTCGTGGAACGATACGATCGCCCCGCACCATCCGGGCGGCTGGTCGCCGCGCCCGGACGACGTACCGCTGTGGGAACGGCATCTGCGGCTCGCCTGGGGACTCGGCGACGACGCCATCGAGATCGCCGTGGAGTCGATCCAGGTCGACCCGGCCATGGCGATCGCCCAGATCTTCACCGGCGTCCCGATCGACGTGTACGCGGACGGGCTGATGAGCTACGGCCCGACCAGGAACAAGATCGACCCGCTGGTCGGCACCCGGGTGCGGCGGCTGCTCCATCTCGACCTGGTGCCGGGGCTGCGTCCGCTGCTGCTCACGGAGTTCGGCGTGGCGCCGCGGATCGTGCCGACCGAGGCCTTCCTCAAGGTGCTCGGTGAGCTGGGCGAGGCGCCCGACGTCGCGGCGGGCGTGCCGTCCGTGGAGGCGCCCGCGCTGCTGCTCGGCCAGTACCTCTCCGCGCTCGGCCTGATCAGCGCGGCGGAGGAGGAGGAGCTGCATCTGCGGATGATGCGCGGCGCGGTCCGCCTCGGCCACACCCGGCTGGTGTTCAAGCCGCATCCGACGGCCCCGGCCCAGTGGTCGCGGGGGATGGAGGCGGAGGCGGAGCGGCTCGGCGCGGAGCTGACCGTGCTGGACGCGGGGATGCTCACCGCCCCGGTCCTCGCCGAGGTGCTGTACCAGCGGATGCGGCCCGCCCTGGTCGTCGGCTGCTTCTCGACGGCACTGCTCACGGCGTCCGCGTTCTACGGGCTGCCGGTGGCGCGGGTCGGCACGCAGACGCTGCTCGACCGGCTGACCCCGTTCGAGAACAGCAACCGGATTCCGGTCACGCTGGTGGACGCGCTGGTGCCGGACCTGGAGGACCGGGACGCGGTCCCGGCCCGCCCTGCGGTGGCACCGGACGGGTTGAACGATCTGGTGAGGGCGGTCGGCTTCGCCATGCAGCCGAAGATCTATCCGGGGCTCCGCCCGGTCGCGGAGCGGTATCTCGCCGGCCGTCCCGCCGCCGCGACCCGGCGGTACTTCAAGCGCCGGCGGCTGACCGCGCTCGCGCTGCCGGGCGGGGTGCCCGAGCAGCTCGCGTTCCTGCCGCGGAGCGCGGCGGTGCGCCGGGTGGCGCGGCGGGCGAAGGCACTGCGGCCGGGCGCGCGGCGGTAGGAGCGACGAGAGGGGCGGGGCGCCGGCCGGCGCCCCGCCCCTCTCGCCCGTCGTGGCCTCAGACGCGCACGCCGGCCTGGATCAGCTGAAGGTCGGCGGCGTTCGCCTCGGTGACCTTCCACAGTTCCCGCTGGCGCCCGTGCACATCGGCCACCGCCGCCGCGTGGTCGTCCAGCAGTCCGGCCGCCCGCTCCACCAGCCGCGCCCCGAGGTGCCGGTCGTGGACGGAGATGCCCCACTCGGGCCGCTCGATGTCGGCGAGGAAGTACGCCATCTTCGGGTGCGAGATCAGGCTGATGACGGGGGTGCCGCAGCCGAACGGGATCATGCCCGCGTGCCCGCGCATCCCGATGACCAGCCTGGTCCTGGCGTAGGTGTCCCGGATCTCGTCGTTGCCGAAGTCGTACATCGGGATCACGGGCAGCGCGATACCGTGCTCGCGCCGCAGGTCGAACGCGATCCGCTCGTCGTCCAGCGAGTGGGCCACGCACTTCACCTCGGCGTGCTCGCCCAGCCCCTTCACGGCGGTGGCCATCTCGGCGAGGAAGTGCCCGTAGTCGTGGCCGAAGCGGAGCCCGGAGCGGTCGTACGCGGCGTTGATCAGCACGGTGTCCTCGCGCCGCGCGGGATCGGTCCAGCCGTCCACCAGGTGCCGGGTGACGGTGGTCGGGCAGGGCTGGAAGCGGACCTTGTCGTGCAGCGAGGCCGGCAGCAGCTCGCGGACCTTGCGAATCGAGCCGTGGTTGCGGAGTCCGAAGAACGCGGAGCGCTCGACCAGCTTGCGCAGTGAGGAGAGGAAGCGTTCCCGGCCGTGGCCGTACGCCTGGCCGTCGAAGGCGTTGAAGCCGACCGCGTACACCATGACGGGTACGTCGATCCGCTCCAGCAGTTCGTCGGGGACGTTCCACTGCCAGCCGCTGTTGCCGTTCGGGGCGGTGTCCGGGATGAAGAGGCCGCCGCCGCCGATGACCAGTCCGCGGCGGGCGTTGACCCGTTCCAGCGCGGCCTCGTCGAACAGCCGGTGGGCGTGGACGGAGTGCCAGCGGGCCGGTCCTGTGTCGCGGCCGAAGGCGAGACGGACGCTCTCGGGGAGCAGCTTGTCCCCGGCGTTGCCCTGCCGGTCCATGTAGAAGGCGACGTGTGCGAGCTGGTCGGCGGCCGGTCCCTCGTCGGGGGTCTCCGCGTCTCTGGTGCGCTTGTACATCAGCCGGTTCGCCCGGTGGGTGGGGTCGACGCCGAGCCCTTCGATGGCGTACCGCGCCGCGCCGGTGTCGTCGCCGTGGATCCAGGCGATCTGGGCGAGGCGCGAGAAGGCGGTGGCGGCCCGGTTGGGGGCGGCGGCGGCCAGCAGGAGCTGGGCGCGGGCCTCCTCGTAGCGCGAGACGCTCATCAGGGCGTGGCCGAGCACCTCGTGCGGCCAGGCCTCGTCGACGGGGATCGGGACCGAGCCGAGGAGTTCGGCGGCCTCCTGGTACTCACCGGCGGCGATGTGCGCGGTGGCGACCCGGCGGGCGCTGTCGGGGTCGGCGGTGCGGCGGACGTGCGGGGTGCCGTAGTGCACCAGCAGGTCGTGGTGCTTGGCGCCGGGCAGGGCCAGGTAAGCGGCGTGGAACTCGGCGTCGGACAGCTCGGACTCGCGCCAGCGGTCCTCCGCGAGACCGTACCCGGCCTCGCCGCCCTGCCAGGGCTTGTGCCGGCCGGTGAAGTGCAGGATCGCGGTGGTTTCGGGCACCGGGAGGTCGCCGGAGAGCCGCCGCTTGACGTAGTTGTAGCGGGAGTCGAGCTGTACGAAGTCGCCGTCGAGCACGGCGTTCAGGATGCCCTGGTCGTGCTTGTCCAGCTCGTAGTCGCCGCTACGGCCGGCCTCGTCGATCCGTGCGCAGAACGCGTCGCTCAGGTACTCGCGCTGGATGACCAGCAGCCCGCTGTTGAGCTTGTGCTGCCCGTAGAAGAACTGCGGAACGGCGGCGAGTCCCTCGCGCAGCCGCAGCAGTTCGTCCAGCTCACCGAGGACCACCATGTCGGTGTCCAGGGTGATCACGGTGTCGTAGTCGCGCACCCGGAAGACGTCCAGGATGAAGTAGGCCTTGCGCACCAGGTAGTTGTCCTGGTCGCCCTTGGCGTACGTGTCGTAGTGCGCGGCGTCGACCCGGCGGAAGTCGACGCGGGGGTGCAGTTCCCGGATGCGGGCGACGGACGCGGGGCGCAGCCCGTCGTGCAGGACGATGAAGTCCTCGCAGACCGCCGGGTTGGACAGGGCCAGGCTGCGCAGCAGGGCGAGGAAGCCGGGCAGGTAGTTCTCGTCCACGAAGCTCGCGAAGGCGACCCGGCGCTTGCCGGTGAGCGCGTTGGCGGGCTGTGCGGGGGCTGCCTGCACGGGGGCGGGTGTCTCGGCGGGGAGTATCTCGGCGGGGGGCGTCGTCGTCATCGCAGTCGGATCCTCGTATCGGTGACGCTCTGGGCGCGTTCCATGACCCACGCCTTCTCGCTGGTGTACTCGTGCACGGAGGTGATCGGCATCTTCATCGCGGCGGGCAGCCGGTAGGCGCCGCTCTCGTAGAAGTCGAAGCCGATCAGGTCGAGTCGCGGGCTGACGTCCAGGTGGTCCAGCAGCCACAGCATGTTGAACCCGCTGGTGGGGATGGCCGGCCAGACGTCCGTGCCGACCTTGCCGATGTCGCGCAGCGGCCAGCGCAGCGACTCGTCCCCGAGGTACCGCTGGGCGCCCGGCACCAGCCGGTTGCGCAGCGAGTACTTCCAGTCGCCGGAGAGCCCGCCGAACACCAGCCGGGTGTGGACCTCTCGGTCCCAGTTGAAGCCGTGCTTGTGGATGGTGGCGTGGATGTCGGTACGGCTGCCGGTGGCGGCCGGGTCGATCCGGTACGAGTTGAAGCGGACGACCAGGTCGTACGCGTCGATCTCGGCGCCCATCGAACCGGCGCCGACCCGCTGGGAGTTGGCGATCAGGCAGATCGACCTGCCCGCGATGTGGTTGCGGAACTCCCCGAGCGTGACCCATTCGACCCCGCCGAAGGTGGGGTCGGCGACCGGGCCGCGCATCCGGCTCCGTCGCTGCCCGGCGTAGAGCGCGATCAGCTCCGTCAGGTGGCCGGTGCCGTCGCTGCCCGAGGCGGTACGGGGGGCGGCGCCGCTGCCCGGCGCCCCGGCCGCCTCCAGGGCGAGGCCGAGGTACTGGGCGAGGGCCTCCTGGATCTCCGGCACCGGCGCCCCGGACCGCTCCTGGGCCAGGAGTGCGCCGATCAGCCGGGACCGCGCCCGGTTCCGGTCCCCGCGCGCGTGCAGCGCCAGGCCCTCGGCCCAGGTGTCGGTGACCGGCTCTCCGGCGAAGCCCGCGGCCTCGGGGCAGTCCCGCTCCAGCATCCGCAGCAGTTCGCCCTGGCGCTCCGCCCCGGCCCGCAGCCCGGCCGTCCTCGCCGCGACCCCGAAGCCGTCGTCGTCGGTGAGGGCGAGGTAGCGCTCGTACGCCTGGACGGCGTCGGTCTCGGCGCCCATCGCCTCCAGGACGCGGGCCCGCAGCCGCCAGGCCGCGCGGGAGCGTGTGCGCTGGGTCAGCACGGTGTCCGTGACGAGGACCGCGAGCTTCAGCTCGTCCTCGTAACCGCAGTCCAGCGCCTTGTTGCCGACCGCGAGCAGCGGGTCGAGCAGCTGGTCGCCGAGGACCAGGGCGGTACCGGTGCCGCTCTTGGAGGTGCGCCGCAGCAGGGGCGCCGGGGAGGCGGCGGCGGGCGTCTGCTCCATGGTGGCGTGGGTGGCCAGCAGGTGGCGCAGGGCCTCCGCGAGCGCCGTGCGCCGCCGGTCGAGCCCGGCGACCAGCTTCCCGCTGTGGGCGGCGCAGGCGCGCAGGCAGGTCTCCAGCTCCGTCGGACGGACGGCGGCGAGGGACCCGGCGCCGTCCTCGGACGGGCCCGGCTCCTGCGCGTCACGCTGCCGTGGCCAGCGGGTGCGGGCTTTCGTCATGGCGCTCCAAAGCGTCTGATGCCCGTAGGGGAAGGGGCGTAGGGAGGAGGGACGGATGTTCGTCAACCGTTCGGGGTTCCACGGCACGCTAGGAAACCTGAACGGCCGCAGGATGAACTCGCCCTGTCGGCGGGGGAAACTGCTGCCTCCCGCCCGTTCCCGGCGCGTGCGGCGGGCCGGATGACCTGGCGGGGGCCGTCGTGTGAAGGGCGGCGGGCCATCAGGTGAACCACCCTTCCCCGCAAGGGATTTCACGATGTTCGATGACATATTCGACCCACCATGAGGACTCCGCCGATTCTCCGATCGCCGCGCGCCCCGGCCACCGCCCTGGCCGCCGTGCTCACCGTCGCCACCGTCTGCGCCGGCGACGCGGTGGCCCGCGGCTACCCCTTTGGCCCGCGCACCCGCAGCGTGAACGACCTGGGCAACCAGTTCGTACCGTTCCACGCCCACCTCTGGGACCTGCTGCACGGCAGGGCGGACGGCGGGCTCCTGCTGAACTGGCGGTCCGGCTTCGGCACCAGCTTCCTGCCCGACCTCGGTACGTATCTGAGCAGCCCGTTCGCCCTGCTCGTCGGGGTCTTCCCGAGGGACCGGATCGACCTGGCCGTCTACGTGGTCACGCTGGTGAAGACGGGCGTGGCGGCGGCGGCGATGACCTGGCTGCTCACCGCGTTGCGCCGGGGGCGCGGCCGGGAGTGGGCGGCGGCCGTGCTCGGCGCCTCGTACGCGCTGTGCGGCTGGTCGGTCGCCGAGGCCGCGTACAACCCGATGTGGCTGGACGGGCTGATCGCCTTCCCGCTGCTCTGCCTCGCCGGCGAGTGGGCGCGGACCGCGCGGCGGCCGGTCCTGGGAACGCTCCTGGTGACGCTCGCCTGGGTCTCCAACTTCTACACCGCGTACATGGCCACGCTCGGGGCCGCGCTGGTGCTGGTGGTACGGCTGCTGCTGGAGGACGGGACGTCACGGGAGCGGGTGCGGGGGCTGGTGCGCGCGGTGCGGACGGTGCTGCTCGGCATCGGGCTGGCCATGCCGGTCCTGCTGCCGGTCTTCCTCGGCACCGAGCACGCCTATCCGGGCTGGACCCGCGAGTTCGCCCCGGCCGCCTGGCCGGATGTCGCGGCCCGGCTGCTGCCGGCCACGTACGGCTTCTTCAGTCCGGCGGTCTTCCTCGGCACGGCCGCCCTGCTGCCGGCCTGCGCGCTGGCCTTCCACCGGGCCGTTCCGCGCGCCGAGCGGTGGGTGTGGCCGGGGCTGGTGGCGGTGGTCGCGCTGTCGATGCAGTGGGGGCCCACCCATCTGCTCTGGCACGCCTTCGCGACGCCGAACGGCAGCCCGTTCCGGCAGACGTTCGTGCTCAGCGGCCTCCTGGTGATCGCCGCCTGGACCTCGGTCGCCCGCGCCTGGCCGGACCGGCGGGCGCTGCTGGGCGGCGGCGGGGTGCTGCTGCTGATCGCGGCCTCGGCCGCGCCCAGCGCACTGGTCACCCGGTGGACGTATCCGCTGTTCGCCGCTGGCCTGGTGGCGGCGCTCTGCGCTCTCGCGCTGGTGCGCGGCGGCAGGTTCCTGGCGCTCGCGGCACTGCTGCTGGTCGGGGCGCAGGCCGGGCAGGCCGCCGCGACCACCGCGTACGCCGACCGGCAGCGGCTGAAGCAACTGGACGACTACGCGCCCTGGGGCGAGCGCCAGCGCCTCCAGGCCGACGCGGTGGCCCGCGCCGACGGCTGGCCGCGCTACCGCACCGATCCGGGCCGGGAACAGACCACCGCCAACGACCCGCTGGTCGTCGGCGGCCAGGGCGGGGCCTACTACAGCAGCCACACGCCCGACGTGACGACCCGCACCCTCCTCGCGCTGGGCGGCGGCTGGACCTCGCGCGGGCGCGCCGTGCAGAGCCTGGACAACCCGGTGACCGACGCGGTGTTCTCGGTCGGCGCCCGAGTCCATGTGCCGCGCGATCCGCATCAGGTCTGGAACCGCCCCGACGACCGGCCGGTGACCGTGACCCGGCAGGACGTCCCGCCGCTGGTGACGGTCCGGCCCTCCGGGTCCGGGGGTGCGGCTGTCTGGGGGCGTTCGCCGTTCCGCAACCAGGAGAGGCTGCTCGGCGCCTCGGTGTACACGTTGCCGGCGACCGCGCTGCGGTCGGCGGACGGCGTGGCCGCCGCGGACCGGAATGCGTCCGCGTACGAGGTGCGGCCCGGCACGTACACCCTGAGTGCGAGCTGTCCGGCCGGCAGCCGGGTGTTCCTGTGGGCGCCCGACCTGTTCGGCACCGCCCGGCTGGGGGCCGCCGGTGAACCGGCCGATCTGCGGGGCGACCTGCCCACGCGCCGGGCCGCGATGCTGCCGCTGGGTCCGGGCGCGGGCCGGATCGCCGTGACACTGCGGGCGGAGCGGGACGGGACCGTTCCGCACGAGGCCGTCGGCTGCCTGGATCCGGGGCGGCTGGCCTCGGCGGTGGCGGGGCTGAAGCGGACCGGCGCGACGCGGGTCACCGTCTCCGGCAGCGGGGTGCGCGCCGAACTCCCGCCGCACACCGAGGGAGTCGCGGTACTGGCCGCGCCCCGGATCGCGGGCTGGAGCTGCGACGGGCGTCCGGCCGGCTCGTATCTCGGCCTCGTCGCGGTGCCGGTCGGCAGTGGCCGGACGACGGTGGACTGTTCGTTCCGGCCGCCGGGGCTGCGGGCCGGGACGCTCGCCGGGGCCGCCGCGCTGGCGGGCCTGCTGGCCACGGCGTTCGCACCGGCGGCCGTGGCCCGCCTACGGCGGCGGCGCGCCCGCCCGTAGCCGCCTGCCGGCCGGGAGACCTCAGCGCACCCCGTACCGCGCCTCGACGCCCGCGACGATCAGCCGCAGGCCGTCCTCGAAGCGTTCGTCGTAGTTGGCGAAGATCTCGGCGCCGGCCGCCGCGGCGAGCGGGTAGCGGGCCAGCCGCTGCGCACGTTCACCGACGTCGAAACCCTCGCGCCGCTGGTCCGGCATCGGGCGGACGCCCTGCTCCTCGCTGACGAAGCCCATCGTGTACGAGTACGCGGTGGTGCCCGCCCGGACCGCCTGCCACAGCTCGAAGCCCGCGTCGACCATGGTGCGCAGATGGCCTTCGAGCCCGTCCGCGTGGTCGGTGCCGGTGAACTTCGCGCCCCCGTAGACCTTCGCCCCGTCGCGGTAGCGCAGCAGCCCGGCGCGCAGCCCGCTGTTGTACGCGACGAGCTGGTCCTGCCAGCGCTGCGGCGTCGGCCCCGGCAGGCCCTCGTCGAGCATCCGGCGGTACATCACCGTGGCCATCTCGTCGAGCAGCGCCTGCTTGTCCTTGAAGTGCCAGTAGAGAGCGGGCGCCTTGACATCCAGCTCCCTGGCGATGGCGCGCAGGCTGAGCCCGTCCAGGCCCACCTCGTTCAGCAGCCGCAGTGCCGTGTCGGCCACGCGGGACCGGTCGATCTTCGTCGTACCCACCTCGTCAAGTTAACAGCCCCCACCTTGACAACTTAACAGCGTTAAGCGCAGACTCCGGACCATGGAACTTAACAGCGTTAAGGAACCCGGCGTTCTCATCGTCGGCGCCGGCCCCTCCGGTCTCGCCCTCGCCTGCGACCTGGCCCGCCGGGGCGTGCCCGCCCTCCTCGTGGAGCAGGCACCCACGCTCTTCCCCGGCTCGCGCGGCAAGGGCATCCAGCCCCGCACCCGGGAGGTCCTGGACGATCTCGGGGTCGGTGACGCGGTCCGCGAGCACGGCGGTCCGGCGCCGGTCGGGATGGCCTGGCAGAACGGCGAGCGGACGGGCGAGCACCGCATGTTCCGGGTGGCGGCCGCGACGGACGCCGAGCCGTACGGGGAGCCGTGGATGATGCCGCAGTGGCGGACCCAGGAGATCCTGCTGACCCGGCTGCGCGAACTGGGCGGCGACGTCACGTTCTCGACCGCGCTGACCGGCCTTGGCCAGGACGCCGACGGGGTCACCGCCCAGCTGTCCACCGGCCCGGTCCGCGCCTCCTACCTGGTCGCGGCGGACGGCGGGCGCTCCACGGTGCGGCGGGCGCTGGGCATCGCGATGACCGGCGAGACGGTGGACCCGGCACCGATGCTGGTGGCCGACGTACGGGTCGCCGAGGACGCGCTCGACCGGCTCAACTGGCACATGCTGAACACCGACTCCGGGTTCATCACCCTCTGCCCGCTGCCCGGCACGGCGGACTTCCAGCTGGTCGCCCAGTACAAGGACGGCGAGCCCGACACCTCGGCGGACGGGGTGCGCGCGGTCGTCGCGGAACGCACCCACCTGGACGCCGAGGACGTCACCGAGGTGCTCTGGGCCTCCGACTTCCGGCCGCGCGCCGCGCTGGCCGACCGGTTCCGCGAGGGGCGGGTCTTCCTGGCCGGGGACGCCGCCCACATCCACTCCCCCGCGGGCGGGCAAGGTCTCAACACGAGCGTGCAGGACGCGTACAACCTCGGCTGGAAGCTCGGCCAGGTGCTGAACCACGCAGCGCCCGCCGCCCTGCTCGACACCTACGAACAGGAGCGCCGCCCGGTCGCCGCCGAGGTGCTCGGCCTGTCCACCCGTATCCACCGCGGACAGCAGGAACGCGGCGCCGCCACCCAGCAGTTGGGCCTCGGCTACCGCGGCGGCCCGCTGTCGGCGGGCCGGGCGGGCGTACTGGAGGCCGGCGACCGGGCCCCCGACGGGCCCACCGGCGACCGGCGGCTGTTCGACGTGTTCCGGGGTCCGCACTTCACGCTGCTGGCGGTGGGCACCGACGCGGAGCTGCCGGAGTTCACCGGCGCGGCGGTCCGGGTGCACCGCACGGAGACGTACAAGGCGTACGGCAAGGGGCTGTTCCTGGTCCGGCCGGACGGCTACATCGGCTGGGCGGGCGAGAACACCGACGGCCTCGCCGCGTACCTCGCGCCGATGGGCCTTGACCTCAAGCGCGGTTGAGCTCCTACGTTCGTCGTCATGGACCACTCGATGAACGGCTCGATGAACGACTCGACGAACCACTCGATGAACGACTCAACGGACTACTCACACGACGACGAAGGGCTCGCCAAGCAGCCGATCGGCTACTGGAGCTGGGCCGCACACACCGCGACCGTGGGCCACATCCGGTCCGCCCTGGCCGAGCACGGCCTGACGCAGCCCCGCTGGTGGGTACTGAACCAGCTGGCCGACGCCGACGAAACGGGCCGCCCCCGGGCGGAGGTCGTCACCATGCTCCGCGGTTACCTCGGTGTCGGGGACGGCCTGGAACCCGAGATCGACACCCTGATCGACCAGGCCCTCATCACTCAGGACGCCGGCACCCGGCTGCGGCTGACCTCCTCGGGCCACGAGCTGCGCACCCGGGCGTACGCAGGCGTCACGCGGGCGAGCGAGGAGATCCACGACGGCATCCCGCCCGAGGAGTTCGTCCGCACCCTCAAGGTGCTCCAGCGCATGATCCACAACGTCGGCGGCGAGGCCTGGCACCACTGACGTGGCGCTTGCCGGCCCGCCCGGTCACACGTTGCTGAGCGAGAGTTTCGCGGCGAAGCCGAGGAACAGCACGCCCGCCGCCGAAGTGGCTCCCGCCGAGAGCCGCTTACGGCGGCGGAACACGGCGGACAGCCGGGTGCCGCCGAAGATCAGCGCCGTCAGGTAAAGGAAGCTGGCGGCCTGGAGCAGGGTGCCCAGCAGCAGGAAGGAGAGCGCCGGGTAGGCGTACCCCGGATCGACGAACTGCACGAAGAACGAGATCAGGAACAGGATCGCCTTCGGGTTGAACAGACTGACCACCAGCGCCCGGCGGTACGGCCGCTCCATGCTGCCGGCGGCCTCGCCCCCGTCCGCCGTCTCGCCCGTCAGCTCGGCCACCCGCCGGTGCCGCTCGCGCCACATGGACACCGCGGCCCGCAGCATCCCGAAGGCCAGCCAGGTCAGATAGCCCGCACCGGCGAACTTCACCACGGCGAAGAGCACCGGCGTCGTCCGCAGCAGCGACGAGGCCCCCAGCGCGGACAGCGTCATCAGCACGGTGTCCCCGGTCCACACTCCGGCGGCGGCCACATAACCGGTGCGCACCCCGCGCCGGGCGGCGACGGACAGCACGTACAGCGAATTCGGCCCCGGCAGCAGAACGATCAGCACGAGGCCGGCGAGATAGGTCGGAAGGTCGGTGACACCCAGCATGAGACGGAGTGTCGCACGCGGATACGACACTCCGGGGGCGGATTTCAGGTCATTGGACGACGTTCTCCGTCAGTCCTCGTCGCAGCGACCCTCAGCCCGCCCCATGTGGTCTCAGCCCGCGCCATGTGATCTCAGCACGCGCCATGTGGTCTCAGCTCACCAGATCCGCGAAGGCGATGATGTTGTCCGGCCGGTGACCGCCGCGCAGCTCTCCGCCGCAGGTGATCAGCCGGAGCTCGGGGCCGGCCGTGTTTCCGTAGACGTCGTCGGTCGGGAAGGCGCCCTTGTCGACCTGCTGGAGTCTCCGTACGGCGAACACCGCGTCGGATCCGTCGGCCCTCGTGACGGTGATCCGGTCGCCGACCCGGATCTTCGCGACGTTCTTCAGTACGGCCGGGCCCTCGGCGGTGTCGAAGTGGCCGATGAGTACGGCGGGGCCGGTCTCCCCCGGGGTGACACCCTTGGTGTACCAGCCGATGCGGTCCGCCTGGGCCACGGTCGGGACCTCGACGGTGCCGTCGGCGGCCAGCCCCAGGCTCAGGACCGGCCCCGTGTCGACGCCGGCCGAGGGGATGCGGACCCGGACCGGCTCGGAGGCCGGCATCGGGGTGGCGGCGCCGGACTCAACGGCCGGAGCCGACGGGGCCGGTGAGGTGGCGATGTGAGCGGGCGGAGTGGCGGGGGCGTCGTCGGAGGCGCAGCCCGTCAGTACGGCCATGGCGGCGAGGGTGAAGGCGACGAGCGAGGCCGCCACGGGACGGCGCGCGAGCGGTGTGTTCATACGGGACTCCCGGCAGGCAGAACGGGGAGGGGCAGCCGCAGTGCGCGACTGCCCCTCCCCCGACGTGTGACGACCGTGTCCGACCGGTTCAGCGGCCGGCCGCTGCCGTGCGGCGGCGCAGGGCGACGAAGCCGACGCCCGCCGCGCCCACCGCTGCCGCCGCCCCGCCGGCCGCGATCAGAACGGGGTGGCCGCCGCCCTGCTCCAGCTCCGCACCGGCCGCGACGCTGCCCTTCGGGACGACCGAGGTCTGGGAGGAGTGCGTGTCCTTGCCGTCGCCCGTCCCCGACCCCGTGCCGTACAGGAAGCTGCATCCCTTGGGCAGCTTCGGGAAGTCGGTGTAGCCCGCCGGGTTTCCGCCGCCCTGCATGTTGAACTTCAAGCGCGGGGCGGTGCTGTTCGGGTTGATGATCTCGCCGACGAATCCGGCGCTCGCGGGCAGCTTCGGGTGCAGGCGGTCGAGCGGGCCGACGTCGAGGATGGTGCCGTACCCCGCGTCCTTGAAGAAGACGGACGGCCCCGAAGGACTGATGGTGAGCACGGCCCCGGTGCCGCCTCCGACGCTCGTCGTGACGGAGACGGTGCACTTCCCGGAGTACACCGGTCCCTCGCCGCCGCCGCCGTTCACCGAGGTGATGCGGCCGTCCGCGTAGAGCGTGACGGAGATCCCGCGGTAGGTCCTGGTGTCCCTGGAGACGTAACCCGGACCCGCGGTGAGGGCGCCGAGCGGGCCGCTGTGCTCAAGGATGACGGCGGTGTAGTAGACGTGCGCGTCGCCGTGCTTGTACACCCTGGCGGTCAGCCCGCCCTTGAGCACGTCCTTGTGGACCAGGGTGCCGTCGTCGGTGTACTCGTCCCCCTCGGGCGCGGAGGTGGTCGGTGCCGGACTCGCCGGTGCCGAGGTGGTCGGTGCCGGACTGCTCGGGGCCGGACTCGCCGGCGCCGAGGTGGTCGGTGCCGGGGTTACCGGTACCGAAGTCGCCGGGGCCGGACTGCTGGGGGCCGGGCTGCTCGGGGTGGTGTCGGCGAAGGCGCCGGCGGCCGGTAGGAGTACGCCGCCGGCGAGGGCTGCCGTGGCGATGGCGGACCGCAGTGCGATGCGGCGGTGTGCGGTACGACGGTGTGCGGTACGACGGTGTGCGGTACGGAAAGACATGAACGACTCCGTGGAGAAAGGGCCTTGTGGGCCGGGTGGCGTGGGGGAGTCGCATGCCGCTTCCTCTGTGGGTGGGGCCGTGAGGTAGGGCGGGCTGCTTCTACGAATGTAGGCAGCCCACGCGGCGGAGTCGTCCACTCCCTGTAACGGAACTGTGACAGAGCCTCCCCGATCCGCCTCTTCGCCCGGACGTCTTCCGATGCGGGCGAGGCCCTCCCCCGCCTCAGAAGACGTCCGACGGCTCGTACGCCCCCCACACCTCACGGAGCGCGTCGCAGACCTCGCCCACGGTGGCGCGGGCCCTCAGCGCCTCCTTCATCGGGTACAGCACGTTGTCCGTGCCCCGCGCCGCTTCCCGCAGCGCGGCCAGGGCCGTGTCCACCGCACCCCGGTCCCGTCCGGCACGGAGCGCCGCCAGCCGGGCCGCCTGCCGGGCCTCGATCGCCGGGTCGACGCGGAGCGGCTCGTACGGCTCCTCCTCGTCGAGCCGGAAGCGGTTGACGCCGACGACGACCCGCTCGGCGCTGTCCGTCTCCAGGGCGATGCGGTAGGCGCTGCGCTCGATCTCGCTCTTCTGGAAGCCGCGCTCGATCGCGCTGACGGCGCCGCCCATGTCCTCGACCCTGAGCATCAGCTCCAGGGCCGCGGCCTCGACGTCGTCCGTCATCCGTTCGACGGCGTAGGAGCCCGCGAACGGGTCGACGGTGGCCGTCACGTCCGTCTCGTACGCCAGGACCTGCTGGGTGCGCAGCGCGAGCCGGGCCGACTTGTCGGTGGGCAGCGCGATGGCCTCGTCGAAGGAGTTGGTGTGCAGGGACTGGGTGCCACCCAGGACGGCGGCCAGGCCCTGCACGGCGACGCGCACCAGGTTGACCTCGGGCTGCTGGGCGGTGAGCTGGACGCCCGCGGTCTGGGTGTGGAAGCGCAGCATCAGCGACTTCGGGTTCTTGGCGCCGAACTCCTCCTTCATCACCTTCGCCCAGATCCGGCGGGCGGCACGGAACTTGGCGACCTCCTCCAGGATCGTCGTACGGGCGACGAAGAAAAAGGACAGCCGGGGCCCGAAGTCGTCGACGTCCATACCGGCCGCGACTGCGGTACGGACGTACTCGATGCCGTCCGCGAGAGTGAAGGCGATCTCCTGCGCGGGCGAGGCCCCGGCCTCCGCCATGTGGTAGCCGGAGATCGAGATCGTGTTCCACTTCGGCATCTCGGCCCGGCAGTAGCCGAAGATGTCGGCGGTCAGCCGCAGCGAGGGGCCCGGCGGAAAGATGTACGTGCCGCGGGCGATGTACTCCTTGAGCACATCGTTCTGCACGGTGCCGGTCAGCTGCCGCCCGGACACCCCCTGCTCCTCGGCCACCAGCTGGTACATCAGCAGGAGCAGGGCGGCCGGGGAGTTGATCGTCATCGAGGTGGAGACCCGGTCCAGCGGGATCCCGTCGAACAGCACCCGCATGTCGTCGACCGAGTCGACGGCCACGCCGACCTTGCCGACCTCGCCGGACGCGAGGGCCGCGTCGGAGTCGTGGCCCATCTGGGTGGGCAGGTCGAAGGCGACGGACAGGCCGGTGGTGCCGTTGGCGATGAGCTGCTTGTACCGGGCGTTGGACTCGGCGGCCGTGCCGAAGCCCGCGTACTGGCGCATCGTCCACGGGCGGCCGGTGTACATCGACGGGTACACGCCGCGGGTGAACGGGTAGCCGCCCGGCTCCCCCAGTCTCTCCGCGGGGTCCCAGCCGTCGAGCGCGTCCGGCCCGTAGACCGGCTCGATGGGCAGTCCCGACTCCGACTCGCGCGTCATCCGCTCCGCCTCCCGCTGGTCACCGATGCGGAACCTGGGGCCGTAGGGCCGGTCTGACGACAGGCTCTACGGTGCCCGCTAACGATTTCCCCATCATCCGCAGGATTCGGCAACCGGGCGGAGCGGGAATCCGTCCCATGGGATACCGGAGACCCGAGGGGGCCGAGATGATACGCACCAGAAGGACCGGGCGCGGCCACGCGCCCAGGCGCGGCAGGGGAGCCGCGGCGGCGACCGCGGCCGTCGCCGTACTCGCGCTGACCGCGGTGACCGCCGGGTGCGAGCCGCAGGCGGCGGGCAGCACGCCGGCCGCTCCGGCGCCCGCGCCGACGAGCGGCACGCCCACCGACGACGCCAAGCCCGGCACGGACAAGCCGGGGACGGCGACGGCGACGCCGCCCGCGAGCGCGGAGCCGAGCACGAAACCGAGCACGAAACCGAGCGCGAAGCCGAGCGCACCGCCGAAGTCCGCGCCCGCGCCCGACCCGCAGGGCAAGGTGCTGATGGCGAGCGGCGCGCAGGGCGAGCAGGTGCGCGAGCTCCAGGCCCGGCTGCGCCAGATCGGCCACTTCGACCGCAGCCCCACGGGCTACTACGGCACCGTCACGGTCGCCTCCGTGCAGTCGTTCCAGGGCAAGCGCGGGCTGTCCCGTACGGGGAAGGCGGACACGCTCACCTGGCAGAAGCTGCTCGGCATGACGCACGAGCCGACGGCGGCGGAGCTGAACCCGCCGACCACCCGTCCGGTCGCGAAGCCGGACAAGCGCTGTATGACGGGCCGGGTGATCTGCATCAGCAAGAACAGCCGGTCGCTGTCCTGGATGATCGACGGCAAGGTCCTCTCGTCGATGGATGTGCGGTTCGGCTCGCAGTACACGCCGACCCGCGAGGGCACCTTCTCCGTCTACTGGAAGTCCCGGCACCACGTGTCGACGCTCTACGACTCCCCGATGCCGTACGCGATGTTCTTCAGCGGCGGCCAAGCGGTGCACTACTCGTCGGACTTCGCGGCCCGCGGCTACAACGGCGCCTCGCACGGCTGCGTCAACGTCCGGGACGAGGGGAAGATCGCCTCACTGTTCGCCCAGGTCCACAACGGCGACAAGGTCGTCGTCTACAGCTGAGCACCGGGCGGGGCCGGAGGACCGGGGGTGTGAGGGGCGCGGGCGGGACCGGGGGAACGTGTCCCGCCCGCGCCATTTGCGCCGAGCCGTAGGTACGGGGGGAACCCCGGCTCAGGGCGCTGCCGATGACCAGTCGGCTCACTCTGTACTGCGTCCGTGCCCCGAAAAACGTCACACCGGGTGGCGGACGGGGTCAGCGGGCCGCGACGGGAGTGCCCGGCGCTGCCGTCTGCGAGGCGGTGGCGTCGGCCACGGGCTCGTGTCCCGGGTCCGGTCCGGGGCCGGTTGCCGGGTCGGACACCGGCTCCGTTACCGGGTCGGTTCCGGCGAAGGCGGTCGACGGCTGCGGGGACACCGGGGTGAACCCGATCGACGGGAGGGAGCCGGAACCGCCGGGCGGCGAGTCGCCGTCCGAATCGCCGCCGTCGCCGTTCTGGCTGTTGCCCTGGTCATTGCCCTGGTTGCCGCCGGCCTTGTCGAGCATCCGGTCGCAGAACCGGTCCAGGTTGCGGGCGCCCTTGGCCAACGCTTCGAGGCGGCGTCTGCGGTCGTCGTCGAGCTTGCCGTCTTGGTAGTCGCGGCAGGCCTTCAGGGTCTTGGCGTACCAGGCGCCCGATGTGTCGTCGGGGGAGGTGTCGGGCTTCCCGGCACCGTCACCGTCCGTGCCCCCGGCGCTGTCCGAGGAACCGTTGGCCGGGCCGTCGTGCGGTCCGGTTCCGGTCTCACCGTCGGTGGCGGGGGCGGTGGGGCCGCTGCTGCCGGGGCCGGCGGTGCTCTTTCCGCCGGGGCCGGCCGAGTCCGGGGTTTCCGGTGGCACGCTCTCCGTACTCGCTGAGCCGGACGGCGGCTCGGGCGTCCCGTCGTCGGTGGTGAGGCCGGAGCCGAGCTCCTCGGGCGAGGCGGCGGCCGACACCGAGGTCGCCGGCGAGGGGGCGTGCCGGCCGAAGGGGCCGGGCAGCACCCCGGTCCCGGCGGCCACCGCCACCCCGCCGATCGCGCAGCACGCGAGGGAGGCGACCAGACCGAAGCGGATGGGCCGGCTCCAGTGCGACGGGCGGGCGCCACGGAAACCCGCGGAGCCGGACCCGCTGCCGGAGACGGCCCGGCCTATGTGCACGGGTGCGAGCATCCCGGTCTCGCCTGTCCCGTCCAGCCCGGCGGCGGTCCCCCGGCCCGCCCGCGCGGACGCGGAGCGGGTACCGGACGCGGAGCGGGAAGAGGCGCGGGGGGCGGCGCGGAAGGCGGCCAACGCGGCGGCCTCGCCCGGAAGTTCACCGGTGGCCGGACGGGCGGACCGGGCCGCGGCGTCCAGCGCGGCCGCGAGCCTCTCGGCCTCCTGTTCCGACTGGCCGTCGGCAGGATCGACCGGTTCGCCGCGGAGCAATCTCTCCGCCGCTTCCTTGTCAAGCCATTCGTACTGCTCGTCGGCCATCACATGTCCTTCTGCGTCCACAGACGCGAATGCGTCACACCGGCGGGCGCCACCAGCCCGGTGTGGGAGGGGCGCTGCGCGGGCACGGCGCCGAGTTCCGCCGTCCGGCCCGCCGCGCTGCCCTGCGGGGACTGTGCGGGGGCCGACGCGTCAACCGGCCCCCTGGGGACACCGACCCCGCCGGCCGGGGCGCCGCCGTGCGGACGGCCGTCCTCCGCGTGGTCCGCGGCCGCCGGACCTCCGCCGGCCCCCGGATACCCCGTGCCGCCGGGGCTACCGGTACCGCCGGGACTGCCCCCGCCGTCCGCACTACCCACGCTCTCCGCACTCTCCGCGCTGTCCGCCCGCAGCAGTTCGGCGAGCCGCTTCAGCCCGCGGTGGGAGGCGGTGCGTACCGCGCCCGGCCGCTTGCCCAGCGTCAGCGCCGCGCTCTTCGCGTCGAGACCGACCACCACGCGCAGCACCACGGCCTCGGCCTGGTCCTGCGGCAGCTGGGCGATGAGCGACATGGTGCGGCCGGTGGCCAGAGCCTCGATCGCCTCGGCGGCGGTGTCGGACTCGGCGGGCTTCTCGGACAGTTCCGTCTCGTCGCCGCCGGCCGAGGGCCGTCTGCCGCGCATCCGCAGATGATCCAGGGCACGGTTACGCGCTATCCGCGCCGCCCAGCCCCGGAACCGGTCCGCGTCACCGCTGAACCGGTCCAGGTCACGCGCTATCTGGAGCCAGGACTCGGACGCCACGTCCTCGGCGTCCGGCTCCCCCACCAGCGTCCTTATGTAGCCCAGCAACCGCGGCTGCACAGCGCGGTACACAGTACGGAAGGCGTCCTCGTCCCCGTCCTGTGCCGCGAGCACCGCGGCAGTAAGCCCCGCGTCGTCCCCCAGCACTCCCTCAACCTGCCCTGCTGTCCTGAATCGCAGCTGGTCACCACTGCCGCGCCACCCTGCGCGACTCAGCACGCTACGTCCTTCGCGGGCATCACGTCCATGACTTGTACAACCCGCAACATTCTGCGTCCGGCCCACGGTGTGACAGAAAACGCAGTCACGACGCTGAGATGAGTACGGGGTCGTCCTGCGGCCCCGCGGAAGACGACCGGGGCCTCTCCTGTGGGGGGTGGCGGCCCCGGTCGTCGTTCCACTTACCCCTCCGACCAGGCGAAACGTGGGCGGTCGGACCGCTGGATGACCAGCGCGGCGCGCACCAGGCCGGCGGCGGCTTCGACTTTTAGTGCCCCTTGGCGAGGTAGTAGGTATCCCGTACGTCAGGGTCCGATGTCAGGAAGAACAGTTGAAGTTCTCCCTTCTTGCCCCTGGTGACACCGATGTACCACACCGCCTTTTCTGGCGGCGGTTGCGTGCGGGACGCGGCATCGTCCGGGTCAAGCTCCGCTTCCGCCACCGGACTTTCAGTAGCAGAATTCCCCTTTCTCGCGCCGGCGTCCGGGCTCGCTCTGAGCTGGATTACCGATCCATTACCCACGGTGTTCCCACCCCGATACGCCCCGGGATTCAGGAGACGCCAGGATCCTGGACCCGACATGCGCCAGGAATCGTCGAATTCAAACTCCTGACCGTCAAGCTTTCCCACAACCGCGCGGGATTCAGGCTTCAAGGTCAGGGAACTGCCCTTCCAACCTGTCCATGTGCCGTAGAGATCGGCCGCAGCCACCTCGACAGGGGGCGGTGGCGGATCGGTGCGGCTATCCACGCAGGAGCTGAGAACCAGTACCCCGGTACACGCCACCGCGAGACCGGTCAGTGCGCGTCTCATCACCCGGGCTCCGGCATCAGCATCTGCTCGGTCCGGCGGAAGGTCATCTTCAATTCCTCAACCTCGGCGTTTCAGTTGGGCGAGCTGGGACGATGAACCTTGTCGAGGGGTTCTGTCGGTCCACCCTTCACGGCGTTCTGCTTGTTCCTGCCGGAGATGAAGCGACCCCGGTCCTTGCGACCGACGGCTGGCCGGCGGACACGGATCTCGGTGCCGTCGATGATGCCGGTCTTCCCCGTCGCGCCCAGATGGTCAACGACGTCGGCCAGGGTTCGCAGCCGCACGTCGGGCTGATGGTGCATCCCCGCTCGGCGAGCAGGGGCCGCACCTCTCCGATGGCCCGGGTGACAGTCGAGCGGTCCACACCGAACCAGCAGGCCAGCACGTCATGCGTAACCTCGTGGCGAAGGTGCACGAGCGTGGCCAGGAGCCGGTCGACGAAGACCATGCGGTGCTTCGCGCCTGCGCCCAACCGTGCACGAGCTCGTCAGGACGGACGGCACGGCGGCTCGTACGGTTTGTCGGGCAGGTAGTGCTTCCACTCCTGCCGGGTGATGGGATCGCCCGCCGAGTCGCAGAGGTCGGCGATGACCCGTTCCGGGTTGGTGTCCCATATCTCGACGCCCGCGGATGCCCTGACGATGGCGAGGAATTCGCCGTCCGGGCTGAACTGGAGCGCGTAGAAATCGGTGGCGCGCGATGAGCCGGGCAGGTAGGAGTATCGTCTGGGATCCTTCGGATCGGTCAGGTCCCAGATCTCGGGACGTTCGTCGGCAAGGACGGCTTTCGTCGCGGTCAGGGCGAGGCGGGTTCCGTCAGGGCTGAAGGCGATCGGGCTGCCATAAATGCCCACGGTGATGCGGGACAACTCCTCGGTGAGCCGGTGTCCCTCGACGCGCCACAGCCTCAGCGTCCCCCCATTGTCGTAGACGGCGAGCAGCTTGCCGTCCGGCCGGAACGCGACGTACACCGAGTCGATTCCGGTCTCGACGGGGCGTGCCCACCGCTTCTCGGGATGTGCCGGGTCGGTGAGGTCCCAGCTCTCCAACTCGTCCGGGGGCTGGGGATCGTCCGGGTCAGCGAAGGGGGAAGCGGTGAAGAGGAGCGACTCTCCGTCCGGGGAGAAGTCGAGCTTTGTGGTCGTCGCGTGGATTCGGGCGATCTGCCGCGGGCGTTTGGGGTTCGCGATGTCGTAGAGCCGTACGACTGGTTTCTTGTGGTTGTTGTCTCTGAAGCCGTTCATGTCGGACACGGCCAGGACGGGCTCGGTGGGACTGAAGGCGATCGCCGCCGCACCGTTGTCCAACTCGTCGATGGTGGCCAGTGGTGCGCTTTTCGAGGGCGCCGAGGTGCTGCGCAGCCGCAGACCGACGTTCTCCTGCTTCTTGCCCTTCTTGTCGACCTCACCGCCCTCGTACACTTCCACGTCGGCGAGGAGGCGTCCGTCCGGGCTGAGGGCGATGTCCCCGCCGGTGAACATGTCGGGAGAGCGGGTCGCCGCCAAGAGTGTGGCCGAGTCCGGCATCTCTGTCACGTCCCACAAGTAGTTCACGCCCACTCCTTGAAGGGCGATCAGTTGCTTCTTGCCGGCCAACCGGTAGTCGAACTGGCCTCCGGTTCCAGGCGTCGCTGGAAGGAATGCCTCGGCACCTGGTTGGGCAGAGTTGTTGACGTAGAAAACGCGCACGCCGTGGTCGGTGGCCTGCAACAGTCTGCGGGGCTTGGCGGGGTCGAACAGGACCATCCCCACCTCGTCGCCGCTTTTCTGGCCGCCGCCCGAAGCCCCGGACAGAAGTGAGCCGGGAACTAGGGACTTCTGGTAGATCCACACTCGCCAGGTGCTGCCGCAGGTCCCGGCGACGTAGTCGCGGATCGGGTTGAACGCTAGGGAATTCAGGCCCTCGTAGCAGGAGGTGGATGTGTCGATCGTCGAGTCGTCCTTCTTCTTTTCCATCCTTCGGGGCTTGTCGGGCGCGTCCAACTGCCACAGCCCGAGCTCGTCCCCATTCTTCACGGCGAGCGGAGCCGCGAGCATCCGTCCGGTGGGGTTGAAGGCCACCCGGTGCAGCGGTCTGGGGTTTATGAGAATGCTGCGGCCGTACGACGCCCCCTTGAGCACGGCGACGCGCTCGGGGCGCCCGGAGTCGGCCGCCCTCCAGAGCTGGATTCGGCCGTCGTCGCTCATGCTGGCGAGCAGGTCACGTTGGGGGGACACTGCCAGGGAGTCGATCCGCGCCGAATGTGCCCGGAGTGTGGGCAGTGGTCTCGGTGCGGCCTGGTCGCCGATGTCCCAGACACGGATCTCACCGGTCGTCAGACCGCCGTACAGGGTCTTGCCGTTCGTGCTGAGGGCGAGCGCGTGGACAGCGTGGTCCAGCTGGGGCGCGGCGGTCTGCCTCGGGTGGGCGGGATCCGATATGTCCCACAGCTGCACCCGCGCCGTTTTCGGCCGGCGCTTGTCGTAGGTGACTGCGGAGAGTGTCCGGCCGTCCCGGCTGATCGTGACCGGGCCGATCACGCCCGATCCGATCCGCGCGGAGCCGCCCGGGAAGCGCAGCTCGATCCCGTCTTCAACGGAGATTGCGAGGATGCGGCCGTCACCGCTGTAGGCGAGGTCTTGGGCAGGCTCCTCTGCATTGATCACACCGGGCGTGCGCCGGCTGTTGAGTAGCGCCCCGCGCCCCGCGTCCTTGTTCATCCGGTACGAGACCAGGCTGAGCTGCTTGGCCAGACCGGGCTGCTGGTCGCGGAGGTCCTCGGATTCGGCGGCAAGGTATCGGGCCAGGTCTCGTTCACTCGCCCGCTCGGCCCGCCGCTGGAAGACGACGGAACCGATCAGCCCGGATGTGGCGAGCACGACCAGCGCCATGAGGAACGCCACCGCGATTCGGACCCGGCGCACACCTCGGCGCTCCTGCTGCCAAGAGGCGTCCACGAACTCGGCGAGCACAGAGTCCGGTTCGACGGCGCTTACCGGTGACGACTCGGCGCGTTCCCGTACGGCGACCAGCCTGCTCCCCCGGTACAGCAACGAGGACTCCCTCCCGGCCTTCTCCCACGACCGGGCATCGGCGGCGAGTTGCTGGCGGGCGCGTAGCCAGTCCCGGTCCGCGTCGACCCACTCCGTCAGCCGGGGCCAGGCGCGCAGCAGCGCCTCGTGGCTGATGCGCGCGGAGTCGTGGTCGAGCGTGAGTAGGCGGGCCCCGGTGAACCGGGCGATGGCCTGCTGTGCGGCCGCTGTGTCAGGCAGCCCATGCAGAAGCGCGGAGCGGTCCACCGGCTGAGCCGTGTCGGCGGAGTCCTCTCCTACGCGCACCAGCCGGGGCAGCATGAGCCGTGCGGCTTCCCGACCCCGCAGGTCGAGCCCGTCGTACGTGTCGTCGGCGGTGGTCTTGATCGCCTCCGCGATACCGCCGGCGGCACGGTACTGGGCGACGGTGAGCCGCGATCCGGCGCGGCGCAGCCAGGTCGCCCACAGGACATGGGACAGCAGCGGCAGTGCCCCCGCGGCCGGCTGCCGGTCTGCTGTCGCGCCGAACTCGTGCAGGATCACGTCGGCGAGGCCGTCGTCGAGGACCAGCCCCGCGGCGGCGGCTGGTCCCTCGATAGCGGCGTGGAGTTCGTCGGCCGTCATCGGCTCGACCAACAGCTGAGTGTCGCGCAGAGCGGCGAGCAGTTCGGGGTGCGCGGCCGCCTGACCGTAGAAGTCCGCCCGGAGCGCGAGCACCACCAGCGCCCCCGGCCGGCACCCGCCCGAGGGCCGGGCCAGGGCAGTTACCGCCCGCAGGAACGCGGTGCGCTCCGACGGGTCCGTGCACAGCGTGAACAGTTCCTCCAGCTGGTCGACAACGACGATCAGCCTCTGCTCCGGCCGGTCGGCCAGCAGCCGTTCGGCCAGCTCGGCCGCGCGGTCGGGATCCTCCCGCATCAGATCGACGGACTCGGCGCTGGTGTCGAACCGAGCTGCCAGCCGCCGCAGCGGGCTTCTGCCGGGGGTGAGGCGCAGGGAGAGCCAGGAGGTGGTGCCGAGCAAGCCCCGCTCACGCAGTCCGGCCAAGAGACCGGAGCTGAGCAGAGAGGTCTTTCCCGAACCGGACGGGCCCACCAGAACCAGCGGGCCCGGCTCATCCGCCGCGGCCATCTCCGTCAGCGCGGCGAACACCCGCTCCGTCATACCGTCACGCCCGAAGAACACGTCGGCGTCGTCCACCCCGAAGGCATCCAAACCCAGATACGGGCAGCGGCCGGGCGCGGGCTCCGCTTCCTCTGGAGGCCCCGCCTGCGTTGGCACCGCCGGGTTCGGTGCGATGACGAGGTGTCCCGAGCGGTCCCCGGCCTGACGCCGGGGCAGCGGCCCCTGCCGGTCACTCATCGCCCGGAAAACCCCGTCGAACACGGCATCAAGGGTCAGCGGCTGGAGCCCGCGCGGGTCGCCGTGCGTCAGCAGCTCGATGAGCGCACCGGTGAACGCGGTGTGCACGGCGTGGGGAGGCGCGAGAGCCAGTTGTTCAGCGGACCCCATGAGGTACATGCCGTGCGCGGGCGTCATGGTGAACGCAGGCAGGGACGGGCTGCCGCTCAAGGAGACCCGCCCGGAGAAGCAGCAGTCGAGTACGACGACAACGGACGACGCCCGGCTCGCCTCCAGTGCCTGGCGCAGCGAGGAGAACGACAGTGCCTGGTGCTCGGCCATCCCGGGGGTGAGGCGGTCGGTGCTGGTCGCCGCCAGGTACAGCTCCCCGTCCGGGCCGAGCAGACCATGCCCGATGAAGTAGACCAGCAGCACGGTGTCCGCTCGCTGCGCCTCCTCGGTGACGGCCCGCGCCATGGTCTGCGCGTCGGCCGGGTCGAGTAGCGGGCGCAGGTGGTCGGGCCGCACCCCACAGCGTTCGATCAAGGCGGTGCGCAGATCCTGGCAGGAGGTGGAGACTGCGGGCACCGACGTCAGCAGGGGGCCCTCGTGCGTGGCGGTCGCGATCAGCAGGACCCGGACGCCCGCGCCGGACAGGTCCGTCATGGCAGCTCGCGACGCTCGGGCCCGCCTGTGTCCCCTTGTTGTCGGCTCAGCAGATCGGCGACTTCGGCCACTTGCTGCTGCAGGGCGTCAGCGTCGAGACCGGATACCCGCTTCGCGGTCAGCTCCAGCGAACTGCGGTCCGGGAGCGTCACCTTGATTTGTACATCACCCCGGCGGGTGCGCAGCCAGGCGATGAGACCGGTAGCGAACGCGCTCGCCGCACCGGCCGGGCCGAGTGCGACCGACAGGGCGTCCAGCACCGGGCCCAGCGTGCCGGTCTTCGGCGGCCGCTCCACGCTGTCGACCCGCCCCCGCAACTCCTGAGAATCGGCTAACCATTTCCGTAGGGAGCGGAGTTCGTCTCCTCCGTCGGGGCTTTCTGCGATCACCGTGACGTCCATGGCTCCCCCGTTCTCACCGCATGAGATACGCGGCTGTCAATTGCGACTCCTGAGGTTAGCGATGTCCGCCGCTGCGAAAAAGACCGCACCCGGACGGGCGGTTCATGGTCCGGATCGCGTGATGGGGTGGCAGTTACGCGCCGGGTCATGACAATGAGCTCAATGGATCTCCGGGCGGTTGGCTGAGATGCCCTGGATCAGTTATCCGGATCGGCACCGCCTGTCAGGACGGCGAGGCGAGGGTCTGTACGACTCGCTGTACAGACGCGACAAGGGAATCGGACCTACGCTCTAGCCTCGGCGTTTCAGTTGGGACCGTCCGGATCATGGCCGGCAACGCGAAAGTGCCTTCCGAGCTGGGACGATGACCCTTGTCGAGGGGTTCTGTCGGTCCAGGTGGAAGGCACTTTCTGCGTGCAGGGCATCGGTTCTCGTCCCAGGCCGCATGTCTCCGCCGATGGTACGGGGATGGTCGGGCATGCCGAGGCACGGTTACTGGCTGATCGCGCCGATGTCACCGGGCTGACCAGCGCGTACTCCACCATGTTGAGACCCCTTCGGCCACGCGGCACCGGCCATGCCCCGGGCCGGCTCGCGACCGACCTCGCAGTGATACTCACTGACGGCGGCGAGACCATCACGGACCCGGCCGTCCTGCGCGACCAGGGCGACCAGGGCGAGGTGCTCGGCCCGGTCGCCTCGACACCGACTACCTGGCGGATGCCGGCCGGCGTCGACGAACGCATACTGGCCGGCCTGCGCTCGGCCCGCGCCCAGGCACGGGATGTGGCCCGGCTGCAGGCATCTGAGAACCGCTGCGGCATACCGGCGGCGAAAGCCGGCGGACAGGAACTGCCCGGCCTGGTCCTGGACATCGACACCACGCTGATCACCTGCCACGCCGAGAAGGAGGCGGCCGCGCCCACCTGCAAAGGCGGCTTCGGCTTCCATCCTATGGTGTGTTTCCCGGCCAACTGTCTGAGTACTCCTGGAAGCTGGCGTAAACGACCGGCGAAGGCGAGGGGAGTCCTTCCCTGCGCCCTCAGCGATGAGCTTCCGACCGGGAGCAACCCCCCTCGGCGACAGCGAAGGTTGGCCGAGGGGGTGGGATGAACCGTCCCACCCCCTCGGCCACTTGTACTTCGGCGTTGAACTCCACCACGTCAGTAGCGTGGCATGTTCGGGATCGCCTTCTCCGCGAGCTCGATGAGTGCCTCCACCTTCGCCAAGTCGGCTGCAACCTCCTCCGGCGTCACGGAGGGCGCTTCCGAGGACCGGTACTCGACTTCATTGCGCCGGGCTCGCATGCGGTTGAAGGGGCGCAGCATGGACCCGAGCGGCGGGTCGAGCTGAGCGCGCACGGCCTCGTAGATGACGGTATGGCCACCACGGCTGGTCGCACGCAGCCCCTGGTTCTGCAATACCGCGGCCAGCGCTCTGCGCGCGGCGTCATAGGCCAGTGTGTACGCGCCCTCCGGGTCCGTCGCTGCCAGCTGTCTCGCGGATCCGACATGCGTATGCGCCCGGATCAGTTCCGCCTCGGCGGCCTGCCGGGAAGCGGGCACGCGTTCAAGCCCACCACTGTCGACGAGCGCGTCGACCGTCGAGCGCCCTTGATTCCAGCGCGTCACGACGCCTCCTGGCCAAGGTTCAGTTGAACCAGCGGGCGTTCGCGCACGCTGGTGAGAAACGGATCATCCGTGCGGGCCTCCCACGCCTCCACGGAAACCCGATGGACGTTGACCTCCCGCCCCAGCCGCCGGGATGCCTCCTCAGCAAGGTCGAAGAGCGCGTCGGCATCGGGATCGCCCACAATGAGGACGTCGACATCAGCCGGCGGCGGCCCAGGCTCGCCGTTGTACCTAGCAGCCCAGGAACCGTAGACATAGGCCCGATGCACGCCCTCGAATCCCACCAGTGCGTCGGTGAGCAAGGGCATGGGGCCGAAGGAGACGGCCATGAGATCGCTCAGCGGACGGTACAGCGGGGTGTCCGTTCGAGCCTTGACGAGGCGACTGCGGCCCACTCGCCGGTCGCTCAGGATGCCACCGCCGGTCAACCGGTCCACCTCGCGCAGGACAGTTGTGGGAGTCACTCCGATGTCGTCGGCGAGCTCAGTGATGCTGTACTCGCGCTCCGGGTGCAGCAGCACGAGGGCGAGGAGCTCACCCTGCATACGCGATCGGAGGATGGGGAGCAGACCAGGCGACACTTTCATTGGGCGCAGCATATCAAGCGCCCAACGAAAGTAACAATTAGTATCGATGCACTCACTGAGCCGCACCTCCTGGATCACCGATACCTCCGGCGGACGCTGCCGATACGTATCGGATTCCCCTCGGCCGCAAGCCTGCTCAAGCCGCTGCCTACCGGAAGCCCCGGTCTCCCTCCGCGGCTAGTAGCGGTACCGGGCGGCGAGGATGACGAGCTCCTTGTCAGTGACCAAGTAGACAAGGCGGTGCTCGTCGTCGATCCGCCTCGACCATGCACCGGGCAAGTGGTACTTCAGCGGCTCGGGCTTGCCGATCCCGCTGAAAGGGTCGCGCTTGACGTCCTCGATGAGCTTGTTGATCCGAGTGAGCGTCTTGCGGTCGTTCCTGAGCCAGGACGTGTAGTCCTCCCAGCCCTGATCCTCGAAGACAAGCCTCACGCAGCACCCGCTGCAGGGTCCGCGTCCGGATCGATCAGCTCACGTTCCGACACGTTGACGTTGCCCAGGGCGTTCTCGTACGCCTTGAGGAGCCGACGTGCGTTCGCCGGCGAACGGAGCAGGTACGAGCCTTCGCGCAGCGCCGCATAGTCCTCGGCCGAGACGAGCACGGCGTTGCCGTGCTTGGAGACGATCTCGATGGCCTCGTGATCGTCGTTGACCTTCTTGATCAGCGGAAAGAGCCCCTTGCGGGCTTCGCTCGCGGTTATCGACACGTCCTGACCCTTTCCATTGTGTGGTACGTAATAACGTACCACTTTCGACATTCTTCGGCGGCGCCAACCGGCTGATGGGGTGTCATATTTCCCAGCACCATCCCAGCACGGGAAACACCAAGGGGCCGACTCCCGGAAGAGTCGACCCCATCTGACCTGCATGCTTGTATCCTTGACCTCCACGCAGTGCCGCCCCGCCGGCGAGCCGTCAACCGCCGGAGCGACAGCCCTCAAGGCTCAGTCGGGCCAGGGGTGGCGGCCCCGGTCACCGTCCCGGCCCCTCCGGCTCTGACCTGGGGGTACACGGAGCGCGGGGCAACCGCGCGACCAAAGCGTCCTGGCATTCGCCCGATCCTTCCCGAGCCAAAGCGCCGCGCCGCCCCCTGCCCAAGCTTCCGGGCACCCTCCAACCGGGACAGGCCGCATGGAATCGGTTCAGTGGCCTGAGTTCAGGCTGCCCGGTCGTAGGTGTTGGCGTGGGGCAGGGGTGTTTCGGGGTCTTCGTTCTCGGTTCGGGCGATCCGCTGGAGGCGGTGTTTCTGCGTGGCATGCAGGGCGGTCCAGGAAATGAGGAGCATCCCTGTCAGTGCCCAGAGTGCGGGCCATGCGTACGGCCACCAGGCTGCTGCGGGGTGAAAGAAGACTTCGGCAGCGGCGCTTGCCATCGCGGTGGCGTGGACCCAGCACAGTAGTTGTCCGGCCCATCGGGTGGCCCGGTTGATCCTGCGGAAGTCCGGGCCCGCCCGTGGCGCATGTCCGTCCATCTCTCCCCCTGCGATATGAAATTTGCTTGCCTGACCTTGACTGCGCGTCAGTTTGATGGCGAGCTTCGACCGGCCTCAGGGGCGTTTCCCGGCCCCGTTCTATTGAATGATCAAACAGGTGCCACATGGGAAGGGATGCCACACCAGGGCCGATTACCGGACAGAGCGGTCAGTGAGGTCGGCTTGTTCCGACAGGTTTGCCTTCGTGGAACGGGAAGCCATCGACGGGGTGTGAAGAAGTTGTGACAGCTTGTGGAGCTCCGGTGGTCGCTGCGGCTGCCGTGTCTCTCTCTGTTTCCCCTGGGGGAATCCATTGCTTTCGCGTGCTTCCGGCACACCGTTTCGGCGTGCCCGCATACCTGGCAGAAGTACGCTCACCGCAGCCCTGGTAGTGGCAGCGCTCGGTGCCTGCGCACTGCCCGCTCTGGCCGCACCGGCACCGATGACCCGGCGCCCGTCTCGCCTACTCCTACCTCAACGGGACCAAGGACGGCGGCAGGATCCGCACCAGCACGGATGCGGTCTCCGGCTACAAGACCTCCTACACCTACGACAGCGCGGGCCGCTTCTCCTACGCCAAGGAGGAGAAGGGCACCACACTGCGCAGCTCGTGGCAGTACTGCTACGACCTCGCCGGCAACCTGACCTCCCAGGGCGTCGCCCCCGGCTGCCCCGGCGGCACCACCTACACCGTCAACGACGCGCAGCAGATCACCTCGAAGAACGGCTCGGCGACGAACTGGTCCTACGACAAGATCGGCAACGAGACCGCCGGTGCCTCCACTCCCGAGGGCACCAGGACGGGGGAGAAGTGGTCGGACTACTCCCAGATGACGTCGGTGACGGTCGCCGGAACGAACTACGCCGGTCAGTACGGGTCGACGGACCAGTCCGAGCGGATCAAGCTCGGTGACACGTTCTTCCACAACGGACCGATCGGCCTCGCCGGCACGTCAACTGCCGGACTCGACACGGGGTTCAACCGGGAACCGGGGGGCACGTTGAACTCCATGACCCGTGGGGGGAAGAACTACTACTACCTGACCGACGCGCTCGGCAGCGTGGTCGCCATGGCCGACGAGAACGGCACCAAGGTCAACAGCTACGGCTACAGCCCTCGCGGCGTCCCGCGCTCCACCACCAGCGAAACTGTCCTCCAGCCCTACCGGTTCGCCGGCGGCTACCAGGACCCCACCGGCCTCTACCACTTCGCGGCCCGCTACTACGACCCCAACATCGGCCGCTTCACCACCCCCGACCCCTCCGGCCAGGAGCAGAACCCTTACCTCTACGCCGAAGGCGACCCCGTCAACCGCATCGATCCCAGCGGACTGTTCAGCTTCGCTGACGCGGTGGGTGTCGTGGCCGGCACGGTGGCTGGAGCGGCTGGCGTCGCGGTAGTGGGAGCAGCGTGCGTCGGAACAGCTGGTGTTGCCTGTGTGGGCGCTGCGGTTGTTACCGGAGCGCTGTGGGGAGCAGCCGGCGGGGGCTTGGGAGCCACTGTCGCCGGCGGCGGCAGCAGCGAGCGGGAGAACGGGGTGTTCGGCGGCCTGCTCGGCGGTGCGACCGGAGCGCTTTTCTGAGGAGAGACACATGAGAACGCGATCCGGGAAAAAGATCCTGATCATCCTGGGCTGCGCGGTGCTGACCAGCATCGTGGGTGTCTCGGCCACGGCGGCCGGCCTGTTTGACTGGGCGCTGTGGCAGTCCGCGGCGGTTTTCGGATTCGCAGGACTTCTCTCCGGGGTGTTCGCTGTGGCACGTCGCTCGCCCTAGAACTCGTCGGTTTTCGCCGTGGAATTCTTCACCGGGCCCTGAGGTCTGAGCCGCTCAACTCGGCTCCCGCCTCAGGTTCCTGCTGGAGCCGTGCCGCGTCCGGCGCACCATCGGTGGCGCTCGGCGGGCCGGCTGTTCAGGGGAAGGACGGCGTCGGAGGAGGACGGCTCAGGAGACGGACGGCTCGATCTCCCCCGCGAAGACGATGAGCTGGTCGATGAGGCTCCGCCGCAGGTGGACGACGTCCGTTCCCGCCAGTCGGGGGCCCCCGCCCGGCGTCGTGAAGACCCATTGGTACCGGGCCCACTCGTCCGGCATGTCCACCGCCGAACAGCGCACCATCGTGCCGGCCCCTGCCGGGTGGCGCCGGATGTCCAGCACGAACCGCTCGACCGCCTCGATCCCCTCACAGCGGCCCAACGGCCCCCAGAAGACCACGTCCGAGGTCAGGGCCTGGGAGAGCAGTGCAGTCACATAGCTGTCGTCCGAGGCGTTGAACGCGGAGATGAACGTGTCAATCGCGGACTGCGCGGTCTCTTCCTGCATGTATCAGTAATACCAGTCGCCTCGCGGAACGCGCTCGTACCCAGTACATACCCAACACGAGTGGTACGAGCCGCCTTCCCAGCGGGACTTACAGCTGCGGCCGCCCAGCACGAACCCGGCGACGACCGCCGTGGAGGACCGGGCGTCCTCCACGGCGTCGAAGTCGAGGTCGCCGGCCCCGGGGCGGACCCGCCCCGCCTCAGCCCCGGACTCGTGCGCGTCGCGAGACCGCCGCGCGCAGCACGCGCTGGCCCTCGGTCGACACGTCCATCACCTGGCGCAGCCCCGCTCCGGTGGGGGCCTCGTCCGCGATCTCGGCCAGCATCTCCAGGACGCGGATCTGGCGCGCGGTCTCCCCGGCCAGCAGCGGTCCCGCCCCCCGTGGGTCGCCCGCCCGGCAGCGCTCCACCAGTTCCGCCGGGTCGGCGCGTTCGGCGTCGTGCCCGAGGTGGACCTCCAGGGCCAGCACCGAGCAGGCGTCCGCCCAGCCGCGCAGCTCCGCGCCCGCCCGGTCCGCGGGCGCCTCGCCGAGCAGCTTCCGGATCCGCCCGACGGTCGCGTCCGCACCGGGCAGGGCGTCCATCGCCGTACGTGCCTCGGCCAGCCGGTCCGGCCAGGCCGCCCCGTCCGCGCAGCCGGCCCAGAGCGGGCGCAGCGGATCGGGGCCGGCCCCCTCGGCGGGCTGCGGCAGGCAGCGGTCGAGGCAGGCGGCCCCGCTCGCGGTCAGTCCCCGCTCATCAGCGGCGGCGATCAATTCCAGCAGGCTCATCGGCGTCTCCCGTCGGCCCTCCCCATGCCAGGACGCATGGGGACGCAGCGCTTCCTGTATCGCATTCAGCGCCGAATGGCCGAAAATCGTCACTGCATGCGGCTGAAACCGCTTGCTACTGACGGGGCGGGAACTAGGGCCGGGCGCCGAGCGGGTACGGGCCGAGGGCGGCCCGCTCGCCCTGCATCCGGGTCAGCTTGCGCACGAACAGGATCGCGAAGACCGCCGCCACGATGTCGAGCAGGTCGGCCACCGCCATCTGCGAGGCGGCGTTCACGATCTCCTGCGGCGTCTCGGCCCGGTCGTACTGCCCGGAGGCGTACCGGCCGACCAGCAGCGAGAGCACCCATGCGCCCCACCACAGGTTCATCGGGGTCCGGGGGACGTCGCGCCAGTTGCCGTCGGTGTTGGTCTGGCCGCTCGCGGCCCAGATTCCGCCGGCGATCCGGCGGGGCAGCCACAGTCCGGCGACCGGCACGAACCAGCCACCGATGGCCCAGCCGGGCCGCATCGGCTGGGCGCTCGCGTCGAAGATCCCGGCGTTCGCCCGGACCCGCCAGAACCACATGATGAACGCGACGGCGGTGGCGACGGTCGTGAGGAACTGCAGGACGCCGGTGCCCGCGTAGAACGTGTCGGCGCGGTCGGCCTCCGCTTGGTCGATCGCCACGAAGCCCTTGTCGAGAGCGCTGCCGAGCAGGCTTCGGATGTTGAGGTCCGCGGCCACCGCCAGCAGGTCCGCCACGACGACGACCGCCAGCAGGACGACGACGGTCTTCGCGAGCACGTCGGGCGAACGCAACCACTGCTGCGGAGCGGTGAAGGCCGGGGCGGGCAGCGCCTCGGCCCCGGCCGGTCCGGGCGGCTGCGCGCAGAGCGCGCAGCGTCCGTCGGCGGTGACCGGTGGTCTCGTACGGCAGGTGGAGCACAGCATGGAGCAACCCCCCAGGGTTGTGGGCGCGAAGACATTCCGGACGTGGATGAGAGAAGCCGCGCGCTCCTCCCCAAGGGCGCGCGGCATCCGGAACATAGCCCCAGGTCACCGCCGTGTCCACAACAAAACGGGGGTCTCCCCCGGCGCGCGGGCCGCGGTGCGGTGCTCAGCCCTTGTCGATCTCTCCCGCCAGCTTCCGGAAACCGTCCCAGCTCAGCTTCGGCTTCCCCGGGTCCCACAGCTTCTGGGACGTCGCCCGCAGCGGCATCCGGATGCCCTGCGCCACCTGCGCCGTGGTCTGGGCCTGCGGCAGGTCGCCCCAGACGGCGAACCGGCCGCCGAGGATCTGGTCGGAGTAGCGCGCCGGTACGGGGGTGGTGCCGCGCAGGACGAGGGGGGTCCACTGCTCGTAGATGCGCTTGCCGGTGGGGTAGACGAAGTCGTTGGGCTGGCCGAGCACGTAATAGAGGAACTCGTCGTTGAGGTTCATCACCTTGCGGCCCTCCTTCAGGTACTCCTCCGGCTGCCGGGCCCCGTACTCCTTGCCCGTCCAGTACTCGACCTGGATGTCCTTGTCCGCCTTGACGATGCCGTCGCGGAAGAGGCCGTCGTTCCACGCCTTGGGCTGTTTGCCGTGCGGGCGGACCACTGCCACGCGGTCGTTGAGCCAGCCGGTGGCGAGGTCGCCGATCCCGGCCTGCGGCCCGTACTTCTTTACGGCGGCGCGCTGGAGCTGGGGATAGGAGGCGGCGGGGTCCCGGGCCATCAGCGCGAGGTACTCGTCGGCGCCCAGTTGCCAGTACGTTCCGGGGAAGAGCTCCGTGAACTCGCCGAGGAGTTCGTCGATGAGTTTCGCCGCGCCGGGCTTGGAGATGTCGATCGATCCGGCCGAGGCCACGCCCGACACATTGTGCAGCTGGAGGTCGGGGTGGGCGCGCAGGACGGCGCCGAGGTGGCCCGGGGAGTCGATCTCCGGCACGATCTGGATGTGCAGCCGGTCGGCCAGGGCGATGATCTGCCGCACCTGCGCCTTGGTCAGGTGCTCGGGCGACACCACCTCGGGGTGGGTGTCGGACTGGATGCGGAAAGCCTGGTCGTCGGAGAAGTGCAGGCCGAGCTGGTTGAGCTTGAGGTCGGCCATGTCGCGCAGCCGGTCCTCGATCCAGGCGACGCTGTAGAACTTGCGTGCGATGTCGAGGTTGAACCCGCGCTGCGGGCGGTCGGGGCGGTCACGCACCTCGCCCTCGGGCATGACGCCGTCGGCCCGCACCGACTGCTTGAGGGTGCGGGTCCCGTAGAAGACCCCCGCCTCGCCGGGTCCGCTGATCGTGACGCGGCCGTCGCGGGACTTGAGGGTGTACGACTCGGGCCCGCCCTTGGCCGTCGGGGTCAGGGCCAGTTCGACATCGCCGGCACGGGCCGGCACCTCGCCCCGGTAGCCGATCTTCAGCTCGCCCGCGAGCAGCCGCCCCTCGTCGGCGAGCCCCTTGCTGCCATCGGCGATCACCACCGCGCTGCCCTTGCCCGGCCGCCAGCCGGGACCGTGGGCGGCGGTGTGTTCGCGTACGGCGGGGATGGTGCGGGGCGTCGTCGAGAGCGGGTAGCTCCGGGTCGGGGACGGCGTGGGGGCGGCGGACGAGGCACCGGGCGAGGTCTGGGCCCCGGACCGGCGTGCGGAGTCGGAGCTGTCGGGCCACAGGACGACGGTGAGCGTCACCGCGGCCGCCGCGGTGACGGCCGCTCCGGCCGCGAGGGCGCCGCGTGAGAGCGACATCGGTCAGAAACCTCCGGTTTTCAGCGGGAAAGAGATCAAAAGCAAGGAGATAGCCGGGCATTCTCCTCGCTATTTCGTCCGTCGGTCATCCCGAAACCCTCCCGTCCGGGTGAAATTCGCGCATCCGTCGGACGGCCGTTGCCCGGCCTCGCTAGCTTTGAGGCACATTCGTCTCTCCCTTCACTCTGCATCCACCTGGTCTCTCCGATCCCTCCCCCTCCAGGTTCACAGATGCCGCTGATTCGAGGAGCCAACGCTGTCCAGGTCCAGCGAGTCCCATGCCGGCCTCCCCGAGCAACCGCACCGGCCCGACCGGCGGACCGCCGTGCCTCTGCAGAACTGCGGAACCGTACCCGACCGGACCGGTCCGCACGGATTCGGCCTGCGCCATTTCAACACCGCGGCCGCCGCCGACGTCGAGGCCGCGCTGCTGGACTGCTTCGGCAGCCACCGCTGGGCCCAGCGGCTGACCGCCCACCGCCCCTACCCGGACCTGGACGCGCTGCTCGCCGCCGCCGAGGAGGCGGGCTACGACCTCTCCCTCACCGACCGCGCCGAGGCGCTCGCCGCCGAGGTCTCCACGGCGCTGCCGCCCGACGCGGCACCCTCCGCCCACCTCGCGCTGGCCGCCGCGCACGCCGCGTACGAGTGCAGGTTCGGGCACGTCTTCGTCATCTGCCTCGACGGTGTCCGCCCCGCCGAGCACCCCGACCAGGTGCTGGCCGGCATCCGGACGAGGCTGGGCCACGACCCGGACCAGGAGCGGGTGGTGACGGCCGACGAGATGCGGCGACTCGCCCGGGGCCGCATCATCGGGCTGGTATCGAGTCAGTAACGGGATACCGCCGGGCCGGGAGGGCCCCGGCCCGGCGGACAGGCCCGCGCCTAGCCCGTCCGTGCCTGATTGATTGCCGCTTTGATCACACCGGAGGCCCCGGCGCGAACGAACCGACAAACCGTCGCTACGATGGCCGGGGCCGGTGGACCGTACCTGGCCGGGTCAGACCGACAGTCAAGCCGGCCGACCCCCAATCCCCGCTCCCGGAGGGTTCTTCCGTGCCGGCTGGAACGCTGTACCGCGGCCGGGAAGGCATGTGGTCCTGGGTGGCTCATCGAGTCACCGGTGTCCTCATTTTCTTCTTCCTGTTCGTACACGTCCTGGACACCGCTCTCGTCCGTGTCTCCCCCGAGGCCTACGACGAGGTCGTGGCCACGTACAAGACATGGCCTGTCGCGCTCCTTGAATACGGCCTCGTGGCCGCGATTCTCTTTCACGCGCTGAACGGTCTCCGCATCATCGCTGTGGACTTCTGGGCCAAGGGCCCGCGCCTCCAGAAGCAGATGCTCTGGACCGTGCTGGGCATCTGGATCGTGCTCATGGTCGGGGCCCTGTACCCCGTCCTCGGCCACGCCGTCCGTTCCATCTTCGGGAGCTGAGGCCCATGTCCACCGAGACTTCCGCGATCGGCGCCGTCGAAGGCGTTAGCCTGTACGACGTCGACAACCCGGCCCCCGTGATCGAGCCCCCGCGTACGCGGACCGGCAAGACCCCCAAGGGTTCGCGCACCAACTTCGAGATGTACGCCTGGCTCTTCATGCGTCTGTCGGGCGTCGTCCTGGTCGTCCTGGTCATCGGCCACCTGCTGATCCAGCTGGTGCTGGACGGCGGTGTGTCCAAGATCGGCTTCGCCTTCGTGGCCGGCCGCTGGGCCTCGCCGTTCTGGCAGATGTGGGACCTGGCGATGCTGTGGCTCGCCATGCTGCACGGCGCCAACGGTCTCCGTACGGTCATCAACGACTACGCCGAACGGGACAACACCCGCTTCTGGCTGAAGATGCTGCTGTACACCGCCACGGTGTTCACCGTCCTGCTGGGCACGCTGGTGATCTTCACCTTCGACCCGAACATCCGCTAGGCGCCGGGCCCGAAGGACCAGAGGTAAACCATGCAGATCCACAAGTACGACACCGTCATCGTCGGCGCAGGCGGCGCCGGCATGCGCGCGGCCATCGAGTCGACCAAGCGCAGCCGCACCGCCGTGCTGACCAAGCTCTACCCCACCCGCTCCCACACGGGCGCCGCGCAGGGCGGTATGGCCGCCGCGCTCGCCAACGTGGAGGAGGACAACTGGGAGTGGCACACCTTCGACACGATCAAGGGCGGCGACTACCTGGTCGACCAGGACGCCGCCGAGATCCTGGCGAAGGAGGCCATCGACTCCGTTCTCGACCTGGAGAAGATGGGCCTGCCGTTCAACCGCACGCCCGAGGGCAAGATCGACCAGCGCCGCTTCGGCGGCCACAGCCGTAACCACGGCGAGGCCCCGGTCCGCCGGTCCTGCTACGCCTCGGACCGCACCGGCCACATGATCCTCCAGACGCTGTACCAGAACTGCGTCAAGGAGGGTGTGGAGTTCTTCAACGAGTTCTACGTCCTGGACCTGCTGCTCCAGGAGGACCCCGAGACCGGGATCAAGAAGTCCGCGGGCGTCGTCGCGTACGAGCTGGCGACCGGCGAGATCCACGTCTTCCAGGCGAAGGCGATCATCTTCGCCTCCGGCGGCACCGGCAAGTTCTTCAAGGTGACGTCGAACGCGCACACCCTGACCGGTGACGGCCAGGCCGCCGCGTACCGCCGCGGTCTGCCGCTGGAGGACATGGAGTTCTTCCAGTTCCACCCGACGGGCATCTGGCGCATGGGCATCCTGCTGACGGAGGGCGCCCGCGGTGAGGGCGGCATCCTCCGCAACAAGGACGGCGAGCGCTTCATGGAGAAGTACGCGCCCGTCATGAAGGACCTCGCGTCCCGTGACGTCGTCTCCCGCTCCATCTACACGGAGATCCGCGAGGGCCGCGGCTGCGGTCCCGAGGGCGACCACGTCTACCTGGACCTGACGCACCTGCCGCCGGAGCAGCTGGACGCCAAGCTCCCGGACATCACCGAGTTCGCGCGTACGTACCTCGGTATCGAGCCCTACACGGACCCGATCCCGATCCAGCCGACCGCGCACTACGCCATGGGCGGCATCCCGACCAACGTCCAGGGCGAGGTGCTGGCCGACAACACCACCGTCGTCCCGGGCCTGTACGCCGCGGGCGAGGTCGCCTGCGTCTCCGTGCACGGCGCCAACCGCCTCGGCACCAACTCGCTGCTCGACATCAACGTCTTCGGCAAGCGGTCGGGCATCGCCGCCGCCGAGTACTCCGCGGAGAACGACTACGTCGAGCTTCCCGAGAACCCGGCGCAGCTGGTCGTCGACCAGGTCGAACGGCTGCGCAACTCCACCGGCACCGAGCGGGTCTCGACGATCCGTCTGGAGCTGCAGGAGTGCATGGACGCCAACGTGATGGTGTTCCGTACCGAGCAGACGATCAAGACGGCGGTCGACAAGATCGCGGAGCTGCGCAAGCGCTACCTCGACGTGTCCATCCAGGACAAGGGCAAGCGGTTCAACACGGATCTGCTCGAAGCGGTCGAGCTGGGCAACCTGCTCGACCTCGCCGAGGTCATGGCGACCTCCGCGCTGGCCCGCAAGGAATCCCGCGGCGGTCACTACCGCGAGGACTACCCGAACCGCGACGACGTCAACTTCATGCGCCACACCATGGCGTACCGCGAGGTCGCCGACGACGGCACCGAGTCGATCCGGCTGGACTACAAGCCGGTCGTCCAGACCCGCTACCAGCCGATGGAGCGTAAGTACTGATGGCTACCCCCACGATGGAAAAGGCCGACCAGGTCCCTGAGCCCGAGGCCGGCTTCGCCGACTCCCCGTACATCACCGCCACGTTCCGGATCCGCCGGTTCAACCCGGAGGTCTCCGAGGAGTCCCAGTGGCAGGACTTCCAGATCGAGATCGACCCGAAGGAGCGTGTCCTGGACGCCCTTCACAAGATCAAGTGGGAGACCGACGGAACGCTGACCTTCCGCCGCTCCTGCGCGCACGGCATCTGCGGCTCGGACGCGATGCGGATCAACGGCAAGAACAGGCTCGCCTGCAAGACGCTGATCAAGGACCTGAGCCCGGAGAAGCCGATCACGGTCGAGGCCATAAAGGGCCTCACGGTCCTCAAGGACCTCGTGGTCGACATGGACCCGTTCTTCCAGGCCTACCGCGACGTCATGCCCTTCCTCATCACCAAGGGGAACGAGCCGACCCGCGAGCGTCTGCAGTCCGCCGAGGACCGCGAGCGCTTCGACGACACCACCAAGTGCATCCTGTGCGCCGCGTGCACGTCCTCGTGCCCGGTGTTCTGGAACGACGGGCAGTACTTCGGCCCGGCGGCGATCGTCAACGCGCACCGCTTCATCTTCGACTCGCGCGACGAGGGCGGCGAGCAGCGGCTGGAGATCCTCAACGACCGTGACGGGGTGTGGCGTTGCCGCACCACCTTCAACTGCACGGATGCCTGCCCGCGTGGCATCGAGGTCACCAAGGCGATCCAGGAGGTCAAGCGCGCGCTGATCACGCGTCGCTTCTGACCCGTCGGACGCAGGCATCAGGGGCCCCGGCCCGCGCGAACAACACCGCGCGGACCGGGGCCCCTTGCCGTACGCCCCGGTCAGCCAGTCCGTCAGCCGGTCCGCCGGTCCGTCAGTCCGCCGGTCCGTCAGTCCCAGGCCGCGCCGCCCCGGTCCTCCGCGACCACCATGATGCGCCGCAGCATGGAGTTGAGCAGCCTGCGTTCGTCCGTGCCCAGGACGCCGAGCAGCCGCTCCTCCTCGTTGCCGAGGAAGTCCATCGCGCCGAGCCACGTCGAGCGGCCCCGGTCGGTCAACTCCACGTCCACGCGCCGCCGGTCGGTGGTGGAGGGCGTACGGCGGACGAATCCGCGCCGCTCCAGCGCGTCCAGCCGGCCGGTGACGGAGGCGGGCGCGAGGTCGAGGTCGGCGGCGAGATCGGACGGGGCCGCCTCACCGCCGCGGCCGGCGAGCTTGTGCAGGGTGTCGAACTCCTGGCGGTCCAGGTCGACGTCGTGCAGGGACTGTTCACGCACCCGGCGCAGATGGACGGAGAGCTTCTTCATCCGGGTCACCGCGCCCTCGACGTCCGGGTCGAGTTCCGGAAGGACCGGCTTCCACCGCTCCACGTGTCCGTCGGTCCAGTCCCGTTGCTCCATGGGCCACAGCCTACGCCGGGGCCCCTACTTGAACATGTTCAAGTCCAGGTCTACAGTCCATGACAACAGCATTTGAACGCGTTCAAGGGAGGGTGGGGCATGGACCTCACTGTTGTCGCGTACGTCATCTATCTGCTCATCAGCGTGGCGCTCACCATCTGGGTGGCCCGCACGCTCAGCCGTAACGGCAGGGTGTTCATCGCCGACGTGCTGCACGGGAACGAGAAGCTCGCCGATGCCGTCAACCACCTGCTGGTGGTCGGCTTCTACCTGGTCAACCTGGGGTTCGTGACGCTCTATCTGAAGAACTCCGACGAGGTCGCCGATGCCCGCGGGCTCTTCGACGCACTCTCGGTGAAGATCGGTGTGGTGCTGCTCGTCCTCGGGGTCATGCACCTGGGCAACGTCTACGTGCTCAACAAGATCCGCCGCCGGGGCCTGATGGAGCGTGAGCAGACCCCGCCCGTGCCGCCGCAGGGCTGGACGGGTCCGGGCACCGGTCCGTGGGCCCCGCCCGCCACCAAGGCGTGAGGGCCGGCCATGGCGGCCCGGACCGGTGGGCGGCGGCTGTCCGTCGAACGGCTCACCGTGCTCTACGACGCGCAGTGCTCGCTCTGCGTCCATCTGCGGCAGTGGCTGATGAGGCAGCGTCAGCTGATCCCGCTCGACCTCGTCCCGGCGGACTCCGCGGAGGCGCACCGCCGCTTCCCCGGTCTCGACCACGCCGGCACCCTGGAGGAGATCACGGTGATCGGTGACGGGGGCCAGATCTACCGCGGCACGTCCGCGTGGATCGTCTGCCTCTGGGCGCTGGCCGAGCACCGGCCCAGGTCCCACTGGCTGACGACTCCGGCCGGCCGCCCGTTCGCCAGGGCGACCGTCCTCGCCGCCGCGAAGTACCGCTCGCTGACGGCAGCACCCTGCCGGGCGGACGGGGACGGGGACGGAGCATGTGCCGTGCGGGGGCCGGAGCCCGGCACGTAGTGATCCCGGATACCCTCGGGACCGTGGTGAAGGAAGAGAAGGACGTGAAGGAAGTCAAGGCTCCCAAGAGCGAGCAGACCCGCACACTCATCCTCGAAACCGCGCTCCGGCTCTTCCAGGAACGCGGTTACGACAAGACGACGATGCGGGCCATCGCCCAGGAGGCCGGGGTCTCCGTAGGGAACGCGTACTACTACTTCTCGTCCAAGGAACACCTCGTCCAGGGCTTCTACGACCGGATCGCCGCCGAGCACGAGGCGGCGGTCCAGCCGGTTCTGGCCGGCGACAAGGACCTCGCGGTACGCATCCGCGGGGTCCTGCTCTGCTGGCTGGACGTGGCGGAGCCGTACCACCGCTTCGCCGCCCAGTTCTTCAAGAACGCCGCCGATCCGGAGAGCCCGCTCAGCCCCTTCTCGAAGGACTCCGTCGCGGCCCGCGACGCGGCGATCTCCATCCACGAGCGCTGCCTGGCGGGCGCGGGCACCAAGGTCGACCCCGAGCTGGCCGAGCTGCTGCCGCAGCTGATGTGGCTGAACCAGATGGGCCTGGTGCTGTACTGGGTGTACGACCGGACGGACGACGCCGAACGCAGCCGCCGCCTCGTCGAGCGCACCGCCCCGATCGTCGCGCGGGCCATCGCCCTGTCCCGGTTCCGGGTGCTGCGGCCGCTCGTGCGCCAGGTCCACGAGGTGCTGGAGGAGTTCCTGCCCGGCGCGGCGGGGCGGGCGGCGGACCGGCCGGGCCGGCGCCCCGCCGAGTGACGGCGTACGCCGACGCGTAACGACGTGCACAGCCGAGTTGTTGACGGCGTACGCCGAGGAGCGGCCGCCCCGTTGACGCCGGGACGGCCGCTCCTTGGTGTACTGCGCCACTGGTCAGTGGCGGCCGGTCAGATCCAGCCGAGTTCCCACAGCCGCCAGATGCCGGTGCCGTCCGAGAGGTACTGCGAACCGGCCACGTCGGGCTTGGCGACGACGTAGTCCTTCTTCTGCCACAGCGGGACCAGCGGCACGTCCTCGCCCACCAGCTTCTGGAGCTCCTTGAAGTCGGCCGAGGTGCGGCTGCGGTCGCTGAACTGCAGCGTGTCGCTGATCAGCTGGTCCATCTTCTTGCTGCTGTAGCCGTTGTGGAGGCTGGTGTCGCGGCCGACGAGCGGCTGGCTGAAGGTGTCGGGGTCCGGGTAGTCGGGGAGCCAGCCAACGGTGTACATGTCGTAGTCACCGGCCGCGTACCCCTTCTGGAACGCCGTCCACTCCACGGACTTGATCGTGACCTTGAACAGCCCGTTCGCGTTCAGCTGACGCTGGATCTCCTTGCTCTCCGGCGTGTACGAGTCGCCGGAACGGTAGGCGAAGTTGATGGGGAGCGGCAGCTGGACGCCCGCTTCCTGCAACAGCTTCTTGGCACGCTTGGGATCGGGCGCGGGGTACTCGTCGAAGAACGGGGTGCTGTGCCCGATGTAGCCCTGCGGGATCAGCGAGTAGAGCGGTTCGACGGTGCCCTTGTAGACGTCGGTCACCAGCGGCGCGCGGTCGATGATCGACGCGATGGCCTGCCGGACCCGCTTGTCGGCGAGCGGGGAGCCGTTGCGGACGTTGAAGACGAGGTTGCGGATCTCGGCGCTGTCCGCCTCGGTGATCCGCTGGTCGGCGTCACCGGGGTTCAGCTCGGCGAGCGTGGACGGCGGGAGCTGCCGGTGCGTGACGTCGATCTTCCCCGACTTCCAGGCCGCCAGCAGGTCTTCCGACTGCTTGTAGTAGCGCACGGTGACCGGCCCGCCGGTCTTGTTCAGCGCACCCTTGTACCTGGTGTTCGGCACCAGTTCGGCGCTGACGCCCGACTTGTACGACTTGAGCACGTACGGCCCCGAGCCGCTGACCTTGCCGTCGTCCCGCAGCTTGTGCTCCGAGTACGCCTCGCTGTCGACGATCGACCCGGCCCCGGTGGCGAGCTTCTGCGGGAAGGTCGCATCGCGCGAGGAGAGGTTGAACGTGATCGTCCGGCCCTCGGTCACCACGTTCTTGAGGCTCGGGAACAGCACCGACGGACCGACGTCCGTCTTGATGCTGATCATGCGCTCGAAGGAGTACTTGACGTCCTTGGCGGTCATCTTCCGGCCGTTGGAGAACGACACGTCGTCACGGAGCTTGCACTGGTACGTCTGGAGCTTCCCGCCGATGAAGCCGCAGCTCTCGGCGGCGTCCGGCTCGGGGACGATCGCCCCGGACTTGAACGTCATCAGCGACTGGTAGATGTTGCTGTACATCGCCCAGGAGCCGGCGTCGTACGCTCCGGCCGGGTCGAGCGAGGTCACCACGTCGCTCGTGCCGACGGTGACGGGGTCCTCTTTCGCTCCGTTCGACGGAAGCAACTGCCAGGCGCCGACGCCTGCGATGACCAAAACCGCGAGAATCGCGAGAATCCGTAGTCGGATCGACCGCATTGCCGTGCTCTCCCTTAACAGCCCCACCTCGGCGTCGCGCTCAGATACGCAGATCACCGCACGTTCGGGCTCAGCCAATCACACGATTTTCACATCTGGAAGAGGAAATCAGAGACACATAGCCTTTTGTTCGACACTTGAAACCTTGGGCGGATAGGCCGAATACAGAGGGTTGGTAACCGGTCACCGAATTCACCCGAGACGGGCCCGGGAGCCCGGCCGGAAGGGTTACGCCCGCTTGGAGGCGAGTTCGACGACAGTGATGTCCGAAGGTGCCCCGACCCGCACCGGCGGACCCCAGGCACCCGCGCCGCGCGTGACGTACAGCTGGGTGTCGCCGTAGCGTTCAAGCCCGGCGACCGTGGGGTTGGACAGTTCCGCGATGTAGTTGCCCGGCCAGAGCTGCCCGCCGTGGGTGTGCCCGGAGAGCTGCAGGTCCACGCCGTGCGCGACGGCCTCGTCGATGACGACGGGCTGATGGGCCATGAGGACGGCGGCCCGTGACCGGTCCCGGTCGCCGAGGGCGCGGTCGAAGTCCGGGCCCTGCCCCTCGCTCTCGCCCCCGATGTCATTGACCCCGGCCAGATCGAAGCCGTCGATCTCCACCCGGGCATTCTCCAGCGGGTGCAGCCCCAATTCCCTTACATGATCCACCCATTGGGCTGCGCCGGAGTAGTACTCGTGGTTGCCGGTGACAAAGAACGCACCGTGCCGGGAGCGGAGTCCCGCGAGCGGTTCGGCGGCCGGACCGAGATCGGCGACCGATCCGTCGACCAGGTCCCCGACGACCGCGATCAGATCGGGCTGGGTCCGGTTGACCGTGTCGACGATCCGCTGGGTGTGCGCCCGGCCCAGGATCGGGCCGAGGTGGATATCGCTGACGACGGCGATCCGGAAACCGTGCGCGGAGCGGGGCAGCCGGGCCAGCGGGATGGTGACGCGCTTGACCCGCGGGCCGCGCAGCACCCCGTAGGTGCCGTACCCGACCGTGCCCAGTCCGGCGACGGCCGCGGCGCCCCCGACGGCCCGCGCGACGAAGAGCCGGCGCGAGGGGGAGCTGCCGGCGGGAGGGGGTGGGGCGGCGGGCGGCGCGGCGGGCGGCGCGGCGGGCGGCGCGGCCGTTTTGGTCTCCGTGGCGGATGTGGTGGGAGTGATGGGGGCGGTGGATGTGGCGGGTGCGATGGATGTGGTGGTGGATGCGTCGGTCGTCGCTTCGGTGGGCCCGGCCTCCGGCGCCGGCGCCACTGCGGCCTCGGCCTCCGTCCCCCGGCGCGCGAGCAGCCCGCGGAGCAGTGGCCGTACCGCCTCACCGACCAGCAGAGCCAGCGTCAGGTAGAGCAGGGCCGCCAGCCACAGATAGCCCGGCCAGGCCAGCACCTGCTGGAGCCAGAAGGGCGCGCCCGTACGGCCGGAGACCAGCGCGCCGACGCTCAGCAGCGGCAGGACGTACGCCGCCACCATGCCCGCCCGGCGCAGCGGGCTGCCCGCGGCTGTCGTGTCACCGACGAAGCGGCGCCACACATAGCGGTGCACGAGGACGAGCAGCGCGAGGACCACGATCGCCACCAGAGCGAATCCCATGACTGCCACGTGTACTGCCCCGCCCTGTTTGTCCGTATCTGGTCCGTACGAGGTGCCGAGTGGTTACGCGGTCCGGTCGCGCAACGCCCTGACGCCACGGAACCCGATCACGCCAACCGCCGTCCCCAGAAGAAAGGACGTGATGGCGAGCAGCAGATGCACCCAGAAGTACGCAGTAGGGTCACCCGCGTCGTCGAAGGCGAGACCGCTGCCGTCCTTCCACAGGTTCTTGACGAAAGTGATCCAGATGAACCAGCTCCACACCCCGAAAGCGAGCAGGAACCAGGAGACGGGGCGGCTGAGCTTCATGGACTCAGTATCTCCGCCTCGCTCGGGCCGGCTCGCCCGGGGTGGGCTGCGGAGTGGGCTGTGGGGTGGGCCGTGGGGTGGGCTGTCCTGGCGGCACGCACGGCGGGTCATACCGTCGGTGTCCATTTTCACATCAACTGCATGTACGTTTTCGACCGTGCCAGCTCTCAAAAAGACCGCGTTGGCGGTCACCTCTGCCGCCCTGCTGTCCGCTTTTGTCGTCAGTCCTGCCTCGGCGGTCGACAAGGACACCTCCGACGACGGGCCGAAGCCGCCCGCCGGTATGTCGAGGATCGGTGGCGAACAGCTGGGCCGGTCCGGCACCCAGGTCAATCTCGGCCCCGACGCCCCGGTCCTGCCCAAGGACCTGACCGGCAGATCCTGGATGGTCGCGGACGCCGAGAGCGGTGAGGTGCTCGCCTCGCACAATCCGCACTGGCGGCTGCCCCCGGCCTCCACGCTGAAGATGCTCTTCGCGGACACCGTGCTGCCGGCGCCGGCCCTCCAGCCGAAGACCCGGAAGTACACGGTGAAGGACGAGGATCTCGCCGACATGGGCGAGGGCAGCAGCCTGGTGGGCGTCAAGGAGGACCTCAGTTACACGGTGCACGATCTGTGGCTCGGCGTCTTCCTGCGTTCGGGCAACGACGCGGTACACGTGCTGGCCGCGATGTACGGGGGCGTCCCCAAGACCGTCCGCGACATGCAGGCTCACGCCGAGGAGCTGCAGGCCCTCGACACCACTGTCGTGTCGCCCGACGGCTACGACGCCCCCGAACAGGTGTCCAGCGCGTACGACCTGACACTGTTCGCCCGCAGCGGGCTGCAGAACGCGGACTTCCGCGAGTACTGCTCGACCGCCGAGGCGGAGTTCCCCGGAGAGCAGAAGAAGGGCAAGAAGCGCGAGAGCTTCGGCATCCAGAACACCAACCGGCTGCTCACCGGGGCCGACGGCGTCACCCCGTACAAGGGCATCGCGGGCGTCAAGAACGGCTACACGACGCACGCGGGCAACACCTTCACCGGTGTCGCCGAGCGCAACGGCAAGGTGCTGCTCGTCACCGTCATGAACCCGTCGTCCCACGAGACGCACGCCGTCTACAACGAGGCGGCGAGCCTGCTCGACTGGGGCTTCAGCGCCGGCGGCAAGGTCACACCGGTCGGCGAGCTGGTCCCCCCGAAGTCCGCGGAGACCGGCAACGCCACGGGCAAGGGCGCCGAGGCCGACGGATCCGCCGCGGCCAAGGGCAAGAACGGCGCGGCGAAGCCCACGAAGGCGGCTGCCGCGGGCGGCTCCGGCGGGGTCGCGGTCGCGCTGGGCATCGTCGGCGGGGTGCTGGTGCTGCTGGCCGGAGCCGCGTTCCTGGTCAACCGGCGCTGGCCGCTGCCGGACCTGGTGCGCCGCCGCCCTCGCCCCTGACCCGGCCGCCCGGGGCGCTCCCGCCCCGGGCACCGTCACTCCGGGTGCTCCCGCTCCGCGTACTCCCGCTCCGGGCTCCGCCGGCACTGCTGTCCCCGGCCTTGTCGCCCTCGGCCTTGTCGTCCTCGACGGGCAGGGGTTCCTCGGCGTCCTTGCTCGGTGTCGCCGTCCAGGCGGCGCAGAACAGCAGCAGCTTCGCGGTGAAGCTGATCCACAGCAACAGGGCGATCGGCACGCCGAACGCGCCGTACATGCTCTTCGACGCGACGCCCTGGATGTAGCTGCCGAGCAGCAGTTTCAGCAGCTCGAAGCCGACCGCGCCGAGCAGTGCGGCGACCACCAGCCGGTGCCGCTGCGGCTCCACACCGGGCAGCAGGGTCAGCAGATAGAGCAGCAGCAGGAAATCGGCGCACACCGCCACCACCAGGGCCGCGATCCGCAGCAGCACACCGCCCACACCGTTCTCCGGAATGTTGAGCAGATCGGCGACCCGGCCGACGGCGACGGAGCCGACCGAGGAGATCGCCAGCGTCACCAGGGCCGCACCGCCCAGGCCGAGCAGCACCCCGGCGTCCTTGAGTTTGCGGATGACCGGATTGCCCTGGTCCAGATCGTCCATTTCCCACACCGCGCGCAGGCAGTCCCGCATCGAGCCGACCCAGCCGATACCGGTGAAGAGCAGCAGCGCGCCCGCCACCAGCCCGACCGTGCCCGCGTGGGCCACCAGATTGTCGATGCCCAGCTGATCGGAGATGCCGGGCACCTGCTCGGCGATCTTGTCCTCGATCTTGTCCAGCTGCTTGGTGGAGAGCAGCGCCGCACCGATCGCCGCACCGACCGCGATGAGCGGGAAGAGCGCCAGGAAGCTGATGAACGTGATCGCCGCGGCAAGCCTCGCCCAGTGAACCCGTACCAGCGTTTCGTAACTGCGCCAGGCGTGCGTCTCCATCAGCCGGGAGACAAGCGGCCCGATGACAGGGAGTTTTTTCAGCCAGTCCATGAAGTACGACTACCCTCCCCGGCACCGAAAACCGATGCCCGCTGTGGAGCGTAGGAGATGGCGCCTCCTCAATCACCCATTTCGGTGAGTGTTGTAACAAATCCCTCAAAGGTGTTTTCTCGGGCGATACGGTCACCCCTATGTCTGTCGACACCGTGTCCCTGACCGGCTGGGGCCGTACCGCCCCGACGACCGCGCTGCGCTTTCGCCCCCGTAGTCACGAGGAGGCGGCGGCGACGGTACGCGGCTGCGGGCCCCGTGGCTCGATCGCCCGCGGCCTGGGCCGGGCACACGGCGACGCGGCGCAGAACGCGGGGGGTTCCGTCCTCGACATGACGGCGCTGAACCGGATTCGCGCCTTCGACGCCGGGACCGGTGTCGTGGTGTGCGAGGCGGGCGTGAGCCTGCACCAGCTGTTGGAAGTGCTGCTTCCGCTCGGCTGGTTCCCGCCGGTGACGCCCGGCAGCCGGTACGTCACGGTGGGCGGCGCGATCGGCGCCGACGTCCACGGCGACAACCACCGCGCCGCGGGCTCCTTCTCCCGCCACGTCACGGAGTTCGAACTGCTCACCGCCGACGGCGAGATCCGCACGGTCCGCCCCGGCACCCCGCTCTTCGACGCGACCGCGGGCGGTATGGGCCTGACCGGGGTGATCCTCTCGGCCACGCTCCGGCTCCACCCCGTCGCGACGTCCCTGATGTCGGTCGACACCGAACGGGCCGCCGATCTGGACGACCTGATGACCCGTCTCGCCTCGGGCGGCCACCACCACCGCTACGAGTCCGCCTGGGTCGACCTGACGGCCCGCGGCCGGGCGACGGGCCGGGGCGTCCTGACCCGGGGGGAGCACGCCCCCTTGGACGCACTCCCAGCGCACGCCCGGCGCGCACCGCTCTCCTTCCGCCCCGCCCAACTCCCCGCCGCCCACTCGCTCGTACCGGACCTCGTCGACCTCGTCGACCTCGTCGACCTCGTTCCCGGAAGGCTGCTCGGCCGTACCTCCGCGGCCGTCCTGGCCGAACTCCGTTACCGCCGGGCGCCCCGGTCCCGCACCGGCGAGCTCCAGCGGATCTCCGCCTTCTTCCACCCGCTGGACGCCGTGCCGCACTGGAACCGGATCCATGGGCGCGGCGGCTTCGTGCACTACGAGTTCGCCGTCGGCCACGGGCAGGAGGAGACGCTGCACCGGATCGTCCGGCAGATCTCGCAGCGCCGCTGCCCGTCGTTCCTCGCCGCGCTCAGACGGTGCGGCGAGAGCGGTCCCGGCCGGCTGTCGTTCCCGGTGCCCGGCTGGGCCCTCTCCCTCGACCTCCCGGCCGCCCTCCCGGGGCTGGCCCGCTTCCTCGACGGGCTGGACGAGGAGGTGGCGGCCGCGGGTGGCCGGGTCTCCCTGACGAACGACTCCCGGCTGCGCCCGGACATGCTGGCCGCGATGTACCCGCAGCTGGGTGAATTCCGGGCACTGCGCGCCGAGTCGGACCCGGACGGGGCGTTCAGGTCGGATCTCTCGCGCCGGCTGTCGCTCTGACCGACGCCCTGGCCATTGCTCCGGGCTGTTACTCCGGCTGCGGCTGCCGCTCTCTCTTGCTCCCCCGCCTCCCCGCCTTCCCTAAGGAGCGTTTCCGTGAAGGATGCCTTCGGTGCCCCGCAGTCCCTGCTCGTCCTCGGCGGTACATCGGAGATCGGGCTCGCCACCGCACGCCGCCTGATCGCCTGCCGTACCCGCACGGTCTGGCTGGCCGGGCGCCCCTCCCCCGCCCTGGAGTCCGCCGCGGCCGAGCTGCGCGGGCGCGGGGCCTATGTCCGTACCGTCGACTTCGACGCCCTGGACACCGAGTCCCACGAGACCGTCCTCGACAAGATCTTCACCGAGGGCGACATCGACATGGTGCTGCTCGCCTTCGGCATCCCCGGCGACCAGGAACGCGACGAGGAGGAACCGCTCGCCGCGGTCCGGGTCGCCCAGACGAACTACACGGGGGCCGTCTCCGCCGGGCTGGTGTGCGCCGGCGCACTCCAGGCGCAGGGGCACGGCTCGCTGGTGGTGCTGTCATCGGTGGCAGGGGAGCGCGCCCGGCGTGCGGACTTCATCTACGGGTCGAGCAAGGCGGGCCTGGACGCGTTCGCCCAGGGGCTCGGGGACGCGCTGCACGGTACGGGCGTGCACGTGATGGTCGTGCGCCCCGGTCCCGTACGGCCGGCCGGTACGGCGGCCGAGGGCCCGCTCGCGACGATCCCGTTCACCCGGACACCCCTGGTGACCACGCCGGACGCGGTCGCGGCCGCGATCGTGACGGGTCTGCGCCGGCGCTCGGAGACGGTGTGGGTGCCCGGGGCACTGCGGGCCGTGATGTCGGCGCTGCGGCATGTGCCGCGGCCGCTGTTCCGGCGCCTGCCGGTCTGACGCTGCTCTGACACGTCTGACGCTGCTCTGACGCCGGTCTGATGTCGGCCGGCCCCGGATCGGGTCAGGGGTGGAGCGAGGGCGCGTCCACGGAGCTGCCGCTCTGCGCGGGGAGCGCGGGGAGGGTGGGTGCGCCGCCGCCCGCCTCGAACGGGAACTCGTTGATCTTGCGCCAGACGCTGTCCGGGCCCTGCTCGTACAGCGCGAAGGAACCGCAGGTCCAGGCGGCCTCGTAGTCGCCGAGCTCCGCGTACGCCCGGTCCATCGCCTCTTCGGAGATGTCGTGCGCCACGGTCACGTGCGGGTGGTACGGGAACTGGAGCTCGCGCACCAGGGGCCCTGACGCGTCCCGGACGCGCTTCTGCAGCCAGGAGCACGCCGAGGCGCCCTCGACGACCTGGACGAAGACGACCGGCGAGAGCGGGCGGAAGGTGCCCGTGCCCGACAGTCGCATCGGGAAGGGGCGGCCACCGGTCGCGATCGAGGTGAGGTGCGCCTCGATCGCGGGCAGGTCGGCCGCCTCCGCCTCGGTCGGCGGAAGGAGGGTGACGTGGGTGGGAATGCCATGTGCGGCAGGGTCCCCGAAGCTCGCGCGCCGCTGCTGGAGCAGGCTGCCGTAGGGCTCCGGGACCGCGATCGAAACGCCGAGCGTTACGGTCCCCACGTCGTTCTCCTCAATCCTCGATGGTCTGTTTTCAGCCACTGCCGGCCGCAAGCTTCACGCCGCCAGTGTGCCGCCTGGGGAGGGGGTACCGCCAGGGTCCTTGGACTCAGTGCTTGGCGGGCAGAAGACCCAGACGGTCATAGGTCCGCGCCAGGGTCTCGGCGGCGACGGCGCGGGCCTTCTCCGCCCCCTTGGCCAGGATGGAGTCCAGCGTCTCGGTGTCGTCGAGATATTCCTGGGTGCGGGTCCGGAACGGTGTGACGAACTCGACCATGACCTCGGCGAGGTCGGTCTTCAACGCACCGTAGCCCTTGCCCTCGTACTTCTGCTCCAGATCCGGGACAGAAGTATCGGTAAGGGTGGAATAGATGCTCAGCAGGTTGCTGACACCGGGCTTCTCCGCCGGGTCGAAACGGATCACCGTCTCGGTGTCGGTGACCGCGCTCTTCACCTTCTTGGCGGTGGCCTTCGGCTCGTCGAGGAGGTTGATCAGACCCTTGGGGTTCGCCGTCGACTTGCTCATCTTCGCGGACGGGTCCTGAAGGTCGTAGATCTTCCCCGTCTCCTTGAGGATGTACGGGTCCGGCACGGTGAAGGTGTCGCCGTAGGTGCCGTTGAACCGCTCCGCGAGGTTGCGGGTCAGCTCCAGGTGCTGGCGCTGGTCCTCACCCACCGGGACCTGGTCGGCCTGGTAGAGCAGGATGTCGGCGACCATCAGCATCGGATAGGTGAAGAGCCCGACCGTGGTGCGGTCGGTGCCCTGCTTGCCGGACTTGTCCTTGAACTGCGTCATCCGGGACGCCTCACCGAAACCGGCCAGGCAGTTCATGACCCAGCCGAGCTGGGCGTGCTCGGGAACATGGCTCTGGACGAAGAGCGTGCAGCGCTCCGGGTCGAGTCCTGCGGCGAGCAGCTGGGCGACGGCGAGCCGGGTGTTGGCGCGCAGTTCCGCGGGGTCCTGCGGGACGGTGATCGCGTGCAGGTCGACGACCATGTAAAAGGCGTCATGGGACTCCTGCAGGGCCACCCACTGGCGGACCGCGCCGAGGTAGTTGCCGAGGTGGAACGAGCCTGCGGTGGGCTGGATTCCGGAGAGCACACGGGGACGTTCAGAGGCCATAGAAATCATTGTCTCAGGTACGGAACCGATCTCGGGCAGCCGGTGTATGAAAGGTGTGAGGACGCAGGAGGGGGCCCTGCAGCCGGGCCGGAAGGGGGGCCGCACCGTCGATGACGAGGGTGCGGGACGCGCTTTCGCGCCCGCTGAAGGACGAGCTGAAGGACGAGACGGGACACCGGCCGGGCCGTCCGAGGCCGAGGTCATCGCTCGTGTGCGCGCAGGCGAGGCCGAGGCGTACGCGGAGCTGGTGCGCGCCCACACAGGCGTCGCGCTGCGTGCCGCGGTCGCCTTCGGCGCGGGGGCGGATGCGGAGGATGTGGTGCAGTCCGCGTTCTTCAAGGCGTACCGCTCGCTCGGGAGTTTCCGCGAGGGCGCGGCGTTCCGGCCATGGCTGCTGCGGATCGTCGTGAATGAGACCAGGAACACACTCCGTTCGACCGGCCGGCTGCGGGCGGTGGCCGGGCGCGAGGCGGGACTGCGGGAGGCCGATCCGCTGATACCTGATTCGGCGGATCCGGCGGCGGCCGCGCTGGCGCAGGAGCGGCGGACGCTGCTGATAGCGGCACTGGACGCGCTGGGCGAGGAGCAGCGCCAGGTCGTCACCTGCCGCTATCTGCTGGAGATGGACGAGGCGGAGACGGCCGGAGCGCTGGGGTGGCCGAGAGGGACGGTGAAGTCCCGGCTGAACCGTGCGCTGAGGAAGCTGGAGAAGAGCCTCGGCGCTCTGGGCCCCCTCGGGCCCTTCGGCCCGGTGGGCGCGGACGTGGCGGGACCGGCAGAGCCGGCGCGGCTGATGGGAGGGGGTGAGGGGCGCGGTGAAGGACGTCAGGAGAGTGAGTGAGCCGGGGCCGGAGGACGGCCGGGCGCGGTTGCGGGCCGAACTGCTGGCGCTGGGGCGCGGTCTGGAGGTTCCGGAGTGCGACGGGCTGACGATGGCGGAGCGGGTGCTGGCACAGATCGTCGCCGAAGGGGGCCCCGTGCCGGTGCCTGCCGCCCCGGGCCGGCGGGAGCGGGCCCGAGCCTGGGTCCGCCGGCGCGCACGGCTGCTGGCGGCCGCTCTGTCGGGGCTCCTGGTCGTGCTGGTGCTGACGCCCCCGGTGCGGGCCGCGGTCATGGACTGGTTCGACTTCGGCGGGGTCGAGGTGCGGTACGACCCGTTCGGACCGGCTGCCGGGCGGCCGGGCGCCCCGGTGCCGGGGTGCGCTGCGCCGGTGGCGCCGGCGCGGGCGGAGCGGCTGGCGGGATTCCGGCCGATGGTGCCGCAGGAGCTGGGCGCGCCGGACGCGGTGTCCGTGACCCGGCTGCCGGAGCACCGTTCCATGATCACGCTGTGCTGGCGTGAGAGCGGCCGGACGGTACGGCTCGACGAGTTCGCGTCGGCCCTCGATCCGTACTTCGCCAAACAGGTGCGCGAGCAGCCGGAGTGGCTGAAGGTGGCCGACGGGCACGGGGGCGAGGTGGACGGCCTCTGGTTCGCGGAATCTCATCTGCTGCGCCTCGGCATGGTCACCGCGGACGGCGAGCGGTGGACGCGGTCGCAGCGGCCGGCCGGACCGACGCTGTTGTGGGTCGGGGACGGGCGGGTGACGCTGCGGCTGGAGGGTGTGTCGTCGCCCGCCCGTGCGGTGGAGATCGCCGGCTCCACTCGGTGACCGGGGCCCAGGCCGCCCCCGCCGCGCCGGCCGTCGCGTCGCTTCGGGCTCCGAAATCGGCAGGCCCGGAAAGGGAACCCGCGGGCGCCGAGCGGTGTATCAGAAGTGACGCGGTACGGACGGCCCGTGCCGGCAGGAATGATCAGGAACGACTGGGGGCATCATGCGACGACAGCTGATGGGCCGGTTCTTGCGACGGGCGGCCGTGCTGACGACCGTGCTCGGGCTGGGCCTGGTCCTCGCCCCGAGCGCGTCGGCGGGCGGTCCGACGAGCGTGCTGGTCACTTCGCCCGACACCGGGCAGACAACCGCGCTGCCGGTCACGGACGAGCGCTTCGCCGAGCTGGACCATCTCCTGGGACCCTCCGGCCGGGGGGCCACGGAGCGGCCACCGAGTCTGGACGAGGCGGTGGGAACCAGACAGATCAACATCGTCTGGATGGCCCTCGATCTCACTCCGGCAAGGGCCGACCGCGTCTTCCCCGGCGACGATCCGGACACCGTATGGATCCACACGGCCACGGAGGTGCCCGCGACGTACCGGGGGTACTGGCACCGGGCGGCCAATCCCAAGGACTTGGTCGCGCTCTTCACCGATCTCGAACTGCTGGGAGAGCGGAGCAACAAGTCGGGATACACGACGCTGTTCCCCCGGGACTGGGAGGACGCCGCCGCCTACCCGGCGCAGGACGGCAGGGTCACCGCGCCCGCTCCCTCCGCCGCCTCCGGTGGCCACGGCCCGTTCGAGGCCGAGGGCTGGTGGTGGGCGATACCCGGGGCGGCAGCGGGCGCGGTGCTCGTGCTGGGCCGGCAGCGGTGGGCGGGGCGGCAGGGTGGCAGGCCCAGAGAGGACGGAGAGGCTGCCGGGACCGGCCCACGACAGCAGCTGCTCGATCTCTGACGCGGACGGTGGGGGGTGACCGCCGCTGAGGAAAACGCGGGCGCGCCGTGATGTGAAGGTTTCCTCGCGGGTGATCCGACCGACGATACAAAGTGGGCACACCAACCCGAGCCGCACGACGAACGGAGATCCCGTGTCGACCACGGAAAACGCCATCGCCTCCGCCGAGGCGCACAGCGCGCACAACTACCATCCGCTGCCCGTCGTCGTCGCGACGGCGGACGGTGCCTGGATGACCGACGTCGAGGGGCGGCGCTATCTCGACATGCTCGCCGGCTACTCGGCGCTCAACTTCGGCCACGGCAACCGCCGTCTGATCGACGCGGCCAAGGCACAGCTGGAGCGGGTGACCCTCACCTCGCGGGCCTTCCACCACGACCGGTTCGCCGACTTCTGTACGCAGCTCGCGGAGTTGTGCGGCATGGAGATGGTGCTGCCGATGAACACGGGCGCGGAGGCCGTGGAGACCGCGGTGAAGACCGCCCGCAAGTGGGGCTACCGGGTCAAGGGCGTCCCGGACGGCATGGCGAAGATCATCGTCGCCTCGGACAACTTCCACGGCCGGACGACGACGATCATCAGCTTCTCCACGGACCACGAGGCCCGCGCGGACTTCGGCCCGTACACACCGGGGTTCGAGATCGTGCCCTACGGGGATCTGACCGCGCTGCGGGCCGCGATGACGGAGAACACCGTCGCGGTGCTGCTGGAGCCGATCCAGGGCGAGGCCGGGGTGCTGGTGCCGCCGCCCGGCTATCTCCCGGGGGTCCGGGAGCTGACCCGCGAGCGGAATGTGCTGTTCATCGCGGACGAGATCCAGTCCGGTCTCGGCCGGACCGGGAAGACGTTCGCGTGCGAGCACGAGGGCGTCGTGCCGGACATGTACGTGCTCGGCAAGGCGCTGGGCGGCGGTGTCGTGCCGGTGTCGGCCGTGGTGTCCTCGGCCGCGGTGCTGGGGGTGTACCGGCCCGGGGAGCACGGTTCGACGTTCGGTGGGAATCCGCTGGCGTGCGCGGTCGCGCTGGAGGTCATCGCGATGCTGCGCACCGGTGAGTTCCAGGAGCGGGCAACGGAGCTGGGCGACCACCTCCACCAGGAGCTGGGGCTGCTGGTGGGCGGAGGCGCGGTGGAGACGGTGCGGGGGCGCGGCCTGTGGGCCGGTGTCGACATCGCCCCCGGTCACGGCACGGGCCGGGAGATCTCAGAGAAGCTGATGGACCGCCGGGTCCTGGTGAAGGACACCCACGGCTCCACGATCCGCATCGCCCCGCCCCTGGTGATCAGCAAGGAGGATCTGGACTGGGGCCTGGAGCAGCTCCGCGAAGTCCTGCGCGGCTGACCGCGTCCTGTTCGATACCTGGCGGCGGGCTGGGCGGCCCAGCCCGCCGCGTAGAGTCCCCGTGTGCTCCTGGGGATGATCTGCGCGCTCGGTTCAGCGGTCTGCTTCGGCACGGCCTCCGTCCTACAGGCTGTCGCCGCGCGGGCCGCTACCGAGCCAGGGACCGGCAGTGCGGGGGTCGATCCGGCGCTGCTGCTGCGGGCCGTGCGGCAGTGGCGCTACGTCGCCGGGCTCGCGCTCGACGGCCTCGGCTTCGTCCTCCAGATCATTGCCCTGCGCTCCCTGCCCATCTACGCGGTCGGCGCGGCCCTGGCCGCGAGTCTCGCCGTCACCGCCGTCGTCGCCGCCCGCCTGCTCCAGGTGCGGCTGAGCTCCACCGAGTGGACGGCCGTCGCCGTGGTCTGCGCGGGCCTGGGCATGCTGGGGCTCGCTTCCGGCGGCGAGGGCCACCTGACCGGCTCGGAGGCGCTGCGCTGGTCGATGCTCGGTATCGCCGTCGCCATCCTGCTGATCGGTACGGCGGCGGGCCGGCTGCCCGAGCGGTCCCGCGCCCTGGTCCTGGGGCTCGGCGCGGGCTGCGGTTTCGGAGTGGTGGAGGTCGCCGTCCGGCTCATCGACGACGTCGCACCGTCCGCGCTGCTGACCAACCCCGCCATGTACGCGCTGCTGGTCGGCGGCGGTTCGGCGTTCCTGCTGCTCACCTCGGCGCTGCAACGCGGATCGGTGACGACGGCGACCGCCGGAATGGTCCTGGGCGAGACGATCGGCCCCGCCCTGGTGGGCGTCATCTGGCTCGGGGACCGCACCCGCGAGGGCCTGGGCTGGCTGGCGATCACCGGCTTCGCGGTGGCCGTGGCGGGCGCCCTGGCCCTGGCCCGCTTCGGCGAGGCCCCGGCGGAGGACGTGGACGGCTCTGTGGTGAGCCCGAGGTAGGGGAGCGGCGCTCCTGGCGTTCTGGTTGGGCCCTCCGCGTCGTTCATCACTGGGCAATCCGTCCACGTCGACGGCGGCCGGCTGCTGCGTCCTTCGAAGACCGCACCGGCCCCGAGTTCAGTGCCGAGGGCCGGGGCGAGTACGCACTGGAGGAGATCCCGCTGACCGTGGAGGGGATCGACGGCATCGACCTCAAGCCCTCGGAGATCGCCCACGTTCTCCGGGGTGCTCTCGGTGACGGGACCCTCTCAGTCGCTGCCACGATCTGAAAAATGAACAGGGCGTTCGCCGTGTCCGTGTCCGGCGTGCCGCAGACAGCGGGAAGCCCCGCCGCGCACCGCGCAACGGGGCCACTCTGCATCAGTACGCGTCGGGCTGGGCCCTCAGACGGCGCCGAACTCTCCGGCCTTCACGCCTGCCACGAAGGAGGCGAAGGAGCCTGCGGGGACGTTCAGGACCGGGCCGCATACGTTCTTCGAATCACGGACCGGCACGACGCCATGTGCGGCGACGAGATTGGCGGCGACCTCGATGCAGTTGCCGCCGTTGGAGCTGTACGAGGACTTGAACCAATGAAGGGGAACGGTCGTGGGCGTCACGAGATGTCCTTTCCTGCCCGCTCGGCCATGACCCCACCATGCCGGGCACAGTGGGGTGGCGCTGCCTCTGCCTGTCAGATGTTGCCGAACTCTCCGGCCTTCACGCCTGCCACGAAGGAGACGAAGGAGCCTGCGGGGACGCTCAGAGCCGGGCCGCTCACGTTCTTCGAATCACGGACCGGCACGACGCCATGTGCGGCGACGAGATTGGCGGCGACCTCGACGCAGTCGCCACCGTTGTTGCTGTACGAGGACTTGAACCAACGGGGGGATTCGGTCGTCACGGGATGCCCTTTCGCAACTCACTGATCATGGCCACGGACGCCGCTTGTGACATCGCTTCGCCCTGTAGTTGATGGTAGGCCGTCAACATGGGCACCACGGACGTAGTTTCCCGGTCCAGGTGTCCCTGGGCCTGAGACTCGGCGTAACAGAGCACGGACCGATCCGACAGCGTCAGCAGGTTGACAGGCAGGTCGAAGGTGCGACGCTCACCAATCTCGTACGGTGCCACCTGGAGCAGGGTGTTCGGCAGTCCGGCGAACTCGACAAGACGCGCTAACTGAGCGTCCATCACGGCAGCCCCGCCAATGGGCCGACGGATGCAGCTTTCGTCCAGGGTGACGAACACCATGGGAGGCCGGGGCCGCAGCAGTGCCGCCTGTCGCTCTGCCAAGAACGAGACGCGCTCCTCGGCCTGTTCGGGCGTGATGGCACCTCGCCGCACAGCGCTGTCCGCCAACACCCGTGCGTACTCCGGCGTCTGCAACAGCCCCGGAATGATGCCGATGTTGTAGAGCCGGATCTCCACGGCCCGGCCCTCGTGGCCGACGTACTGCGGGAAGCCCTCCAAGAGCGATCCGTGCCGGATCTCGCGCCACTGGCGTTCGAACGTGTCAGCGGTTCCTCCGGTGCCGAACACTTGGTCCGCACTGCGCGAAAAGCGGAGAGTCGGCATCTTGCGACCAACTTCCACGGCCGAGATGTGCGTACCGGAGTACCCCATCCGTTCGCCGAGTTCTTCCTGTTTCCACCCGCGAGCCTCACGTGCACGGCGGATACGCGCCCCGAAGGCGGCTTGCGGACTGCTGTCCGGGTCCAAATCCTTGCGGTTCAAGGGGACATCACCAGTCTTTCGTTCATGACTGACACGTTGAACAGCTCCTGACTCTAGGCCACGCTGAACGCCCTTGGTAGTGAAACGACTACAGAGAGGAGCGGCGATGTCTGAGCAGAAGCACGCCCAACTCCCGCCCGCCGGCACGCTCATGGTGGACAGCAGCCGTAACGACCGCATCGGGGAGTTCCGAGGAGCCTCCGGCCCGTACTGGTCACTGCGGCCGATCGGCGGGGGTCCCGAGTGGGAAGCCGTCCCCGAATTCATCCGCCCCGCCACCCGCGACGAGCGCCTCCGCGCCCGTACCGCGTACGAGAACGCCAGGAGCCGGGGGGAAGTGGCATGACCGACCACAGCACTGCCGAGCCTCCCGAGAGCGTCGAGTGCCGGGACTGCCTGGAACTCGACCTGGCCGAAACCGTGGCCCGGAGCGAGCGGGACGAGAGCAGGGCGACGGACTGCCGTGTGCTGCGTAAACGACACCGGGCCGCCGTGCACGGGGAACAGCCGTGACGCTCATGCCTGTTGGCCCGTCCCCCGGCCGGGGAGCGTGCCCCGTGACCGGTGCGGGCTACGCGGCAGAGATCACCGTGACGAACGGGCAGCGGGCGGTTTCGCTGGGCGAGGTCGTGGTGCGCAATCGCCGGCTCGCCCTCCGCTGGCTGCGGCGGCAGGCGCTCCGGCTCGCGGACGGTCTCGGTGTTCCGTCCGGTTCGGGGTGCTCCGGAGGGATGGACGTACGGGCGGCTGTGCTGCAGAGCGCCGGTGTGCTGAACAGGCTTCGGGGCTGGGCCGAGGGCCAAGCACAGCAGGACGAGGCGATGGCGCGGCTGGAATCGGGGTACCCCGACGCGTTCACCGTGGTCGACCCCGCCGCCGGACTGCTGGTGACACTCGCCGTACGGCGCGTCCGGCCGAACCGGGCTGCGGGCGACCCGGCCCCGGCCATGGGGCGGGCCCCGACGCCGCCACCGGGCGGGGCCCCCGCGCGCCGCACCTCACGGCAGCACCCGTACGAGCGCGTCCAGCGTGCCGGCCCAGGCGCTGTCGGTCGGGGTTCCGTAGCCGATGACCAGAGCCTCCCGGCGCACCGCCGCGTCCGGGTGGCGGAAGAAGGACAGGCCTTCCACCACCAGCCCCTGCCAGGCCGCCGACCGGACCACGTCCGCCTCGCTTCCCTCCGGGAGTTCGAGTACGGCGTGCATCCCTGCGGCGATCCCGCTGACCTTGATGGACGGGGCCCGTTCCGCCAGCGCCGCGACCAGTTGGTCGCGGCGGTTGCGGTAGCGCAGCCGCATGGAGCGCACATGCCGGTCGTACGCGCCGGAGGCTATGAACTCCGCGAGCGTCAGCTGGTCCAGCGCGCTGGATGCCCAGTCGCTCAGCCCCTTGGCCGCGGTCACCTCGCCCACCAGCGCCTGCGGGACGACCATCCAGCCCAGCCGCAGCCCCGGTGCCAGGGACTTGCTGGCCGTGCCGAGGTACACGACGTGTTCGGGGTCCAGTCCCTGGAGGGCGCCGACCGGCTGGCGGTCGTAGCGGAACTCTCCATCGTAGTCGTCCTCCAGGATCAGGCCGCCGGTGCTCCGGGCCCAGTCGACGGCGGCGGCCCGCCGGTCGGGGTGGAGCGGCACCCCGGTCGGGAACTGGTGCGCGGGTGTCAGCAGCACCGCGCCCGCGCCCCGTATCCGGGGCAGTTCGCCGGTTCTGGAGCCGAGTTCGTCGAGCGGTAGGCAGGGGGTGCGCAGCCCGGCCTCGGTGAGGAGGCGGGTGTGCACATCGAGGCCGTACGACTCGACGGCCACCTCCCGCACCCGGCGCTCCCGCAGCACCTTCCCCATCAGCATCAGTCCGTGGACGAAGCCGGAGCAGACGACGATGCGGTCGGGGTCCGCGTACACGCCGCGGGCCCGTGACAGATAGCCGGCGAGCACGGTGCGCAGTTCGATGCGGCCGCGCGGATCGCCGTATCCGAGGGCCTCGTTGGGTGCCGCGGCGAGGGCGCGCCGGGCGGCCTTGAGCCACTCGGCGCGCGGGAACGTCGACAGGTCGGGCGAGCCGGGGAGCAGGCTGTAGGCGGGGCTGGTGCGCGGCGGCCGGGAGCGCGGCGCCCTGGCCGACGCCCGGCGCGGCTCGGCGCGCTGCGCGACCCGGGTGCCGGAGCCCTGCCGGGCGGTGAGCCAGCCCTCGGCGACCAGTTCCGCGTAGGCGTCGGCGACCGTGTTGCGGGCGATGCCGAGGTCGGCCGCGAGGGTGCGGGAGGACGGCAGCCGGGTTCCCGGTGCCAGTCGCCCCGTCCGGGCCGCCTCGCGCAGGGCCTCCATGAGTCCGGCCCGCACTCCGGTGGCGCCGGTCGGGTCGATGTGCAGGTCGGCACCGAAGGTGGCCCAGGGATCCGTCATGAAAATGGACCATACCGCTGCGCCACCCACGGCGTAGCGTCGTATGCATGACGACGAACGAGCACAGCCACGCAACGTCCGAGTACACCACCGAGCACACGCCCCGCATGCAGTGGGTCGAGCACGCTCCCGACGTCTACAAGGCGATGGCCCGCATGGAGGCCGCGTCCCGCAAGGGGCTCGACCCGGTCGTGGCCGAGCTGGTGAAGATCCGGTCCTCGCAGCTCAACCACTGCGCGTTCTGCCTGGACATGCACACCAAGGACGCGCTCGCGGCGGGTGAGTCCGTCCAGCGGATCGTGCAGCTCAGCGCCTGGGAGGAGTCGCAGCACTTCTACACGCCGAAGGAGATCGCGGCGATCGAGCTGACCGAGGCGGTGACCGTCCTGACCGACGGTTTCGTGCCGGACGAGGTGTACGCGAAGGCCGCGAAGCACTTCGACGAGGCGGAGCTCGCCCACCTCATCGCCGCGATCATCACGATCAACGCCTGGAACCGGTTCGCCGTGACCACCCGAATGGTCCCGGGCCACTACACGCCCGGCGACAACCGCTGATCCGCCCACCCTGCACCCCCGATCCGACTCAGGAGCCACCGCGATGACCGCGTCCGACCTCCGCGCGCTGCACCACGGCCGCACCGCAGGCGATCCCCTGGTCCTGCCCGGCCCGTGGGACGCGGCGAGCGCCCGCGTCTTCGCCGATGCGGGATTCCCGGCCCTGGCCACGCCGAGCGCGGGCGTCGCGGCGTCGCTCGGGTACGAGGACGGCCGGACGCCCGCGGCCGAGATGTTCGCCGCGGTGACGCGGATCGCCCGCGCAGTCGCCGTCCCCGTGTCGGCCGATATCGAGGCGGGGTACGGGCTGGCGCCCAAGGAGCTGGTGGAACGGCTGCTCGCCACCGGGGCCGTCGGCTGCAACCTGGAGGACTCCGTGGACGGTGTCCTGATGGATCCGCGGTGGCAGGCGGACCGGCTGGCGGAGGTACGGGCGGCGGCCGGGGACCGGCTCTTCGTCAACGCCCGCGTCGACACCTATGTCCGCGGCGTTCCGGCGGGCACGGACCAGGAGGCGGAGACCGTGCGCCGGGCTCTGCTGTACGTGGCCTCGGGCGCGGACTGCGTCTACCCGATCGGCGCCCCGGCCGAGGCGCTGCCCCGTCTGGCCGCCGCCGTACCCGTACCGCTCAACGCGCTGGCCGGGCCGGACGGTCCGGGCCCGCGCCGGCTCGGGGAACTGGGCGCCGCCCGGATCACCTTCGGCCCCGGTCTCCAGCACCGGGCCATGGCCGCCGTACGCGGGATCGCCGACGGCCTGCGGACGGCCTGAGCCCCGGCTCCCGTACTCGCGAAAAACGCGAACGCCCCCGGCAGACAGCGGCTGAACGCTGTGTCGGGGGCGTCGGCGTACCCGCGAACGGGCGGTGGATCAGACGAGGCGGATCAGATGAGGCCGAGCTCGCGGACCGCGTCGCGCTCCTCGGTGAGCTCCTTCACCGACGCGTCGATGCGCGCACGGGAGAACTCGTTGATGTCCAGACCCTGGACGATCTTGTACGTGCCGTTCTCGGTGGTGACCGGGAAGGACGAGATGATGCCCTCGGGAACGCCGTAGGAGCCGTCCGACGGGATACCCATGGAGGTCCAGTCGCCGGCGGCGGTGCCGTTGACCCAGGTGTGCACGTGGTCGATGGCGGCGTTCGCGGCGGAGGCGGCCGAGGACGCGCCACGGGCCTCGATGATCGCGGCGCCGCGCTTGGCGACGGTCGGGATGAAGGTGTCGCCCAGCCAGGCCTCGTCGTTGACGAGCTCGGCGGCGTTCTTGCCGGCGATCTCCGCGTGGAAGATGTCCGGGTACTGGGTGGCCGAGTGGTTGCCCCAGATCGTCAGCTTCTTGATGTCGGAGACGGCGGCACCGGTCTTGGCGGCCAGCTGCGAGATCGCGCGGTTGTGGTCGAGGCGGGTCATCGCGGTGAAGCGCTCGGCCGGTACGTCCGGGGCGGCGGCCTGCGCGATGAGCGCGTTGGTGTTGGCCGGGTTGCCGACGACGAGGACCTTGATGTCGTCCGCGGCGTTGTCGTTGATCGCCTTGCCCTGCGGCTTGAAGATGCCGCCGTTGGCGGAGAGCAGGTCGCCGCGCTCCATGCCCTTGGTGCGCGGGCGGGCACCGACGAGCAGGGCGACGTTGGCACCGGCGAAGCCGACATTGGCGTCGGCGGTGATCTCGATGTCGCGCAGCAGCGGGAAGGCGCAGTCGTCGAGCTCCATCGCGGTGCCCTCGGCGGCCTTCAGACCCTGCGGGATCTCCAGGAGACGCAGGTTGACCGGCACGTCCGGGCCGAGCAGGTGGCCGGAGGCGATGCGGAAGAGCAGCGCGTAGCCGATCTGGCCGGCTGCGCCGGTCACGGTGACATTCACGGGAGTGCGGGTCATGGCGATCTCCGTTAGACAGCTGGCGGTGGGGGCTCCTGGCCCCTGGTGCTGGACATCCCTGAATCTTGATGTGAAGAGATATCCAGCGATCAGGCTATCCGACCCGGAACCCCGCGGCCGCTCGGCCCCCTGTGGCACCGCACACAACCGGTCACTCCCCGCTTACCGGCTCACTGACGGCACCCGCGCCCCCGCACCCCCCCGCTCACCCGGACGCTTCGGCCGTACACCCCTTCGTGCCGGTGGCGAGGGTGGCGCACGCCTTGACGTCGGCGATCCGCTTCACGGCGACCATCGGGGTGTACGTGTCCGCGGCGGCGGAGACCGTGCCGTCCTGGCCCGCACCGCCCGCGCTGATCCGTACGGTGTCGCCGGTGGCCGCCTTGGTGATCCGGGCCCACGCCGCCCCGCAGGTCTTGCTGTAGCGCACCTCGACGACGCTTCCGCCGACCGTGGCGCTGGAGACCGTACGGACGTACTCGCCGCCGCAGCCCATGTCCTCGGGGTCCTGTCCCGTGCAGTCGGAGCCGCTGCACCCGACCCCGGCCGGCAGTTCCGACGCGGTGGTCGTCGGCGTCGGGGAAGGGGCGGCGGCCTTGTCGGCGTCGGGGTCGCCACCCGAACCGGTCAGCAGGACGACGCCGGTCACCGCCAGCAGGACAGCCACCGCGGCCGCGGCGACCACGAGCTGTTTGCGGCGGCCGCCGTCACGGCGACGTCCGCGGCCACCCTCACGGCTGCCGCCACTGCCACGGTGCGCGGGCGGCTGGTCGGGCCCCGCGCCCATCGGCTGGCCCGGCCAGGCGTGCGGCTGCTCGGGCACCTGCGGAACGGTCCCGCGCTGGACCGGTACGGACGACGAGCGGCCCCCGTCACTCGCGCCCGCCGCGCCCGCAGCGCCCTCGGCCGTGCCGACGGAACCGGAGGGGCGGCTCCTGCCGTGACCGCGCGACGGCTGTGCGGTCTCGCCGAGCGCGGCACGCGCCTGGACTATCCGCATGCCTTCCATCGTCATGTCGTGGCGCATCTCGGCACGGCTCCAGGCCCGTTCCGTCAGCTCCCACATGGTGTTCAGATGTACGTGGTTGGCGCCCGTCACCTCGGCCAGCGCGACGATCGCGCCCCTGGGGGCGAGCAGCCGCCCGTTCAGATACCGCTCCCACGACGTCTTGCTGTACCCCGTGCGGTCGGCCACCGCGGAGAGGCTCAGACCGCTGCGGTCGACGAGCCTGCGCAGCTGGCCGGCGAACTCCCTGACCTGTGGGTCGAGATCCTCCGGCAGTGCCTTCCAACGAGGCATTACTTCCCCCTGCTTCCCATTCCCACTTCACGTCGTTTCGGCTTCCGCCGCCCCCGAACGCGCCGGCGCATCGCACGCCGCTCTCCCCCTGTCCGGGACCGGTGGTCTTCCGCTGCCGGACTACCCAGGGAGATGCGCGAACGCAGGCCGCCAGTTCCAGGGGCGAGAGCGCACGGTTGCACTCGGAAGCCCGGCACACACCCCCCGCGCGCGCCCCTGCCTCGCCCTGCTCGCCTGCCTCGCCCTGCCGCCTGCCGCCTGCTCGCCTGCCGGGCCAGTCTGCCATCGTTGCCTGACGATCACACCGTGGCGGAATGGTCACTTCCGTGCCACAGGCCACAGCCATCCCTTGAACAGACCTCCCCCAACGACAAGGCTGGAGTCAGGACGGGGCAAGGCCGCTCAACTCGCCGCATTCCGGAGCTTTTCGCTCCGAGCGTGCCCCGCCTCCGGCGTCCGTCCCTTCTCGGGGGAGGGGACGGGCACCGGTATGCGGCCCCAGGGCGTCTCGTCCGGATCATGCCGGCCTTACGGGATCAGCGGATCGTGAAGTGGACCGCGTTCTCCAGGAACGGGATGTCCAGCCACGGCTTGGGCTGCGCCATCATCGAGAGCATCACGATGAGGACGCCCAGCAGTCCGTACGTCACCAGGTCCGTGAAGCGGGAGCGCACCGCGAGCATGCCCACCGAGGGGATCACCAGGCGGAGCACCGCGCCCCCGATGAGCGCCACGCCGATCAGTATCGTGCCGATCCGGAAGGCCCCCTCGAAGGGGTCGGAGGCCACGATCAGCAGGCCGATCGCGGCCGTGCCGAGCACCGTGAGCAACGGCCACTGACGGGCGGGTGCCGGGGCGTCCCCGCCCGCCGCCCGGCCGCCGCCCTCGGGGCGCGCGGTGTCCTGGGTGAGCGAGGCCGCCGCCCGCGACCGGCCCGCCGCGGGACCGGGTGCCAGGTGGCTGCCGGTGCGGGCGTCCGAACCGTCGCCCGGCGCCGCCGACGCCCCCTCGTCGGCCGGGGCGTCAGCGGCGTCGGCGGCCAAGGCGTCGGCGGGGACCCCGTCCGGGACCCCGTCCGGGACCTCGGACTGCTCGGCGACCGGCCCGTCCGCAGCAGCGGCCCGGTCGGCCGGACTCGTACCAGCACCCATGGGGTTCCTTCCGGTTCGGATCAGCCCGCGGACGGGACGGAGTCGCGCTCGGCCGCCTCGACCACGTTGACGAGCAACTGGGCGCGGGTCATCGGGCCGACACCGCCCGGGTTCGGCGAGATCCACGCGGCGACCTCGGCCACGCCCGGGTGGACATCGCCGACGATCTTGCCGTTCTCGTCCCGGCTGACGCCGACGTCGAGCACGGCCGCGCCCGGCTTCACGTCCTCGGGCTTGATGATGTGCGGCACACCGGCGGCCGCGACGATGATGTCGGCCTGCCGCAGGTGGGCGGAGAGGTCACGGGTACCGGTGTGGCACTGGGTGACCGTGGCGTTCTCCGACTTGCGGGTCAGCAGCAGCGGGATCGACCGGCCGATGGTGACTCCGCGTCCGACGACCACGACATGTGCCCCGTTGATCTCCACACCGTGGTGGCGGAGCAGCTGGACGACACCCTGCGGGGTGCAGGGCAGCGGTCCCGTCTCGTTGAGGACGAGCCGGCCGAGGCTCATCGGGTGGAGGCCGTCGGCATCCTTGGCCGGATCCATCAGTTCCAGAACGCGGTTGGTGTCGATCCCCTTGGGAAGGGGGAGCTGCACGATGTAACCCGTGCACTCGGGATCGGCGTTGAGTTCCCGTACGACGTCCTCGATCTCCTCCTGGGTGGCGGTGTCGGGGAGTTCGCGCTGAATCGAGCCGATGCCGACCTGCGCGCAGTCGCGGTGCTTGCCGTTCACATACCACCTGCTGCCTGGGTCATCCCCCACCAGCAGGGTTCCCAGGCCGGGGGTGACACCCCGGGCCTTGAGGGCCGCCACGCGGGCGGTGAGATCGGACTTGATCACGGCTGCGGTGGCTTTGCCATCGAGAATCTGGGCAGTCATGCGGGCATTCTCGCGGATGACCCACCCCGGGACCAATTACAGGTACCGGCCGTGGACACAAGGTTGCACTTGGACAACTTCTCGCACCGCGGCTAGACAAACTTACATCCCGCTTATAACGATGAAGGCCGCAGTGCCGCAGAAGTACCCGGGGGGCGGACCGCTGATGTTTTCTTTCCTCCGCGCGGCCGCATTCGTCCCCGTATGTCCGTTGGAGGAAACACCCAGATGAGCTTCGGCGACCCGAACCCGAACAACCCTTACGGCAAGCAGCCCGGCCAGCAGCCCGGTCAGCCGCCGCAAGGCCAGCCGCCGCAGGGCCAGCCGGGATACGGCTACCCGCAGCAGGCTCCGCAGGGCGTTCCGCCGCAGGGGCAGCCCGGTTACGGCTACCCGCAGCAGCAGCCCGGCGTTCCGCCGCAGGGCCAGCCCGGCTACGGCTACCCGCCCCAGCAGCCGGGCGGCACCCTCCAGGCCAACAACGGCTACATCAACGTCCCGAGCCTCGGCACCGTCGAACTCGCCACGATGGGGCGCCGCCTGGGCGCGCGTGCGCTGGACGGCGTCGCGTACGGCATCCTCTACGCGATCTTCTCGGCGATCGGCATCGCGGGCCTCGTGGGCGCCTCGAAGACCGTCGACGACTGCAGCAGCACCGCGTACGGCACCGCCGCCCACACCCAGTGCGTCAACGACGCGGCCTCGGCCAGCGTCGGCATCCTCGCGGGCTTCCTCGGCTTCGTCGCCGTGTTCGCGCTGATAGCACTGCTCTACGAATGGCTGATGGTCTCCATCTGGGGCGCCACGCTCGGCAAGATGGTCCTCAACGTCAAGGTCATCAAGGAGAGCACCGGCCAGGCCCCCGGCCTGGGTGCGGGCTTCATCCGCTGGATCATCCCGATGGTCGGCTCGCTCTTCTGCGGTCTCGGTACGCTGCTGGTCTACCTCTCCCCCTTCTTCGACAACTCGGGCAAGCTCCAGGGCTGGCACGACCGCGCCGCCGCCACGATCGTCGTCAAGACGAAGTGAGCATGCTGAAGCTGTAACCACCCTCACCACCCGCGAAGGCCGCCGATTCCCCGTACGTTCCGGGGAATCGGCGGCCTTCGGTGCTACCCGGGCCACCCGGGTGCGGCTCGTGTCAGTGGAAGAAGTGCCGGGTGCCGGTGAAGTACATCGTCACGCCCGCCTTCTTCGCGGCCTCGACCACCAGCTCGTCGCGGACCGAACCGCCCGGCTGGGCCACGGCCTTGATACCGGCCGCGGTCAGGATCTCCAGCCCGTCGGGGAAGGGGAAGAAGGCGTCGGAGGCCGCGTACGCGCCCCGCGCCCGCTCCTCGCCCGCCCGCTCGACGGCGAGCTTCGCGGAGTCGACGCGGTTGACCTGGCCCATGCCGACGCCGACCGAGGCGCCGTCCCTGGCGAGCAGGATCGCGTTGGACTTGACCGCGCGGCACGCCTTCCAGGCGAAGGAGAGCTCCGCCAGCTCGTCGGCGGTCAGCGCCTCGCCGGTGGCGAGCGTCCAGTTGGCCGGGTCGTCGCCGTCCGCCTGGAGGCGGTCGGTGACCTGGAGCAGCGCGCCGCCGTCGATCGGCTTGACCTCGACCTCGGCCGACGGGGCCTCGGGACAGCGCAGCACGCGGATGTTCTTCTTGCGGGACAGGACCTCGACCGCGCCGTCCTCGTACGCCGGGGCGACGATGACCTCGGTGAAGATCTCCGCGACCTGCTCGGCCATGGCGACGGTCACCGGACGGTTGACGGCGATGACACCGCCGTACGCCGACAGCGGGTCGCAGGCGTGCGCGTTGCGGTGCGCCTCGGCGACGTCGTCGGCGATCGCGATGCCGCACGGGTTGGCGTGCTTGATGATCGCGACGCACGGCTCGGCGTGGTCGTACGCGGCCCGGCGCGCGGCGTCGGTGTCCGTGTAGTTGTTGTACGACATCTCCTTGCCGTGCAACTGCTCGGCACCGGCCAGGCCGCCGGCGCCGGAGGTGTAGAGCGCGGCGGGCTGGTGCGGGTTCTCGCCGTAGCGCAGGACGTTCTGGCGCTCGTACGTCGTACCGAAGAAGTCGGGGAAGTCCGAGTCGTCGGCGGCGGCGTAGTCGGCGGCGAACCAGGAGGCGACGGCCACGTCGTACGCGGCGGTGTGCTGGAAGGCCTCGGCGGCGAGCCGCTTGCGGGCGGTCAGGTCGAAGCCGCCCGCCTTGACCGCGGTGAGCACGTCGGCGTACCGCTCGGGGCTGGTGACGACGGCAACCGACGGGTGGTTCTTGGCGGCGGCGCGGACCATCGAGGGGCCGCCGATGTCGATCTGCTCCACGCACTCGTCGGCCGAGGCGCCGGAGGCGACGGTCTCCTTGAACGGGTAGAGGTTGACGACCACCAGGTCGAACGGCTCCACGCCCAGCTCGGCGAGCTGCTCGCGGTGCGCGTCGAGGCGGAGGTCGGCCAGGATGCCGGCGTGGACGCGGGGGTGCAGCGTCTTGACGCGGCCGTCGAGGCACTCGGGGAAGCCGGTGAGCTCCTCGACCTTGGTGACCGGCACTCCGGCGGCCGCGATCCTCCCGGCGGTGGAACCGGTGGAGACCAGCTCGACACCGGCCTCGTGCAGACCGCGGGCGAGGTCTTCGAGCCCGGTCTTGTCGTAGACACTGACCAGGGCGCGGCGGATGGGCTTATTCACCGACATGTTCGAGATGAACCTTTCGTCCCTCAATGCGATAGCCGTCACGGGCGAGCCGCCCCACGGCCTCGACGAGCAGCTTGCGCTCGACTTCCTTGATGCGTTCGTGGAGAGCCGCTTCGCCCTCCGGGGTGTCCTCCTCGGTCACCTCGACCACGCCCTGCGCGATGATCGGACCGGTGTCGACGCCGTCGTCGACGAAGTGGACGGTGCACCCGGTGACCTTCACGCCGTACGCGAGCGCGTCACGTACGCCGTGGGCACCGGGAAAGCTCGGGAGCAGGGCGGGGTGGGTGTTGATGAACCGGCCGCCGAACCCGGCGAGGAACTCCTTGCCCACGATCTTCATGAACCCCGCGGACACGACGAGGTCCGGGCGGTGCGCGGCGGTGGCCGCGGCGAGCGCGGCATCCCACTGCGCGCGTGACGCGTGGTCCTTGACCCGGCACACGAAAGTGGGGATTCCGGCTTGTTCGGCCCGTTCCAGACCGGCGATGCCGTCACGGTCCGCACCGACCGCGACGACCTGTGCGCCGTACCCCTCGGGGTCGTCACCGATCGCGTCGAGCAGGGCTTGGAGGTTCGTACCGGAACCGGAGACCAGCACGACCAGTCGGGCCGGGGCGGCGGAGGAGAGCGGGGAGGCCACGGCTGGGCCCTTTCTCGCGTGTGGAGCGGTTCGAAGCGGCCGCACCGCCTGCCGCATTGCGGGAGGTGCGCCACGGCGGCCATGCTGTTTGTACGGTCGTACGAAAGAAGCATGCCCCCCGATACGGGGAACTCTACGAACGAGTCGACCGTCAGCAACGATACCGGCACCTCGCGAGGCCCCTGCCTGACGGGGGTGAGGGGCCGGTGGCGCTCCGGCTAGGGCGGGAGCGGGCGCTCCGGGCGGCGGCTGTGGGCCACCGCGCATGCACGCCCAGCTTTCGGCCCCTCCCTGCCGGGAGGTAGCGTCAGGTGACAGCGAACCGTCCGCAGGGCGGAAATGACGAGATGGGGAAGACGTTCACCATATGCCGGACCGACGCCGCCGCACGGCCTTCCGCCACCCGCTGCCCGAGCGGACCTCACTGCTGATGCGGGAGCGCCAGTCCCCCACGCCGGGCTCCTCTTCCTCTTCTTCCTCCTCTCCCTCTTCCTCGTCCCCCTCCTCCTCGCCGTCGGGGTCCTCCGGGTCCTCGGGGGCCGGTCCTGAGAACGACAACCCCTTCGCGCCGCCGCCCGAGAATCGCCCCAACCAGCCGTGGCAGCCGCGCCACCCGGTCAACGGCGGTACCGACGGCAACGGCGAGAACGGCGAGAACAACGGGGAAGGCGGGGACGCGCCCGAGGGCGGCTCCCCCGACAACCGGCCCGTCTGGGGCAGCCAGTGGAGCAGCCGCCAGCCCGGACGCCAGAGCGGCGACTTCGGCGGGCGGCCCACCGGCACCACGAAACCGAACGGACAGGGTGGCGGCCGGGGCGGCCCGGAGGGCAAGCCCGGCGGTACGCGCTGGGACCCGACCGACCCCATCCAGCGCCGGGCGCGCTACTCACTGCTCGCCGGCATGTGGGCCTTCTTCTTCGCGATCTTCGATCTCCCGGAGATCGCCCTGCTGCTGGGCGCGCTCGCCACCTACTGGTCCATCAGCGCACTCCGGGCCAAACTGAAGGAACCGTCAACGACAGGCGGGACGGCGGCCGGATGGCCCTCGGACGCGGCCACCGGCGCGCATGCCGATGCCAATGCCGGTGCCCAGGGGCAGGGCACCGGGCCCGGTATCGCTGCCGGCCCGGCCCCCACGGCCCCCACTCCGGGGTCCGCTGCCGCACCGGGCGGCACCTTCGCTCAGCGCGGCAGCCGGCAGCAGACGACCGCCGCGGTCAGCGGCCTGGTGACGGCGCTGATCGCTCTGTCGATCGTCGCGACGTCGTTCACGGTGCAGCTGGTCTACCGGGACTACTACACCTGCGTGAACGACGCGCTCACCAAGTCGGGCCAGGTGTCCTGCAACGATCTGCTGCCGAAGCCGCTGGAACCCATCTTCGGCGTCAAGAAGTAGCGTCCGACGGGTGGACCGGTCCGGCATCCGCCGGCCGGTCCACCCGTTCGTCGGCCGCCCTCGCGTGCCAGGGACCGGTCGGCAGGAAGTCGTACAGCTCGCCGCCCTCGGTGCCCTCGGCGCCCGGGTCGCCCACGCCGGTCCCGGCGGTCCCGGCGGTCCCGCCCGATGAGGACGCGGATGTGGATGCGGGCACGTGCGCAGGTGCGGGCATGGATGCCGGACCGTGGCCGGGTACGGGGTCCGCCCCGGCCTCCGCTCCATTCGGTTCCGGTTCCGGTTCCGGTTCCGCCTTTCGGCCCCATCGCGGCCACCACCTGCGGCCGGTGGGCGCGGCCGCCTCGGCTGCCTCGGCCGCCTCTGCTGCCACTCCTGTCGCTCCTGTTGCTTCGGCCGCTTCCGCCGCTTTCCCCGTATTCGCTCCGGTCGTCGTCTCGACCGCAGGCTGCTCGGGTGCGTTACGTGCACGCAGTCGCCAGGCCCGCAGCAACAGCGCCAACGGGACCCCGAGCGCGACCGTCCACGCGAGGGCCGCCGCCCCCGTGAGCCACCACACGGGGCCGAACTCCGCCAGTGCCCGCGTCCCGAGCGGCCCCCCGGCGGCCGCCGCCAGCAGCGCGGCGCCGATCCCGCACCCCACCGCGCCCAGCGCGGCGGTGAACGCGGTCTCCCCCGGGCTCCACGCCTCCTCGCGCACCCCGTTGGCGGGCGCCGCCCGTCGTACGGTGAACCAGGCGACCGTCAGCGCCGCCGCGACCGGGACCGCCGCGGTCGCCCAGTTCAGCGGCGCCCCCGCGCCCTCGGCCGGCATCGCGGCCAGCAGCGGGAAGTCCGGCACCGCCGGGCGGCCCGCGAAGGCGACCGGGCTGACCGTGGACGCAGTACCGAGCGCGAACCCCGGCCCGAGCCCGTACGCCGCACCCCACACCGCCGCGTTCGGCACCAGCAGCAGCGCCAGGAACAGCACCGCGCACCGCCCGACCCAGTCGCCGGAGAGCCGCAGGAACGAGTCCTGGACCGGATCCGCGTGCCACACGAGCGCCGCCGCGACCACGAGCGCACCACTACCCAGCAGGACCATCACCCCGGCCGCCGCGGACCGGCCCACCACCTCTGCCCGCCGGACGAACCTGGAGCGAGCCATCGCCTCGTGCAGCCGCACCGGCGCCCAGGAGGGCGGCGGTCCGAGCGGGCGCCCGGAGGCCGTCCACACCCCGGCCGCCGCCGCGCCCGCCACCACAAGGGCCGACGGGAACAGCAGGGACAGCGGCTCGACGGACAGCGAGGCGCCCCGCACGTAGAGCGCGACAGGCGCCCCGACCAGCAGATATCCGCCCGTCACCAGGGCGAACGCACCGGCGGGCGAGGGGGCCCCGCGTCCCTCGTCGGGCTCCAGCACATCCCTGGCCGCGCGGTGCACCAGCCAGACCGGCATGGCGGCGAACAGGAGCGGAACGACCCCGACGGGGGCCGGGGTCCCCGTCAGGGTGTCGCTCCTGATCAGTTCGGCGCCATGGGCCAGCAGCCACAGGCCGGCGGCCGTGTGGACGGCCTCGCCGGGACCGCTGTCGGAGGCCGGGGAACTGATCCACAGCACCATGACGAGCGCGGCGACAGAGCCCAGTCCGAGCCCTGCGGCAAGCGCCCCGCGCAGCAGCGCCGAGGCCAGTACGGCAGGCCGTCGTGGCTCTGCCGACAACGACGGGCTGCGTTCGGTCACTTGGGTCACACCGCGAATGCTCCCAACGACACGCGCTTATTCCATGTAACGGGCGAATGACCGCCGTGTCGCTCAATATACGTTTATGTACTTTTTCACCCAGTGCAGGCCGGGCGGAGAGCCCTCATGACACAGAGCACGACCGGCACGGCAGCCGCCTACCCGCTCCCGTCGCCCAAGGAGCGTCGCAGGCTGCGGGAGGCGAAGTCACTGAGTGAGGAGCAGGTCGCAGCGGCCGTGGGGGTCACCCGGGCCACGGTCCGGGCCTGGGAGACGGGCCGCACCAGTCCGCGCGGGCGCAAGCGCGAGGCGTACGCCAGGCTCATCGGAACGGGTGACGCACCGCCCACGCCGCCCGCCGACGACGTCAAACCGGCCGCCCCGACCCCGGACACATGGTCGAAGGACGCCGGTGGGGGTGGCAGTGCCGGTGCCGGTGTCGGTGCCATGGCTGCGGCTGCGGCTGAGGCCGTTGACGCGCCTGAGACCCCTGAGCCCGCCGAGCTCCTCAAGACCCCTGAGCCTCCAGAGACCCCTGGGACCTCTGAGGTCTCTGAGGTCTCTGAGGTCCCAGGGGTCTCTGAGGTCTCTGACGTCTCCGAGACCGGAGTCGAGGCCGAGACCGGAGCCAAGACCGGGGCCGGGGCCGGGCCCTCGCCCGCCGAGGCGTTCGACGCCCTGTACCGGCACACCGCCGCCGCGCTGTTCCGCCAGACCTATCTGCTGACCGGCCGCCGCGCCCTCTCCCGCGAGGCTGTCCGCAAGGCCTTCGACCTCGCCTGGCAGCGCTGGCCGGAGGTAGCCGTGGACCGGGACCCGGCGGGGTGGGTACGGGCGGCCGCCCACGAGCACGCCATGTCGCCGTGGCACCGGCTGCGCCGCGAACACCGGCGCCCCGATCCACCGCCCGAGGCGCCCGGCCCCCGCGCGCTGCTCGACGCGCTGCTGGCCCTGCCACCCTCGTACCGTCGCACGCTGCTGCTCCACGACGGGGTCGGGCTGGGGCTGCCGGAGACCGCGGCGGAGACGGAGGCGAGCACCCCGGCGGCGGCGGGGCGGCTGCTGACCGCGCGTGCGGCCGTCGGCGAGAAGGTGCCCGAGCTCGCGGCGTCGTCGACACCGGCCGAGCAGTCCGCGCTGCTGCACGAGCATCTCGGGGCGCTCGCCCTCGCCCAGCCCGCGTCCTCGCTGCCGGTCCCGGAGCTGATCCGTAACGGCAGCGAGCGCAAGGCGCAGCTCTGGGCGCGGGCGGCGGTCGCGTTCACCGTGCTGCTGATCGGCCTGACGCTGATCACCCTGGCCACGGCCCCGAGGAAGTACGAGACACCCCAGTCGCCCGCGCAGAAGGTCGGCGGGGTGCCGCCGCTCGGCGGTCCGCAGAAGCTCACGCCGCAGGACAAGAAGCTCCAGAAGAAGCTCGGCGGCGAACTCGTGCACGGTCCGGCCCGGCTGGTTCCCGGAGTGGGCTGAGCCCGGGGCGTCAAGCGCAGAAGCGGGGGGCGGCCCCCCGCCGGGGGGGGGGGGGCCCCGGGGGGGGGGGGGGGGGGGGGCGCGGCCGGGGGGGGGGGGGGGGGGGGGGGGGGGGGGGGGGGGGGGTGGGGGGTGGGGGGGGGGGGGGGGGGGCCGGGGGGCGGGGGGGGTGGGCTTCGGTTTCGGCGTCGGCGTGGGCGTGGGTGTGGGAGTCGGCGTGGGCGTCGGCTTCGGCGGTACGGGAACGGCCGGCGCGGGCTT